>CAJUND010000060.1 GCA_910587655.1 uncultured Agathobacter sp. | reverse complement strand
GGTGGGTATAGCGCAGTTGGTTAGCGCGCCAGATTGTGGCTCTGGAGGCCCAGGGTTCGAATCCCTGTATCCACCCTGTTGCGGTAGCAACAAGTTTAAATTTGTTGGGCTATCGCCAAGCGGTAAGGCACAGGATTTTGATTCCTGCATTCGTTGGTTCGAATCCAACTAGCCCAGCTTGTTAATTAAATATGGGACACTAGCTCAGGTGGTAGAGCACTTGACTTTTAATCAAGTTGTCGGGGGTTCGAATCCCCCGTGTCTCATTTTTAACCTCGTAAATACCGCATGTGTGGTGTTTATGAGGTTTTTGTTTTCCTTTGGACAGTTCCACAAAATTGATAAATGTTATAGCAAAGCAGAACAGGTATAACGGATTGGGGGGACAAATGGATAAGAATGAATTCAAGGACCGGCTGTTTGATATACTGAATGACACAGATGATTTACCAGTAAAGGACATTGTGACAGAGGACAGAAACGATGTGCTGAATATTTATCTGGAGGACGGCAGGGGATATATGATTCATGTAACAGAATTATAAGCCGTCAGGCGGTTGAAAGGAGAGACAGAAATGAAGATAGCAGTTACTTTTGAAAACGGAAGTGTATTCCAGCATTTCGGGCATACGGAGCAGTTTAAGGTATATGATGTATCCGACGGACAGATTATTAAGGAAGAGGTGGTTAATACGAACGGCAGCGGACATGGTGCGCTTGCCGGTTTCCTTTCTGACCTGGGTGTGGATACTTTAATCTGCGGCGGCATAGGATTCGGTGCAAAGTCTGCGCTTGAAGAAGCGAAAATACGTCTCTACGGAGGTGTTGCAGGAGATGCTGACGATGCCGTAAAGGCATTTCTGGAAGGAAACCTTGTTTATCATCCAGACGTCAGCTGCAGCCATCACGGCAGCGGGCATTATGAAGAAGGCCGCTGCGGGGAAAATAAACAGGGGTGCGGCGGTAATGGCCACTGCGGTTAAAAAAAGAGTTTCGCATTATGCGAGACTCTTTTTTGTTTTCCGTTTCCAGTGCAGATAGGTTATCAGGAGGATGACGCCGGTAATCAGCCATGTGACCGGGTCGGCAAAGCAGACGCCGGGATAGCCAAACGGTTTTGCGGCAATCAGGATGACAATATAGCGGCATACAAGCTCGATGACGCCGCTGAGCATGGGAACAAGACTCTGCCCAAGCCCCTGCATTCCGTTTCTGTAAATAAAAATCCATGCGAGCGGAAGCATAAAGGCACTTACAGAGTACAGGTACTGCATTCCGTAACCAATGGTAGTTTTTGACGGACTGCTGATAAACCAGCCAATCATAAACGGACCGGCAGCGCAGCAGATGGCAGCGGCAAGGACTGCGGAAACAAAACTCAGGATAAAAGCATCCTTCATGCCGCGGAAGATTCTTTCGTGGTTTCCGGCTCCAAGGTTCTGCCCGCAGTAGGTTGACATGGCAGTGCCCAGGGTTGGCATGGTCTGGGTTGCAATGGCGTTGACTTTTGAAGCGGCAGTGAAAGCCGCAACCACATCTGACCCGAAGCGGTTGATTGCGCTCTGGAAAACCATGGTGCCGATTGCCGTTATGGAATAGTTGAGCGCCATTGGAATTCCGATGGAAAGCATTCTCCAGACGGAGGCGGTATCAAGATAAAAATCCGCGCGGCGCGTTCGCAGGACGGCATGTTTTTTGTGCATTACAATAAAACAGAGTATGGCGGCGGCTCCCTGGGAGATAACGGTTGCATATGCCGCGCCTGCAGTTCCCAGTTTTGCAGCCACTATGAAAAATATATCCAGTATAATGTTAAGGATGCTGGAAAAAATCAAAAAATAAAGCGGCGTTTTACTGTCGCCCACGGCGCGCAGGATTCCGGAAGCGACATTGTATGCCATGGTACAGACCAGACCGGCAAAAATGATGCGGATATAGTCGTTGGCAGGCTCCAGTATATTATCCGGTGTGTGCATCCATAACAGAAACTGGCGGGAGGCAGCAACTGTCGGAACGGTAAGAATGACAGAAACAGCCAGTGTAAGAAGAAGCGATACTGCAGTGTAATGACGCAGCATTTTTTCATCTTTTGCCCCGAATGCGTGTGAAATCATGACGCCGAAGCCCTGGGCGATGCCGTTGGCAAAACCAAGGACCAGAAACATCAGACAGCCCGTGGAACCGACAGCAGCGAGTGCGTCCGGTCCCAGATACTGTCCGACTATCATGGTATCCACCATGTTGTAAAACTGCTGGAAGATATTTCCCAGTAATACCGGGACTGAAAATGCCAGAATGATTTTCATTGGGTTACCGACAGTCATATCTTTTTTCATAAATATTTAATCCCCCTTCTGTAAATCACAGGTAAAAAAAAGACTAACAGAATGTTAGTCTGATATTAAAGTGCGTCCGCACAGTGCGGGCAACAGGACTTGAACCTGCACGTCATGGACACCAGAACCTAAATCTGGCGCGTCTGCCAATTCCGCCATGCCCGCTATGTGATACCCCGAAGGGGTATTGCCTGCGCAAATCGCTCCGCGAAGCGGATTTCAGATGCGATTTGCTCCATCATGTGATACCCCAAAGGGGTATTGCCTGCGCAAATCGCTCCGCGAAGCGGATTTCAAATGCGATATGCTTTATCTACTATACATACTCACTCATGGGATGTCAATAAGTTTTTGAAAAATACTTGACGAATTAAAAGAAATCATGTAACATAAAAAATACGACAAGGGCTTATAGCTCAGCCGGTTAGAGCGCACGCCTGATAAGCGTGAGGTCGGTG
>CAJUND010000059.1 GCA_910587655.1 uncultured Agathobacter sp. | reverse complement strand
TTTCTCATTCACATGTTCCCCCAGACTTTCAATCCACGACTCATAAAACTGTTTCCCCTCGCCCTTTTTCCATGTAACGGTGTCATTCAGCCAGCCGTACAGTTCATACCCACGTGCAATGCCGAGCATATCCTGCTCATTTAGTATTTGCGAAAAAGTAAAATCATAGTAGTCAATCAGACGGTACCTGAAATCCATGGTGTATTCCCCTGTTTCCGGATTATGGACACAGTGCAGGGTAATTCCCGCATCGGCATCATTGAATGTTCCAAATGCTGCGATATTGCAGACCACTGAAACAGCCGTGGACAGCCCCATTGTTTCATTTACATTTGCATACAGACAGCCGTCCATCTTTTTATCCGGGGACACGGAAAGGTAAACCTCCGTGTTATACCGGTTTAATACACCTTCCAGTGCCTTCATGGCTTTGCGCAGGTTCTTTTCAAGATGGTTCTTGGCAGAATTTGAACCTTTCGTTCCCTTAAGAATCCAGCGGTCTGCAGGAATGTTTTTTCTTGTGTAACCTGGTTCCCACGCCTCAGCATTCCCACCTATCCCGGTTGCAAAGGAGCGAAAACACCCCAGTGCATCATAATCTATCCAGTTCCCTATATTCCCGCCCGGGGAAACGGTGGGATCAGCTGTAAGGACAGAAATTGCCATTGCTATTACTGAATTACACTCCATATAATTATTCATGTCCTGAATACTAACCTGACCCAGCTGATCTGCATACAGTCCGTGTACTCTTGCCGCCCCCTTCGCCTTTCTGTTCATATCAAACATTTCAAAAGGTATCGTTTCATCTTTATACTTCTGTTCTATATAACGGTTGGAATACGGTACATAGTCCATCTTCCCGAAATACTGTTTCCCGTCACTGTTCAGTGTTCCGTCCACAAATATAAATTTATTGGAAAGTTTCCCGTACACCTTGGGATGGAACAAGGGACACAGGCAGGCATTCCCTCGGTTTTCATCATTAGTATCTGATGTCTCCTGCACTATCAGACAGTGTTTCTGGAAAAACTACCTGTATGAAAAGGTGTCAAAAAGAAATAAAAAGGCAGCGCAGAAAAATTCCTTCTCAGAATCTAATGTTTTTCATTAAACAGAACATCCCTGAAACCGAACATAACTATTTCGTTTGTTTTATCATTACAAATTACTCCCTGCAGGGTATAAGCTTCTTTTTCTCCCCCTGTTCCTTTTTCATAAGCCAGTATGGTATAATCCTCTGCCTTATCGTGGAGTATTTCCCCTAAATACTCCAGTTTTTCTTCTTTCAGAAAGTCTGGTGTCGCCTTTTCATTAAACACATACCACCGCCAGTTCTCCACTTCATGGTTTCCAAGCTTTTCCTGGTACCCTTCTTTATAATCCTGATATCTTTTCTGATAATCTTCCCTTTCTGCAGTAAAGGATGTCATATTCCGGTCTTTTAAATCATGGTAATCCTCATCACTGACTGTAAAGGAAATCCCGGTCTTCGTATCAAGTCCCCCTGTATAACAGAAATATCTGATATTCCCTGCGCCGGAAGGCAGTGCTATTGGATACGGAGCCGGCACTCCATCTGTTTTTTGTTAAAGGAGTCGTAACTGGTAAACCATTTTTGTGTATATGGCAGTATTTGCAGAACATATAAAAGCCATATCCACGGAAAGGATCCCAGAAGAATACATAATAGGGTTATACAGATTCTCTTTTTTACCCTGCCTGATTTTTTCATGAATAATTTCTCCCTGATCTGTTGATAAATGATTCATAAAACAGTTTTTCTTCACCGTTCTTCCAAGTGAAGGTATCATTTAAATATCCGTACGGCTCATGTCCACGCTCCATTCCAGGCATGTCCGCTCATTAAGAATACCCAGTGCCTGATTACTTTCTGCTTTTTCGGAACACATCCGTATAACCGAACATAACCACCTCGTTTGTTTCATCATTACAAAAAACACCTTCCAGATTACAGCGCTCTCCGCCCTCTGCATCCCCTATGTATGCCAGTATTATGTAATTATCAGCTGCATCATGAAATACCTTTTCTAAATATTCCAGTCCCTCTTCCTCCAAAAAGTCGGATGTCAGCCTTTCATCAAACACATACATCCCGCCATCGGCAGCCCGGTCCAAATTACGTCCATATTTGTCCAGGGATTTCTGATTGTCATCCTCTTTTGTTTTGTAAGATGACAGATATTCTTCTTTTATTTTCTGGTAATCCTCATCATTTACCGTAAAGGATATCCCCGTCTTTTTATCAAGCCATCCCGTATAATAAAAGTATTTAATATCCCCTGCACTGGCTGGCAGCTCCCCTGGATAAGGAGCTGCCACCCGGTCCGCCCGTTGATAGAATACATTATAGCTGATAAACCATCTCTGGGTATACGGCAGAATGCCACATGCCCGTAAAAACCATACGCCAGAAACAAGGAAAACAAAAACAATAATGCCTGCTGCCAGCAAAACTCCCTTTTCACTTTTACTCATTTTATTTATTTTCTTTTTCATACCACCCCCATCTAAAACCATGGACCGATATTCTTTTTGGATGCCATCTTTAAATGCAAAAAGCACACGGTTCTTAAATGACCGTCTGTTCGGACTTATATCTCAGTGTCTCTTTTTTCCTTACGTGCTGCATCAAAAAAATAAAAAATAATTATTTCGTTCTTGTTGTCATTATATATGACACCGCTTATATAATAACTGGTTTTAGCGCTTGGTATTATTTCATATGCCAGCATTGTATAGGAATCCTCTCCGCTGTGGAAAAGATGTTTCAGGTCATCCAATTCCTCATTTTCCAAGAATTCCGTGGTCACTTTTTCACCAAATTCATACCAGCGGTGTGTATGTTTTGTTTCCTGTTCCTTAAAAAATGTCTGGTACGATTCTTTCATAACCTGGTACGATTCTTTGTCCAGTGTAAAAGAAATTCCGAATTTTTCATCCAGAAAGCCTTTGTAATAATAATGGTATCTGATGTCTCCTGCACTGTCAGAAAGTGTTTCTGGAAAAAAACCACTTATATGGGGAGCTGTCAAATAGTAATAATGACCAAAATTTAAAAACCACCTTCGAGGCCATGCCCTGCCATACAGAAAATAAACCGCCATAAAAATACATAACAGTATTATACAAACCCTCTTTTTTGCTTTCCCCTGCTTTATCATATGGATTTCACCAAACTTTCAATCCACGAATCATAGAACTGTTTTTCCTCTCCCTTTCTCCATGTGACGGTGTCATCCATCCAGCCGTACAGCTCATAACCCCGGGCAAGCCCCAGCATGTCCTGTTCCTTAAGCCCTTTCGTTAAAGTAAAATCATAGTAGTCAATCAGACAGTATTTAAAATCCATGGTGTATTCCTCCGTTTCGGGATTATAGACACAGTGCAGGGTGATTCCCGCATCTGCATCATTAAACGTCCCAAATGCTGCTATATTACTGGTTATGGAAGCAATTGTAGACAAGTCAATCTTTTCATTCTGTTCCCCATACAGACAGCCATCCATCTTTTTATCTGGGGATACGGAAAGGTAAATCTCCGTGTTGTACCGGTTTAAAACGCCTTCCAACGCCATCATGGCTTTGCGCAGGTTCTTTTCAAGGTGGTTCTTTGCAGAATTCGTTCCTACCGTCCCCTTTAGAATCCACAGTTCAGCAGGGATATTTTTTCTTGTAAATCCTTCTTCCCATGCCTTGTCTTCACCTCCGGTTCCTGATATATAAGTGAAAAAACACCCCAGTGCTTCCGGATCAAGGACAGGAGCGAAACTGGAATTTGGAAGAGGATATGGGAGTACCGGATTCTGTACATCCCCGTTTGGAAGGCTTTTGTTCTCCGCTGTAACAAGCGTAATTGCCATTATAATCGCAGTATTTTCCAACTCATATACTGCTTTTTGAGAAGTACCTATTTCATTCAGGAAGTCAGCAAACAGACCATGTGTTCTGGCATCTCCCAATGCTATTCTTAATTCTTTATAATCTCTAAACTTATGTTCTTGTATACAATCCTCCTTTCCACTATAGTCTCCACGCTTGATATTATATTTATTGTATAAAAACCGGTTGGAATACGGCACATAATCCATCTTCCCGAAATACTGTTTTCCGT
>CAJUND010000058.1 GCA_910587655.1 uncultured Agathobacter sp. | reverse complement strand
AAGCCGCCGTCATTCTGCCCCATTCTTCTTAAATAATAGAGGTAGGCAGCCGGTACCGTATAGTGGCATTCTGCAAAAATATCCTGTAACTGCCGAATCTGTTCTTCTGTTGCAGGTACGCAGCGTGTTACCCATTCCGGATCAAAACCGGATATGCTGCTGCATAACCGCTCCATCATGGTATCCAGCGTTCCTTCCTGAAATTCTGCCATTTCAAATCCTCCTATTGCTCTTTATCAGAGCCAATGCTCTAAAAACAGTTCCTTTACAACGTAATCCGTTTTATTTCATGCCACTTCTTTGGGAGAGCTTCTATCTTTGGCAATACACAAACATAATACTGATTATTAATATTACCGCAAACGCCCTCATTTTATCAGCCCCATGTACCTTTTTGTCTGCTCTGTCGTATCCATATGCGGTATCTGTTTCAGAAAAGACTCATAGTGCACATTGCTGTAATACGCCCTCACTGCCGCTCTGAGCATCTCCAGCGAAATCACTTCGCGTGCCGGAACTTCGGACTTGTCAAGCATTGTGTGGACTGTAATCTTATCCATCGCTTGTTTTCTTTCCTTATTGATAATAGAATACGTGCGAAAGTCTCCATCCGGCAAATTGACTTGCGTTTCCGCAACAAACTTATCATTCATGCCAAAAAACTGCAGAAATCCATCCCTGGAGCGAAGAATCATGTACTCTTCCTCTCCATTTACAACTGCCAATAAAAGTGTCTCAATATCTTCATATAATACATTTTTTTCATGATACCCGGCTTCAACCAGTTCCACATCCACTACGCGCTCCGCAGAAAATGGTGCCTGGTCAGCTATCCAGACTGCCCTCTGATAAAATGTACCAATATCAAATGCACATCCATACCGGATTCGACTGTACGCCTGGTAAATGGGTTCTAATCTGTCATTACCCCTTTGAAGCATGGGTAGCTCTCCGTTCAACGCCCATGCGAATCCTTTCTCCGACAAATGCACGCGCAGCAGCGTCTCCCCGATATAAACACCAAAACACGCTGCCCATTCTGCCAGAATCTCATCACCTTCTTCTTCGCTGCACTGATTGACCCTCTCGTGAAAGGTCTGCATCATCGCCTTTCATCCGGGTGATTCCTGCACAGGTATCAAGATTGACCTTATCACGCTTACGGCACTCCCTTATCCTTTTCAGTAAATGTGAGCCGCCTGACGCCTCGGCGTTTCCGCCGCAGGAAGCGCTGCACAGGACCACTGCAGCTGACAGAATGCCAGACAGGATTTTTTTCTGCTCCATCATTCTTAGTCAAACCAGCAGCAAAGCTGCTTCAGCCGCATCAGGTCGTCTATGCCTTCCAGGGAAGCAAATCTGCTTTCTACCACTTCCAGCACCCGCAGCAGGGGCATCGCTCTTAAGAAAGTCATATCCTGATATTCCGCGCTGAAAAGCCGCAGCACCTCCAGCCCGGTAAACAGGCCGATATCCTGCTGAATGCCCCGGTCGGTCCGCCGCTGCCATTCCTTGTAAGCATCGTCGTCAAATTTCTCCCGATATGTCTGGCACAGGATGGTTTTCTCGAAAGCTTCCCATTCATCCGCAGAATTGTCCCAATCCTCTTCATCATATTCTTCCTCTTTTGCCTCTTCATATTGCTCTTCAAATTCTTTCCAGACAGTATAAGTATATGGCGGAAGCTGGAAAAAACGCTCCCCTGTACCGGATTTTATGTAATCCCAGGGGGCTTTCTTCGCATAGTCTATGTAAAGCCGGATGAATCTGCCAGTCACAGCAGTTTCGCCGTCCGGATCCCACTCGTCCCCGCCGTCTGTGGTATAGAAGGGGTCCGGCGGCGCTGCCGTGCTCAATTCAATCGTGTAGAGGCCGCCAAAGTTACAGTCGCCGATACGCATATACCTGATTCTCTCCATATCGCTTTCGTAAATGTCCTCTTTCTGCAGAAACTTCTTTACCGCGTCCCCAATCCATTTCTGTGTAAATTCAATTTTCTTTTCCTCATTCATTTCTATACCTCCAGTATAAATTCCAGACAATCTTCATTATAAATGTCCTTTGTGCAGACAAGCCGCAAAAAGATACCGATACCATGCAACATTTTGGCAATTGATAACTCCGCAGGAAATCAATATAAGGTCTCGGAAGCTCATAGCCCCATTCTGTTTCTATCAACTTAATATCTGTTTCTGTAAACTCAGATTTTTGCAACGGCTTAGAAAATAAATTGTGATAGTTTTCCTGAAGTCTGTCTAAATATGTAACGGCCTTTCCATTCGTTTCTTTCTCTCTGTTAATAAGGAATTGTTCAGAAATTACTCATGACAATTACTTGTCACAAGTAATTTCTGAACAGTTCCTTACCATATCTGTATCCGCAGTTTCCGCCGCATAGTCAAATGCGTTATTACAACATCTGCACTGGGCAGAATAAACCATTAAGAGTTCAGCCGCTGATTTTACGATTTTACTTTGTTTATTATCCATCTTTTCTATCTATGCAACCCCAAAGCTTACTTATTGTATCAAAAACCTTTGACAAAGGTGAACACATTACCCGTTTCAGCAATTTATCGTCATTACAACAAAATCTCATGGAATATCCTTCGCATACCTTTACCGCCAGAATATCCTGTAACTGCTGAATCTGTTCTTCTGTTGCAGGCACACAGCGCTTTACCCATTCCGGGTCAAAGCCGGATATACTGTTACATAAACGTTCCATCAAGGTATCGAGCGTTCCTTCCTGAAATTCTGCCATTTCAAATCCCCCTTCCGCATCCATAAAAAATTTTCCTCTGGTTCCTCTTTCAATAAAACACAGATAAGCTTCCAGCCAGCAGATCCCAGCGGGAAAAAGTCTGCGCAATCCCTATAATACCACTGCCTGGCCGGATGGATGGGCCCCCTTCCAGGAACATGGGAAATATCCCTCTTTATAAATTTCTGCCAGCATCGTAAAAAATCCAGGCATGTCCAATATCTTTTCCACACATGCCCACGCCATATCCCGCCTCATTTTGTCAAACAGCTCATAGCGGACCTCCAAGTCATCGCGCACATGCTGTCTGACAATAAACGGATAAATTTGAGATTCCCAAACTTCAAAATATTGCATTCCCCATAATCCGTCACACGCATCATAAAGGGAAAAAACCATATGGTACTTTTCATTGGGGATGCCGCTGTTTTCAAACCAGGGAAACGCCTTTTCCTCCTCCATTTCTTTTCCTCTGGTCATTTTTTAATACTCCAGCATCCGTGCGGCATACTGTTCTGGAAGGATCGTATGTTGTCCGTATTCTTTCCGCAGTGCTTCCCATTCCGCAGGCGCGGCCAAAAGCGCCGTCTGCAAATCGTTCTGGACATGCATGACAATTTCCTGAAATAATGAATTTTTGCGCACCTGCGCCATCGCTTCTTCCAGATCAGCGCCCCTGTTTGATGCGACGGGCGTATCGGTAAGGTATATACAGACATCCTCCAGCATATCCAGCATACTCAGCGGCCCATAAAAATCAAGATTCCCGCACTCCTCAAAATCTTCGTGATCCACACGCCCGCCCTCTATGGAAACCAACTGCATCAACAGCCCGGAACTCCATTCCACCGCAAACCATTCATAAGACTCTGGACACGAATCCGCAAAATATTCCGCATATAAGCTTTCGTATAAATCTATTGACGGTCCGACACAGTGTTCTAACAGCCACGCAAAATAATCGTTTGCAAAGTCCTGAAAATCCGCCGCCGTGACGCGTCCGCCCAGGTAGTCCCAGAGAAGCCCCTGCGCATACCGCAGACACACCGAAAGCTTTGCTTCATGCCCCTGCCCAGCCAGCCCCTGCCGCACCGTATTACAGTAGCGCTCCAGAACCAGCAGATTCCCCAACAGGCGCGGGCGGCTGTCACTGTGTTCAAACGCCTTCTCAATAATCTGTCCAAAATCCATCAGGTATTCATTTGCCTGCGCATCCTCCAGCGCCGCAAAATTCGTTTTTAACGTGTACTCTTCCATAAAAACTTTTCCCTTTCTTCCTCCTCTTGTTCTAATGACAGGTTGCACAATGCACAAATAAATTGAAATAAAGGGCTGTCTTCATGCACTTCGTAATAGTCACCGAAAGAATATCCGATGTCTATATGCCGGTCAATGACAGAAGCATCATCGCACTCAAACACATCTGTACGGTACACAATTTCAGATACATCTTCGCTTAAATCATTTTCCGATATGCCATTTTCCAAAGATATTTTTTTGCTTATCTGTTTGACGCCATCCATTGTAATCATAATATCTATCCTTCAAATAAGAATCAGAATGATGAAATCCCCTGCATCTTCCCCATCCAT
>CAJUND010000057.1 GCA_910587655.1 uncultured Agathobacter sp. | reverse complement strand
CGGACACCGGGCTGGATGACATGCAGGTAACAGAGGGAACCACGGAGTACACCTACAATGCCTTAAACCAGCTTATCACGGAGCGCGGGCCGGAGGGAACCGCCACATACGGGTACGACGCAAACGGAAACCTCACAAAGAAAAGCGGAAGCAAAACGGCTTCCTACACCTATGACATGGAAAACCGCCTTACAAAGGCGACTGTCCAGCAGGGCAACAGCGTAACCGTTGAATCCTACACCTACGATTATGCCGGGAACCGCCAGTCAAAGACCGTCAATGAAAGCAGTACGGTGTATTATGTCAATGACACCAGCGGAAGCCTCACACAGGTCGTGGCGGAGACGGACGGCGAAGGGAATGAAAAAGCACATTTCACCCGCGGGGACGAACTCCTTTCCATGGACAGGGAAGGAAAGGTATGCTACTATCATTATGACGGGCACGGGAACGTCCGGTTCCTGATTGACAGTGACGGGAACATAACTGACAGCTACAGTTACGACGCATACGGGAACCTGTTACAGAAGAAAGGGGACACGGAAAACGACTTCCTCTACACCGGGGAACAGTACAGCGAAAACACGGGTCTTTACTACCTGCGGGCAAGGTACATGGACCCGTCCACGGGAACCTTCACCAGCATGGACAGCTGGCCGGGAAGCCTCACGGACCCGGTGAGCCTGCACAAATACCTTTACGCGAACGCGAACCCGGTGACATACACGGATCCGAGCGGTTACTTCTCGCTTTCAATTGCCGAAATAAAACATGACGCTGCTGTTGTTGCAATCGGACTGAGCCTCCTGCATACCCTGCGCTATATAAATGCCGCAGTGACGGCAAGGTATGATTATACCCATGTTGTCAGTAATACTGTTGCAGCCATGGATTCTGCTGACGATGTTAACAGTGTGGTGGAAAATGTCAAAAGCAGAATCAAGGCTGAACTAGAAGAAAAGACAAAAAAGAACAGGTGTTACTGTGTTTACACACTGGTAGACTTGGATGGAGTGGTGCGGTATGTCGGGCGGACGAAGGATTATAAAAGCCGCATGGAGCAGCATAAGCGGCCTGGAGGAAAGATGAAGCAGTATAACCTGATAGAAGGAGAGATGGTGTTATCCAACCTTACCAAAGAAGAGGCAAGGGGGCTTGAACAGACCCTGCTGGTACTGTACCATACGGCAAACTTTACAAAGGATGTGGGAATTCCTTATTACAACTTTGTAAACGGGGTTGGTATAAGAAATGCCAACAGTTCAGTTTATTATGATGCCGCAGTGGAATACATGAACAGGTACCCGAGCATGTTTGAAAACTTTGAGGAGGAGGAACTGAACGCAATCAAGGAGGACAAGGGGAACTGGTGGTAACAGGATAAAACAAAGTAAGCAGGGGATATATTAAGGCATCACCTTTACAGGTGGTGCCCTGGTATATACTGGATTTATGGGAAAGGAAAAGCATACGTTCAGTTATGCAGGTGAAGCAAATGGGAGCATGGGGAACCGGTCTGTACCAGAATGATTTGAGTGCGGACGTAAAAGATGATTATATTTCCAAATTAAAAGGAGGAAAAACCGACGAGGAGGCCTTACAGGAAATAATGGAAGAATACAGGGAAGAGATGGAGGATGTGGACTGTAAGTATGATTTTTTCCTTGGTCTGGCGGATACACTGTGGAAAAAGGGAAGATTAACAGAAGAATTGAAAACAAAAGCACTGGAAATGCTGGAGGAGGAAATAACATCTGACCGCTGGGAATCCGAAAAACTCAGGAAAGAGAGGAACAGGGTTCTGGACAGGCTGAAGGAAGAGTTAAACAGTCCGATGCCGGAAAGGAAAAAGGTGAGTGTCCACAAACCCTATAAAACTGGCTGGAAAGAGGGAGAGGTTTATGCATTTCAAATTAAAGAACTTGTAGAAGGCTATGAAGAATATAATGGATGGTATGCACTGTTTTATATTAACAGAATCTATTTGGAAGACTGGAATGTACACGGTGTAGAGGATGAAGTGGTGGAAGCGTACTTTTTTTTAAGAAAGGAAAAACCGGAAAGTGTGATAGACCTGAAAACATCCACTAATGTTTGTTTTTTGAAAACGCAAAATGGAAATAGGTATTGTGTGGAGATTTTGGAAAAGTCAAAGAGTGGAAGACCGAAAGATCTGCAGTTCCTGGGAAAATGTGAGGATTTTGTTTTTCCATTAAATAATACAGTTCATAGTTCTGTTTTCACATGGGGTTCTATGTACACCTGGGAAATTTTGGCGGGGTATGTACAACAACTGGCATATGAAAAGGGTTTGTGATTAAAAGAGCAGCTTCCATCTGTAAGCTGCCGATTGACGGACTGTATGATGTGATGAAAGGAGATTACAAATAATGGGGGCTTGGTCAGCAGAAATTTTTGATGATGATGACGCAGCGGATATTATAGATGAGTACAAAATCCTCCTGGGGTACGGAATGTCCCCCCGGGAGGCCTACCGGAAAATAAGCGACCATTTTTATCCGGACTATGAAGACGCGTCAGAAGGAAAGGATGTTTACTGGCTTTCCATTGCACTGTTCCAGTGGAAGAACGGGATTCTGATGGATGAGGTAAAGGAACGTGCACTTGAGTGCATTGCAGATGAATCCTATCTGGAACGCTGGAAGGAAAGCGGGGAGGAGATATACCGGGAAAGAAAACAGGTGCTGGAAAAGCTAAGATATAATCTTATGAATGTGGTAAATGAGGAAAAAAAGAAGTTTCCAAAGTGCCCGGCATTTTTCCGGCGCAAGACGAAATGGAAGGTGGGAGATCTGCTGGCATATAAAATGACAGAACCGCTGGTAAAGTGGGGCGAACAAGTCAGTGAAGAAAACAGAAAAAGATTTCAGAATGCTCAGAAAATAATAAAGAACGGATATCTTTTGCTGCGTGTTATTGAAATTAACAAAGTTCCGGTATCAAATATATGTCCCGACCTGGATTATTCCTCCAGTGCGGTGGTGATGCTGTATGACTGGGTTGGAGATGTGTTTCCAGAAAAGAGCGAACTGGAAAAAATCCCTTTTAGGCCGATTGTTAATGCTTATTTTACTAACAAGAAAGAAATTGTTAGTGCAGTATGTCTGGAACCGGACAGCCCGAAAGAGGAAAAGAAATGGGCAGAAATTTTTCTGGTAAAACGTGAAGAGAATTTTCAGGTTCCAGAGATGTATCTTAAGCATCCCAGTGCTCCTTGTGAGTTTGTCAGTCAGTTTAATACAGTACTAATATTTACATTTGCACGTAAAGAAGATGAACGGATAAAATGGAGGCCGTAAAGAACTGGTTTATCGGAATAAACAGTTTTTGTACGGAATACTGCTGAAAGAATCGGAATCAGACACATCTGATGAAAATACTATGGTTTAAACAAACAATGGATACATCCGGTTTTTGACGGACATCTGGCCGGGAAGAATTTCCGACCCGGTGAGTTTACACAAATATCTTTACGCGAATGCTCCGTGACGACAAGCATCCAGTCCGCAATGCGCGGCATACACCAGGTGCGCTTCCTGCAGAAGCTGGTGAAGTGGGCGAATGCCGCAACCACCGTCTATGACACGGCAGTGGAAATCCGGGAAATCATGCTGGGCGGCGGGACACTGCCAGACGTGTTTGCAGTCATGCGTGGGGGCATGGTGGTCGGCTTCATGGTTGACGGCATGTGCAAAACCTCACTCGGTATTGTGCTCAAACCTCTGATGGCAGTCTTCGGGCTGGCAGACCAGGCGGGCCGGATACAGGAGGCGTTCAAAAGCGGGGACCCGGTGGAAATCACGGTCAGCATCGTGGAAATGTTCTGCATGGTGTTCGGGCTGACCAGCCAGTGCTTCACGGGGGACACCCTGGTATCCACGGAGGACGGGCTGCGCCCGATTGAGGAAATACAGGCAGGCGACTGCGTCTGGTCGGAGAATACCGAGACCGGGGAGAAGGAACTGAAAAAAGTCCTCGCCGTATCAGTGACTGAAACCGACACGCTTGTCCATGTAACAACCGGAAACGGAACGGAAATCAACACCACCGAAAACCACCCGTTCTACACGGAAGGGAAGGGCTGGTGCGCCGCTTCCGAGCTGGAAGAAGGAGACGTGCTGCACACGCAGGACGGGAAGACAGAGACCGTTGCCAGTGTTGAAACGGAGACACTGGATGAGCCGGTAAAAGTCTACAACCTTGAGATTGAGGACAGCCATACCTACTATGTGTCAGTAAACGGGGTACTGGTGCATAATGAATGCGTTCAAGTAAATGATGATGGAACCTTTGAAATTACAGATTGGAGCGAATATCCGGATGGATTACCACATCCGGAAGGACCGTTTACTGTATTAGAAGGGGATGCTTATAAAAAAGCCAGAGATGATGCAAATAAGATAAATAAGAAATTGCATCGTATGTATAATTATTTGAAAGGTTTACATATTCATGAGGTTCAACCAGTAAAGTTTGGTGGAAGTCCAACTGATATAGATAATAAAGTTGCTTTATATCCTCAGGAACATTTTCAATTTAATAAGTTTTGGAGCATGGTGTTGAGAGAATTGGAGGGAATATTGAATGAGTAAAGAAAAGAGAGATAATGGTCCTATTAAAAGAGAAGAGGGGAGCTACTTGACAATTAAGGAAATTATTGCTTTATCGAATGGGATAGAGGTTTCAACAGGACTGGAAGAAAAGAGGGATTTTTCAGTTAAAAGCAGTGGATTAAAATACTGGGTGACAAATGAACTTAAGGCATATTTGGATGAAACAGGCGGTGTAGAAGGAAGCCTGAAAGATATATATCTTAGGATATATTCCTGCGCAGAAATAAATGAATTCAGCGAGGGAAACGCGATAGAGGAGTTTTTACCAGGATATACACTGGTAGGGGCGGTAAATGATGAGGCGCTTGTGCTTGGAAAGAATTCAAAGTATTACCAGGTTCCGTTTGAAACTATGTTAGAGGAAGACCTGATAGAAATAGCCTCCAGTCTTACGGAATTGCTTAACAAATAAATTGCACGGAATAAGCTATAAAAACATAATTATTTTATTAGATTGGGTATTTATGCCAGTAATGTCAGACCTATGAATATGACGGCCTTGGCAACATGACAAAAACCACATATCCAGACGGAACGTTTGAAAGCTTTACCTATGATGCGAACGGGAACAACACCACTGCCACCGACCGCCATCACGGACGCACTCGGCAGCGTGACAAGGTTTGAATATGACGACGCGGCAAGGATGACCGCAAGGACGGACGCACAAGGTAACACGACCTGAAGTATAGTCAATAGAGTAGACACATTTTTATGAAATTTTTAGTCAGGGGACA
>CAJUND010000056.1 GCA_910587655.1 uncultured Agathobacter sp. | reverse complement strand
CCTTCCCCCGGCCCAAGCCGGACACCCCGCCCTCAATGGTGAAGAAAATCGGCAAAACCACCTACCTTGTGTGGGCGCATTTCAGCGAAACCAGCACTGAAACGATGGAGGACAAAATCAAGCGTATGCTCCGCGAGGAAGTCCGCCAGATGATGGCGCAGGAGTAAGCAGCGCATGAGCAGGCCGGGAGCCATTTGGCCCCCGGCTTTTGCTGTGTCGATTTTTTGAATATTCTGTGAACTGTATTAAAAAGTCCTTGACAACAAGCAACAGGCAAAACCTCAAAAAGTATACTGATTTCATGCGGAGCCAGATTAGCGCCATTTGACATCGCGGAACTGCGGGAGCTGACTTCTTATGATGAAATGGAATTGGATATGATTGGGGACCAGCGCACGGCAATGTTTATCATTATTTCCGATACGGATGATACCTTTAATTTCCTTGTGGCAATCATGTATACACAACTGTTCAATCTCCTGTGCGACCGGGCAGATGATGTGCATGGGGGCAGGCTCCCATACCATGTAAGGCTGCTGTTGGACGAGTTCAGCAATATCGGGCAGATCCCGAAGTTTGACAAACTGATTGCCACGATACGGAGCCGTGAAATATCAGCGTCCATTATTTTACAGTCGCAGAGCCAGTTGAAAACCATTTATAAAGATGCAGCCGAGACAATTTTAGGCAACTGCGTGCGCCCATAAGTCACCAGCGCATTATAAATTTTGGTGACGTGGTTTTTATGGAATACCGCCTTTAGCAAGCGGTAGGCAAAAGTATCAAGTGATGAAAAATCACAGCCTATTATCCTGCAACTTATCCGAGAGGGGAAACCCGAAGGGGAGTGCAGCATGTTGTTGTTCCAATAGGAACATGGGGGAAGTGGGGCTAATCCTAAGCTCCATAAACCCAAGGATAAAAATCGGTGCATGAGGAATAAAGCTAAACTGCTTAAACGACAGTCAGAGTTGGGGAATCCCGTCCCTGCATACGAAAAGGGTTGAAACGTATGCCTTCTGTGTTGCTCACATTTCGCAGTTATGGGAGCAAGCGATGCTCACAGAATGACAACCGCAAGACAGCGGGTAAATGGCGAACGTCGAATCCGACAGCATTGAAAGCTAATTCTATAATTACTAAATGGGGATGCCCTAAACCCGGTAACGGGCATGGGTACACAGCACCCATAGTAGTCTGAGAACCCTGGAATGACAGGGAAAGCCGTAAAAACGGATGCAGGTAATTCTGCTTACACGGCGAAGGGGTGCAGTTTACTGTTAATACTAAAATGAAGGAAGGTGCGTGAGGCATTGAGAAATCCAACTGAAGTATTAAAAAGTTTGACGGAAAAGTCAAAGGATGAAACTTATAGGTTCCAAAGGTTATATAGGAACTTATACAATCCGGAGTTTTATTGGCTGGCGTATAAAAACATATACGCAAATGACGGCAGTATGACTGCCGGGGCTGATGGGACGACGATTGATGGCATGGGTAATGAAAGGATTGAGGGGATAATCATGTCCCTAAGAGACCGCAGTTACCAACCAAAACCTGCAAGACGGGAATATATTGCAAAGAAGAACAGCAGTAAAAAGCGTCCTCTGGGCATCCAGTCCGGGAACGATAAACTCGTGCAGGAAGTTGTTAAGATGATTTTAGAGAGTATTTATGAGCCGGTATTTAGCGATAAGTCACACGGTTTCAGACCAAACAGAAGCTGCCAGACGGCGCTGATGCAGATACAGAAAACCTTTACGGGTACAAACTGGTTTGTGGAAGGGGATATCCATGCCTGCTTTGACAGTTTTGACCACCAAGTAGTCAGTAAACTGCTGAGAAAGCGGATTGATGATGAAGCCTTCATCCAGTTAATCTGGAAATTCCTAAAAGCAGGATACATGGAGCAATGGACTTTTGGAAGGACTTACAGCGGTGTGCCGCAGGGGTCCGGCGTCAGTCCAGTGTTGTGCAATGTATATCTGAACGAACTGGACAGATACATGGAAAAGTATGCAATGGAGTTCAATACAAAAGCGCAGAAAAAGCGATTTGCCACGGCATACAGAAGAAGTGTGGACAGGACGTACAAATATAGGAAAAAGGGCAAAGAAATCTGGGAGACATTAACGCCGGAAGAAAGGAAAATCAGAAGCAGGACGCTAAAAAAACTGGAAAGGGAGGAAAAGAGCATCACCCCGACAATTCCAAAAGATGCAGATTATAAGCGCATCCAATATACGCGGTATGCGGATGATTTTCTGATAGGGGTAATAGGCAGTAAACAAGATGCAGAAAAGGTGAAACAGGATGTAAAAACTTTCCTATGGGAAACCTTGAAGCTGGAAATGTCGGATGCCAAAACCAAAGTCACCCATACAGGAGACCGTGCCAGATTCCTCGGATATGACATCACAGTATCCAGAAGCCAGAACCTAAAGAAAAAGGCAGATGGGCGGGTACAGAGATGCCAGACGGGAGTAGTAAAACTCTTAGTCCCCAGAGAAAAATGGGTAGGCAAGCTGATAGAGTACCGTGCAATGAAAATCAAAATCAACGAAAACGGCAAAGAGAGATTTGTAGCCCTGCACAGGGGCAAACTGGTGAACCAGAGAGACATTGAGATATTGGCAAGGTATAACGCAGAAGTGCGTGGGCTGTACAATTATTATTCCATAGCGAATGACTCCTTTAAAATAGGGAGGTTCGCAAATGTAATGAAATACAGTAAGTACAAAACTTTCGCCTGCAAATATAAGACGAACGTCCATGAGATTAAGCGTCGATACTTTGTGAATGACTTATTTACAGTCGCCTATGACACGAAAAGCGGCAGGAAAACCACTACCTTCTACAAAGATGGGTTTAAACGGAAGGAAAAAGCCACGAAGTTTGATAATGTAAGCGAACTTCCGCAGCTTTCAAAATACGCTAAGACCAATACACTGAAACAGAGGGTGGAGAGGCATACCTGTGAACTGTGCCATAAGGATTGCAGGAATCTGGAAATACATCAGGTAAAGAAACTCAAAGATTTAAAGGGCGATGCGGAGTGGGTTCTCCTTATGCGCAAGAGGAGAAGAAAAACTCTCGTAGTATGCCCAGAATGCCATAGTTTAATTCATTCTTGAAAACCGCAAATATAGTAAGCGGAAAGCCGTATACATCGAGAGGTGTACGTACGGTTTGGGAGGGAGGGGATGCAAGTCCTTTTCGAAGGATAAGCTGAACCTTACCTCATGACACCATGTTATTCCTTGGGGGCAAGGAAGGCTCCACGTTAAAGGAAATTTCTGAAAATTTAGGGAAGGAGACGATAGACCTTTACAACACATCAGACACCCGTGGGCAGAGCCGTTCTTATGGGCTGAATTATCAAAAAACGGGAAAGGAATTAATGAGCAGAGATGAACTTGCTGTTATGGACGGGAATAAATGCATCCTGCAGCTGCGTGGGGTGCGGCCGTTTCTGAGTGACAAGTTTGATATTACCAGGCATAAGCGGTACAAGCAGTTATCAGATTATGACAAGAAGAACGCCTTTGATGTGGAGGCGTATATGAAACACCAGTTAAAAATCAGGAGGAAGGAGGAATTTGATCTATATGAAGTAGATGGAAATGAAGAAACAGAAAATGGGACAGAAAGACTGGCAGACGGGGAGCAGTAGAGGATGGTGGGCAGGAAAGCTACTCTTTTTACTGCATGTCGGGTGGAAAGTTTGCGACACGATGTCGCAAAGCTGGTTTTGTTCAGTAAAACATATAACAGTAAAAAAGTTTGCGACACGATGTCGTAAAGTGGATTTTATGCAATGTAGATTTACGGAACATTACAAAAGAAAAAAGTTTGCGACACCGTGTCGCAAAGTAAGGAAGGGGAGAATATGGATTTTGCTATTATGAAAGCAGGGAAACATCTCTTGCCACCTATCCGGGCAGAGCCTGTGGTAAGGAGAAGACAGCCCAAAGCACAATTAAATAATGATAAAAATAAAAAAGAAAGGACAAACCAAAATAGAAAGGAGAACAGGAATTATGATGGTAAGGTTTGAGGAAAATGAATATATCCTGATTGCAATGTTCCAGAGGGAAAGCAGGCAGGCAACCATAGAGGAAATACATAACGTAATCCGCTACATCGGCAGGGATGAAGAAATGCTCGCCCTTATGAACAGCACACTGGAAAAGCTGTGGTTCCTTACGGATGAAGCATTTTTAAACCTGGATCTGGAACCATACAAAGAGGAACCGATGGAGGATGAATCATGGATGTGAACCAGTTTGCGGTTTATCAGCTTAAAAATATCCCGGAAAACAGGCAGGTACGGTTCCGCCCTTACCGTGCGCTGCAGGAGAAGGGAATCCAGATACAGCATAAGGATTATGAACAGGTGTATCTGGCACGGATGCAGCCGGGAGACGGGCCGGAGCAGATCTGCAGACGTTTTAGCGAGAAGCTGCCACGGACATTTCATGGGCATTCCATCAGTGTCAGCGACGTGCTTGTACTGAATAAGGGCGGTGTTGTGACTTCCTACTATGTTGAGAAAGATGGGTTTACCGTCATAGCCGGGTTTATCCCTAAGGCTTCATCCGGCACACTTGTGTCGATTGATACGACAGATTTCCATATCGAAGGGAAAGAAGGGAAATGGCTCGCTTTTGACAGCATTATCATCGACGGCAGGCAGTTTTTCCTGATGGAGCATGAAACTTATGGGAAGGAAGTGGCATGGACAGTGGTGGATGGGGATGGAAAACTGGTTGTTGACAATGTGTATCATGGATTTGACCAGTCCGTGCAACAACAGATCAAGGATTACCTCAATCTGCCGCAGACCGTGAAAGAGCCAGTGCAGCAGGAAATCCCCTTTGGGCAGGCGTCCGTACCATCCAGGGCAGACGTGCCAGAGGCGGAGGGCAGCAGACAGAAAAAACTTTCCCTTGAGGACTGGCAGAAATATATGGAGAACGGTGAGTACCTGCGCAGTGCCGAAAGCGGGGAGGAACAGAATTATAGCTTTATCGACGGGAATAAGAATAACTGCAAAAAAACAAGCGGCAGGGAATCCGTCTTAAAAAGGCTCCGACAGAAACAGGCGGAACTTGCAAAACGGTATGGAAAGCCCGCACAGCAGATGGCAATGGCAGAGGATATGGAGCGCAGACGGAAGTAAGAAAGGGAGAAGTGTCTGGTGTATACGCCAGATGCTTCTTTCTTTTTGTGTCTTGAACAATGGGGATTTTCCCTGTATAATAAAGCCATAGCAGACAGGGCATAGCTAATCTGACAGGCTGATTGGCAGGCGCCAGAATCGGGGTGGTATTGTGCAGGGTGAAACATTGCAGGAAGAAACAAAAGAGAAAACAGCAGGGAAGAAAGAAGCATTTGCAAAATACACGGTGAAAGACAGCGTATTCTCAACGCTCTTCCAGGATAAGAAGTACCTGATACAGCTATACCGTGCGCTCCATCCGGAAGATACGGAGGCCACGGAAGATGCGCTTACGGACATTACCATAAGGAATGTCCTCACGAACGGGATCTATAATGACCTGGCTTTCCGGGTTGGGGATAAAATCATGTTCCTGGTCGAGCATCAGTCATCATGGACAATGAATATTATTATACGGGTGCTAATGTACCTTGCGCAGACTTACCATGATTATTTTGAGGAACAGGGTGCAGACTTATATGGGAGCAGGAAAGTCCATGTCCCAGAGGCAGAATTATACATGATATTTACAGGAGAGCGCGCCAGCAGGCCGGAAACGATCTCACTCTCCAAAGAATTTTTTGGCGGGAAGGAATGTTCCATTGAGGTAAAGGTCAAGGTGCTTTATGGCGGCAATGGAGATGATATTATCAGCCAGTATGTAGATTTCACAAAAGTATATCATGGACAGGTGAAACAGTATGGCAGGAGCCGGGAGGCTGTCACGGAAACTATCCGTATCTGTAAGGACAGGGATGTACTCCGGGAGTTTTTGGCAGGCAGGGAGAAGGAGGTTATATCTATTATGATGGCTTTGTTTGATGAAGAAAAGATCATGCGTACCCATGTTGCGAGCGAAAAGAAAGAAACAGCAAGGAAAGCTGCGGAAAAGATGTTGAAGTTGGGGAAATTGTCTGCAGAAGAAATTGCGGGCTGTTTTACTGAGCTGTCTGTGGAGGACATTCAGGAAATTGAAAAAGGGCTGTTTCAAACTGAAGAAGCTTTTCGTAATAAAAAGGAAATTCATCCCTGGAAAGAGCTTCCCT
>CAJUND010000055.1 GCA_910587655.1 uncultured Agathobacter sp. | reverse complement strand
GCGGAGATGATATTTATGTATTCCGGCAGGGATACGGGGAGGTTTCCATACAGGATCATGAAGGGGAAAATACCATAGTATTCGGTGACGGTTTAACCGCAGAAAGCATAAAATCGTACCGTTCCAACTGGAATGATTTGCTGGTGACATTTGACGGACATGGGGACAGGCTGAAGCTGAAAAATTACTGTGTGGATGAAAACGCAAGGGGTTATAAGCTTGTATTTTCTGATGGAACCGTGGTGGATGCGGCTGCAAAAAACAGTCCGCTGAAAACAATTTACGGAACGGATGACAGTGAGTATATGCCGTCGGTTTATGATGACGGGGTAACAAAAGCCGGACAGGACGGGGACGACCAGCTTGTGGGAAGTGACGGAAATGACTGCCTTTACGGCGGGAAAGGAAACGACCGGATTACCGGACTGAAAGGCGACGACCTTCTGGACGGCGGGGAGGATAACGATTTCCTTTACGGCGGGGAAGGAAATGACACCTATATTTTTAAGGAAGGATACGGGACGGATACCATTGGTGACGACAGCGGGGAAAATACAATTAAGATATCCGGGTATTCACCGGACCAGATAAAGGCTTACCGCACGAACTGGAACAACATCACGGTTGCGTTCGGGGAAACGGATGACAGGATTGTCATTGAAGGATTTTTCAATGCCGAAGCAGACCGGAATTTTTACCTGGAATTTGACAGCGGCAGAATTCACGCCACAGCGGCAGACAGTCCGCTTCGGACGATTTACGGAACTGATGACAGTGAGTACATTGAAGCAATGGATGACAAAGGCGTTACCATTTTCGGGGAAGCAGGCGGGGATAATTTAAATGGAAAAAAAGGGAACGACCGGCTGTACGGCGGTGCGGGAAACGACCAGCTTTACGGAAAAGAAGGAAATGATGTGCTTGACGGCGGGGAAGGCGATGATTACCTTTACGGCGGCGCCGGGGACGACACTTATATTTTTCATACAGGCTGCGGCACGGATACCATTATTGATTCGGAGGGTATCAATACCATATCTTTTGGCGAGGGTTTTGATGCTGCCGGAATGACGTTTATCCGTACGAACTGGAATAACCTGACGATTGTATTTGAGGGTTCGGATGACAGACTTGTAATCTGGGATTATTTTACTTCGGAAAACTGCAGGAATTTTAATGTGAATTTTGCAGATGGAACGGGGTTTTCATATGATGAGGAGGAAAATCCGGTAAAGAAAGCATTTGCGGATGCGGTGACGGAGTAAAAGGGAAAGGGGGTGAGGGAAATGTATTATACATCAGATGATTTCTGGTCCTGGATTTGGGAAAAACTTTCAGGAAAGCATTAACAAAAAATAGTAATTCCCCTGTTTCTATGATACAATTATATTATCTCGAAAAATATAGTACAGTATACGAAAGAAGCAGGGGGATTCATGGAAGAGATAAGGGTAACTTTGGGATGCATTGGTATTTTTCTTTTTATGGATAAAATATGCCAGATTAAAACAACCAGGAATAAAAAACTGCTCATGTTATCAGCAGGAGTTTTGTTTTTATCAGTCAGTTTCTTTTGTCTGCCCGGGGGCGCAGGCATAAGTGCTGTTATAATGCCCGGACTGGAACTGATTGTCGCGTTACTTTTATTTCAAACTGACTGCTGGCACTGTTGTGCTGGTTTTCTGTTTTCACTTTCTTATTACACGGTAATATATTATCCAATTAAACTGGTGATATTTTCTACCGGAATTGCACACAAAGAATTGAAACAGATTTTTACAGAACTTATAACGATTGTTCTTATCATAATTATTGGGAAATTAATCAGGAAAAATGATAACCTGGTTAATAACATCCGAAAAGCCCGCAGCCGTTTTTTATTTATAGCTGGATTATGCGGTTTTCTGGATAATGGAATCGTATTTTTTGTGGATTATTTCACGCAGGGCATGGAGGGGCGCGGTATAACCGCAGTAAAAATATTAAATGCAATTGTAAATGTATTTGTGTATTTTCTGGGCCTTCTGATTATATACATAGATATCATCCGTCAGGGAATCCAGGAGGAAAATGCAATAAAAGATAAATACCTGCAGATATCAAAAGAACATTTCCAGGAAATTTCCGACCATATGCAGGAAGTACGCCGTATCAAACATGATATGAAATCCCATACCAGTTCCCTTGAACATTATCTGACAAATCAAAAATATTCAGACGCCCTGGCGTATCTGAACCGGATGAAGGATACCCGTATTTTAGATGTGCAGGTTATGAACCTGGTGGGAAACCAGATGGTGGATGCGGTAATATTTCATGCACTGGGCGGGCATAAGGGCATTCGAATCCAGTGTGAAGGAGTCCTGCCGTCAGACCTGAATGTTTCGGATTATGATTTGTGTACGATATTTTCCAACATGGTTTCCAATGCTGCCGAAGCCTGCGAGAAGCTGAAAAAATCAGAAAAACTGATTGAAATTAAACTTGGATGTTATCAGGGAAATATTGTGATTGCAGTCTGCAATCCAGTTGAGTGGGAAATAGATGTGGACAGGCTGGGAAGAATCACCTCAAAAGAAGAAAAGCAGGGACACGGATACGGAATTTACAATATAAAAAACACCGTTGAAAGACTTGGGGGAAAATACTTTTTTGATGTGGCTGAGCGTGTGTTTGAAGTTAAAATTATACTGAATATGCAGGGAGAAATATTATGCTGAGAATAGGCATTTGTGATGATGAAAATATATACGTTAATGAGATAATCGACTGCTGTAGTCAGTATTTTCAGGGAAGAAAAGAAGAAACTGACATACGGAAATTTTATTCCGGAAAAGAAGTTCTGGAGGAAGAAGAACTTGATATTCTTTTTCTGGATATTGAAATGCCGGGCTGCAGCGGTCTGGAGGTAAAGAATTATTTTCAGAGAAGGGCGTCGGATGTCCGGATCATTTTCTGTACCAGCCATGTGGAGAGCTGCAGGGAGGCTTTCGGAAAAAATGTATTCGGGTTTCTGGTAAAACCGCTTACCTATGAGGCATTCCGGAAGAGAATGGATGATGTCATGTACGACTGGCAGATGAAAAATGCGGTGGTGACATATGAATCCGTGCAGGGAGCTGTTGCCGTTCATATCCAGGATATTGTGTATGTAAAGGCAGCCGGAAGGTATTCAAGAATCCTGACAGTGCAGGACAGCAGGGAAATTTTCTGCAACAGCAAAGGCTTTGGTGAGTGGAAAGAGGAACTGGAGGGTTATGGTTTTGCATCCTGCCACAGAAGTTATTATGTCAACCTTGCATATGTCAAACAGTGCAGTGAGGAAGTCGTACTGACAGATGGAAGCCGTATCCCCAGCAGCAGGCGTATGAAAAAAGATTTTGACAGGGCATACTGGGACTTTATCACTGACATGGCGCATTAAATTTTTAGTAAATTCTGGTTAAATAAGAAAAAAATGACCGTTCGTTACAAAAACCGACCGCTCGTTACATTTGTCTTGCAAAGGCATGTGACAGGCGGTATTTTATTGTAAGAAAAAAATACAAAGGAGAAAGTTATGAAAAAAATGAGGACATGGAAAAAAAGAATTGTGTCCCTCGTGCTGGTTCTGGCAATGATGCTGGGACTTGTGCCGCAGAGCGCGTATGCGTCTGCGGAAAACGGGACACAGACCGTGGAGCATACCTATGAATCCAGGGGATGCACCATTATTTACAAGGAAAGCAGCACATGGGACAACTATGTGAATGCGGATATTACCATAAAAAATGACGGGGAAGAACTGCAGGCAAACTGGCGGCTCTCCCTTGTATATGACGGAAGCATAGACAATATCTGGAACGCAGACATCCTTTTCGCAGGGGATGGGAAAAGCGTGGTCGGGTGCAAGGACTATAACAGCGTAATAGAAAAGGGACAGTCGGTTTCCTTTGGATTTACCGCGCACGGAGCGGACAAAAAACCGGACGCCCCGGCAGAAATCCAGCTGGTAAAAGACACCCCGCCGGAAACCGGAACAGAAGATGAAAAAGGGGAAAACACAGAGGACGGCGGAAATGACGAAGGCGGGACAAAAGTGGAAACAGCCTTTTCCATTCCGGAAAAATGGAAGGGATTGAATTATGCCCTTTTTACCTCAGGGGATGAAACACTTTCCCTGTATACAAATGAAACAAATATTACCGGGGACGTCCACAGCAACCGGGGATTTTATTACCAGGGCACAAAGCTTGCCGTAAACGGTACGGTTGAGGCTGCGGACACTGTGGAAATCACAACTTCCAGCGGTGCGGACTGCCAGAAAGTATCCGCCAGAAAGGAACAGGCAGAGACCGTGGAAATGCCGGATATTACCGGAGAGGTATATCATTACTGCAAAGAGCACGGAAAGGTTTATGACCAGACAAAAAGTTTTGACAGCAACGCCCTGGTGGTGGAACAGCCGGTTGTTGTGGAAGGCGACGTCAGCTTTAACGCCACATATTTCCTGGGAAAGGGAATCATTTATGCGAAGGATTCCATCACATATAATGTGGGCTCCCTGACCACCCCGGATGATTCCCGCGTGCTTCTGGCGTCGGAAAACGGAAACATTACGCTGAACGGCTCTGAAATTAACCTGGATGCCGTACTGTATGCGCCGAACGGCTGCGTCAGCGTAAACGCAAACAATTTTACCCTGAACGGGCGGATCATTGCAAAGCAGGTACGGATTAACGGAACATTAATTAATATTAATGCCGGGCCGTATGATTTTGACATGCTGGATTTCCTGTTTCAGCCGGAAATCGGTCTTAAGGTGGAGGGAAACCGGAAAGAGAACCGGAAGCTTGTCTGGGATGTGGAGGAAATCCAGAATACCGAATATATCAAAAAAGAAGACACGGTCTGGAAGATTACAAAGGACGGAAGTGAAGCAGAATCTGCTTATGCCTTTGACAAGGACGCCTCTTCTGCCTTCCATAAGGAAATGATTTTCAGAAAAGCCGGAACTTACGAGGTCAGTGTTACCGTAACGACCGGAAAAGTGAACTACACAGTCACAAAGGAAATTATTATTGAAAAGGATTTAAATCCCCTGGCAGCCTTTGCACTCGGGGAGAATTACTATTCCAGGGACAAAAAGGGACAGGCGGAAATTACCGTGACGGATGCATCCGCTTCACCGGACGGGGATGAAATCGGACAGCGGATCTGGACTGTTTACTATGATAAAAACAATAACGGGAAATTTGAAGACAGCGAGGCTGAGGTATACAGCGACGGCAATAAGACGGAGCTGGTAATCAGTACGGATAAGGTAGGTAAATACAAGGCAGTACTTACTGTTGTTGAAACGTTTACGGATACCATTCCAAAGCTTATAGGGGATGAGGTATTTTTGCGCGGGGATACGTCTGCATATAACAGCAGCGCATGCGTTTTTGAAGTAGGGAACGAAGCCCCGGAAGCGAGGCTGTCCGTGGAGAAGTCAAAGTCTGCGGATATTGTGTTTACACTGGGGGATGCCGATAAGGAGACTGCCAGTATCTACAGCGCAAAGGCGGAGGCGTTAAAGAAAATCCTTGAGGAAAAGGGAGTGGATGCGAGGATTGATGTGGCTTCCTCGAAAACGCTGACGGCGCAGGATACGTTTGCGTGGGAGGAATTTGACCACTATAATTACAGCGACAGATGGCTTCCGACTCTGGACAAACATATTACGTATGAAGAACGTGATATAAAAATGACCGGATATTCCGTGTCACCGAATAAAGACTTTCTGTATGTTCCGGATGACAATCCGGGAAAGAAGACTTTTGAGTTTGATATTCAAAGGGACGAAACTGACTGGCACAGCATGGAGGGCGGCGGATTTCTGTTTAATACCACCGTTTCGGAAAAAGAAAATACGATTCAGGGTTTTTGTATCCTGGTTGCACAGGATGGTCTTCGTCTTGTGCAGATTAACTGCAAAAACCTGAGAGGGTTTCGGTACGGTAACTATAACTGGGTACATCAGGTTGGCAGACTGCTGGGCACATATAAAATCGGGGATGTTTATGACAACCACCATATTAAGATTGTTGCAGATAAAAAGACAATTTCGGTATGGGATGGGGAAAATCTTGTCATTGATAATTTTATCCTTCCGGAAAATGACTATGGATTTGGATTTGGTCCAATTACCAGCCATATATATCATGACTGTAACCAGCAGTCCTATTTTACCTTTAAAAATATTACCATGGAAACAATTACCGGAAAAAGCCTTTCCGATATTGTGTCCGGATATGACTGGAGACCAGGGGCATCACATTATGTCATCAACTTAAGCAGGGCGGAAGTGCCGGAGCTTGCCAACGAGGAGATGACCGCAGACCTTGCCGCTGCGCTGGTAGAAAATGAAGCCGCTTTTATCGGAATCGGAAATGAAAATAATGAAGACCAGTTCACGGAACTTTTGAATGCTACGGGATGCGGCGGGATGTATACGGACATTGGAACGGCAGGTACGACCATGGACGTGGTGAATAATTACCTGACGGATTCCATTCTTGCAAAGGACTATTCCGTGGGGAAATACCTGACAACGGACGACATTATTTCCTATGGCAGCTATTACAGTGACGCGGAAAATGACCCGGTTTATGAGGAGCAGTGGGAGTACGAATACGACCCGGCCGTATTCGGGGATACTGCCGGAAAAAAGGAACACATCATACGCAAAGAAGACAGTCCGATAACAACCTTCACGGAAACCGGCGCCTATGTCATCCGGCTGAAAGTCCGCGACAACCCGGCAGGGGACAATGACGCGCTGGATGAATACCGGAAATGGTCCGGCACGGATGAATACAAAAAGCTTGTCATCGTCCAGAGCAGACCGGTGGCAAAGGTAGACGTAAAAGTAACAAAAAGCAAAAAGGACAGTAAGACCTGCACTGTAAAAACAACATATTCCGCAGGGGATGCGGACCACCCGAAGGATTCCAGAAAAGGAATCCGGAAGGAATCCTTCGCATACAAAAACGTAAAGGATGCGGAGTGGACCGAGGGCAGGATGCCGAACAGCGTCACGGCAGGAGAAACGTACC
>CAJUND010000054.1 GCA_910587655.1 uncultured Agathobacter sp. | reverse complement strand
AGGTTATTATACCACAAGTTCAAGCATAAGTCTAATTAAATTGGATTATACTAGTTCATCATTTAAATCAAAGTATTCTGAAACAAACATACAAATTCCTCCTTCATATAGTTATTTTTCCAGCATCAACAAGTAACTGTCCAACCTTGTATTCACATAACCCGCAAACAACTTTTCCATTGCACCAAGGTCATGCTTTACATAGTATTCATCAAACGCATTGTAATAAGAAATCCGGTCTGCAAATTTAATGTCAATTGGCGGATATCCAGCTTTCATCAATTCCAGATTTACAAGCAGCCTTCCTGTCCTGCCATTTCCGTCAATAAAAGGATGAATTCCTTCGAATTCAATATGGAACCGTGCAAGTCGGGAAATGATATGATCTGTATTATTCCTATAATCCTCCAACAACTGTTCCATTTTAGGCTGGATTAAATACGGCTGTACTGGTTCATGTTTCGCACCCATGATTTTAACCGGAACTCTTCTGTAAACACCGCGATCTTCCCGTTTATCTGCCAATACAAGATAATGAATCTGCTTGATGAAGCTTTCCGATAAAGGCATCTGTTCTTTTACCAAATCACGCACAAAATCAAAAGCCTCTTTATGCCCGACTGCCTCCATATGATCTTTTAACGGCTTCCTATCAATCGTCAGACCACGCAAAACCATATCTGTTTCACGCAAGGTCAGAATATTTCCTTCAATTGCATTGGAATTATAGGTATACTCAATAACAAATTCCTCAGTCAAACGTTCCAATTCCCCCTCAGTCAGCGGACGTCTGGCATCCAGTTCTCTTTTCTTCCTATCTATCGCTGTCAGTAAACTTTCTGTTGCTTTAAACCGTCCATCCTCTGGTTTTCTTGCGTCTGCCGGAATCATCCAACTGCGTCCTTCACGGGTGACACCAGAGACTTTGCCTTCTGCGCACAATATGCGCACACGCCTGTCAGAAATCCCCCATTTCTCTGCAGCCTGTTTTACTGTCATATACATAAATAGTAACCCTCGCTTTCTAAAACATTATACCTTATTTGAGGAATAATATCCATCAAAAAGGAATAATATTTTTCGTTTTTCGGAATAAAAATGATCCCAAAATGCAATTTCTATTTTCTGAATCTGCATTTATACTTTCAATCAAATACGATTAGAATTCCTATCGTTAAAAAATGCACCCAAACTCATGCTTGGGTGCATTATATCAAATTGTGGTACGCAAGCCATATTGCATGTCCAAATTGATACAATTATTTCTGATATAAGGCTTAGATGCTTTCATCAGTCACTCTGCTATTCTATTGTAATTCTCTACCCCTGCGAATGTATTGCGTCATTTCTTGATAAAAGATATAAGCAATACTGGTTCATGCTAATCCCTTCCCGTTTGGATTGTTCGGACAGCTGACGATGCAGGCTTTTGGGAATCCGCAGCTTAAACTGTCCGGAATAATCATTCAGTCCGTCCGGTCCGGGAGGCTCCTGTCCTTCTTCCAGTGCAGCCATAAGCCACTCCTTTTTTGCGTCCTTTGCATTGCTTACTGCTGATTCAAGAGTTGCACCGCAGGTTATGCACCCCGGCAATTCCGGAAATGTTACGACATAGCCGCCTTCTTCCTTATCAGGCACAACCTCCATACGGTAAGGCAGTTCCATATATTCATTCAACGTCATCCGTATCCACCTCGCTCTCTATTACTTCCTTAACCATTTCCACATATACTTTCTTTATCGGTTCATGCATTGGAATGGTAACTGGTCTGCATCCCTGTTTCCGGAAGGTACAATGGCTGCTGCCTCCTTTCGGCTGGTGCATTTCATAACCGTAACTTTCCAGTACCTTACGCAGTTCATTAAAACGCATATCCTTTGACAAGGAACATATCCTGTCTAATAGTTTATCCCACTTTGGCATCAGAATACCTCCCTGCCATTATTATAAATGGTGTCATATACGGTGTCAATCAAATTTTTTGCACCGGTAGAATTTTTTCTGCATTATCTCACCCTGCCCGGCATACCCTTTTTCCATTGCACACAAACCATAAAACCGGGCGGAAATTCCCGCCCGGAATATACTGCTGCTATTTTACTTTTAACTTCATTTTCACTGTTTTTGTCACCCCGTTCTTTAAGGTGACTTTCGCCTTAATGGTTACGGTTCCTTTTTTCTTTGCGGTGATTTTTCCTTTTTTATCCACGGATGCAACGGATTTGTCGGTGCTTGTGTAAGTAATTTTTTTAATATTATTTTTATTGGTTTTACCGTTTAGGGCGATGGATGTTTTCTTTCCTGCCTTTACGGATTTGGAGGATTCCTTTACCTTTATGCTTTTTTTAATGGCGTCGCTGTATTTCTTTGCATCAGCCTCATTCAAAAGAATATAGGTTCCCTTTTTATCCACTGTGACACTGACGTTTCCGTTTTTCGCCACCGGATAGTTCTTTGCATCCACAAGAACATACTCACCCGTTTCCGGGTCTGTTTTCATGATTTTTAGGACACTGCCTTTTTTCAGGTCCCCGGCATTTACTTTTACGGTATATTTTGTTTTGCCGCCCGCATCCTTTACTTTCCAGGTAATCATGACGTCTGCAGTGCCTGCGGCTTCCTTTATCTGGCTGACAACCGCTGCGGAAATTATGTTCCCTTTTTCTGCTGCGGTTTTTGTCTTCACAACAGTTGCACTGGCGGTTGTTTTACCGTTACTGTCCGTCTTTACGGTTACCGTAACAGCCGTGTTTTCCGCCGCATGTTCAATGACAGACTTTACCGTTTTTGATATGATGCTTTGATTGCTGCCGTACCTTATGGTTGTGGTGACCACGACCGTGTTTCCGGCTGAATTGGTTTTTGTGTATGTGTCCGGAACTTCCGGGGTAACCGCAGGACCGTTCCCGCCTGCGGAACCGCCTCCTGAACCTGAGCCGCCGCCGTTTCCTCCCTCGGAGCCCCCGTTTCCAGCCGCAGGCTTCGGTATGGATTCGGTGTAACAGTCGTTGCAGCGGGAACAGGTGAAGGTCTTAACCCCCTCCTGCTCCGCGGTCGGCTCCTTTGTCACTTCCCCGGTATAATCATGTCCCAGTGCAGGAACTGCTGCTTCCGATTCGATTACTTCATGGCAGACGGTGCATTCCCTGTGTCCCAGTCCTTCCTTTGTGCAGGAAGGTTCCTTTTCGCCAGACTGGGTATACAGGAAATCTCCTGGAATATGGCTGCATTCTGAACGGGTAATTTCAACCGCTGCAGTTGTGTTTTCAAAATTTTCCCAGTCTGCGCCGGTATATTCCGCTACGGCATTTATGGTTTTTCCTGCGGAAAGTGCGGTATCCCTGCAGGAATCCTGCCATTTCCAGTCCTCCGGCAGAACAATGTCACTTACTTTACTGCAGTTTACTGACACATTCATCATGCTGCCCGGTTTTTTCGGCGGATTATCTGCCTTACTGACAGTAAGTGTCACCTTTGTTTCAGCGGGATAATAATTAGCCAGGTCATCCGGGGTAAATACGACCGTATACTCTGTTTTTCCGCTGTCGGACACTGAAGGTTTTACAAAGCGGTCCTTCCATGTAAATGTTCCGGCTATTTTTTCAGAGGACACGCCGTTATATGCAGCGCCTGATAATACGGATTCATACAATGCCTGCCCGTAGGTTATCCCTGCTGCCTCCGGCGGACTGTCAATACCCGGCTTTGCCTTTTGTATGGAAAAGGTCTTTTGAACGCTGTTTATATAGTTTTTGCCGGTAACGGTCACAGTTGCTGTTCCGGCATTTGTGTTGCCGGAATAACTTACTGTGTAATCCTCCGCCGCCAGCGTCTGCCCGTCCGCTGTAACGGTAACACCGGGTTTCTGCGCTGCGCCGGTGTAGACCAGTCCCTCCGCATTGTTCAGCTTAACAGCCAGCGTGGAGCCGGACTTCTGGAGCGTGATGGTTTTCTCGAAGGTGTTCGGACCGTCTGTTTTCATATAAGTAGCGGTATAAATCAAATCGTCTGTTTTTACAACCGCCGCCACCGTCCAGCCGCTGGCAGTAAAGGTCTGTCCGCAAATCCTGATTCCTTTGCCAAGCTCAGCGGAAAGCTGGTTTTTTAACGCCTCTGACCGGTCCTGCCCATTATAACAAAGGTCAGTAGAAACAGTGACCATGTCCGCCGTCAGGTTTTCGGTGGTAAACTCTTTGCCGCCGCTAAGTATGCCGCTCCCGGACAGGCTGTTCCCGCCGGGGATATTCAGAGAGTAATCCGCGGGAACAGCATAGTTCTCATTCAGAACCACATCGCCGCAGACAGTCCCCGCGCCGTTCTCGAACACGATGGCGCTATCCTTGCTGACGGTCGCAGGGGTATCGTCGCTGTTCCCGCCGTTGCCGATGGGAGCACCCTCGTAACCTTTCCAATGGACATCTGTGGGACTGGAAGCGTCCACAATGCCGCCGGTAATGGTGACGCTGCCGATGCCGCCGGTAACACTACCACTTCCATATTGGCTGCTCCAACAGTATCCACCGCCGCCGCCGATGCCTGCGGCATAGTTACTTCCAACGGCGGTCACTGTGCCACCGCTGATGGTAACAGCGCCATTGCCGGACGCATTTCCACCACTACCCCCACCAGTGCCTGCACCGCCAGAGCCGCCAATAGTGCCAGAGGTTGCTGTGACATTGCCGCCATAGATGGCAATCGGATTTCCGGCGCCACCAATACTGTTTCCAGCTCCACCGCCGATTCCCGCGCCGCTTTGATTGCCGGCCTGAGAGTCTGCTGTAACAGTGCCGCCATAGATGGTAATCGAATTTCCGGCGCCACCGGTATTGCCTCCGGCACCACCGCCAATTCCTGCTCCACTGTAATTCGCACCATGATTTGCTACTAAATCCACACTGCCACTGGAAGCGGTAATCACACCACCGAAGATTGTAACAGTACCGCTGTTGCCGCCATTTGCGTTGAAGGAAGCACCGCCGCCGATGCCTGCCCCGCTACTCATACCATCCACATAGCCACCAGTGGCATTGATTACGCCGCCATGAATGGTAATACTGCCGCTATCAAGAATTTCGGTGCTGCCGCCGATGCCCGCGCTGGCGTTGTTGTCGCTGTCAGTCGTGCCAGTGACGTTCAGCGTGCCGGTGCCGCCGGACTGGGCGTAGATGGTCAGGCTGTTGCCAGTCGTCACCACAATGCCTTTTACCGCTGTGAGGGTGCAGCCGTCCGCCAGAATCAGGTGTACCTCCCCGGTGACGGTGACGGGTTCGGAAATGGTGACGGTGCCGTTTACCGCATACCAGCCCGCATCCCATGTGACCGCTTCGGTGCTGCTTTCAACAGGCGTACAGTCTGCGGTTTTGTCCACATAGTTCACTTGGCTGCCATCCCATGACGCTTCCTGATAAGCGGCAGATACTTTCTTTTCCTCAGCATACACCGTCATTCTATCCAATGGCAGCATATAAAATACCAGTGCTGCCGACAAAAGTATTCCCAGTATACGGTGCCTTTTTCCTTCCTTTATACGGTGTATCCGCTTTAACTTTTCTTTCTTTTTGTCCATAACAATAACTCCTCCTCTGTTTCCTCAATCATATTTACATATAAAACCGTTTACAAAATCCCCCGGTTTCTGGCTTCTGCCACTGCGGCGGTTTTGTTATTCACCCCCAGCTTTTTATAGGTTTCCTGGTTGTAATATTTCACGCCCGCCCTGGAGAGTCCGAGCTGGTCCGCAATTTTATCCACCGAAAATCCCTGTGCCTGCAGCCGCAGGATTTTCAGTGCCTTTTCGCTGAGAATCAGATTTCCCTCTTTTTTTTCTTTCAGGTATGCAGGATAAAAATCCGCCATCCTGGCGCATTCTTCCATGACCTGTTTTTGAAACTGCGGATTCTGCCAGGTAACAGTGCCGGCTTTTAAAAGCTCATGCAGTGCCGCTCCTTCCCTGGTAAGTATCCTCACAAAGTGGTAATCCTCTGCTTTTGCCACCGCCTTCTGAAGGTAATCCTGCCAGTGTTCTTTTCCCATCCGGTACCAGGCCACTGCAGTCAGCAGCTGCACTTCTGTTTCAATGTAGGTCCGCTGCATCTTTTCTGCATAAAACTGCATTTTATCCAGTAACAGCAGCGCTTTTTCCTTCCTCCCCGATGCAAGATACACCCTGATTTTTGTCAGATAGCGGTAACGTTCCATGGTGTGGAACATGGCATTCTCGTCCGGCGCCTCTTCTTCAAGCCACTGGAATGCACTGCCGGTTCTTCCGGTATAGAGTTCCATCCTTACCTCCATTGCCCGGATATTTGGGAGAAGCTTTGGCACCTCCCTCTCTGCTGTCTTCCTGAAACTTTCCAGCATTTCCACGGCATCCTCCATACGGTTATTTAAAATGGACAGCTTTGCCAGTATTCCAACGGCAACAAATACCTGTTCCGTTTTTCCGCCGCTTTCCGCCTGCATCCTGCCTTTTCCTGCAAGACTTGCCACCTCGTAATCGTCTTCGCCCTTTTCAAAAAAACTTTCTGCAAGGGCAAGGTTTACAAGTCCTTTCCCATATCTTCCCAGCACAAACGCCGCTGCCTTTCCGATGGTTTTTGCCAGTTCCCTGTCCTTTCTGCTCCAGTCACAGAAATCCTTGCCCCCGTTCATCAGGGAAGGAAGATTGCTGGTAACGGAAAATTCCGGCAAAATCATTTTTCTTTCTGCCAGAAGACCCCCTGTCCGTTTTAACAGGTCCGCCATACGGACAGTTCCCCTGTGCGGCAGTCCGATGTCCAGGTATAAAAGCCTTGCCTGCGCAGACCGTTTCATGCCTCCTGTCTTTTCTTTCGCATATGATTCCAGTTTTCGGTACCAGCGTTCACTTTCTGTTTCATTCATCAGCATGGACTGCAGCATACACATTCCCGCCATCAGTTCCACACTGCTTTTAATTTTTTCCTCCGGAAGTGCAAGGTAATAATTCCTCAGTTCATAATAGTCCCCGGACGCCGGGTTTCTCCTCATGTTTTCTATCAGTATCCGTGAAATCCCCTCATCGTTTTTGCACATTTCATACATCCGGAGCGCTTCCGTCACATTCCCGTTCATTTCATAGCAATTCCCTGCGCTGTAATACAGTTCCTTAATGGTATCCTGCGAATATTTTGCCAAAAGCCTCCTGCGCATGGAATATTTCATGGGAAGTCTCATCTCATAAATACTCTGCCCGTTTCCCCTGCTTTCCACCAGAAAGTTTCCGGTTTCCTGTGCCTGCACAATCAGCTTTCCCGCTTCCTTTTTCTTTGTCAGCTGCTGCGCAAGGGACAAGTCAAACTGTTCCACAATGGAAACCATCTCTAAAAATTCCTGCAGCTCCACGCCCCACTGGTCATATACGTGGGTTTCCAGGTAATCCCATAAATCCACCCTTGATTTTTCAAGCGCCTCAAGTTCCGCCCCTGCCCGGTCCCCTATGCGTTTTTCCTCCGGAATAGCCAAAAGCCTCATCGCCAGAATCCTGAGATACAGAGGATATCCGGTTCCCAGCTTACGCATTTTTTTAAGCGCCGCTTCTGTAATGGAAAGCCCCCATTTGTCCAGATACTGCTGCTGTTCCTTTTCTGTCAGAAACAGCCACTCTTCGCCGATTACCAGAAAAATCTGCCGGACGCAGACGGGAGTCAGCCATTTCGGCACAAGCGCCCTGGAAATTAATACCAGCCATATATCTTTTCTGCTGCCCATTTCTTCAATCAGCTGCCCGCATATATTTCTGTCCTCCTGTATTTCCAGCAGATGAAGGTCGTCGATTACAATGATTTTCGGCACACCGGTTTTTCCCTGCAGAGCCTGCACCATGCCCGCATGCTTCCGCACTGTGTCGGCCAGACGGACTGCCCCGATGTCCGACACAGACAGGTAAAGGTATTTCTTTCTGGCAAGGAAATCCGCCGCAAACGAGGTTTTCCCGGTTCCTGTTACGCCGTAAATATATACTGTCTGTCCGGTATTTTTGGCAGCTTTCATCTGGTTCCAGGCTGCCAGGGGACGCACATAATGTTCATCCAACGCAGGTTTGTTTTTGTATAAAACCTGACATGTCTGTTCCTCCGCCACGAAATCCTCCTTTCCTGCAGGCAAATACTGCTGCCATCAGCTTACTGCAGCAAAAAACCGCCAGGGAATAAACCTAAAAATACGTTTATTCCCTGGCGGTTTTATATTATCCTGCCCGAAATAAGACATAAAAAAAAAGAGCTTTATAGTTAAGGCTCTGCTCTGC
>CAJUND010000053.1 GCA_910587655.1 uncultured Agathobacter sp. | reverse complement strand
CTTCTTCCGTTCCGGCACATGTTGAGATGATGGGCTTAATCGGTATGGGTAACAACCCGATGGTTGGTGCAACTGTCGCTGTTGCTGTTTCCGTTGAGGAAGCTGCAAAGGCTGGTAAGTTCTAAATTAATAAAAAAAATTTTAACAATAAGGCGCTGCAGATTTAAATAGCAGCGTCTTTTTTCAATGTAAGTTTAATTTCAGTTGTTGACTGTAATGATTCGTGATATAATGGGGTCAGATTACATGATCGTGATGAAGATAAAAGATACATGGGAGAAAAGGAATGAATATCTTGTCAAAACTAATCAATACACTGCTGATTCTGCCGGCTGTTAATGTATACCTGCTTTATAAAACAGGTTTACCTTTTCAGCTGGCTTTATTTAGCATCATAATACTTTTTGTAACAGCGGCAGTTCCGGTTCGCGGAAGATGCGGCATCAAAAGCGCAAGGCTCAGGCAGTGCCAGGCCGGAGTGGAACTGCTGTGGGCGTTTCTGCTTTCGGTAAGCATTACGGCTGCCATACAGCTTTATCTGCTGTCTGCCCGTCTGTGTCTGTCCGGATGGAAGGAATGGCTTCTGGATATACTGGCGGTTATTCTGGTGGAAAATATAGTATTCTGGAGCGGCATGGTACGGGTCTATATTGTTTCTGCCCAGCTGGCGGTCCGCTGGCGTGTGATTGCTGCCGTATGCGGTTGGATTCCTGTGGTCCATCTTATAGTCCTGGGAAAAGTAATAAGGATTGTTTCTGATGAGGTTAAGACTGAAAACGACAGAATACTGTTAAACGAACAGCGTGCCATGGCAGGAATATGCAGGACAAAATATCCGATTCTGCTGCTTCACGGTGTGTTTTTCAGGGATTCCCGTTATTTCAATTACTGGGGAAGGATTCCTGCAGAACTTGAAAAAACGGGGCTCGGATTTTTTACGGTAACCACCAGTCGGCGGCAAGTGTAAAGGAATCAGCAGAAGAGATTGCAGCCCGGATTCAGGAAATCCGGAAACAGACCGGCTGTGAAAAAGTCAATATCATTGCCCATTCCAAAGGGGGACTGGATGCCCGCTATGCCATTGCAAAGCTTGGGATGGCTCCGTATGTGGCATCCCTCACAACAGTCAATACTCCGCACAGGGGATGTGAATTTGCAGACTATCTTCTGGAGAAAATCGGACCTGCGCAGCAGAACATGGTGGCAAAAGCCTATAATTCCACCCTGAGCAGGCTTGGCGATACCTGTCCTGATTTTCTTGGTGCAGTGGAAGATTTAAAGGCGGATGCATGTAAAAAGCGAAATGCGGAACTGTTTGAGGCAGAACAGAAAATAGCCCCGGATGTATATGTGCAGAGTATCGGTTCCTGTCTGAAGAAACCGTCCGGCGGACGGTTTCCGCTTAATCTGTCAAACCGGTTTGTCCGCCATTTTGACGGGGCAAATGACGGACTGGTGGGAAGAAACTCCTTTGAGTGGGGGCACAGCTTTATCTGGCTGGAGGCGTCCGGGATGCGGGGACTTTCCCACGGGGATATGATTGATTTAAATAGGGAGAACTTTCAGGGATTTGATGTCAGGGAATTTTATGTACAGCTGGTGTCAGATTTAAAGAACCGCGGGTTTTAATTACTCGGGTATGTTTATGTGTGTTGTGATTTCTACTTGCCTTTTTTGGTTACAGATGGTAGGATATGATATATGGGATATATTATGGATTTGCGTGCAGTCGTGGGGCACCGTCCCCTGATCATGACATGTGCGGGCGTACTTGTTTTCAATGAATACAACCAGCTTTTACTGCAGAAACGTGCAGACAACTGTCTCTGGGGCTATCCGGGAGGTTCCATGGAACCGGGAGAGAGCTTTGAGGAGTGTGCAGCAAGGGAACTGCGGGAAGAAACGGGACTTATGGCAAAAGAGCTGGTGCATTTTATGAATGTTTCAGGGTCTGCCGTGCATTATTTCTATCCAAACGGGGATGAAATCTATGCGGCGGAAGAAATTTTTCTCTGCAGGACATATGAAGGAACCTTAAAAAAACAGGATTCCGAAGTACTGGAGCTTAAATTTTTTGAATTAAGCGGACTGCCGTCCAGGGATGAAATAAATCCAAACAATTTTCTGCCGATTGAAAAGATTGCAGGAGAGCATTTGGGGGCATTAAAAAAATAAAAAGGTGGGTGAGGTTATGAAAATACGGAAGAAGGAAGTTGCTGTTTTACTTGCATTTGTTTTGCTGTTTGGCTGCCTGTGCAATAATCCGGCAAGACTTCGTGCAGAGGAAGACACGGAGGGCACACAGACGACAGAAACGGAAGGAACGAAACATGGAAAGATTGAACTGATACAGGGCGGCGGTAATCTCGGAGCCGGAGATACCCTGCAGGTCCAGGTCCGCATTTACCAGATGGATGCATTTGCCGGTATGGAAGGAATGCTTACTTATGACAAGTCTGTGCTGGAGGTAAAAGCTGACCAGCTTGTCATTGCACAGTATCCAGAGACAAGGGATGCCGCAGAAAACTGGAAAGCATCTGTAACACCGTACAATACGACAGACCAGGATACGCTGAAAGTGGAATGGGCGGGCGAAAACGAGCCGGAGGATTCTGACCTGGCAGCGGCACAGAACGAAGGTCTGGTTCTTATCATACCTTTTACAGTAAAAATTCCGATTCCATCAGAAAATAAAATTTCACTTGCAGGGATTAAGGTTTTTACGGATAAAGACCACAGTAACAGTATAGCAATGGATGATATTGTTCCGCTTACCGTAAAGCTGAAAGACCTGGAGTTTCAGATGGCTGATGTAACCGGTGATGAAAAGATTATTATACCGTTAAGTATCACCAAAATCAGTGATGGCGTTACCGGATTTACCATTTCTGTTTCTTATGACAAGGAAAAGCTGATATATGATATCTCTTCGCATTCCCTTGGAAAAGATGCGAATGGCAAGGTTTCCTGGCAGAAAATAGAAACAGGAGGCGACGGAACCCTGCAGTTAAAGTTTATTTCCACAGAACAGCTGACCCAAAAGGATACCGGAGAGCTTTTTAATCTGGCATTTAAGCCGAGGAATACGGTAAGTGCCACAGAGACAACAAAAGTATCTCTTAAAGTCACAGCGGTTGAGTATGCAATCAGTGATCCGACACCGTTTTATTTAAGCAGTGCAGACTGTACGGTAACTTTATCACATCTTGAGTTTACTCTGGGTAATGTGTATGCGGACAGTAAAAACGAGATTAACCTTGTGGATGCAGTGCTGGTATTAAAGGAAATCCGTGGACTGAACAATCCGCCGCTGACTGAGGCACAGAGGAAAGCGGCTGATGTGGACAATGACGGGGATATTACCCTGATGGATGTTTACATGATTATGCAGTATTATAATGGCATTATAAAGTCATTTCCAACATTCCCGAAGCAGTAGACAGGATTTCATTCAGCAAAGTTTAGAACAGGAGTAGAAAATGTTTTGCAAAAAATGTGGAAATGAGATTCCGGAAGGGGCGCAGGTATGCGGTTACTGCGGAACAGCTGTAAATCAGAATACTGCCCAGGACCAGAACGGCCGGCAGGGCGGAATTTACGGGGAGGGTGCGCCTTCCTATTCCGGACAGACAGGGAATACGAATAATTATACATATAATAATGGCGGCAGCGGATACGGTACACCGCAGAACATGGACGGCGGTTCGACGGGGCTTGCCATTGCGTCCATGATTTTAGGTATTATTGCACTGCTGTTTGGATGCTGTGCAGTGCAAACGGTGGTAACCATCATTTGTGTAGTACTTTCGATTGTATTTGGGATTCTTTCCATTCATAAAGGACCTCAGGGAAAAGGAATGGCGGTTGCCGGAATCGTATGCAGTATTATTGCGCTGGTTGTTAAGGTTGTTATGATTGTACTTGGATTAGGTCTGATGACCATGCTTTTTACAGGATTTAGCGCGATATAAAGATAGGTGCCAGTTATTTTAAATATAACCCATGGTTATAACATAGACAGAACTTGACAAAATCAGAGAATAGTATTATTATCTGATGTTATAAAGATGCCTGGGGTATCAATAACACGCAATTTTTAAGAAAGCAGAAGGATAAATGGAATGAGAAGAGAAGCATTGTCTCTTTTAGTGGAAAACAATCCAGGTGTGACAAGCCGGATTTCCGGGCTGTTCAGCCGCAGGGGATATAATATTGACAGTTTTTCCTCCGGTGTGACCGCTGACCCGCGGTATACAAGAATAACTATCGTAGCCAGCGGGGATGAACAGATTCTGGAGCAGATTGAAAAACAGCTGGAAAAGCTTGAGGATGTGCTTGACATTAAAAAGCTTGAGCAGGGTTCATCTGTAACCCGTGAGCTGATTCTGGTCAAAATTCGTGCAAAGGATACCGAGCGTCAGGCTGTTATGAATGTGACAGAGATATTCCATGGTAAAATTGTGGATGTTACGCATGACTCCATGATGATTGAACTGGTGGGACATCAGAATAAACTGGATGGTTTCCTTGATCTGCTGACGGGATATGAGATTTTAGAGCTTGCAAGAACCGGAATTACGGGACTGACAAGAGGCTCTCAGGACGTCCGTTTTCTGGATTAAGGTGATTAGATGCAGATTACATCCCGTAAGCGGGAATTCATGTAAGCTGCTCCATATAAATAAAATTTTAGGAGGACAATAAAGATGTCAGAAGCAAGAATTTATTATCAGGAAGACTGTAATCTGTCTCTGCTGGAGGGAAAAACCATTGCAGTGATTGGTTACGGAAGCCAGGGACATGCACATGCACTGAATGCAAAGGAGTCCGGATGCAATGTTATCATTGGTCTCTACGAAGGCAGCAGGTCATGGGACAAGGCTGTTAAGCAGGGATTTGAAGTATATACGGCTGCAGAGGCTGCAAAGAAGGCTGATATCATCATGATATTAATTAATGATGAGAAACAGGCTGATATGTATAAGAAAGATATTGAGCCAAACCTTGAGGCTGGCAATATGCTGATGTTCGCACATGGTTTCAATATCCATTTTGGATGTATCGTTCCTCCAAAGGATGTGGATGTAACCATGATTGCACCTAAGGGACCGGGACATACCGTTCGTTCTGAGTACCAGGCAGGAAAGGGTGTTCCTTGTCTTGTAGCTGTTGAGCAGGATGCGACAGGAAAGGCACTGGATACTGCATTAGCATATGCACTTGCAATCGGCGGGGCAAGGGCTGGTGTTCTTGAAACAACCTTCCGTACTGAAACAGAGACAGATCTTTTTGGTGAGCAGGCGGTACTTTGCGGCGGTGTCTGTGCCCTGATGCAGGCTGGATTTGAAACCCTCTGTGAAGCCGGCTATGATCCAAGAAACGCATATTTTGAGTGTATCCATGAGATGAAGCTGATTGTAGACTTAATCTACCAGTCAGGTTTTGCAGGAATGAGATACTCTATTTCCAATACTGCTGAGTACGGAGATTATGTGACTGGACCGAAGCTTATTACAGAAGAAACCAAGAAAACCATGAAGAAAATCCTTTCTGATATTCAGGATGGAACTTTTGCAAAGGAATTCTTACTGGATATGTCCCCGGCAGGACGCCAGGTACATTTCAAGGCTATGAGAAAGCTCGCTGCAGAGCATCCTTCTGAGAAAGTAGGAGAAGAAATCCGTAAGCTGTACAGCTGGAATAACGAGGAAGATAAATTTATCAATAACTAAAACCGGTAATATTTCTGCATTATAAAAGTCGAGCAGAAAAAGGACTTTGCATACTGTAAAGTCCTTTTTTTTTGTACAGCCTTATGGTACAATGGAAATGTAAGTTTATTTATAAATGTACAGTGGGGCAAATTATATGAATATACAAAACCAGCTGAGCGGAATGGCAATTATGGTATTATTGTTTATTCTGTTTTTCCGGCAGAAAAGAGTCGGATTATATATTGAACAGGCATTTATCCGGACTCTTTTAATTACGATGGCATGTGTGATTCTGGATATTCTTTCTGTGGCAGCCATTTATTATAATGACCGGATTCCGGAAACAGTACTTGCACTTTCCTGCAAGGGATACCTTGCAAGCCTTCCATGGGTTGGATTTGCTGCAAATACTTATATTACTGTGGACACATATTCTGAGAAAAACAGCAGAAAAAGGGTAAAACTTTATTCTTTGTGTACACTTGCATTTAATATTGTGGTATTTTTGCTGCCAATCCGCTACCATATGGAAAATGAAAGGGTATACACCAGCGGACCTGCAGTTACATATACGTATATGGTTGTTATCGTTTATCTGGCAGGAATGCTGTGGCTTTTGAAGAAGTACGGCGGCAGAATTGAGAGTAAACGGAAACGGGCAGTGCTTATCTGGCTGTTTTTATGGCTGGCGGCTGCGGTTACACAGATGTACTTTAATAACCGGGTTCTTTTGGCTGGTCTTGCCTGCGGGCTCGGACTGCTGGTAATTTACTGCTCACTGGAAAACCCTGAAAATAATATTGACCACCGTTTTGGCTGTTTTCATTATCACGCACTGATCAGCTACCTGGACCAGTGTTATGAAAGAAGTCAGTCCCAGGGACTGATTTACATGCAGATTGTTGATGACCAGCAGCATCTGGAACAGGAATATGTGGACATGTGCATGCACAAGATTATTCACTTTTTAAAGGATTTTCCCAAAGCAAAGATATTTAAGGGGATTGAACATGAACTTGCGATTATATTTCCGGATATGACATATATGTCAAAGACCTTTACGAAGCTGCAGGATACATTTTATTACAATCAGTTTTACAATGTTGATGCAGTTGGCGCTGAGGAATTTCCCAAAACGCTGTTTATGCTTTTTCCCAATACGGAACTGATGAACAGCACGGAAGAAGTTATGAGTGTCCGCAGACATCTGCTGATGGAAAACCGAAATATCACAAGCTCCCATGTATGTTATGTTAATGAGCATATGTTAAACCAGATCAGACATGCGGATGTGATTCGGGAGAAAATCATAAAAGCGATGGATGAGGACAGGGTGGAAGTATTTTACCAGCCGATTTATGCGGTTAAAGAACAGGAATTTACCTCGGCAGAGGCGCTTGTCCGCATTCGGAATACGGATGGTTCCCTTCTTTCACCGGGACAGTTTATACCGGTTGCGGAAGAAAGCGGGCTGATTTCGGTTCTGGGGGAGCGGGTTTTTGAAAAGGTCTGTAAATTTCTTCAGGCGAATTCTCCAAAAAAAACGGGGATTCATTATATTGAAGTGAATTTGTCCGTGATTCAGTGCCAGCAGAGGTTTCTGGCAGACCGCTATATGGATATTATGAAAAGGTACGGGACAGAACCATGGTATATTAATCTGGAAATTACAGAAACCGGATCTGTCAGCGCCAAAAATACACTTCTGGAAAATATGAATAAATTAATTGAAAAAGGAGTGTCTTTTTCACTGGATGATTTCGGAAACGGACAGTCCAACCTGGATTATATGATTGATATGCCGGTGGCAATCATGAAGCTGGATATGAACATGACCCAGGCATATTTTAAGGATTTAAAGGCAAAGTTTGTTGTGCAGGCGATTATTAAACTGGCACATGAACTGGATTTGTTCGTTGTGGCGGAAGGAGTGGAAACGAAAGAACAGCTGGAGGAGATGACAGCATTAAAAGTAGACTACATACAGGGCTATTATTTTTCAAAGCCGCTTCCGGCAGAGGAATATCTGCAGTTTCTTTCCGCTCACAGTAAATAGTGTAATCCCCTGAATTGACAAAATGCGGAAATTTGATGTAAAATATGGTGCGAAGAAAATACAACAAAAATTTATGTAAAAGAGGCAGAAGAAATGGCAGAAGTTTATAATCACAAGGCAATCGAACAGAAATGGCAGAAATACTGGCAGGAGCATGAGACGTTTCAGACAGACGTATGGGATTTTAGCAAACCGAAATACTATGCGCTGGATATGTTTCCATATCCCTCCGGCGTGGGGCTTCATGCAGGCCATCCGGAAGGATACACAGCAACAGATATTATGTCAAGAATGAAGAGGATGCAGGGGTACAATGTACTTCATCCCATGGGATATGATTCTTTCGGTCTTCCGGCAGAGCAGTATGCGGTTTCCACCGGAAACCACCCGGCAGGTTTTACGCAGGAAAATATAAAAACATTTTCCAGACAGTTAAGGGAACTGGGATTTGATTATGACTGGTCAAAGATGGTTGCAACGTCTGACCCCAAATTTTATAAATGGACGCAGTGGATTTTTAAGCGTCTGTATGAAGCCGGTTATGCGAAATATATTGACATGCCTGTCAACTGGTGCGAGGAGCTTGGAACGGTTCTTTCCAATGACGAGGTGATTGACGGCAAATCCGAACGCGGCGGTTATCCGGTTATCCGTAAAAACATGAAACAGTGGGTCATTGACCAGCCGGCATTTGCAGAGAAGCTGTTAGAGGGACTTGAGGAGATTGACTGGCCGGAATCCACGAAAGAAATCCAGCGTAACTGGATTGGAAAAAGCACCGGTGTGGAGGTTGCATTTGAGATTGTCGGCGGAGGCAAATTCTCTATTTTTACCACCTGTATTGAAACGATTTATGGTATTACCTTTATGGTGCTTGCTCCGGACGGTGAGATTGTCAAAGGTCTGATGGACCGTGTGGAAAACAGGGAGGAAGTACAGGCATATATCGACGAAACCATAAAGAAAAACGATATGGACCGTACCGAATTAAATAAAACAAAATCCGGCTGCATTTTAAAAGGACTGTATGCCATTAACCCGGTCAACGGAAAAGAGGTTCCGCTTTTCATCGGTGATTTTGTACTTGCAAGCTACGGAACCGGTGCGGTCATGGCGGTTCCAAGCCATGACCAGCGTGATTTTGAGTATGCCGTTGCCCATAATATTGACATGATTCAGGTAATTGACGGGGCAGATGTAAGTGAGCATGCGTTTGAAAAGCATGATTACCTGGGAAAAGGATGTAAACTGATAAATTCCGAAGAGTTTACCGGACTTACCGTGGAAGAGGCAAAGGAGGCCATTACCGTTAAGCTGGAAAATATGGGAGTTGCCGAAAGAAAGGTAAACTATCATTTCAGGGAATGGATTTTTGCAAGGCAGAGATACTGGGGAGAGCCTGTACCATGTGTATATAAAGAGGATGGTGAGATATATTTTATTCCAGATGAGGAACTTCCCCTGATTCTTCCGGAACTGGATGATTATAAAGGAAAGAACGGCAAGGCTCCGCTGGAAAATGCCGTGGAGTGGAAGCAGTACGATAAAAACGGTGTGAAAGGTGTGCGGGAAACATCCACCATGCCGGGTTCTGCCGGTTCTTCCTGGTATTATATGAGATATATCGACCCGGATAATGAGAATGAATTTGCAGACCAGAAACTGCTTGAGCACTGGCTTCCGGTCGATTTATATGTGGGAGGTCCGGAGCATGCGGTTGGGCATCTGATGTATTCGCGTATCTGGAACCGTTTCCTGTATGACCAGGGACTCTCCCCAGTGAAGGAGCCTTTCCGGAAATTAGTACACCAGGGAATGATTCTTGGGGAAAACGGTATCAAGATGGGAAAACGTTTTCCGGAATATGTTGTAAATCCAAGCGATGTTGTAGAGGAACTGGGTGCGGATACCTTACGGCTGTATGAGATGTTTATGGGACCGCTTGAGGTTTCCAAGCCATGGAATTCCAACAACGTGCAGGGTGCAAGGCGTTTTATCAGCCGCGTATGGAAATTCTTTACGGAACCGTCCAATCTGACAAAGGAAGACGACGGTACACTTACCAGAATCTATCACAAGACGGTAAAGAAGGTGACAAATGACTTTGAGGAGCTGGGATTTAATACAGCCATCAGCCAGATGATGATTTTTGTCAATGAAGTGTACAAGGCAGGAAGCTGCCCGCGGGAATTTGCAGAGGGACTGGTAAAAATGCTCTCCTGCGTATGTCCGCATGTTGGTGAGGAAATCTGGGAGAAAATGGGACATACGGATACCATAGCTTTTGAGAGATGGCCGTCCTATGATGAAGCGCTGACTGTGGATGATACTGTTGAAATCGCAGTGCAGATTAATGGAAAAACAAGGGCAACGCTTGAGATTCAGAAGACTGACCCGAAGGAGGAAGTTATCACAAGGGCAAAGGAAACACTTGGCGATAAGCTGACTGGTAATATTGTTAAGGAGATTTATGTACCGGGCAGGATTGTGAATATTGTAATGAAGTAAATAGGAAAGACATGGGCAGCGCCTCTTTATGGGGCGCTGTTTTTGCTGGAAAAACTTGTTAATCCCTGTGTTCTGTGATAATATCAAAATAGATGTAATTAATTTGCTAAAATAAAGAAATATGGAGGAAAAATTTATGAAAAAAGTTACAACTTTATTACTAGTATAATCCAATTTAATTAGACTTATGCTTGAACTTGTGGTATAATAACC
>CAJUND010000052.1 GCA_910587655.1 uncultured Agathobacter sp. | reverse complement strand
GCGGGAACCCCGGAAAGTTTTCCTGCCCGCTGATGCCGAAGGACACGCTTTTTCCTGGTTCCACCCGGCGTTTTTTATGACACAGCCGTCCGCTGTCTGTCCACTGGTGACAGCATTCCAGATGTTTGTGATTTTTCCGGCATATGTCATTTCCATCATCCAGTTTTCAATTACTGTGTCCCCGGTGTTCCTGATTTCAACGTCTGCGTTGTAACCGCCCTCCCAGTGTGCAGAAAGGGTGAATGTGACCCTGTAATTCTCCCCTTCATATGTGTCTTCCGTGGTTTTTCCGTCCCAGGCATTCCCGGCATGTCCTGCCTCCTGCAGGTTCTGCGGAACTGAAACTTCTGTTTCCTCCTGCGGTCCGGCTGCCTTGCTGTTTACTGCCGCCCCGGCAGGAACGGATGTGGCAGTGACTGCGGCGGCAAGCATGGCTGCCACAAGTTTTTTTAGTATTTTTTTCATCTGAATTCCCCCCCCCTTGTTTTTCATTAATATGAACCGATTTTATCATATATAAAAAAATACTGTCAACTTATTTTATGGGTGCCTGAAATATTAATGTGACCTGAACTGTGTTTTTTTGACGTGAACTGTATTTCGGGATGTAAAAACAAAAGTCAGTTTTTAATAACTGATTTTATTTCATGAGGTAATAATACCACCAGTAAATTGGAATTTTGCTGAAGAGTATACCAACAAGGAAGGTCATACAGTTTTATTATAAGTTTAATTGGTTTACATTTTTCAAATATCTTGTGTTATAATGTGCCATATGGTTTATCTGTTATTTTGTACAAAGCCTGCAGCAGCCCATGAAAAACTATAATATAGGAAAATATTTACCCGCGAAGGAGCAGGACGGTATGAGCTTATATGCAGATATAAAAAAATACACCCCCGCAAACGAGCAGGAAGCACGGGACAAAGAGCAGATGCTTTTATACATGAAACACAACAAAGATTATCTGTTCCGCGAAAACCGGACGGCACATGTTACAGCTTCCGCATGGACCGTAAACAAAGAGCGCACGAAAACATTAATGGTATATCATAACATCTATAATTCATGGTCATGGATAGGCGGTCACTCTGACGGAGAGGAAGATTTACGCTTAGTGGCAATGCGTGAGCTGCAGGAAGAAACGGGCGTTAAAAATGCCATTCTGGTAAGCCCTGAAATATTCAGCCTGGAATTGCTGACAGTAAACGAAGCGGAAAACAGTGCAGTAAAATGGTGGACGTTTGAAGATGCTCTGGAAGTGTCAGAAGAACCGTGGTTTGTGGAATGGATTTATAAAAATCCCTTCCGGTATCCGGCGCCGTTTCAGCTTCATTTTTTGTGTTTTTACCTGTCTTAAAAAATTTTTTCAAATTCTTAAAAAATTTCCCGCACATTTCCCAGACTCATACGTTAAACAATTTGAAGGGAGGGCATATCTGTATGTCAATGGATTTAGAAGAGCAGTATGACAAAATTTACCGGTACTGTTATTATAAGCTTCGTCATACACAGCTGGCAGAAGACATTACACAGGAGACCTTTCTTCGCTACCTGGAAAGCAGGGGTACAGGGGATGCCGGACGGCCGCTGGCATTTTTGTATACCATTGCAGGAAATCTCTGTATTGACGAATACCGGAAGCGGAAGACACTGGAGCTTCCGGAGGAACTGCCGGGGGAGAACCCGGAAGGCGCCATGGTGGATTCCGTCATACTTGCACAGGCGCTGCATGAGCTGACGGAAAAAGAACGGGAGCTGGTGCTTCTTAGGTATGTGAACGAAGTACCGGTCGCAGACCTGGCAGGAATGTATGGAATGTCCCGCTTTGCGCTGTACAGGGAAACAAAAAAAGTATTAAAAAAACTGGAAAGGAGGATTTCGGATGAACCGGATAAAGAAGGAACAGCTGAAAAAACTGTATGAAGCGCCGGAACCAGCCGGTAAAAGGGCATTTTTCCGCAGCCTGGAACTAAAGCCTGTAAATACAGGAAAAATTCTGTGGATGCAGTGCCGTTATATTTCGTGGTGGGAATGGATATTGTCAGCCGTTATTCTTGGGGGAACTGTAATGGTAGAATTATTTTACGAAAAAAATGCAATGGGAATGCTTCTTTGTGCGGTCCCGCTTTTGGCAGTAATTGGCGTGTCCGACAGTATGCGTTCTGTTACCTGGGGAATGAGTGAGATGGAAATGTCGGCAAGGTTTTCGTTAAAAAGTATTGTACTGGCAAGAATGGTTGTCACGGGAATTGTAAACGCTGTCCTGGAATTAGTATTTGCGTTTCTGGCAGGCGGGGATTTCAGTGAAAATGTTTTGTATCTGCTGGTGCCGTTTCTGGTAAGTGCATACGGAAGTCTGATTCTGGTAAGAAAAATTTCCGGAAGGGACGGAATCTATGCATGTACCGCCTTTGGTATTATCGTAGGGGCAGCCGCAGGGGTCAGCACATTAAAGCTTGGCTGGATTTTCCAGGCGCAGTATAGCGGCTTCTGGCTTGCTGCCGTCTGTTTTCTGCTGTGCCTGACATTTACGGAAAGCAAACGCAACATCCGGAATCTGGAGGAAATCGTATGGAATTAAAAGCAGACCGATTAACGAAACAGTACAAAAACAAAATTGCGGTAGACCGTATATCCTTTCAATTTAAAGAAGGGGTATACGGACTGTTAGGTGCAAACGGCGCGGGGAAAACCACATTTATGCGGATGCTCTGCGGGATTTTAACGCCGACCGGAGGGGAGGTTTCCTTTGACGGTATTCCGGTGGAAACAGAAGAATACCGGGCATGTCTGGGGTATCTGCCGCAGGATTTCGGGTATTATCCGAATTTTACCGGATGGGATTTTCTTATGTATATGGCTGCATTAAAAGGAATCAGTAAAAACCAGGCGGTGCGCAGGACAAAGGAGCTTCTGGAGCTTGTTTCGCTTACGGATATGGCAAAGAAAAAAATAAAGACCTATTCCGGGGGAATGAAACAGAGGCTTGGGATTGCCCAGGCACTGTTAAACGACCCGAAAATTCTGATTCTGGATGAGCCTACCGCAGGACTGGACCCGAAGGAGAGGGTGCGGTTCCGCAACCTGATTGAAGAAACCGGAAAGGACAGCATTGTTATTTTGTCCACCCATATTGTGTCTGATGTGGAACATATTGCGGACACTATTTTAATGATGAAAGACGGACGGATGATTTTCCAGGGAGCCAGGGAAGAAATTACCGGGGATCTGGAAGAATTTTATCTGGAGGCGTTCGGGGATGGCAAAGACTGAAAATACAACAGAAAGGATAACGTGCAGAAAATGAGACAGTTTCGTACATTGTTTTATTATGAAATAAAGAAAATCACGCAGCGGAAGAACACATGGATTACGTTTGGGGCTTTACTGGTATTATTTTTTGGTTTATTTGCAGGAAGACAGCTTGGCTCCACGTATATTGACGGTGAATTTCTGGAAACTAAAAAGGAGGGATTTGCGACCGACCGTGAAAACGGGCTGAAACTTTCCGGAAGAAAACTGGATGATACGCTGTTTGCTGAAGTGAAAACTGCATATGCGCTGGCAGAGGATAAAGACATAAAGTATTTTCTGACGGAGGAATACCAGGACAGCATAAGACCGTACCGTGGGATCTATGATATTATCCGTTTTAATTCTGAGCTTTCGGCTGTGACGGAAGAAAATTTTTATGCTGCAAGGGAAGCAGCTTTAAAAGAAAGCCAGGATGATTTTAAATTATCAGAAGCAGAAAAAGAATACTGGCAGGAAAAAGAAGAAAAAGTGACAAAGCCGTTTACTTACCAGTATGCGGATGCGTACTGGTATCTGGACAGCATGAACGGTGTTTACATGATACTGCTGATGGTTTCATTTATGCTTGCCATCTGCATGAGTAACGTATTTACGGAAGAACATGGAAGAAAAACGGACCAGTTGATTTTATGTTCACGTCTGGGAAGAAAGGAGACATATTTTGCGAAAATTCTTGCAGGAAGTGTATTTTCGTTTGCGGCGGGTCTGCTGTTTCTTGTAATCGTCACCGTGGGCGCCTTTATCACGTTTGGCGCCGAAGGATTTTCGGCAGTGCTGCAGCTGGCAGCTCCGAATTATTCCTATCCGCTGACAATGGGCAGGGTCTTTCTTGTTATGGCGGGACTCCTTCTTCTGGCATGTATTCTGACAGGAATATTTGCCATGGTGTTTTCTGAAATCACAAAAAGCAGTATCGGAACCATGGCAACAGTAATTGCAATTTTATTTCTGGCAAGGCTGGTGCCGGTTCCGCCGGACTGGAGACTTTTACAGATTGTGAATTTCTTTCCGATTAACATGTTAAAGCTGGATGCAGGCTTTACGGATATGCGTCTCGTTTCCATTTTTGGACTGAAGTTTACCTCATGGCAGTTTGCGCCGATTTTGTATATTTTGCTAATTGTTCTGCTGTTTTTTACCGGGAAAAAAGTATACTGCAGATTTCAGGTGCAGGGAAGATAAAAAGGTGAGTCAGGGGGCTGTTTCCATAAGGGGACAGCCCCTTTATCAGTGCGGGAAATCTGCCGGTATAAAAACATTATTTATAATTTTGATAGAAATGGAAACCCCCATTCGTATACTTAAGTGTAAAGCAAAATTTCCGGAAAGATTTGCATGGGCTGAGGTTCAGGGGAAGGATACTCGATGAAGATAGATGAAGATAATTTTATTGATCAGCTGCATATGAAAAATGAGGATGCGCTGATGTATGTAATTGATGAATACGGAGGACTGGTTAAGGCTGTAATCAGAAAAAATATGCCGTGCCTGAAACAAAAGCAGGAGGAGTGTTTTAATGATGTGCTTCTGTCAGTCTGGGAACACACAGATTCTTTTCAGCCGGAAAATAACAGTTTCAGGAACTGGATTGCAGCAATTGCAAAGTATAAATCAATTGATTATATGAGAAAGCACAGGTACGAGTCCGAAAAGTTTGTTTATGATGAAATGGAAGACTTCGAACTGCCAGTTCAGGACCGGGTGGAAATTCTGGATAATGAAATTTCAGCGAGGACAGAAGAACTGCTGTCAGTGCTCAAACCCAGAGACAGGGAAATCCTGATAAGAATATATGCTGATGAGGAACCGGTGGAACAGGTAAGCCGGGATCTGAACATTAAAAAACCCGTAATCTATAACCGGATTTCGCGGGCAAAAAAGAAATTAAGAATGCAAAAAGGAGTGTAAGTATGGAAAATGTTTATGAATTACTGAATCATGCAAAAATGGATCTTGAAGAGTTTGAAAACCAGAGATTATCCGACTATGAAAGCAAAGCTGCCAAAAAGCAGATTTCAAAGGAAATTCGGAGTATGAAAAACAGCAGGAGGGCATGGAAAAAGACACTTGCTGCGGCCGCAGTCTTTGCCTGCGTAATTTTAGGAATGGGTACGGTCAGTGCGGCTGCAGGATGGCTGCCGGTACCGGATTCCTTTAAGAAGATATTCGGAATCAATACGGACGAGGAAATAGAGACAGCAAATACAATGGGAACTTCCACAGATGTTGTGGCAGAAGATAACGGCTATAAGATTTCTGCTGAGGGAATTATCGGTGATGGTAAAAATATGGCGGTCGTTGTAAAAATAGAGAAATCTGACGGCAGTCCACTGCTGGAGAACGGCAGAGTGCCTGCAGCTGTGGAATTCCGGGCAGCAAATGAGCAGGCAGTAAATGACAGGGATGATTCATGGAGCCATGGCATGATGGGAAGTGTTGATGGCAGTAATCATGCAGACAGTATCGAATATTTTATTGTGCTTACTTACAGGAAGAGTGCAGGCAATCATGTATTGATATCACTGGAAGATATGCAGTTACTTGCTGATGATGGCCCGACAGACATTTCGGGGAAATGGGAATTGGATATTCCGTTTGAAATACAGGATACATTTGTTAATCTTGCCAGGGGACAGAAATTCAAATACGGTAACAGTGAAGGGACAATTGATGAGCTTATGATATCCCCTATAGGATTTTCCGTCAGGGTGACAACAGCGGACCAGCTGACAGGCAGCGATTTTATTGATATGCCAATGGAGATACATCTGAAAAACGGAGAAGCGGTTGAACTGGGCGGCGGATGCGGTCCTGAGGATAATGGTGATGGAACATGGTCCTGGAGGCAGGATGGAATTTATGGTAATATGATACTTTTGGATAATATGGAAAGCATTGTTATCGGAGATACAGCATTTCCGATGAAATAACAGACCGGAGCAGCCCAGGCAGTGGCTGCTCCGGTCTGTTTCTGCCATCGAATAACATGATTGATTATTTCAATTTATACAGATATGATTGTAAAAAGATTGTTTCCATCCCCGAACCATGCTATAATGAAGCAAATCACCAGAGGAGAGAAGGACAATGCGCAGGCATGAAAAAATCGTATTAAAAAAAATCCGTAAAAAGAAAATCCTGCCATTCATTCTGTTATTTATATTATGTATGGCAGTTTGTACCGCCTGCCTGTATGTAGTAATCAACGCGGACCGTATGGCGGATTTTCAGACGGGCATTTTATATGGTGAGGCAGAGAATCTTGGTAAAATAATTACATCACTTGTAGAAACAGAACATGCCGGTTTCGTCACAGGGGTGGCAGCAGCTGGTATGTTTTTCATTATGATTCTGATGCTTTTGATGTTTGCAGGGGCAATATCGGCGGCTGCGGCACAGAGACGCATGGTAAACCTGTATTATCAGGATTCCGTTACCGGAGGGAAAAACTGGCAGTATTTTATTCAGCAGAGCAGAAAAAAACTGTGCCGGATTCAAAACACCAGTACGGGATATGCCATGATTAACCTGCATTTAAATGAATACCAGGACTACTGCGCCTGCTATGGAAGCAGGGCCGGTGCGGACCTTTTACATCGCCTGAATGCATTTTTACAGCTGAATATCGGGAGAAAAGAAGCATTTGCCCGTTTTGCTTCGGCGGATTTTGGTCTGCTGCTGCGGTGTGATTCTGTGGTGCAGTGTGAAAAGCGGTTAAAGAAGCTTATGGCAGAATTAACGGGAATCCAGAAAGACAGGGGGCTTTCTTACCAGGCTGGCGTGTATATGATTTCTGAAACCGGAAGGCAGGCAAGAAAAAATCTTGATATTGCCAGAATTTATCATTATGCAAATGCGGCAAGGGAATCCATTTCAAAAAGAAACGACCAGTACATAAAAATATTTGATGAACACATACTGCAGGAACAGCTCTGGAAGCGCAAAGTAGAGGATATGATGGAAGACGCTTTGTTTAACAGGGAGTTTGAAATGTACCTGCAGCCAAAATACAATCCGGTTTCACAGAAAATTGTGGGAGCAGAGGCACTGGTACGCTGGATTTCACCCACAGAAGGAATGATTACCCCGGGGCGTTTTATTCCGATTTTTGAGGAAAACGGATTTATTACCCGGCTGGACGATTATATGATATCCGCAGTTGCAAAATTGCAGTCAGAACGAAAAATACATGGTAAAAAACTCATTCCGGTTTCTGTTAATGTTTCCAGGGCAAATTTTACAAGAGAGAATCTTGCGCAGCATGTCTGCCAGCTGGTGGACGGTTATGGTGCAGACCATTCCTGCATTGAACTGGAACTGACAGAAAGCGCTTTTTTTGATGACAAGACGGTTTTGCAGAGAATATTAAACCAGCTGAAAGGCTACGGTTTCCGTGTATCCATGGATGATTTCGGAGCCGGATATTCTTCTTTAAATTCACTTAAGGACCTGCCGATTGATGTGCTGAAACTGGATATGGAATTTTTCCGCGGAGAAGACAGGGAAAAACGTGGTGAAATTGTTGTAAAAGAAGCAATCCGCCTGGCAAAGAACCTGGATATGGAGACAGTGGCGGAGGGAATTGAGCGGAAAGAACAGGTAGAATTTCTTGCAGGACTGGGATGTGACATGATACAGGGATTTTATTTTGCGAAACCGATGCCGCTCCCGGAATTTGATGAGCGGATGGAACGGGATGGATAGTACTATTGCCTGAGGAGGAAATTATGCATACATTTTTTGTCGTCATACAGCATATTGGTATTATAATTTTAATGGTGGAATTTTTTTATGTTGTCAGGCGCAAACCTTCCAGACACCAGCAGTATATGCTGTTTCTCATACTGGCGCTGTTTCTTAATTTTGTGGGGTATCTGATGGAACTGCAGGCAACAACAAAGAATGAGGCACTGATGGCTGTTCGTTTTCTGTATCTTGGAAAACCATACATCGCCCTTTTTCACCTGTTGTTCGTACTAAGGGTCTGCAAAGTGAAAGTTTCGTCCGGAGTTATCAGTGCGCTGGGTCTTATGCATACGGCAATTGTGATTTTAGTACTCACATGTGAACACCATACACTGTTTTACAGCAGTATTGAGTTTACGGACAGCGGGGCTTTCCCGCATCTAGTGCTGGGGCACAGTCTTATTTATAATCTGTACAGTATGGTGCTGGGGATTTATCTGGTATTTCTGACCGCAGTATGCATGTCCCGTTACCGGAAAACCCAGAAGCCGGAAGAGCGGGGCAGGTTTGCTTATCTGATTATGATTAATGTGGTAACGGCAGCAGGATTTATTATCTATTTAAGCGGCATTACCAGGGGATATGACATTACACTGTTTGCCTATCTGATAGACTCGGTGCTGCTTGCCATTCTGATTTTCAGGGAAAAGATTTTCCGTACCCTGACGCTTGCCAAGGATCTTGCCATTGATTCACTGGCTGAAGGACTGGTGGTTGTGGATAATGAGGAGGAAATTATCTATTTTAACCATAAGGCGCAGCAGATTTATGAGGAGATTTCCCTGGGACATGCGGAAGCAGTACTGGAAGATATGGACGAAAGCATACTGGAAAACAGGGACATTGTAAGGGACCGGAGAATTTATACGGCATCCAGCCGCCTGATTGAGCATGAAAACGAATATTACGGTAAAATGTATGTATTAACGGACGCTACAAATAGTTACCACTATGCGCAGAGTGTAAAAGAACAGGCTGAGATTATGAAGGAATTAAAGGAACGGGCGGAGTCGGCAAACCAGGCAAAATCCGCCTTTGTTTCAAATATGTCCCATGAAATCCGCACGCCGATGAATGCAGTCATAGGTCTGACGGAGGTACTTCTGCGGAAAGACTGGCCGGCGGAAGAAAGAGGATATCTTCTGAATATCAAGAGCTCCGGAAAAGCCCTGCTGGATCTGGTAAATGATTTACTTGACTTTTCCAAAATAGAAGCAGGCAAGTTTGAAATCACAAATGATACATATGATTTTGCACAGATGCTCCGGGATATCCAGGTAATCGGAAATACCAGAATCGGTGAAAAAGATGTCAGACTGATTATGGACATAGACGAAAAAATTCCGCGTCTGTTGTACGGGGATGAACTGCGCGTCCGCCAGGTTATCATCAATATCATGAATAATGCCATTAAGTATACAGACGAGGGATATGTAACCGTAAAAATAAAACAGCAGAAACGAAGGGAAGACAGGGTACAGCTTTTTATTTCTGTCAAGGATACCGGACAGGGGATTAAAAAGCAGGACCTTGCCACACTGTTTGACGCATTTACCCAGGTGGACCTGAAAAAGAACAAGGGAAAAGAGGGCACGGGACTGGGGCTTGCCATTTCCCGCCAGCTTGTGGAACTGATGGGCGGGGAGCTTTCCGTGGCGAGTGAATATGGAAAGGGAAGTGAGTTTTACTTTACTTTGTGGGAAGGCATTGAGAGCGAAGAGATGACAGGGGATTTTTCGGAGATAAAAGAACTTCCTGAAAATGAAGAAGAAGCCTTTACGTTTACCCTGCCTGATGCAAAAATCCTGCTGGTTGAGGATGATGAAATTAACCAGAGCGTGGCACAGGCGCTTTTTGAACCTTTTGAGATGCAGATTGATATTGCTGGAAACGGAAGGGAAGCGCTGGAAATGGTACAGAAAACACAGTACGACCTTATATTTATGGATCATTTCATGCCTGTCATGGACGGTGTGGAGGCAGCAGGAAAAATCCGGGCGCTCCCGGATGAATATTATAAAAATGTTCCCATTATTGCATTGTCGGCAGATGCAGTAAAAGGTGTCAGGGAGGAATTTTTTGCTGCCGGAATGAATGATTTTGTATCAAAGCCGATTGTCATGAGTGAGATTTCACGCGTGCTGCAGCGCTGGATGCCGGAAGAGAAAGTATGTGAAAGGAAATCATAAAATGAGGAGGTATAACGGTGAAAATTACGCTGAACCCCGACGGGGACATTGTCCGGACTGTCAAAGAAGGCCTGGAAAAAACGGGCGGTTACTGCCCGTGCCGGATTGAACGGACCGAAGAAAATAAATGCATGTGCCAGGAATTCAAAGAACAGATTGCGGATGAAAACTTTGAAGGCTACTGCCACTGCATGTTATATTACAAATCAAACGACTAGTACAACATTGCTTAAATAATAATGAATAAATGTTGCTTTTTTATTGT
>CAJUND010000051.1 GCA_910587655.1 uncultured Agathobacter sp. | reverse complement strand
TGGGTTTGATAGATTGCGTAAAATGGGGATTTTGGTAGGGAATGATAGTTTAATTCAAATTATTTTCCGGTGCTGACGGGAAATGAAATCGTGGACATACTGGTAAAAATGAAGTACCAGAAAATGCAGGATTTGCAGATTGCGCTGAAGGTAGCAGGAAATTTTAATGTGGTAAGCCATATGGAGCCGATGGATATCTGCGTAATATTTTCAAATGCGCTGGACAATGCCATGGAAGCCTGCGAAAAGGTGGAGGAAACCCGTTATATTGAAATCGCGGCAAAGGAATTTTCCTGCTATACCATGATTTGCCTGAAAAATCCCCTGCCGGAAGGAGGACGGGACAAAAAAGCATTTTCCAGAACCAGCAAGGGGAATCAGGAGCAGCACGGGTTCGGGATTGGGAATATCCAGATGACGCTTGCAAAATACCAGGGGGAATTAAACTATGAGCAGAAAGAGAGTGCAATGATAACGCAGATGGTGCTGCATAAGCTTTGATGCTGCTTCTTTATACAATTACCGTTTATCTGACCGGAATCTACCATTTGTCATCAAGAAGAACACAGGTTACCGTTTTCTGGTATGATTGAAAGCGGAACAGACCGAATGTTTTTATGATTATGGAGGAAAGATTGAAAAATGAAAAATTCAGTAACGAGGCTGCTGGTGGCAGTGATGGTAATGGTGTCGGCGGTGCTGACAACGGGACAAAGTATTGAAGCAAAGGAGATGGAAAGTATTGGTTATCTTACTCCGAGCGGAAGTACGGTACTGAACTGGACAGAGGAAGAATCTTATGCCGGTGAGTATATTTATATGCCGTTTCAGGTGAAAAAGGACGGGTATGTTACATTTACGGCAAATCATACTCCGGAAAATGCGGGAGAGCATTTCCGGGGAACATGGTTTTTATGCAATTCTGCAAAGAAGGAGATTACAAGTACCGGAGCTTGCGGTTTTTGGGAAGAGGACAAGATAACTTTAGCTGTTAAAGGAGGGATTACTTATTTTCTGAAAGTAAAGTGCTCGGACAAGGTAATTGTAATTGACCACCAGTACCAGGAGGTAAACGACAAGAGCGGAAACAAGAAATCAAAGGCTTACAAGCTGGCAAAGAATCAAAAGGCGGAAGGCTTGTTAATGGCAGGAGAATCCAAAGTGGACTGGTACAAGATTACCCTGACAAAAAAACAGGTATTAAAGATTACGATTGCTGAAAAGTCATACCGTGGTCTGGGGATGAAGGTTTATGACCGTAAGGGGAAAGAGGTGTATGGTTTTAATTACTGGAGTCCGTCAAGCACGGATACCCTGGATGACCCGGAAACCCTAAGCTCCAAAGCTTCCAGTGACAAATTAAAAAAGCTGCCTAAGGGCACCTATTATGTAAAGGTTTACGCAAATAAGGATGCAAGGTGCTGCGGCTACTATTCCTTAAAGTGGAAATAAAAACCTGGTATATTTATACAGGAATAAGAATAGAATAGTGTTAGGTCAGAGAATGTGTCAGGCAGGAGGGTACAATGAAATTCATCTTGTTTCTCTCGGAAGCAGTCATTCCGATTCTGGTATTCGTGATTGTCGCAGCGGGACTGTCAAGGCGCCAGCGGGTATATGAGGATTTTCTCGATGGTGCAAAGAGCGGTATCCGCACCGTGGTTGAAATCATGCCAACGCTGGTCGGTCTTATGGTGGCTGTCGGAATATTAAGGGCATCGGGATTTTTGGATTTCTTGTCAGGGCTGTTGGGAAAGCTGATGGTGTATACCAGCTTTCCAACGGAACTCCTGCCTGTCGCAATTGTAAAAATGTTTTCGTCATCTGCCGCGACGGGGCTTCTTCTGGATTTGTATAAGGAACATGGGACGGATTCCGTCATCGGGCAGGCAGCGTCCATTATGTTAAGCAGCACGGAAACCATTTTTTATACCATGTCCATCTATTTTATGTCCGTCAAGGTAAAGAAAACAAGATATACGCTTGCCGGTGCGCTGACTGCAACGGTGGCGGGCATCATTGCCAGTGTGGCGCTCGCATATGCCGGAATTGGTTGACATTTCCACACAAGAGAACTATAATACTTTTAAATGGCGCGGGATGGAGCAGTCTGGAAGCTCGCCGGGCTCATAACCCGGAGGTCATAGGTTCAAATCCTATTCCCGCAATTACAGACTATATTCAGGGGAATATGGTCTGTTTTCTTATTTATAACATTATACTGGAGATACCATAATGAAGCAGATACATTTACAGAAAAAACGTCTGACACAGACACAGTACATTGCGTCAGGTTTTCTTCTGATTATACTGGCAGGCGCACTGCTTTTGACATTACCCGCTGCATCGCGCAGCGGAAACTGGACAGGTTTTTTTGAGTCACTGTTTACAGCAACCTCTTCCACCTGTGTGACGGGGCTTGTTGTTTTTGATACCTACAGCCACTGGAGTCTGTTTGGACAGCTTGTGATTTTGCTGCTGATTCAGATTGGCGGGCTTGGATTTATTACCATCAGTGTCGGACTGGCAATTGCATTCCGCAAAAAAATAGGACTCAGGGAGCGGGATTTGCTGAAAGAAAGCGTTAATGCCCTGGAAATCGGGGGAATTGTCAAGCTGGCACGCAAAATTTTTCTGGGAACGCTTTTATTTGAAGGAATCGGGGCGGTACTGCTGTCAGTCCGGTTTATACCGGAATTTGGCATTGGAAAAGGGATTTATTACGGTATTTTTCATTCTATTTCCGCATTCTGCAACGCGGGCTTTGATCTGATGGGCTGCAGGGAACCATATTCTTCACTGACTGCCTATGTGTCAGACCCTCTCGTTAATTTGACGGTTATGGCGCTGATTACCCTGGGAGGGCTTGGGTTTGTGGTCTGGGCGGATTTAAGTGTAAAAAAATTCCGCTGGAAATCCTATGCGCTGCATACAAAAATTGTTGTATCGGTGACTCTTTTACTAATTATTACCGGTGCGGTCTTATTGTTTTTCTTTGAACAGGGCAGTACGCTGGAAGGGATGGGAATAGGCGGACAGGTTCTTTCTTCGTTTTTTGGTTCCGTCACAGCGCGTACAGCCGGATTTAATACCGTGGATACCGGGGCGCTGCGGGAGGAAAGCAAGTTTCTTACCATCATTCTGATGTTTATCGGCGGAAGCCCCGGCTCTACGGCAGGCGGAATCAAAACCACGACCGCCGCGGTAATGGCGTTTTACATTTTTTCCGGTATCCGGGAAAACGGCTGTAATATTTTTCACCGGAGAATCAGTGATGAGATTATCAAAAAAGCCGGGATGGTTTTTTGTCTGAACCTGATGATGGGGATTGTCAGTACGCTTGTGATTCTTGCGACAAACCATCTGCCGTTAAGCGATATTTTATTTGAAGTCTTTTCGGCAATCAGTACCGTAGGAATGACGACAGGAATTACGAGGGATTTAAATTTCGCAGGAAGACTGGTAATCATTATTCTTATGTTCTGCGGCAGAATTGGAAGTATGACGTTTGCACTGTCATTAATCCACAGGTCGGATACGGGAAAAGTAATGCTGCCGGTTGAAAAAGTAACAATTGGATAATGAATTAGGAGAAAGAAATGAAATCAATTTTAATTATTGGAATGGGAAAATTCGGGCATCATCTTTGCGATAATCTGCTGGATTTAAAGAATGATGTTATGGTTGTGGACCAGAGGGAGGACCGGGTATCTGATTTAATTTATAAAGTAACGAATGTGCAGATTGGAGACTGTACGGACCCGCAGGTGGTAAAGAGTATCGGCGTTGGAAACTTTGACATTGTATTTGTCTGTATCGGGGCGAATTTCCAGAACAGTCTGGAGGTTACAAACCTTGTAAAGGAGATGGGGGCAAAATACGTTGTTAGTAAAGCGAACCGCGATGTCCATGAAAAGTTTCTTTTGAAAAACGGTGCGGACGAGGTGATTTATCCTGACCGTGACATTGCCGTCAAGATTGCTTGCAGGTTCAGTGTGAACAATGTGTTTGACTATATTGAGCTGGACGACGAGTATTCGATTTATGAGATTCCTCCGATGAAGGAGTGGATCGGGCACACGATACAGGAACTGAATTTCCGGCAGACCTATGATATCAGTATTCTGGGGATTAAGCAGGGCGAAAAAACAAATATTGCCCCGGCAGCGGACTATGAGTTTCAGGAGATGGATCATCTGATTGTGCTGGGAACAGCGGGGAGTGTAAGGAAAATTCTGAAATAGATACAGGGGGAGGATGGTTATGGAACATATTACAAAATTTCTGGAATGGGTAAAGGAATCAGACAATATCGTATTTTTTGGCGGCGCCGGAGTGTCCACGGAGAGCGGGATACCGGATTTCCGGAGTGTGGACGGACTGTATAACCAGCAGTATGACTACCCGCCGGAAACCATTTTAAGCCACAGTTTTTACCGGAGCAGACCGGAGGAATTTTACCGTTTTTACCGCAACAAAATGCTGTGTCTGGATGCGGAACCGAATATTACACACATCAGGCTTGCCGAACTGGAAAAGGCAGGAAAGCTTAAGGGAATTGTGACACAGAATATTGACGGTCTTCACCAGAAAGCGGGAAGCAGAAATGTCATGGAACTGCACGGAAGCGTGTTACGCAATTACTGTGAACACTGCATGGAATTTATGTCCGCAGAGGATATTCTGCATTCCACGGGAGTGCCGGTATGTCCGAAGTGCGGCGGTCCGGTAAAGCCGGATGTGGTTTTGTATGAAGAGGGCTTAAACCAGAAAACCCTGCAGGATGCGGTATATGTTATCAGCCATGCAGATGTACTGATTGTGGGCGGTACGTCGCTTGCGGTATATCCTGCAGCGGGACTGATTGATTATTATAATGGAAATAAGCTTGTTCTGATTAACAAATCCGCCACGCCAATGGACAAAAGGGCGGACCTTCTGATTCAGGACGGGCTTGGAAATGTATTTTCGCAGATTTAGATAGGTTGTGTCAAGTTTTCTATGAAAACTTGACATGCAGCGTCAGCTCATTTGCCGAAGGCAAATTTTGCATGAGCTGATGTTCATGATAAGAGGGACATTTTATGAACCAGTACCAGTATGAAATCGGTGACATTGTGAAATTAAAAAAGCCGCATCCGTGCGGAAACCATGAGTGGGAAATCCTGCGTGTGGGTGCGGATTTCCGCCTGAAATGCATGGGATGCGGACACCAGATGATGGTAACGCGCCAGCTGGTGGAGAAAAATACCAGGGGGCTGCGGAAGCCGGAGGGTACGCTGTCCGGAAAGGAATAAACCATGGCGAAAAATATAAAACAGTCCGAGGAAAAAACAAACGTCATGCGGCTTTTGGACGGGAAGAAAATCCAGTACAAAAGTTACTGTTACCTGGATTCCGGCGTAGTCAGCGGAATGGAAGTGGCCAAGGTGCTGCACCAGAATCCTGCACAGGTATTTAAAACCCTTGTAACGGCTGGGAAATCAAATACGAATTATGTGTTTGTGATTCCGGTTGACAGGGAGCTGGATTTAAAGAAGGCGGCAGCTGCCGTAGCGGAAAAGAAAATTGAAATGGTAAAATCAAAGGATTTGCTTGGTCTGACCGGGTATATTCATGGCGGATGCTCCCCGGTTGGTATGAAAAATGCTTTCCGCACGGTTTTTGATGAAACTATGAAGCAGCTGGATACGGTCATTTTCAGCGGCGGAAAGGTGGGTTACCAGGTGGAGCTTTCACCTGCTGACCTGCAGAAAATCATCCGTTTTGAATATGCAGACCTGACAGAGGAAATGTGATGTATCTGATAACAGCGTATTTTGACAGTGCTTCCGCAAAAAGAATCCAGTTGCTGACAGATGAGGTTGCTGCAAGGACCGGAAATCTTTTTATGACTGAAAACCATGTGCCTCCCCATATGACAATATCCGCAATAGAAGCAAGAAGCGCGGACGTACTTGTTCCGTTTGTGAGAGGTCTGGAAGGGCAGCTTGGAAAAGGAAACGTGCAGATGGTTTCCCCCGGCATGCTTCTGCCGTATGTCATTTATATAACTCCGGTGCTGAATGCATACCTGCATGGTTTATCCATGCAGGTGTATGATGCGGTGTCCGAAATTCCTGAAACTTCCATAAACGGGTATTACAGACCGTGGTCGTGGCTTCCCCATGTCACCATTGGAAAAACCTTATCCAGGGAGCAGATGCAGGAAGCTTTTCTTGTCCTGCAGAATAAATTTTTCGTATTTGAGGCATGCATTACGGAACTTGGCCTGGCAAAAACAAATCCGCATGAGGATGTGCTGCGGTTTCCGCTGGCGTAACAGGCGCCGGAAATCCGGCGGGTGTCTGCTATGCCTGCGTTTCCGGGGTAATATATTTTTCGTTCCGGTTAATCCGCCGGATTACCCTGCATGGATTTCCAACTGCAACACAGTTTTCAGGAATATCTTTCGTTACCACGCTTCCCGCGCCGATAACCGTTCCGTTCCCAATTGTGACACCTGGCAGGATAATAACGCCGCCGCCAATCCAGCATCCGTCCCCGATTGTAACAGGAAGTGCATATGTTCTGCAGAAATATTCCCCGCTTTCGGGATTCCAGTCAGGCGTTAAGCGGTCTGCGAGTTCCACCGGATGCGTGGAGGTATATATCTGGACATTTGATGCAACCAGGACGTTATTTCCTATGGTGATTTTATTACAGTCAACAAAGGTGCAGTTCATGTTTACGGACACATTGTTTCCAAGATAAATATTGCATCCGTAATCACAGATAAACGGAAGCCCGACAGAAACATTTTCCCCAGTACTTCCGAACATTTCTTTCAGTATTTCAGTTTTTCGTTCTTTCTGTTCATATGCAAGGGCGTTGTATTCCTTTAACAGCATTCTTGCGTTCTGTTTGTATTCAAGAAAGATGGAGTCGTGGCAGTCATACCATTCTCCCGCAAGGCATTTTTCGAGTTCGTTTTTCATTTTTACCTCCATGTGTTTGAGTGTCAGTCTATAATTATTAATAATAATTATATCAGTTTCACGACATGCTCGTCTACAAAAATGAATATTATTAATTAATTGGCTATCTGAAAAACGGCACTGGTTTGTTTTGATGTTTTTTTGCTTATCAGTGTTAATTATAACAGATTGCGGTTTGTAATAATAAAGAGACGTGTGAATAACTAAATAATCGTGCTGTGTGTTCTTTTTACATTTGAAAAGTAGTTCACGTCAAAAAAACACACTTCAGGTCACATTAATATTTCAAGCGCCCATAAAATAAGTTGACAGTATTTTCTTATATATGGTAACATCCTGATATATCTGTTAACCAGCAACAGACTAAGGAGAATGAAAATGAGAAAAATACTAAAAAAACTTGTGGCAGCCATGCTTGCCGCCACAGTCACTGCCGCATCCGTTCCTGCCGGGGCGGCTGTAAACAGTGAAACTGCCGGCCAGCAGGAGGAAACGGCGGTTTCAGTTCCGCAGGACGGGCGGGAGGCAGGACATGCCGGGAATGCCTGGGACGGAAAAACCACGGAAGACACATATGAAGGGGAGAATTACAGGGTCACATTCACCCTTTCTGCACACTGGGAGGGCGGTTACAACGCAGACGTTGAAATCAGGAACACCGGGGACACAGTAATTGAAAACTGGATGATGGAAATGACATATGCCGGAAAAATCACAAACATCTGGAATGCTGTCACCAGCAGACAGACAGCAGACGGCTGTGTCATAAAAAACGCCGGGTGGAACCAGGACATCGAACCGGGAAAAAGTGTGTCCTTCGGCATCAGCGGACAGGAAAACTTTCCGGGATTCCCGAAGGAATACCGGCTCAGGGGCAGCCTGGAACATGTGCAGGAAGAGGATTATGCAGTTTCCTACCGCGTAAACAGCGAGTGGGACAGCGGGTTCACCGGGGAAATTGAAATAAAGAACAGTACGGACACGGTGCTTGAGGACTGGGTGCTGGAATTTGACTTTAACAGGACCATCACGGACATCTGGAACGGCGTCATCGAAAGCCATGAGGGAAACCACTATGTCATAAAAAATGCGGGATACAACAGCAGCATCCAGCCCTCCGGCAGCGTGGTCTTCGGCTTTGCCGGTAAGGACGGGAAAAAGGGGGACGAACCGTCAGAATACAGGCTTTACTCCTTTACGGACGGTGCAGGGAAGGACGGCACGGACAAAGAGGATACGGAAAAAGAACCGGTATTAACCATAAACACGGACGGCTTCACATACAATGAGAATGCAGACTGGTATACCGTGGACAGAAAAACAGACACCCTGACAGGGACAGTGTCAGAACCGGGCAGGGTAAAGAAGATATCCTGCGTGGTAAAGGACATTAAGGGAAACACAGTCAAAACAGCAGAGGCGGACCCGGAGGAAAACTGGAAACTGGAAGACTTCGGGCTGTCCATCGGGTACAGCCTTGTAACCGTAACAGCCGCCCTGAAAACGGGGAAGAAAGTGACGAAGGAAATTACCCTCATGAACTATGAGAGTTCCAACCTGGACAATACGGATGCGGACATGTCAGACAGCGACGGGGACGGGCTGTGCAACCATTACGAGGACATCCTGGGAACGGATAAAAACAAAGCGGATACCGACGGGGACGGACTGTCGGATTATGACGAATTCATAAAAACCGGAACGGATCCGGTCAGAAAAGACACGGACGGTGACGGAACCACGGATGACAAAGAAGACACAGACAAAGATGGTCTGAACAGCATGGCAGAACTAAAGCACGGTACAGACTGCTTCCTGAAGGACACGGACGGTGACGGGCTGGAGGACGGGGAGGAGGTCATAAAATACCATACCAATCCGCTCCTGGCGGACACGGACATGGACGGCCTGAATGACCGGGAGGACATGGAACTCGGGTTTGACCCGACAGAGCCGGATACCGACGGAAACGGAATATTAGACGGGAAGGAAAAGGTCATGCAGACCTGCACACAGAAAATCGACACGGACGAAAAAGCAGGAATCACCGAAGTATCCGTAAGACTGGCGTGTGACGGATACATAGACAGCAGGGTTTCCATCATGGACACGTATGACCTTGACATGAAATCCTCGGATGTGGCAGGACTGGTCGGGGTTCCGGCTGACATATCCACGGACGCGGAGTTTAAAACCGCTGAAATAACATTTACATATGACGAAAGCGCACTCGGGGACAGCAGGGAGGACGACCTGTGCATGATGTGGTATGACGGGGAAAACGACAGGTACGTGCTGCTGGAGGATTCCGTGCCTGACAAAAAGAACAACACCATTACCTACAGGACCACGCATATCTCCACCTACCTTGTGGTGGACAGAAAAATCTGGCTGGATAACCTGCGGGCAGCGCCGGACTACACGGATTCCGCGGAAAAACCCCGTTACGACATAGCACTTGCCGTTGACGTGTCCCTGAGCATGGGGGAAAACAACGTGCTGCCCCTTGCAAAGCAGGCGCTGGATGCATTCATTGACGCCATGCTGCCGGGGGACCGGGCCGGACTGATAAAATTTAACAGGGAGGCGGTCGTGGTACAGGAACTCACGGGGGACAGGGAACTGCTGAAGGCAGGGGTGAAATCCCTCAGCCTGAAATACGACAACTCCGTGGCAGCCGGAATCCGCGCAGGGCTGGACATGCTTGACGGGGCGGAACAGGGGAAGGAAAAAATGCTGGTCCTTGTCTGCGACGGGGACGTGGACGACTGCATGGCACCCATGCAGGAGGCAGTGGAAAAAGGCGTGAAAATCTACTGCATCAACGTGCTGGACGGGGATGCCCGGAAACTGGAGGAGATAGCAGAAGCCACGGGAGGCCTGTACTACTACGCGGCAACGGCGGGGGACGTGGAAAATGCAGTATCGGAACTGCAGGGGGACACCATAGAATCCGTTGACATGACCGACAGCGACGGGGACGGGCTGTACGATGTTTATGAAATCAGGGGGATGCGCCTGCCAAACGGACAGACCGTATACACGGACCCGCAGAAATCGGACACGGACGGTGACGGAATCAGTGACTATGACGCGATGGGCGGAGATCCGGTTATCGAAAGTTACATGATTGACGGAAATGTATATTCATGCACGCTGTTCCACTCGGAAGTGTACGGAAAACTGTCAAAACAGTTTGTATATGTGGACGGGACACTGAACAGGGACGGAAAACAGTATTTCGGGAAGATGGATTATGTGCCGTATTCCAACCGGTTTTTGTACAATAAATATAATATCAAGCTTGGGGAGTATAGTGGAAAGGAAGATAAGAAAACAGAAGAATTTCTGATGTTTAACACGTATAGGACAACAGATGGGGAGGCAAGAATACATGGATTGTTTTCTGATTATCTGGATGAAATTGGAAATGCGGATAGGGCTAAATATTGGGGGTGCAACACAGCGCTTGCAATTTTAGCTGCTGATACCACGTTTGACCCGGTGGCAGCGAATTGTTTCCTTTCATATCTATCAGGGAAAGGAGGGGAATCCAAAGCATGGGGACCGGGTTATACAAGAAAAAATATACCTGCTGCACACTGGATTTTAAAGAGCTCAACCATAAATAATTCCGCCGGGGACAATTTTAACAGAAATATGAATAAAGCAATGAGGGCGGCAGAAAGTGTGTTAAACCAGTATAATACAGAGGTTTATCTTTCGGTGTCACCTGATAAAAAAATGGACGGGTGTTTCTATGTTGATGTTGATGAAACAATTGATGTATCTGTGGTTGCAACAGCCCTCTTAAATATTCCTGCATTTGGGACATTTAACAATGCCGATGCAGGAATCACCCTGCACTGTGTTTATGATTCCAAAACAGAAGAATACACCATGGATTTCAAATACTGCCTGATTGACTATTATGATTTTCCTAAGCTGGATGTGCTTAATGAGCAGGATATGCTGGGGATGGTCAGTGGGTATGAACTGTATGGCTGTTTAAATGATACTTGTACATGGAAAAAGGGAGAGGAAAAACTGTTTTATAACTCATGGATTGAATATTTGCTGGAGCGTGTCAATGAAAAGAAAGAATAAGATAAAAAAAAGAATCTGCATAGTTGCATTATGTATATTGATAGGTTCTCTTCCATGGATATGGGTCTTATATGTTTCCAAGATACTGCCATATACCCAGAGATGGTTTCTCAGTTACGATTCTTTTCATCAAAAAGCAGATAAGGTAGTAGCCCCTTACCCGGAAGAACTGCCATCCAGTGCAGAGGATATCAGATATTTTTATTATACAGGCTGGCTTGATACAAAGACAGGGATATCTTTTACGGTCAGTGATGAGGATTATCTGGAACTGAAAAAAGAATGTATTGCTTTTTATACTGCCCGCAAAGAAAATAACCATGTGGAGTATGTGTTTGAGGGAAATGTAACATCCGATTTTCTGGTGGAAGAAGGACTGGAATATTTAAAAGAGGTATTTCATGATACAGCAGAAGATTACACCATACTGGCATATCGCGGGAATGATGAAGGAGGAGAACACTGCGTACTGGAAGGGGTGTTTTATAATGATGAGACAAACGAGGTTGTAATGTTTGGTTTTACAGATAAATTACGGAAAAGAAAACAATGAATCATCCCTTTGCCGTATAACAAAAACAGCATTTGAGGTATATAACCGGAAATGCTTAATGAACAGGATATGCTCGGCATTGCACGGGGGTATGAACTGTACGGCTGGATGGATGACACCGTCGCATGGAAAAAGGGCGGGGAGAAACAGTTTTATGAGTCGTGGATTGAAAGTCTGGGGGAACATGTGAATGAGAAA
>CAJUND010000050.1 GCA_910587655.1 uncultured Agathobacter sp. | reverse complement strand
TTAAAATCCATAACAATTATGTCACCTTGTTTATAAGTTACCAAATTTCATTTCCCTTCGGATCACCTACATCAACCTCTTGCGTACTTTCGACATAAATTTCTTCAATCGGTCTTTTGTAGAATGCTTCCAACCTTTCTGCTAAATTAAGGTATTTATGATTACTGACCTTTTCAATAGTCATTTTTCCATCGCAAATATTTATTCCTACAGTGTCATTCTCTTGCAAATTCATCTGTGCCAGTATTTCTTTGGATAATCTAATACCCTGACTGTTTCCCCACCTCCTTATATTTGTTTGTATTACATATTTTCCATCCTTTTGTACTGTTGTTTGTTTCATTGACTTCTCCCTTCAAGTATATACGATGGATATACCTTTAACATCAGTATATACATAGTATATCTTTCTGTCAATATAAAAATCCATGATCTCTCAAAATAAGTAACAGTTCAGCCCGCGCCATTCGCAAAGCCGCAGCGACACCACCCAGAGCGCCAGCAGTCCCAGCCAGATGACATGTGTCTCCACACTTTTTTCCGTTGTCATCCGGTATGCAGCATTCTGGATTCCGTTTAAATCCGGTACAATTTTAAGAAGAACGGACAGACATTTTCCCCCGGCGCCGCCAAGCATATTTTTAAAAATATCCAGCACACCATGGAAAACCCCGAATCCTGGAGCAAGCGATGCAAGCGCTCCCACTGCCATACCCGGAAGCTTAATGCTGAGCACGCTGGTAAACAGACTGACAAAAGATACTGACACCGCCAGAATGCCAAATGCCGGAACCATCCGTAAAAGAACCTCTGCATGACCGTTTGCCGCTGCATAAACAGCAAGTACCAGATAAAGAATCCCGGCTGCCGCAAGTGATGCTAAAATATTTGCAAGGGCAAGCCCGCCATGATATTCTGTCTGGCTGATGTTCCGCACCCAGACAAGGTGGCTGTTTTTACGCTCATACTCATTCGGTATGGTTCTCAGGCTTAGAACAACCGCCAGAATACACCCGATCAAATGCACCAGCACATGCATAATCATAAACATATTGGAAAATCCGGTAAGCGCTTCTCCATCCATCGTAATAGTTGCACTGTCACTGCTGCACAAAAGTATCAGCAGTACGGCGATTGCAATAATTACATATAATTCTTTTCTGCGCATCCGTTCCTTTAATGCGTTTGCCATAATAATTCCCACACTGTTTTTCATTCCTCTATTCCTCCGATTGTCTCCACAAAAATATCCTCAAGTTTTCTGTCGTCTAAAAACTCATCTTTCGTAAAAGTTCTCAGCACTTTTCCCTTATTCATTATGATACCTTCATCACAAACCTTTTCGATGTCACTTAGAATATGTGAATTCATCAGAATGGTTTTTCCCTGTTTTTTCAGCCTGTCAATCAGTTCAATCATCTCAATGCGCCCCATGGCGTCCAGCCCGGCGCACGGCTCATCCAAAACCAGCACCTGCGGATTTCCAAGAAGCGCCTGCGCCAGTGCCAGCCGCTGCAGCATTCCCTTGGAATAATATTTTATCTTTGTTTTTTCATTCTCAAGCCCGGTCAGTTTCAGCAGTTGTTCACAAGTTTCCTTCAGGTTTGCGGCAGAAAGTTTCTGCAGCCTGCCATAATAGACCAGCACTTCCATACCAGTCAGAAACGGCGGAAAATAAGGTGTCTCCGGTGAATAGCCGATACTGGTGTTTTCACGGATATTTATACTTCCTCCTTCTTTTTTCACCAGGGAAAGTATCATTTTTATTGTGGTGCTTTTTCCCGCCCCGTTGCTCCCAAGCAGTGCAAAAAGTGTTCCTTTTTTCATTGAAAATGACAGATTATCTACAACCTTTTTTCCCTGATAGGACTTGGTTAGTCCGGATATTGTAATTATGTAGTCCATACCGCATCTTATTTCCTTTCTGTTTGATATGTTAGATTCTACGTTATGGAATTTAAGGGAAAATAAAAGCAACCTTAAGAAAACTTAAAGGCTGCCTAAAACATTTTATTGATAAAGCTCTGCAAGCTCATACTGGATGATATGCTCATCTGCCGTGGAAAGAAAACCCGACCGTGAAAAAAATCCATACCTGTAGCAGGATAACCCGGCGGCATCCACCTGCCGGATTTCCTCCTGCATCAGCTTTTTATCCACTGGTTTATTTTTAAACTTTGCTTCATAAAAAATATATCCCTTATCATCATGCGTAACAATATCAAATTCGCCGTTTGTCCTTTCCTCTGGATTATTATAATAATACCTGCCGATTTTATCAAATGGTTCTGCAAGCATTCCGGTCTGGTTTAGCCGAATCAGATACTGCCTGCATATATCCTCAAATATTTTCGGCACATATTTTGTTTCAAAATCCTCATGAATATACCTATCATAAAACACCTCCGGATTCATGACCTGCATCCGTGATGCATTTCTGTAAATATATTTATAATAAAACAAGGATAAATTATCACTGATATAATAACCGGATTTTCTTTTGTTGTTTTCATCATTAATCGGCGCTTCTTTTTTTACAATATCCATGCGTATCAGCTTATCCAGCACATCAATCAGGGTTGGCGCACTTGAAACATGGGACTGGTCCAGTATGTCCCTGTACCGTGAAAATCCTTTTGCCAGCGTTTCAAAAACTTCGTTTGCGTTATTTATTTTTGAGATTTCTGAACTTAAATACATGGAAACTTCATTTTCCAGACGTGCTGCCGGTGATGCAATCAATGCAATTATATTTTCCCTCACCGTTCTGTTTGTATCAACCAGACGGTTGTAATAAGGCACACCGCCCAGCACGCTGTATATCCTTACCTTGTCTTCATCGGAAAAAGAACGGTAAAACATTGCTGATTCATAATAATCCATGGCTTTCAGTTCCATGGCAAGATCTACCCTTCCGTACAAAGGATTCTGCCCGCCCAGCATGGCACGCATGGTATCCACATAGGAACCGCAGATAATCAGCTTTAGTCCGGACCTGCCTCTGTTGCCATCAATCAGCGACTGCATGATACTGTCCAGTCCTTTGACACATTCCCGCAAATAAGGATATTCATCCAGAACCAGAATAAACTTCTGCTTCTGTGCCTGCAAAAAAAGAAACCCCAGCATTTCTTCAATTCCGGAAAATGCCAGTCTGGGCAGATGAAATTTTTCGGAAATAAGCTCCGCTATGCTGTCCACATTATTCATTTCCGTTGTCTGCTTACATTCAAAATAAATGCCCTGGATTTCCGTTTCCAGAAGACATTGTTTAATCAGTTCGCTTTTTCCAATCCGCCGTCTTCCATATATAAGAACAACCATCTGGTCACTGCTTTCAATTACTTTGTTAATCTGTCTTTTTTGTTTTTCCCTTCCATAAAACATAGCCAAACCCCGCCTGCTTTTTTATTATTATATACCGTGGGAAACAAAAATGTCAAATCTTATTCGGTTTTCACCGAGTCGGTGATAGCCGAATTAATCCCAGTTAATGGCATTATGAGGAATTGTTCCATTTTCTTCCCTGTCTTTTCTGCCTTCCATAATAGCAGCTATTTCATCCGGCTCCGGCTCAACTTCGGGGATAAATTTTACTGCTTTTTTACTGTATTCTGTCATTCATCATCTGTTTTCCTTTCTTTACTATCTACATAATTTCCCTCACCATTTCCTCAATTTCCTCTTTAGTAACGGAAGGCAGCAGCACATGCCCTGCATCATACGGCTCTGCCCCATGCTCCATCATATAAGAAATAAATTTATCATAAGAATACATTCCATCCATGAACCTCTGTTCTGAATAGATATAAAAACGTACCAGTCCTTCATCTATCTTAATATCATCCAGATTCAGAAAACCATCCGCCGCTTTCGGAAAAATACTTTCACATTCTTCTGTCAGGGTATAAACCGCCAGTATTTTTCCATCTGCCTTATTTCTCATCAGACCGGGACTGGCATAATACACATCCAGATTCTGCATATCATGAAGCATCTGCTCAAACTCCTCCAGATTTCTGCAGTCTGTAAATTTCTCCACCTGGCTTTTGTCCATTGCAACCGGCCACATGGCAAGGGTCAGCATATAAAGCTCAAAATCGTTTCTGCAGAATTCATGCAGGGTATCCAGACTGAACTGAACCATTGCAGGCTGGTTTTCAGCCAGCTGAGAAACGGTATATTCCCTCTCCTCCTCCACACAGTACATATCAACCTTTTTTAGCTGGTCCGCAATTTCTTTTGCAACATGAATAAAGTCCGAAATCTCTGCTGCGGTTGTGGGAATATTATAACTCAACTCCAGCACTCCGGAAGAATCAGCGTTAAAATAAATTCCCCTTCCGATTCTGGACGGATTATATAATATGACAGAATCCCCGTTTTGCTCCCCTTCCTGCAGAACATGAAAATCATTGTCACTGCCATAATTCAGGCAGCATCTGTCCAGAAGTTTTTCCATATCAATCTGTTTACTTCCGAATAAACCCTTTTTCTTAATCTGTAATGTAAACGCCATATACTTAACCCTCTTTTACCGGATGCCTGATTACGGTTTTTAGCCTTTCCGGCGCCACCCGCCTTGCGTCGCTGAGATAAATTTCATGATGAAGTCTTTCATCTGTAATATCCAGTTCATATCCCTGCGACTTCATGTAATCATGCATCATCTGAACGGTTTCCGGTTCACTGTCATAGGAACCGATATGCATACACTGGACACACAGTCCCTCATCATAAGTTAAAAACTCCACCTTTGAAAAATCTTTTTTCTTTTTCGCCGCTGCCTCTTCCACCGCCCAGGCAAAATCCGCTTTTGTCACAAAATCCGGCAGACGGATGACGGAAATAAACTGAAAATCTTCTTTCCGGAAATAGTCAATTCCTTTGATTCCCTCCTGCCACCAGAATCCCTCCAGCGGGGGAACCACATAGTCAAAATACCCTTCAATCTGACGGCTGCCTTTTTTGCTCATTTTTATGGTAAATGCAACCGCATACAGCAGTCCGATTGTCTCTTTGTACTCGCTTCCCTCTTCATTGGGATTTCCTTTGCCGCGGACTGCAATATAATTCATCGGAGGGACGGTAACAATCCCCGGCTTGTTTTTCGGCATGTAAAATTCTTTATATTCTTTTTTATAATCAAACGCCACTGCCTGCTTCCTCCAGTATTTCTTTTTGTTTTTTCCTGCTGAATCCCCCAAGAACCAGCTGGTATGACTGGTCCAGCATATCCTTTAATAAATCATCCGGCACTTCGCCGTCCGGTTTCACGGAATTCCAGTGCATTTTATTCATATAATAACCAGGCACAATATCTTCATACTGCTGCCTTAAAAAATCGCCATTGGACGGTTCCAGTTTTAAGGTAATGTAATATGGCATGTCTGCCTCATCCAGACAGACCGCTGCAAACATTTTTCCGCCAATCTGGTATCGAATCCAGTTCCAGTCCTTCTGGAGGTCTTTCGTCACTCCAGTTTTATTTAATAAGTATTCGTCTATCCATTCATATCTCATGATTTATCCGCCTCCGCTCGGTATATTTTATTATACCCGATTGAAAATTTTATTTCAATTCATTCCGCTTTCTTTCATACCGCATATAATAAAATCAAATGCCGACAGGAAACAGAAAAATGGAACCAGATAAAACATGCAGTTACATGACAGATTTAAAAGAAAAAGACGCAGCCTTTCCGCCGCAGCACCAGGACAGACAGCCCGGACTGGAATATGTAATGAATCCGCTGCCAGTATCTGAATGCGGGAATACATGCCAGAAACTTAAAAACAAAGTTGCATTAATTACAGGCGGCGACAGCGGAATCGGGCGTGCCGTTGCATATGATTTTGTTAAGGAAGGGGCAGCCGTTGCAATTGTTTATTATGATGAAGAAAAAGACGCCAGAGACACCGCCAGAAGAATTGAAGAACTGGGCGGAAAATCCCTCCTACTCCGCGGCGACTTAAAAGATCCGGGCTTCGTAAATTTTTGCGTAACCAGTACCATTGAGAATTTCGGCAGACTGGATATTTTAGTAAACAACCATGCCGTCCAGTTTATTCAGAGAAGTATAATGGATATATCCCCTGAACAGCTTGAATTTACGTTCCGGAACAACGTTTTTTCTTTTTTCTATCTGATTCAGTCTGCCCTGCCATATATGAAAAAAGGGGCAGCCATCATTAACACAACCTCCGTTACCGCTTATGAGGGAAACAAGGATCTGATTGACTACAGCGCTACAAAAGGGGCAATTGTAGCTTTGACAAGATCACTTTCCTTATCCCTTGCAGAAAAAGGAATACGGGTAAACGGAGTTGCGCCCGGTCCAATCTGGACGCCTTTAATTCCAGCGTCCTATTCGGCGGAAGAAGTCGCCACATTTGGTAAAAAGACATCGCATGTTCCGATGAACCGGGCGGGACAGCCGTGTGAAGTGTCACCGTGTTATGTATTTCTTGCATCGGATGACTCAAGTTATATGACCGGGCAGGTACTGCATCCGAACGGGGGGACAATTGTGTGATCCTAAATATATTCAGTGGTTTAATTTCACAATACCATCTGCTATAATAAATCACAGACACCCTCACATGTTACAAACACAAAAAGGAGACTGCCCGGTGTATCATGTATATATCTGTGATGATGAAAACGAAATCCTGCTGCAGTTAAAGAACCGCATCCATACCGAACTGGAAGCTCTGGATATCCAGGCGGAATATGTACTAATCCAGGATTCCAGGGAGCTTATGGAGCGCATTGGAAAAGAAACCATAGACCTTTTATTTCTGGACATTGACATGCCGTACTACAGCGGCATGGAAATTGCAAAATACATCAGTGAAAAAACGCCGCAAACCGTTCTGGCATTTGTCACCAGCCATGACGCCCTGGTGTACAAAACCTTTGCGTACAAACCATTCGCGTTTATCCGGAAATCCTGTATGGATGAAGACCTGAAAGAATTTTCCTCCCGCATTGCAAAAGAGCTGGAACATGAAAAACGTGACCTGGTTTTATCAAAGGGAACCCAAATTTACAGGATAAAAATTCATGATATCATTTATCTGGAATCCGAAGGAAATTATATAAATATTGTTACTGCAAACGACACCTTCCGGTTTCGGGAAACCATGACCTCAATGGAAAAGGAACTGGAACCCAGAGGCTTCATCCGCTGTCATAAGGGATATCTGGCAAACGCCAGATACATTACCAGATATTCCGGAAACAGCCTGGAAATTATGGGAACAGATGACCGAAAGCAGGAGCTTCCGGTTGGGAGAAGCTATGAAAAAGATGTGAAGCGGAAGCTTATCGCTTCCTTAAGGTGAATGCCATGGAACTTATACTGATGATTCTTCTGGCTGCTGCAGCCGCAGTCATATGCAGCATGTACCCACAACTAAAAAACGCAAAAAAAACGATCCGGGAAAAAGACGCCGAACTGACAAAATATGTGATGGAAAACGTGGACATGTCCAAACAGCTTGCGGAAATGGAACATGACTACAAATACCAGAAAGAAATGGCAGATGAAATCATAAAAATCCAGAACCAGAGCCGGGCATTAAAGCATGATATGAAGAACCATACCCTTGTTATCCTTTCTTTTCTGGAAAAAGGCAAAACTGAGGAAGCCATGCAGTATACCAGCGAAATCCTGGACAGGCTGAACGCAATGTACACCTATGTCAGCGCAGGAAATTCCCTGCTTAATTATATTATCAACCGCAAACTTTCATATGCCAAAGAGATAAAAATAGACATAAAAGCGGAAATAGAAAACCTGTCCTTTTCCTATATGGACAGCATAGATTTTTCCTCTCTGCTTAATAATATGCTGGATAATGGAATTGAAGCAGCTGTAAAATCCAAACGGAAACTGCTTGCTGTTACAATTACACACCAGAAAGGTTTTGATATCGTTCATGTCAGAAACAGTATTGACCAGTCCGTTTTAAAACAAAACCCCGGGCTGAAAACTTCCAAAAATGAACCCTCACACGGAGTTGGAATAAAACAGATAAAAAAAATAATAGAAAAATACAGCGGCGTACTGGATATTTATGAAGAACAGGATATGTTTCATGTAACGGCGGGATTACAGGATTCAGAAACATACACATAAACAAACGGCTTGTCACAGCATTTTCGCCGTTTATCCCACAAGGATTGACTTGTGGGAATTTTTTTATATGATTAGAAACAGGAGAGACAGATGATAGTTTTCAAAGATGTAAATAAAAAAATCGGAAACCGGCATATCATTAAAAACTGTACGTTTCATATCCGTCCGGGGGACTGTGTCGGACTACTTGGAAAAAACGGCGCCGGGAAAACCACACTGCTGAACCTGATGGCAGGCATTCTGGAAGCTGACAGCGGATTTTTAAGAATTAACAAGTCAAAGAATCCGCTGAAAGATACAAATACCTTAAAAGAGCTTGTATATATTTCCGGTGTGAAAAGCCAGCTGTGGCGGGACATAAAAATTAAGGATTCCTTTCTGCACTGCCAGAACATGTACGGAGGAAAAAAAAACAGACTGGAGGAACTGACTGAATTATGTAAGATTTCCCATCTGCTCGATAAGTATCCTATCCAGCTGTCCCTGGGGGAAAAAATGAGATGCGAAATTGTATATGCCTTACTGGCAGAACCTTCCGTTTTACTTATGGATGAAGTGATGCTGGGTCTAGATCTTACCATAAAACAGAATATTTATGAATATTTTCAGGAAATGAAAAAAGCCGGAACTACCACAATGATTTACACAAGCCATAATCTGATGGAGGTGGAACGGCTGTGCGGGCGGATTCTTCTGGTTAATAACGGAAACCTTATTTTTGACGGCAGCAAAGAACGGCTGATGAAAGAATATGCACCGCTTTACCAGATTCAAATGATTCTGGAGGACAACATGATACCGGATTTTGAAGATCTGCCTATCAGAAAAATCAGCATAGACCATAAACGCATCTGTATTTTTTTCCGTCAAAACGAAATTGAAAAAAAGGAACTGCTCCGGTTTATAACAAATAAATGTACTATAAAAGATCTCAGACTTATAGAACCGGGGCTCGAAGATACGGTTAAAAATATTATCGGAAAGGAAGGGTAACATAATGGAACACATGATAGAAGTCAGCCATGTAAAGCGGTACTACAAAATTGCCAGACGTGAGCAGGGAATGGGAAATTCCATCCGGCATCTTTTTAAACGCAAATATGAAATTAAGCGGGCAGTGGATGATATCAGTTTTACAATAAAAAAGGGGGAAATCGTTGGTTTTATCGGCCCGAACGGCGCCGGCAAATCCACCACTATTAAGATGCTGTCCGGTATTTTATATCCGGATGACGGAAGTGTGAAAATTGACGGATTTATTCCTTATAAGCAAAGAAAGCAGTATGTAAAAAATATCGGTGTTGTATTTGGGCAGAAATCACAGTTAAACTGGGATCTCCCACTGATTGAAAGTTTTGAACTGATGAAATATATATACAAAATCCCGAAAGAACAGTATGAAGAAAACCTGCACCAGTTCACGGAACTTCTGGATATGGAGAGCTTTCTTTATCAGCCAGTCCGGCAGCTGTCACTGGGACAGCGAATGCGCGGGGATATTGTAGCTGCACTTTTGCATTCCCCTAAAATTGTCTTTTTTGATGAACCTACCATAGGACTTGATGTTGTGGCAAAAGAAAAAATAAGGAATTTTATCCGTTACATGAATGAGAAAAACGATATCACCATTATTTTTACCACACATGACATGCAGGATATCGAAAAAATCTGTGAACGCCTGATTATTATTGATTCCGGAAAAAAGATTTATGACGGCAGCATTCAGGATATTAAAAACCGCTATACCAGCATTAAAAATATTGAATTAATCCTGGAAGACGGAAGAAAAGAAGTACAGACATTTGATACCGGCAAAAAACCCATGAATCAGATTATGGAAGAAATTTTCAGGGAAAACCAGGTAAAGGATATATCCATCTGCGAACCGGAAATTGACGAAATTATCCGGGATATTTATGAAGGTTCTTCCATAATTTTAAATGAAAAACAGTAAGGAGGAAACTGATGCGTATCTATCTGGAATTTGCATTAAAAAAGTTTCAAAACAAAATGGTTTACCGGCTGGATTTCTTTATGGGCATGATAAACACGCTGATTACAATCGCGGTATATTTATGCATATACAAAGCTTTATATGGAGACGCCAGTACCATCGACGGTGTAACCTATCAGATGGTCGCAACAAACTTTGTGATTGCCCTGGGACTGTCGCAGGCGTTTACCTTTAATGAAATGTTTATGCAGGATAAGATTAAAGACGGGAGTATCACAAACGAGTTTCTGAAACCCGTAAACTTTAAGCTCAGAATGCTGTCAGAAAATATAGGGGAAGGACTTTTTAAGGTTATTTTCCATTTCTTTCCCGCACTGCTTTTGACGTGTCTGTATACAGACATCTGCATGCCGAAAAGTTTTGCAAACCTGGTACTTATGCTGTTTAGCATGATTCTGGGGTATCTGGTTTTATGGCTGATCAGCTTTATTGTCCAGACATGGAGCTTCTGGCTGTTCAGTGTATGGGGTATTGTGACTATAAAAAATGTTTTTATTAATATTCTGTCCGGCTCTCTGCTGCCGCTCTGGTTCATGCCGGGACCCCTGAAAACAGTCATATCCTGTACCCCGTTTGAGTCTATTTATTTTACTCCGGTCAGAATCTATCTTGGGCAGTTGTCGGGTATGGATATTTTTAAAGGCATCATGATTCAGTGCATATGGATTCTGGCGCTTTACCTGGCAGGTAATATTTTCTGGAAAAAGGGAGTAAAAAAGCTGGTGGTACAGGGAGGATAAGAAAGGACGTGAACAATTATGGGAGAATTACGAATTGCACTGCAGTCCCTGAAAATGAGTATTCATACCAGAATGCAGTACCGCGTGGACTCTGCCGTGGCGGCTCTTGCCGTGTTTTTAAGGGAATCGGCAAATATTATTGTAATCTATCTGGCTCTTATAAAATTTGACCGGATTAATGAGTGGAATGTAAATGAAATGCTGTTTTTATTCAGTCTGCTGTTTTTAACCTATGCGTTTGTTGTATCACTGTTCGCAGATTTAAGGTATTTTTCCGACACGATACGGGATGGCAGGTTTGACCGGCTGATGGTGCGCCCAAGAGGACTTCTGTTCCAGCTGGTTTTAAATAATGCGGATATTATCGCATCAATCGGGCACGGTACACTTGGTGTCATCCTGTTTCTGGTATCGGCAGGCCGGGTGGGAATCCAGTGGAATTTCGGGACAATATTATATTATACTGCAGCAATCATCGGAGGCGTTTTAATACAGGGAGGAATGTTTATTATATTTTCCTCACTCAGCTTTTATTTTGTGGAAACGGACAGCATCCGGAATATTTTTTACTGGAACATGCGTAAATTTGCCGGTTATCCTGTAAGCATTTATCCTAAAATAATACAGATGATTATGATATATATTGTGCCTTTTGCATTCGTGAATTACTTTCCGGCACAGTATCTCCTCCGCAAACCTGATATGGCGCAGTACCCGGAAATATATATGTATCTTGCGCCGTTTGCAGGAATCGTTATTTATGCAGCGGCGTATCTTTTCTGGCGTATTAGTGTGAAGAGGTATAAAAGTACGGGGAATTAGCCAAAAACAGAAAAATTTTTATTTATTTTTTCCTGCTAAATATAAAAGCATGCGGACCGTTTTCTTTATGAAAACGAGATCCGCAATAAAAGTATTCATTATTTTACAAAAAGCGATGTGATGGAATTAATCAATGATGTAATTTCCTCCACGGATTTCTGTATGTCATTGTAAATACCGGCTGACTGTCCGGACAGATCCTGCATACTTTTTGCAACAACTGCAAACCCGACACCCGCCTCTCCGCTTCTCGCCGCCTCTATCGCAGCATTCAGTGCAAGAATGGTCTGCCGTTTCGCAATTTCTTTCAGCTGCCCGGTATTTTCATTTATCTCCTGCACCAGTTCACCTGACTTTACGACATTTTCATTCATCACCTCAAGCTTGTCCATATTATTATGCCTGAAATATTCAAGGTTGACAAGCTGATTTACAATCTCTCCCAGAAGCTTTGCAGATGCGCGTATCTTTTCTTCGCTGCTGACAGGTACTTTATGGAGAGCTTCAATATATTTTTCAGGATCAATTCCAAGTTCTTTCGCCGTTTCCCTGAATGCATCATCATTCGGCGGTTCCGGAAGAACCTGGCCTCCAATAACAGCTCCCATTTTTTCATCATTTACCACAATATCTATGGAAAAATCCATCAGTCCTGCATGGCAGAAATATGTACCGCTGCACTCATTGTCACATTTCACACAGCGTTTGTTCCCTTCCGCAGACCCGCGTGTATACTTCATGCAGAAATCAGTAAAATTACTTCCTTTTGTCAGATACTCTCCGTGTTTGCCTACTGCAATGGCTGCAAGTCCTGTCGCATCGGAAAAATTATCCTATATTTCCTGGAGCTGCTTTAAATCCATAAAATCTTTTAGTTCCATACAATCCCCCTTATCAGATTCACTGCTAACAATATATCTTAAATTCCGGGAAATTTCAACAATAACTTTTCTTAAAAACTCCAGTCCCTCTTTCTCCGCAAAGCCAGATGTCAACATTTTATCAAATACATAGTCTGATTCCTATTTTTCCGTCCAGTCCGGAATTTCCCCGTATTCTGACAGCCATTCCTCCAGATATTCCTGGTGG
>CAJUND010000049.1 GCA_910587655.1 uncultured Agathobacter sp. | reverse complement strand
ATGCCGGTATACCATTAGTGATTTAATCACTGATATTTAAGCAACGCTGTACTAGATGCTGCTCTAATTTTACTCGTCAGGATGAAATTGAGCAAACGACTAAATTTGAGGACGGATATAGTAAAGCTTTAAACTATGCAAAAGAACATAAACTTTGTTTTTTATGTATTGTGCACTATCCTATTTCGGCTTGTCTTAACAATCATTTTGATAGAGAGACTATATATTTTACGGGGCATAATCATCGTAATGAATATATAAAAACCTCGAATAAAGTTTTATATGCAGATAATCAAATTGGATATAGAAATAATAATATAGTATTTAGAACTGCAACGACCGGATATGAGATAAATCCATATGGAAATTTGCCAGATGGATTGTATAAATCCACGATAAAGGATTATTTGCAGTTTTATCGGTGTATTGGTGAGGATATAGGAAAAGGTACTACATTATATGCAAGATGCCAAAATGGAAAGGCTGATTTATATGTAGTAAAAAGAAGGGGATATTATGGATTTTTTATTATGGGACAAAAAGACAAATCAAAGGGCATTTCCATAATAAATGGAGGTGTAACTAAAAAAATAACTGGTTCTACGGATATAGATTGGATTTGTGAGAATTTTGATATTGTATTGTCAAAATATTTGCAAGTGATGTTGCCATTGCGTAATGCTCAGGAAAAGTTATCATGTGAATTACAAGAATTAGGTTTGTCAGGTAAAATTCACGGTTGTATTGTTGATATAAATTACTTTCATCATATTATGCTTAATCCGTTAGATGGTACGTTTGAATTTTATTATGCTCCCTCTTTTGGAGAAAAGTTAACTTTGGATTCTTTTGAAGCCGTTATAGAATCATCAAATAGACATAGGGCTGTATGGGACGAGCGTGATTATAAAAAAATAAAATCTGAATTTCAAATCAAATCGAAAAAGAGCAATTATTTGTTGGGACACATATCCAATAATTATTTATTGGAATCAGATAACAATGGTGTTATGAAAGCAATTAACAAAATTCAGGTAGTAAGCAGGAAAGACGGAATGTATGGGGGATCGAGGAAAATTGGCTCTTTACAACGGTTGTTTAGTGGTCATGTTTTAAGGGCTTTTGATCTTAAATTAACTGAATCAGAACAGCGTCCCTATCGTAGCAATCTATATTTAGACAGAAAGTTTGTGTATAGAGGGACTACATATAAGGTGATTGAAGATACTGGATGTGATATTATTACAGCAGAAGAATTAAATAGTCATAGTTGTCGAAAGTTTACTGTTAATGAGTTAAGGTCAGAAATAGCAAAAAAAAATAATGATACTTATTGGATTCATTGATAGTAAAGAAATGAAGGACTATTTTACCAAGGAATTAAATTGCGATGGTACGGTCTGTTAGAAATAATGATAAATAGAACACATTGCCATAACGTTTAATTCTGTGGGGGAAGGAGTGAAATCTATTATGGGTAGGAAGGTTTTGGAATATGAGGCAAAGACAATCAGAAATGATAGGATAAAAGAAGGGATTGTAGGAACCGTTTCTATATTACAAATAGGGTATCTCATCACAGACCATCGCACTTAAAATTTAGGAGCAATATGGCCTGGGTTCTGAAATTGCGAAAAAATACCTGTAAGAACTTTGCCAAATATGATGTGCCCAAACAACTCTGCTTTATGCAGAAAATTGTTTGGAAAATATTTACTTGTAATGGTGGGGGCGAGAATAAACCGGAAAGAGTGTACCATAATGAATAAAATTAAAATGAATGCGATTGAGTACGGGTTTAAGATAGGGGATCAAGGTGAATAGGAAATCATAGGGGTTATTAAAATATTCTGAAAGAAGAGATAGCGAATGTCCTTGATAATAAATACAAGTATAACCGGATAGAAAAGAAAAAAGCGAATAGTGGATATTATTCCCTGAAAATGGATATGAAGGAAAACGATTTGTTTGATTTTCCTATCGTTATAATAATAAGTACTGGGCACTTTCCTTACTGCTCTATTCCCAATATGGGTAAAAAAGACCCGGTATTTGAAGCGGATTCCGGACAGAGAGTTTAAGAAGATTTTTGGAGGTAATACTGAAAACGTTCTGTTGGCCGGAGTAAATTTAATAAATATTCTGGATAATCGCGTTTTGCGGTTCTTTTTTTGCAGTACATAATTTTATCTGTACCTTCATTCCAGATGGCATACCATCCGGCTTCCATTTTCAGTTCAAAAAATGTTTCCATTTCCAGCTCCGGATAGGATAGGCGCTGGATGAGTTCGCTGGCAGAAACTGCCAGTAAGCTTCCTGATGGAAGATACAGCCATTCTTCACATGTAAGCATGAATTTCATTTTATAATTCTCCTCGCATTTTTTGAATTTTATCATATATGGATGATTGATTCAAGATGCGCTGGAATGGAAGAGGGATGTATGGTATAATAAGCAAAAATCGCTTTTTAAACTGCGCAGAAGGGCGCTGTGCATATAGCATCGTCAATCAGAGATTGACGATATGGTAAAATAGCAGTAATAAATAAAAGATAAGGAAAAGAGAGAATACTATTCACGCCGGAAATGAGGAAACTGCTTGATTTTATTGATGGAAAAGAACCGGAGGATGATTTTACCAGGGAACTGGATGCGGCGGTGCGGTCTGTCAGAAAAAACGAGAAATGGAGAGTGGATTATATGACATTGCAGATGAATTACCAGGAAAAATATGAGCAGGGAATCGAGCAGGGAAACAGGCAGTCTGCCTTAAGGATGATCGAAGCAGGAAAGCTGTCATCTGAGGAGATTGCATTGTATTCCGGACTTTCCCTTGAACAGGTGCTTGAGCTGGAAAAAGGACTGCAGCCGGTATAAAGTGGGAAGTATTCTATTCGCCAAAGGTAAAAGGGGATATTATGGGAGTATATTTAAATCCGAAAAACAAAAATTTTTTGAAATCAATTCGCTCTGAAATATATGTGGATAAGACAGGGCTGATATCATATACCAATAGATGTTTGAACACGAGAGATGAGTATATCTGTGTCAGCAGACCGCGCCGTTTTGGAAAATCAATGGCTCTTGAAATGCTTGCGGCATACTATAGCCGTGGTTGCGATTCGAGAGAGCTGTTTGCAGGATTTAAGATAGAAAGTGATGAAACATTTGAGGAATATCTGAATAAGTATGATGTCATTTACCTGAATATGCAGCAGTTTTTGATTGAGGCAGAACAAGGTAAGGTGACAGAGTATTTGGAGCAGGAAGTTACAGAGGAACTTGCAGAGGAATATGGGGAAGTATTCAAAGGACGCAGCCTGAAACTGGCTCCTGCTCTGAGAAAAATTTATGCGGCTACCGACCGACAGTTTGTTTTTCTGGTGGACGAGTGGGACTGCGTGGTGCGAGAGAGACAGGAGTCGGAGGAGCTGCAAAAACAATACCTTGATTTCCTGCGAAATTTATTAAAAGACCAGCCCTATGTCGCGCTTGCATACATGACAGGAATTTTGCCCGTAAAAAAATACGGACTTCATTCCGCGCTCAATATGTTTACGGAATTTTCAATGACAGGACAGGATGTGTTGGAAGAATATACCGGATTTACAATGGATGAGGTGAAAGAACTGTGCGAACAGTTTGAAATGGATTTTGAGGAAACAGGCAGCTGGTATGATGGATATACATTTGTGCGGTATCAACATATTTATAATCCCAAATCAGTGGTAGAAGCGATGCGCAGACATAGGCTGTCAAGTTATTGGACATCCACGGAAACGTACGAGGCTCTCAAGGTCTATATGGATATGGATTATGACGGACTGCGGTCGAATATCGCGCAGATGCTTGGTGGTGGGCGTATTTTAGTCAATACCGACAGCTTTCAGAATGATATGCGTAATTTCAAGACAAAGGATGATGTGTTGACACTGCTGATACATTTGGGATACCTTGCATATGATGCACGGACAAAGGAAACGTTTATTCCGAATAAGGAGATTATTGGGGAATTTGAAAACGCCATGAGTGTTGGGGGATGGCAGGAAGTCATGCGTGTTTTGAAAGCATCAGAGAAGCTTCTTGAAGATACAATCAATGGTGATACACAACTTGTTGCAGAGGCGCTTGACAGGGCACATATGGAAGTGGCATCCATGCTTACGTATAATGATGAAAATTCCATGGCATGCGCAATAGGGCTTGCCTACTACAGCGCCAGGAAAGACTACGTCCTGATACGCGAGTTTCCGTCAGGAAAAGGTTTCGCGGACATTGTATTTCTGCCATTGCCGCATACAGGTAAGCCTGCGATTATTGTCGAGTTGAAATATGACAAGTCAGCCGAAACAGCATTGCAGCAGATTAAAAACAGAAAGTACACACAGGCGCTGGAACGTTACAGCGGCGAAATCGTGCTTGTCGGGGTGGACTATGACAAAGACAAGGCAGATAAACCGCACAGCTGCGTGATAGAGCGGGGGGAGTATGACAATCAGCATTGACGAAACGGAAGGAAAAATTATGGCTGTACAATACAAAAAATTAACAGAAAACGAACTGGATACATTTATTGAAATGAGAATCCGTCAGTTAAGGGAGGAAGGCGCGAAAGAGGAAATAGATTTAACGCCTTATTTAAGGGACTATTACCACCGGCATATGGAAGACGGTACGTTTGTTTCCTGGCTGGCAGCTGACGGGGATAAAATAGTTGGAACAAGCGGAATCTCATTTGTTGAAAAACCGCCGTATTTTAGTTGTCCGAGCGGAAAAATCGCCCTGCTTTCCAGTATGTTTACGGATAAGGCATACCGCAGGCAGGGAATTGCCAGAGAATTATTATCGCGTGTTGTCAGGGAAGCAGGGGAATATGGCTGCAGTGTGATGCAGATCACAGCTTCGGACATGGGGGTATTTCTGTACACGGATTTCGGGTTTGTGAAGAACGGTAATTTTATGCAGTATAAGCTTTAAGCGAAGCGGAAAAGAGAATAAACTGTGAAGGGAGAAAACTATGGTACGTGAAGCAGGAAAAGAGGATTTAAAAGAAATACTGGAATTATATTTGTGCCTGCATGAGCAGTCCGTTCCGGAGCAGTCGGATGGCTTGTTTCAGACGTGGAAGCAGATTCTGGAAGATGAAAACCACCATCTGATTGTGAATGAAAAGGATGGAAAAATTGTTTCTTCATGTGTATGCGTTATCATTCCAAACCTGACAAGAAATGTGCGTCCATATGCTTTTGTGGAAAATGTCGTTACCCATACAGATTACAGAGGGCGCGGACTGGCATCGGAATGTCTGGAATATGCAAAGCAGACAGCGCAGCAGTGCAACGGTTATAAGATGATGCTGCTGACAGGAAGTAAAGATGAAAAAACACTGGATTTTTACAGAAATGCCGGATACAACAGCGCGGATAAAACAGCATTTATCCAGTGGCTTGGGGGCTGATAAGTTGGAAATTACAATAAAGAGCAATATTTTAAAATACATTTTTCAGAATACATACTTTATAAACGGAACTGCTTATGCAGGAAAATCAACAATGGTTCGGCTGCTGGCAGAGAAGCATAACGGGATCTGCTGCGGTGAAAATTACCACGATATTTTTATGGACGCCATAGATGTGGAAAGCCAGCCGAATTTATCTTATTTTGATACGATGAAAAGCTGGCAGGAGTTTGTAAACCGGACGCCAGAAGAGTATGAACGCTGGATTGCAGGATGCAGCGAAGAAGCTTCAGATATGGAAATCGTCCGGCTGGTACAGCTGGCGGAAAGCGGCAGAAAGGTGTTCGTGGATACCAATATTTCCATAGAAAAACTCAGGGAAATATCTGATTACTACCACGTTGCCATTATGCTTGCGCCAGTGAATACTTCAGTGGAAAGATTTTTTGACCGTGAGGATGAGGAAAAGCAGTTTATATTTGAGCAGATACAAAAAAGCGAAAATCCGGAAAAAACCATGGATAATTACCGGGAATGCATAAAAAGGGTGAACTGTCTGGAAAAGTACAGGGAGTTTGAAAATTCGAGTTTTTTTGTAGTGAAAAGGGATGAGGAACGGACGGCAGAACAGACACTGGAAATTCTGGAAAGGCATTTTAAGCTGTAGGAAAAACAGCGGGAAGGTTAAAAAGACAGAAGATTAGAGGGATTAACATGCAGCTGGTATACAAAAGAGCAACCATTGAAGACATCGACATACTGACAGAAACACGTATACAAGTACTGAGAGCCGCCAATAAACTTTCGGATGATGTGGATATGAGTGAAGTGAAAGTGCAGTCGTACAATTACTACAAAAAGTCTCTTTGCGACGGAACCCATATTGCGTATCTGGTTTTTGATGAAAACCGTTTTGCAGGGGCAGGCGGCGTCAGTTTTTACCAGGTAATGCCAACGTTCCATAATCCGGATGGAAATAAGGCATATATCATGAACATGTATACGGATCCCGGATACAGAAGAAACGGAATCGCGTATCAAACGCTGGACATGCTGGTTCATGATGCAAAGGAGAAGGGCGTTACGGCAATTTCGCTGGAAGCGACAGATATGGGACGCCCTTTATATGAAAAATACGGATTTATAAAAATGAATGATGAAATGGAGCTGCCAGACAAATGAAAAAGAAGGACAAAAAGAGAAATAAAAAGAAAATCGCACTGATTATGATAACCAGTATTTTAGCAGTGTTTTTTCTGTTAATCATGCCGGGCATGTCTGTCATGGTTTATAATGATAATTTTGGCGAACGTTTTGAGACCCCTGACTGGACGGCCTGGTCCGTAAGCGATTTTGACGGTCTTGAAGTCAATGAATGCACATTTCCGTCAAATGACGGACAGCTTCTTGCGGGTTACCAGTATAAAAAAGAGAACCAGAAAATTAAGGGAGTGGTTGTGCTTGCCCATGGTCTTGGCGGCGGGGGACATAACACCTATATGGATATTGCCGATTATTTTACTTCAAATGGTTATCTTGTCTTTGCTTATGATGCAACCGGAAATGATAAAAGTGAGGGCGATTCGGTAAGAGGTCTGCCGCAGGGAGTCATTGACCTTGATTTTGCTTTGCGTTATGTAAAGGACGAGGAGGAATACAGGGATTTACCGGTTGTGCTGTTTGGACACAGCTGGGGCGCGTATTCTGCCGGCAGCGTTTTAAACTGTCATACCGATGTGAAAGCTTCGGTGCTTGTTGCCGGATTTGACCGTTCCACCGGGTTATTTGAACAGCAGGGAAGGTCCATGATTGGCAATGGCATTCAATTATTTATGCCTTACGTGTCGTTGTATGAACGGCTGAAATTTGGCGGTTATGCTGCTTACAGCGTAACAGACGGCTGTGCGGCGGCTTCGGAAGCAGGAATTATGGTAATTTGCAGCAGTGACGATACCACAGTCCTTCCGGAAAACGGATATGACATATTTTATGAAAAGTATGGTGACAGTTCCCGTTTTACTTTTATAGAATACGGTGACAGGGGGCACGATTACGTGTACTGCTCCGAGGCGTCACAGAATTACCGGAAACAGCTGGATAAGGACTATGACGCCTGGAAAGAAGAACACAGCGGACAAAATGCAGAGCTGAAAGCAGAGTTTATGAAAAAATACCTTGATAAAAGCAAATACTATGAGCTGGACGAAAAATTAATGCAGCAGATGCTTGATTTTTACGATTCAAATATAAACAGATAATTTAAAACAGTTTAGATAAGCTGTTTTAAAACCTCTCCGATATCATGGCTGACGCCGACGGACTGTTCCGTAATTTCAGCAGATATACAGACTTCTGAAAGATTGATGCATACATAAATAGCGTTACGGTTTTCGTATGTCATCTGCCAGAACGGATATTTAATAATGCCTGGTGTATTGCCGCCGACGCCCAGCTCCAGATATAAAATCCTTTGTCCCTTATGGCGGCGGATAAAATCCTCATACCGTTCTGCTGCTTTATGCCAGCCGCTGTCCTCCACAAAGGTATGGTCTGCCCTAAGGTTCATGCCCATAGGTTCTTTACACTTCGGACAGTATGGTACAAGGTCTGATGGGACTGCCATTTTAGGAGATACATGTTCCGGCAGAAGTAAAGTACCATCTGTATCGATAACATAGCCTTGTGCTTCAATCATTTTCCGAATAACAATCTCATTATCGTAGGTATTCTGATGGCAGGGGATGCTGCACTGAAATAAACCATAATCGCCCTGCGTATAAAACAGCCTTTTCCTATCAAAACCTGCTTTTTGAAAACAATGGTCCACGTTTGTTGTCAGAACAAAATAGTCCTTATTTTTTACCAGTTTAAATAAATCCTGATAAGTGCTTTCCGGTGCATCCTGATAGCGGTTGATAAAAACATAACGGCTCCAGTATGCCCAGTGTTCTTCCAGTGTTTTATAAGGATAAAAGCCGGCGGAATACATGTCCTTAAAACCATATTTTTTAATAAAGTCATGGAAGTTTTCTTCAAACCGTTTTCCGGAATAAGTAAAACCGGCGGATGCAGACAGTCCGGCTCCTGCTCCAATAAGAACAGCATCTGCATAGTTTAATTCGGTTTTTATTTTTTCAATGGTGTCCCAGTAACTGTCTGTAGGTTTCGTAATCGCTGTCTTTGAATACATTAAAAATCACCTCCATCCGGTTTTCTTTCTGATAATCTTCGACTGTCCGAATTGCAATTTCCGCCGCTATTTTGCCGGGAAAATGGAATTCGCCCGTGGAAATGCAGCAGAATGCAATGCTTTTTAACCCATGTTCTGCTGCTAGCTTTAAGCAGGAACGGTAACAGTATGCCAGCAGTTCACAGTCCTTTTGTGTCACCTCTCCGGAAATGATGGGACCAACCGTATGAAGCACATAACGGCTGGGCAGGTTGTAGGCTTTTGTGATTTTTGCCGTCCCCGTGGGTTCTTCTGTTTTCTGTTTTGCCATAATGCCTGCGCATTCCAGCCTCAGCTGCACGCCTGCGGCGGAATGGATGGCATTGTCAATACATCCGTGGCAGGGAACAAAGCAGCCCAGCAGGGCAGAGTTTGCTGCATTGACAACAGCGTCTGCCGCCAGACGGGTAATGTCCCCCTGCCATAAGTAAATGCCCGGTTTTACCAGTGAAAGGTCCGGCAGGGAAATAACGCCTTTTTCTGCCAGATTTTCCTGCAGATAAGCATCCTGTACGGCTAAAAATTCGCCGGAAACGGGTTTTGGCGGTCGGATATTCATTAGGGAGCGCAGCAGACGTTTCTGCGCAGTTTCATCCTCTGGCATGTCTGCCGGGGTCAGGTTATGGTATTCGTTAAGCAGATAGTTAAGCAGATAAATTCGTCGGTTTCTCTGTGTCATTGCAGTCTCCTTTTTATTGCCCTCTTATGGCAGTTTTATTCCTCTACAACGGAAATCCGCTGTCTGATATGGTTTCCATTTAACGCTTCATCTACCATGGCAGCTGCATAGCCGGCATAGCTGATTTTGCTTTCTCCTTTTGCATTTAATGTCAGTTCTTCGCCGCAAAGGATATATCTGCCGGTTTTTGTTTTTTTGCGGCTTGTTTTTTCCTGACTGCAAGATTATAATATATCGGTACAGCCCGGACGTAAAGTACGCACTTTTTTGTGCCATAGTTACCATAGGGAAACGATTGTGAAGAAATGGGGTTTTTTCATGGAAAAAAATTTACCTGCCTGCCCGGTGGAAACAACTTTAATGCTGATCAGCGGCCTGCTGGTCCGGGAAGTATACCCGGAAGTACCGCCGCGCGTGGAATATACCCTGACGGAAACGGGGGATAGTTTAAAACCGGTTCTTGACGCCATGATGGAGTGGGGGACGGAGTATAAGCAGAAAAACAAAGGAAGCCGGAATCAGGGTTAAACTGATACCAGCTTCATCATGTCCGGCATATCGGCAAATCCGGTTTTCAGGTACAGACTTTTTCCAGCCATGGATGTTTCCAGGTATATTTTTGTAATTCCCTGTTCCAGTGCCTGGTTTTTCAGCCATGTTACAATCATTTTTCCTGTACCCTGCCTGCGGTACTGTTTTCTGGTGTATATATTCATCAGATATGCGCATTTTCCGGAGATGTTGTCCACGGAGGGCATTTCCCGGTAAATACAGATTCCGCCGCAGCCGATGATTTCTTCTCCTGTGCAGGCGAAGCAGGCAATATGTTCCCCCTCAGTCAGTGCAGTCCGGTAATAAAGTCTGTTGTTCTGTTCCAGCTCTTTTAACGGCTGTTCAGGGGGAACGGAAAATACTTCATGCAGCACTTCCATGCGCCACGTTACCAGTAAATCAATATCCTCCGGTCCGGCTGTTCTTATTTTTATATTTTCAGTATTCACTTTTTCTTCCTCCGTATGTATTTCAGAAATTTCCGGCTTTCATAACAACCGGAAGTTTTTCCGTATCCGGTTTTCCGTTGCTGTTTAAGGGAATGTGAGTCACTTTTACGATAAATTCCGGTATCATAAATTCAGTCAGGTGATTGGCAAGCTCTTTCTGCACCTCGGATACCTTTATATTTTGGTCCGCCGGAACGATATAGGCGGTCATATAGGAAAGTCCCGATTCATCCGTAAAAGCACGGACAACAGCCTGTTCCACGCCTTTGCAATGGTAAAGCCGGGATTCAACCTCCATAATTTCCACACGTTTTCCATATATCATAATCTGCGTGTCCCTGCGGTGGAGAAATGCAATGCTGCCGTCTGGAAGGATGTAACCCATGTCGCCGCTTCGGTACATGACGCCGCCGTCCGAAAGGTGTTCAAATACTTTGTTTTCCTCTTTGTGCTCCCCGATATATCCCAGCGAAACTCCGTCTCCGTAAATACAGATTTCACCGGCTGTTCCGTCAGGAAGTTCGTTTCCGTCTGTATCCAGAATTCGGATACTGCAGCCCTTTACCGGATACCCGATTGGATAAGTACCGTCCGCTAAAACCGTGCCGCCATTGCAGCGGTAATAGGAGGCGCACACGGTCGTTTCCGAAGGTCCGTATGTATTGTAGACCTCTGCCTGCGCAAGCAGCCGGTTTACATAAGCATGGCGAAGCACATCGCCGCCGCTGATTAAAAGCCGCAGTGACGCAGGAATTTCAGGCAGATGGTTCATTTCCGCCAGAAGGTAGGGAAAGCCGCTGAGCATGGTAACGCCATGCCGTTCAATAAATTTCATTAAGGAGCGGACATTTTCTTTGTCTTCCGCAGAAGGAATGGCAAGGGCGGCGCCGTTTAGAAGGCTGGCGAAAACTTCTTCCACAAATATATCAAAGGAACAGACGGAATACTGCAGCATAATATCGCCTGCCGCCGGATGAAATTCATGTTCAAACGCCCGGACATAATGGCAGACATTGCGGTTTGTCACACATACGCCTTTGGGGGTTCCGGTCGTGCCGGAAGTATAAAGCACATAAGCGGGAAGCGACGGTTCCAACGCAGCCGTCCGTTTGAGTGCCGGCGTTTTTATGCCGCAGATTTCACAGTCCGTCAGCCGGACGGGAAAGCCCGTCAGTTTATTCGTAAAAGGATTTTCTGTCAGGATAAAATCAACCTCTGCCTCTTTCATCATGCAGCGGATTCTTCCTGCCGGAAACTCCGGTTCTGCCGGAACATATCTGGCGCCGCACTTTAATACTGCCAGCATGGAAGCAATCATTTCCGCACGGTGGCTCATAACGATTCCGACGCTGGTTATTTTCTCCGGGAAGGTGGCGGCAATTATGTCCGTCAGACCGGAAAGTTCACCGAAAGTCATTGTGCGGTCGTTTTCGATAATCGCGGTTTCGTTTCTGTGTTCGGAGACGGTATGCTCAAAAAGTGAGTAAATGCTGTTCATGGTTAATTCGTTCATTTTTATTCTGCCGCGGGTAATGCGTTTTTTGCATGGTATTACTGCATTTATCAATGCAGGGGATTCCTGCGGCTTATCCTTTCTTTTTTATATTGTATTTGCGAAGCGGGTTTTCGCGTGATTTTTCTTGTTTGTTTTGCTGCTTGACGTTCCTTTGTACAGATTATATACTATGTCTGAAACGGAAAGCAAGTACGCAGAATTTCCGTACATAGTATCAGACAGCGTACTATGTCTTTTATTAAAACCGGGAGGACAATACATAATGGATAAAATTATGACTTATGAAGAATATCTGAAAAAAGTAAAAAAGGGGATAGTAACCAGTTCCGGAAACTGTCCGGTCACGCCGCTGCTTCAGATGCTGCAGGGCAAATGGAAAACGCAGATTCTGTATGAACTCTGTATCCATGATACGGTGCGCTTCGGTGTTTTGAAAAAAGAGCTTCCGGGCATCACGAACACAATGCTGACAAATTCCCTGAGGGAACTGGAGGCGGACGGCTTTATTAACCGTGTGCAGTTTAATGAGATTCCGCCGCATGTGGAGTATTCGTTTACGGAACGGGGAAGGGATTTGATGCCGATTTTTTATGAGATTATGGTTTGGGGGTTTAAGCATGAGAGGGATGGGGTGGAGTAAGGGGGACAATGCCAAAAAAATTTTGGTAAGAGTAGGAGCTGGGAGGGATTTTTGGGAGGGAAGGAAATGGGGAAGAGAATTTTTGTAATTATTATATTGCGAATTTTTTGCAAATTATATAAAATTTTCAGATTATTCTTGCCTATTGAGAAAAAATGACAGTTGGTGTCAAAAAAGTGATATTTTATGTCAAATAAGGAAGGCGTGTCTCGGATGATGGAAATTAATGGGGAAGTTGGGGTTGATTTTTGAGGGTGGGGTGTGGGATAATTGAAAATAATAATATGGATAATTAATAGTTATCCGTTGGATTTGGCGGATAGAGCGGTATGGATAAT
>CAJUND010000048.1 GCA_910587655.1 uncultured Agathobacter sp. | reverse complement strand
CCCACGTATCCAGCTTGGAAGGCTGGTGTTCTACCATTGAACTACACCCGCATAAAGTCGGGGTGACAGGATTCGAACCTGCGACCCCCTGGTCCCAAACCAGGTACTCTAGCCAAACTGAGCCACACCCCGAGACTATTTATACTGTTTATTTCTGCCTCATCCGTGACGCAAGTAAAATTATAATACAGGCTTACCCGGTTGTCAACAACTTTTTTCATATTTTTTACAAATTTTTCCCCAGCTTCTCTTTTACGGCACGAAGGGCCTTTCCCCTGTGGCTGATTTCATTTTTCTGTTCCGGCGAAAGTGCCGCGGAAGAGCAGGAAAATCCGTCAGGATAAAAAATCGGGTCATAGCCGAATCCATTTGCTCCTTCCTGTTCGTATCCGATTTTCCCCTCCATTGTTTCCCGGAGGACAAATTCCTCCCCGCCCGGAAGCACTGCTGCAACCGCGCAGACAAAACGCGCGGTGCGCTGCGGTTCCGGTACGCCTTCCAGGCGTTTTATGAGATTATTGTTCTTAATATCATAGGATGTATCCTCTCCCATATAACGCGCGGAATACACGCCCGGCTCCTTATTCAGGTAATCAATCTCCAGACCGGAATCATCCGCAAGAACAATGGCATCCGCCGCAGAAGCAACCGCCCGTGCTTTAATCAGCGCATTCTCTTCAAATGTCTTTCCATCCTCCACGATGTCCACGGAAATCCCTTCCTCCTTCATGGATGTGATTTCCACCTCACAGTCCGCCATAATCTCACGTATTTCACGCATCTTATCCCTGTTTCCAGTAGCAAATATAATTTTTTTCATCATCAATAGCCCTCCTCAAAAGCTTCCATCACGGCGTTGTAGATTCCTTCTGCCGCCTTTTTCTGGTAATCCTCGGATTTCAGTTTTTCCAGTTCTTCATAATTTGTCATAAATCCTACTTCAATCAGTGCAACCGGCACTTCACTTGTTCTGATAATATAAATCCGGTCGCCCTTTAACAGTCCCTTATCCGTTCCGTTTAATGACTCCACCATGTTTTTCATGCAGATCTGCGCCAGCCTTCTGCTGGATAATTCTGAGGTATCCGATTCGCTGAACATCACCTGTGTTCCGCTCGTTTTCGTAAAATTCCCAGTGGAATCGGAATTGTTATGTATACTGATAAAAAGGTCTGCATCCGACCTGTTTGCAAGCTGGACGCGCTGCTCCAGCGACGGGTTCGTATCTGTTGTCCTGGTATAATACACGCCTATTTTATCAGATCCGTCATCAAAAAGTTTCTTTACCTGCTTTAGTATCGCAAGGTCAATATTTTTTTCTGAAATACCGAGCCGGACAGCTCCGGGGGCATGTCCCCCGTGTCCCGCATCCACGACAACTACTTTATCGTATACATCATGGGGACTTAAAAATTCCAGGTACAGCCTGCCGGGTTCGTAACTGTCCTCCAGCTCAAACACCTGGTCCAGTTCCAGGGCAATTACCCCGTCTGAACCATCCTTGTAATAGGAAAGCGAGGCAATATGGTCACAGCTTCCCCGGATGGCATAGGTATCAAAATAGTCATCCCCCCCGCCGGCAAACCGGACATACACCGTCTGCGTGATATAGTCATTTTCTATTACAAGTTCCTTTTCAGGAAACTCTTCGGGCAGACCGATTTCAAGCTGCGCATCCATGCTGTCATCCGTCTTAACCACATCAGCAGGATTCGCTGACGTGGCAATCAGATGCGCATTGCCAATTTCCCTCTCCTGCTGTGCGGCAAGCACCTCTTTTTCGTGAAGTGCAGGAAAAAAATGAAGACCGGCACATACAATGACAGTAAAAATTCCGCTCAGTACCGTCACAATATTTAATACCTTTTTATCCATTACTGCTTCTCCGTAAAAGCCTTAATACATAAATTGCATTCCCGCTTTTCTTTAACGTTTGTAAATTTCTTTCCATTTAAACTGATATATCCCTCTCCGTCATCCAGGATTACATCTGCCAGAAGCCTGTCCCCGGAATCGTATTCAATTGCCATCGGATGTTTTGAATCAGGCGTCTTCACATATAAAAGGACTGCAAAACGCTCGCCTTTTTCCACCTGAATCTCCCTGTCAAAATCTATGGTATAGTATCCTGCCTTTTTTAAAATCCCGGAAGCCACCTTCTGACGGTTATCAAATGAGTGTTCATCCTTAAAGTCCTTGACTATATACAGTTCGTATTCTGTTCCTGCTCCTGTCGCATAAAAACCGGCAGCCTTTACCGATTCTTTTCCTTCTGCCTGGAAAACGTTTGCCCCGTAAATCTGTTCTTTGTCGTATCCCATTTTTCCAACCCAGCCGCAGAGGTCACTCTGGTAAATCCTGTCATAATTATCCACATCATCCACGCGGGTATAGACCACATTATGGGTACCGATATTTGTATCATAGTAGGAAACGTAAAAAATACCGTCCTCACCAAATTCTTCCCCCCAGCTGTTCTGGCAGATAAAGGCGCCGTCTCCCTCCAGCGGCGTATTGAAACTGTCCGCCGGATAATTATCATCCCAGCCGATAATCACCACATCATGGTTTGGCCTTTCCGTGCCTATATAACAGTAGGAACTGGTATTTTTATTGTAATAGGCAGAACTCCCCTGGGAACTCTGGATACTGCTGTACAGGGATGATTCCACGCCTCCGTACTGGAATACCGCCTTTTTGATTCCGTCATAATCTTTGCCATCAATAATCTGTATTTCCTGTACGTGTTTGACAGCCTTTAATGAATCATCTGTTTTTCCATCCCCGTACGGGTCGTCCTTTTCATTGACCGGTCCCTGCCAGGCAGCCAGATATGCCATTCCCATCGTATATTCCCCGCCGTCATACTGGTTTGCATGAAAGGAATTGCTCATACTCATATGGTCCACGGAAAAATAATGCTTTTCCTCCGGTCTCAGAAAAGATTCCAGCGCGCTCGTGGCTGCAAATGCCCAGCAGGTTCCATAGGTTCCCTGGTTATAAATTCTGGAAACCCGTTTTTTCTCACGCAGGTCGTAGCGGGTCGGAACAGCCGCCGTCGTATCCGCGTCCGCCGCGGTAACAGTATTGCCTGCAATATCAAAGCTGCAGCTGTAGCCAATCAGACGGGATAAATCATCCAGGCTGGCATAAAGAATCCCCCCTGTTCTTGTCAGACCGGAAGTAATTTCCACCTCTTCCCCGTTTAAAAGGGCCTTATTTTCCCCCAGTTTCATGTAAACTGACTGGCTGTGTTTTTCCACCAGAAGACTGTTTTTACTGTAAACATGCGCACTGCATCCCAGGGCGTCCCGCAGCATGGATACCGGTACCATGATATTGCGTTTGTCATTCATATAAAAACCACTTTCTTTACTGGAATATTTCTGGTTGTCTATCTGTGCAAATATCGTTTTTTTATTAACTTCCCCTGCCACAAGCGGACTCCATACCCCTGCATCCAGGTACCCCCCGCGGAACTGCCCCACATCCCCGCGGTCCACTCCAAACACCTGGAATTTAAATATAAAAATAACTGCAAGCGCAAGGGTAAAGACAATATATCTTTTTGAATATTTCATCTGCTACTGCTCCATTTTTTTCTGACCTCGTTTCGGCGGCTTAGGCCCCGGAAACTGGTAAAAATATGTCTTAAGCATACCGTTATATATCTTACGGTTTTTATCTGCTTTTCTGCCTATGTAGCGTTCAGCATCCTCATAGCCGGTTATCATATAAAGCGACCACGTATCCAGCCTTCGGTATGCCTGCCCCAGCTGGGAGTAAATCCCGGGCAGCGCTTCTTTCTCCTCCATCCGTTCCCCATAAGGCGGATTGGTCACAATAAATCCGTATTTTTTCGGATGGCGCAAATCCTCTGCCTTACGCTGCTGGAAATGAATCAGATGTTCCACTCCGGCTCTTTTTGCGTTTTCCCTTGCCGCCTTTAACACCTCTGCGTCAATGTCATACCCCTGGATGTCTGCAGTAATATCCGTATCTTCCATTTCCCGCGCTTCCTCTGCCGCCTCACGCCAGAGATGTTCGGGAATCAGGTTTGTCCACTCCTGGGCTGTAAAAGAACGGTGAATCCCCGGCGCAATATTTGCCGCCATTAACGCCGCTTCAATGGGAAACGTGCCGCTTCCGCAAAACGGATCCACAAGAATCCTGTCCTTTTTCCACGGCGTCAGCATCAGAAGCGCTGCCGCCAGCGTCTCTGTAATCGGCGCTTTTCCCATTGCCAGGCGGTATCCTCTCTTATGCAGGGAATCTCCTGAGGTGTCAAGCGTCACCATTACCTCGTCTTTCAGCAGAAAGATACGCACCGGATACGGTGCGCCGTCTTCCGGAAACCAGTCCAGATGGCAGGACTGTTTCATCCGCTCCACCATTGCCTTTTTTGCAATGGACTGGATATCGGAAGGGCTGAACAGTTTACTTTTAATGGAAGAAGCCTTTTTCACCCAGAATCTGCCATTCTCCGGGATATAATCCTCCCAGGGAATCGACTTAATGTTTTCAAACAGTTCATCATAGGTCAGGGCACGGAAACGTCCCAGTAACAAAAGGATACGTTCTGCACTTCTTAAAAACATATTTGCACGGCAGACTGCTTCCGCATCCCCTTCAAAGGTAACGCGTCCGTCCTCCACCCTTGTGATTTCATAACCCAGATCATAAATTTCCCTTTTGGTGACCGCCTCAAGCCCAAAATGGCAGGGAGCGACCAGTTCATATTTTTTCATAAATCTTCTCTTTCTTTCAAATTATTGCAACACTCCCTCCGGGAGTGTTACATATATTTTTACACATTCTGAAGATTTTTGAAACAGTTTTCCTAAAATTTTTTTCCAGATATTTTTTCCATTTTGTTTTTATCCTTTACCAGTTTCTCCATTGCCTCATAACCTCCTACCACTGTGGCAGCCTGAAAACCTTCATTTCCCATCGTTCGCGCCATCTGCATGCTTGTGCCCCCGTGCTCGCAGTAGAGGATAATTTTACGGTTTTTCGGCAGTCTGCCAAACCCTTTCTCCAGCTCCCCGTAAGGATAATTTCTTGCCATTGGCCAGTGGCCCTTTGCATATTCCTCCGGCTCCCTGATATCAAACAGCAGGCATCTGCCTGTTCTCAGCAGTTCATCCAGGTCTGCCGCATAAACAATTTCAAAAGCCCTCACCAGTTCCCTCCATAAACAACAGAAAACAGATTACAGAGCCATCCTCCATAATCTGTTTTCTATTATATTATGCTGTTTCTTTCATTCGTTTCCGAATGTCAGCATCAAATTTTCCGGCAGCTGTCTACTGGTGGTGGCAGTTGCTGGTGGAATCTGATGCATTAGTTGCATTGGAAGTTTTGTTGCTTGTTTTGTTGCTTGTCTTGTTGGAAGACTGGTTGGAAGCCTTGTTGCTTGTCCTGTTGCTTCCGCTTGCGTTAGTTGCATTTGATGCGTTTGATGCATTTGATGCATTTGATGCGTTGGTTGCATTTGTAGAGCTGTTCTTACTTGTACTGTTGTAAGCCATTGTGTACCTCCTGGTTTCCCGTTATACTGATTCATTTTCAGCATGGAACGGTTTTTGATTGATTTGTTACAAAAATATTGTTCCAATCCTGAAAAAAATTATTCATTGTTTTTATTGCAATCTTTTTTTAAATGAATTATAATGATAATTGAAAAGTAAATTACTTTTCACGTTATACCTCTTATTAATTATTTATACTCCCCTCAGAAAGCCGGTCTGCAGACCGGCTTTCTTACTTGTGCAACGCTGTACAGGAGCATTACAATCTATATCTGTTTTGCTGCAGCTGCTCCAAATGCCATTCTTGAAAGATCTTTTTTGTAAATCGCCTTTGAAATCCAGTAAGACAAAAATCCCCCCGCAATAAGCATCCCATAGCTGAATCCGGCCGCCAGCAATGGATGAAGGTGGAATCCGGCCGGGGCATATCCGCCTGACATCCAGTTATCAAACACCTGAAGCGCCGCGGAAAAGAATGCTATGATAAAAATGGACGCCACAAAATACTTATACATAAGAGCGCCAAACAGGTTAAAAAGAAACACAAACATTCCTGTCAGCAGAAGCGAATCCATCTGTTCAGCCATATTCTCATGGTAAACCAGTCCGTGTACCAGCCGAAGCAAAATAATCCATGTAACCGCAGTAAAATTACAGAACACATTAAGCTTTGCAAGCATGGAGGTCTGTATTCTTTTTTTGTAGGACGAGGTCTGTACCAGGCTGGTTAAAGACGTGGAAACCAGCAGCTGTCCCGGAAACATTGCTGAACATAAAATAAAAACCGAACCGATAAACCTTCCATAACCTGACGAGGAATCCCCCGCCTGTACGTTAATTCCCATCCGGGTCATTTCCATCACTGTTCCTGCAATGATAAAAATTATCATCATCAGAAAATTTACCTTTGCCATCACGCCGAAACGCATCAGTTTAAATGCTTTCATGATATCTTTTTTCATAATAACTTCCTTTCACACAATACATGGCATACCACACCGTGACAATACTTGCCAGAACATCCACAACCGCAACAATTCCCGCTGCCGCCGCCCCGGAAACGAACTTCACCAGAATACTGTAAATAAGTAATCCAACAGATGAAATCGAAAAATGCATCATAAATCCCGACAGATGCCTTGATACATTCAGCAGAACCATCACTACCAGATATACCGTCAGTCCGGCGGTAAAATTATTCAGCCTGCCGCTGCTTAAATATCCTGCAAATGACAGTATTCCCAGATACACAAACCGCCGGATGCAGTCCGCCGCAAGCCCTTTTTTTATGATGTCTGTTCCATATATGGAGGTTTTCAGATAATCCATACTTCCGGTGTCCTTTTTTAAGATTCCTGAAAAAAGCCAGAAATCCGCCAGTATTTCATAACAGGCGACTGCAGCTCCGGCAGCCTCCATTCCCATGGATACTGTCAGTGCCAGAAGAAGAACTGGAAACACAATAAGCCCCAGAATCCGGTAACCGGTAGAAGTAAACGCCAGATAACTTTTCCATGCCCGTACCATATCATCACCCCCGCATTTCCATGCTGCGGCTGTGTTCCATCACTGCCACACTAATCTGGGAAAGGGTCGGTGTTTCCAGACTGATATCGCATCCCGCAAGCTGCTCCAGCTTTTCAGCCAGACAGACGCCCTCAAATCCATATTTTCCGGAGCTGATACGGAAGAGTGTCTTTTGGGCCTGTGTGATATCCTCTGCTTCCCCCCTGACATAAACGTATTTTTCTTTCAGGTCTTCCACAAATCCTGCCTCTGCAATCTTTCCTTCTGCCATAATAATGGCGTAATCCGTAACAGCCTCCATATCTGCGATATTATGTGTGGAGAAAAAAACACTCCGTTCCCCTTCATCCTCCAGCAGGTAATCCCGAATAATTTCGCACAGCCGCTCCCGCATCAGCGGATCCAGCGGGGACGCCGGTTCATCCATAAGCAAAAGCTCGGTATCCCTGGAAAGCACACCGGCAATCATAAGCTTCTCCCTGTTACCGTCCGAAAGGGAACTGATTTTTTTATTTGCTGCGGTATTATCTCCCCCGATGGCAAGCTGCCTGCACCACGCATCAAAGTGTTCTTTTTTGAATGTGGAAAAAAGCAGTTCGCTGATTTGCGCCACCTGGGCAATTTTCCACTGCGGCAGATAATAACTGCCGGGACCCGTGAATCCGATTTTTTCTTTTACCTCTGCAAGCTCTTCCCTCTGCCTGTCACTGTAACGCCCCAGATAAGTGATTTCCCCCTGGTAATCCAGCCGGATGCCTGCCAGAATATTTAAGAGCGTGGTCTTTCCCGCACCGTTTTCCCCGATTAATGCCGTGGCAAATCCCTTCGGAACCATAAGCCTGGGGATATTCAGCTCAAATTTACCGTAGCTTTTATGAAGACTTGCCTCAATTGCATAATTTACTTCCATCTCAAAATTTTCCTCCTATTTCACTGCTGTTTTATTCTTCCTCTTTCATGGCAAGAAGTGTCTGTAAAATATCCACAAGCTCCGCATCCGTAAGACCGGCAATTTCCGCCGCTGTAATAGCCTCGGTCAAAGAATCCTCGACTTTGCGCAGATGCTGCTCTTTTAACATCTCACTGTCCTGCGCATTTACATAAAAGCCCTTTCCCTGGACTGCCGTCACAAGTCCCTCACCGGCAAGTTCCTCATATGCCTTCATTGTGGTAATCACACTGATTTTCAGATCCTTTGCAAGACGGCGGATGGATGGCAGATACTCTCCCTGTGCATATTTACCTGCTAAAATGTCATTCTTAAACTGGTTTGCAATCTGATGGTAAATAGGCTCACCCGAATTCTGGGTTATTTTCATTTCATCACCCCTTTTCCGTTAATAACTGTCTATATGTTATATATACACTATTTCCAGTTTCTTGTCAAGCGCAAAAAAAGAAGTATATCCGAAAATATACTTCCTACATCCGCTTACGCCTCACACGGCTTAAATGCTGTTCAAAATACCCTTTATTAATAAATTCCGCCAGTGCATACTGCTCCAGCACCGGCACAGTGCAGGAAAAACTTCCTGATGTTTCGTAATAAGCCCCAAGCAGCCGTCTTGGCAGAATCATATATCCCATACGGACAGAAGGGGAAAGACTTTTGGAAAACGTGTTAATGTAAATCACCAGGCTGCTGTCATCCAGCATAAACAGTGTTTCCACCGGTTTACCCGGCATAAAAAATTCACTGTCAAAATCATCCTCCACAATCATGCGCCCGTCCTGCCCCGCCCACTTTAAATATTCGTACCGTTTGCCGATGGTTGCGGTCACGCCTGAAGGATAACTGTGAAACGGTGTTACATGAAGCACATCCGCAGCCGTTGTCTTTAGCAGCTCACTTTTTATGCCGTCCGTTCCCATGGCAAGCGTTTCGCAGACCGCGCCCATTCCCTCATACACATTCCGGATCTGGTGGTAGGACGGCTCCTCGATTCCGTAAACCTTATCCCTGCCAAGAATCCTGACCACCGTACCGTACAAATGCTCCGCACCCGAACCTATGATAATCTGGTCCGGCTGTGCAAACACCCCGCGGTACCGCTGGAGATAGGCGGCAATACTGTTTCTTAAAATGGCACATCCTTCATTTGGCGAACGCTGCATCAGCTTTTTTCCATAAGTAGTAATAACAGAACGAACCGTCTTAAAATACAGTGAATACGGAAAATCAGACACTTCTTCCCCAACCCCCGCAGCCGATTTTTCCTGCTCCGGAAGCATATGAAGCTGTCTGTCCGGTTCCTGCACGCGTGACATTGCATGAATCTCACAGACATAATTGCCGCTTCTCTCCCGCGCCTCAATATACCCTTCCTCCTTTAACATCTGGTAGGCATTTTCCACGGTAATGAGACTGACTCCAAGATGTTCTGCCAGTGCCCGTTTGGAAGGAAGCTTCTCCCCTTTTTTTAACTTTCCCTCCTGGATATCCTTTTTTATCATTTTATAGATATAATAATACCGCGATTCACTGTTGCGGTGTTCCATATGATAGGTCAGCATTTGTCCCTTTCCTCTATAACCATTTTTTAATCCGGCTTTCTTCCGGTCAGGTAATACACCGCAAGCGCCGTCCTGTGGGATAATTGTTCCTTTGCAAGAATCTGTGTAATGTAATTTTTCACAGTACCTTCCCCGATAAACAGTTTACCCGCAATTTCTTTATTGGAAAGCCCCTCTGCAACAGCCTCAACAATTTCCAGTTCCCTTGGAGAATATTCCTCAGTCCGGAAACCATTTGACGCAGGTTCGATGTGCTTTGCCAGCTGTTCCAGCATATCCTCTTCCATCACACTGGTTCCATGGTAAACAGACTTTATCATCTGTTTCAAATGCTCCGGCGTGTGGTTTTTGACAAGGTATCCTTTTGCACCGGCGGACAGCGCCTGCTGCACCAGCTCATGATCATCAAAGGTCGTCAGTATCAGAACCCTGCCAAGCTGGTGTTCCACAATATATTTCGTTGCCTCAATGCCATCCATCCCCGGCATCTGGATATCCATTAAAAATACATCAGGAGCATCAGATTCTGCAGTCTCAATGGCTTCTTTTCCATTAGAGGCACAGCCAATCACTTCAAACTCCTCGTCCACCTCCAGTATAATCCGCATACCGTCCCTGACAAAGTCACTGTCATCTGCTATGATTACCCTGATTTTTTCCATCCATGTTACTCCTTTTATGTTCCATCCTGCAGCGGCAGCAGCATATTAACTGTAAATCCCGTTTCAGAGTCAAAACTTAAAATCCCATTCACGGTACGCATCCTCTGACGCATTCCCGAAATTCCCATACCGTCCGTTATCTTTTCACAGCCGCGTCCGTTATCGGAAATACTGCATCTTACCATCCTGTTCATCACATGAATCTTCATATCAATTTTCGTGCAGTCTGCATATTTTAGTGAATTGGAAACTGCCTCGTATGCATTATCCAGTATCACTTCCAGATATTTTTCCGGAACTGCGGATAAGCTGCCCTCTGTCACCAGAACCGCGTCCACGCCCTTCTGCCTGCATTCCTCACAGAGTTTTTCCAGCTGCAGAACTGCAATACGGTACTTCTTTGGACGTTTCCTGCGCAAAATCGCCCGGATTTCATCCATCCCCGTGCGAAGCTGGTCAATAACCGCCTGAATCATTTTTTTCGCAGTTTCCGGTTCCTGGTCCATCAGAACCTTAATCGCTTCCAGCTGGTAAACAGAACCATTGATATTATGTCCAAGCCTGTCATGCAGTGTCTGTGAAAGCTGTGTCCGCTCCTCCAGCACCTGGTTTTCCGCCATCAGCAGTCCGCGCCTGATTTCCTGCTTCATTTCATGCTCTTTTTCATACATGTTTCTCTTTAAATCCTGCTCTGAAAGTGTATCCTCCCTCGTCTGCCTGCGGTAGGATTCAACCACGTAATCATGCTGAAAATAAATAACCCCCAGAAATACCGTAAACATCATCTGTACCGGTATATCTGCACCGCCCGGAATCCACACAGCCGCAAGCGGTGCCAGGTACCACAGGAATCCCGGTTTCACACAGGAACCCCCCTCATAATACAGCAGAACTCCCAGCAGCAGAAACTGCCTTCCCAGCACCAGAATAAGAAACAGCCACACCAGAACCGATAATCCTGACAATATCCACCGCTTCTTTTTATTTACCAGTTCCCTGCCTGTTACCGCTCCTGCAAACAGCGCAAGAAGAAACAGCACTCCTGCTGATTCGCCGCCTGGCATGGACTGTGACAGGGCAGTATAAATTTCCAGTGCAAGGAGCAGCCCGGTCCGGACTGCCAGAAAATAATTTTCCCGAAACTGTTCTTTCATTTCCATGTCTCCTGCATTATGGAGCAAACCGTATTCAAATTTGCTGCGCAAAACGGTTTGCGTAGGTAATACCCTTACAGGGCATTACATAATTATACCATACTTTTCACCTCTACACATCACTTCGTTTCATTTTCAGCCCAACTCCTCCCACACTGACGCACAGAATCAGATAAGCCGCCGTCACATAAAACACAATGGCGTAACCTCCCTTTTCCCCGGCAAGGAATAATTCAGCAGCTTTTAAAAACCAGTGCTGCGGCATCAGGCTGGATGCTGCCCGGATGGCAGGAGCCGCAGTATCCAGGGGAAAATACAGCCCCGAAAGCAGAGCAGAAATACTCCACAGGGTAAACACTGCATAATTGGCACTCATCACATCCCCCAGCAGAACACCGAGCATAAAACTAAGCGTTCCAAAAACCAGTCCAAGACACAGAATCATAAACAGAAAAATAAACCTGTTCATTCCAAACTCTCCGCCATGAATCCCAAAAACACAGATTCCCAGAAGGAACGTCTGGACAATGGAAATAAAAACCACCATCACAAATTTCGAACAGAAATACCCCCATACATCAAGCCTGGACAGCATCGCCCTCGTATATACTTTATTGTTCTGCTCTTCAATCACCGTATAGGCAATGCAGACGCCGCAGAACAGAAATCCCAGCGTAATAATTGCATATGCATATCCAATCAGTGCTTTCCAGTTTCCCTGTTCCCTTGTCAGTTCCACATCTTTTCCGCTTAAATTAACCACATGTTTCTGAGGCATTTTATCCGATATATCCGCCAGAAATTCCGCCGTTTTATCCGGGTCATCTGCCGCGGATTCAGCCACAGCATGCATCTGCACCAGTACATCTGATATTTCCGAAATAAAATACTGCCGGCGTTCATCATCCGACACCTGGTAAATGACTAACGCATCCTGATAACTGCCGTCCCAAACAGCCTCATCAAAATCTTTCCTGATATAAAGCAGCGCACCTGCCCGGTCGTCAAAGGCATCTTTTTTTGCCTGCTCTTCCACCTGTTTTTCGGTCATTTCACGTACATCACTTCTGCACACCGAAAACATTCCTGCAGCCGCAAACCTATTTAACAGATATTCGGACAGCTTAGTTTTTGAACCGTCATAAACCTTGATAATAAACTTGGAGGTATCATCACAATTGTAGATAACTTTATTTTCACAGCTTTCCAGCTCAATTATTTTATTCTGTGATGCTTTTTGTTCAAAAAGCGCCATATCTGTTTTGATACTTAAAATTGCTGCAGACAACACCGGCGCAAAACAAAGAAAAAACAAAAAACCCTTATTCCGGAGCAGCAGTTTCATATTCATTTTCATCAGTGTAAAAAATCCTCTCATGCCTTTCCTCCCCTTCTCATTCTGTCAGATATTACGGCAACCGCAGTGCTGATAACAAGAACTGCTGACAGATAAACAACAGCGCTTACCGCATATTTACTGTGTCCCATACTGGAAAGCTCCACCAGCGCCCTGTTTGTATGGTAAATGGGCGAAAGACATTTCACAGACTCCGGCCATGCAGAGTACATATATGTCTCAAAACTTCCGCCAAAAAATCCCATTACAAATGTACTTATGAACAACACGATAATTGTCAGTGCCATATTCTGGAAAACAGAATAAAGCATCAGACCAAACGCCGTCGCAGCCATGATTGTCAGCAGAATCAGTCCCGCCGATACAAAAATATTTCCCCAGTGAATACCATACAGCAGAACTGTAAGAGCCACTGTCACTGCAATTCCTGCCGTCACAACCAGTACCGCAGGAAGCCACTTGCTCAGATACATTTTAAACCCCGGTACAGCCGTCACCTGGTACTTACGGCTGATTCCGTATTTTTTCTCACTGCTCAGCACATTTGCTGCGCAGACAAACCCGATCCAGGTAAAATAAACAATATAAATGATTCCGTAATAATCTGTTGCATCCACCGCAGGCAGATACTCCAGTTTCCGGACTGAAAGTTTTACTTTCTGCTCCTCATTTACCGGAATCACAGACTGCATTGCAGACTTTTCAAATTCCCCCGCCATGCAGTCTAAAAAATACTCCAGCGTAATTCCTTCTATTTCATAATCCGCACTTTTGTACAATGTATAACCGTCTTTTTCAAAGACCACAAATCCGGCAAGATGATTATGTTTTATCACATCCTCCGGTTTCCCTTCCGGATATTCAGAAAATTTAATCCCGTTTTCTGTACCTGTTTCTTTCACCATATCCGTCCATTGCGCAAACACACTGCCTTCCTCTGTCCGGTATCCTGCCTGAAATTCATCCACGCCATCATATTTTTTCATTAAATCAGAAAAAGCACTGGATAAAATCGCTATTGTAATCACCGGACCAAGAATCATCATCCCCAGAATCCATTTATTCCGGAACATAATTTTAAGGTTATTTTTTATCAAATACCGAATCATTTATTGTACCATGCCGCAGGCTCTGTCGTTTGTGACGCGCTCTTCCCTGTCACAAATACAGGTTGAAAAATTTCCTGCAGCATTTTCTCCTTCCTGTTTTTAATTTTTCAACCTTTTCCTCCATTTTCGCTTACGTGTAATCCCTTAACTTTTTTCCGGTCAGCGTCAAAAACACTTCCTCCAGTGTAATCTCTTCACTTCCGTTTGTGACAAGATTTTTCAGCTCTTCGCTGGTTCCGCAGGCAATAATTTTTCCATTGTCCATAATTGCTATCCTGCTGCAGGCAGCCTCCACTTCCTCCATATAATGACTCGTATAAATAACCGTTGCGCCGTTTTTGTTTGACTGCTTAATTTTTTCCAGAATAAAATTTCTTGACTGCGGGTCTATGCCAACAGTCGGCTCGTCAAAAATAAGTAAATCCGGATGATGTCCGATTGCACATGCAATATTAAGCCGCCTTTTCATGCCGCCCGAAAACTTTTTGGCAAACTCGTTCTTTCTCTCAAGAAGCCCCACATACTGTAACGATTCCTCCACGGCAGTTTTTAGGGCTTCACCCTTAATCCCGTACAGCGATGTAAATAATTCCACATTCTCCCATGCTTTCAGGTTTCCATGTATTGCAAGCTCCTGCGGAATATACCCGACTTTGTGAATCACTTCCTTTTTCTGCTTCAGGGGATCTTTCCCAAACAGGCTGATGTTTCCTGCCGTTGGCCGTATGATGGAACAAATCATATTAAGTGTCGTACTCTTTCCTGCTCCGTTTGGTCCCAGCAGCCCGAAGATTTCCCCCTTCCTTATTTCAATATTTAAATTATCCACAACTGCCCTGTTCTGGTATTTTTTGGTCAGTTCAGTCGTTTTAAGTATCATCTCTTCCATAGTTTCCTCCATTCATATGTTCTTTTCTGTAATAAAAAATTTCTTAGCTGTTAAGATTATCATAACAGTTCCAGCGTAATCCATGTAGTGAAAAAAGCCCCTATTTATATATGACTTTTGTCACAATAAAAAACAGCCAGGCTCCGCAGTAACATGCAGAAACATGGCTGTTTCATTTTATTATAAATATTCCCTGATGTCTGAGGCAAGTTCCTCTTCCAGATGAATCAGCTTCTTTGCCAAATCCCTTGACTTCTCATCTGCCGACTCATACTGATTTAGATATCTATTCAGAGATTTTATTCCCATATGGCACCCGTCTGTCATTAAATCAGCAATCGTCTGGTCTGACTCATCCACCGCAAGTTTCATATTTGTTTTCACCCATGACATACCCGCGGCAACCGGATTCGGATTTTTCCCTTCATCATGATAATTATCCAGAAGTGTTTGTATTTCATTTCCCAGCTTTGTATGTTCACTTTTGTAGTTTATGAGTATCTGTCTGAAATTCTCACTATGCATATAATCAAGAACCTCATCCATTGATTTTACACCCATTTTTACTCCTGCATCACATTCACGTAACAGCCGTATTGTATCCTTTTCAACCATATTTTTTCATGTCTCCCTTACCTTTTAATTTAAGTTAGTATTTGGAATTTACTGTTGTTATATCCATTTTTTCAAATATAATTACAGAAGAGTCATCATTTCCCCGACCGGCGGTTTTTTCGCGGCGTCAAACATACCCTCCTATGCTTTTATGAAAGACTAACAATGCGTGCTGCCAGGCGTACCTAAAAAAGATACTGGTAAAACATTTGATTTTACCAGTATCTTCCTACTACGTGCGCGAGAGGATTCGAACCCCCGACACCTTGGTCCGTAGCCAAGTGCTCTATCCAGCTGAGCTACGCACACATATTCACTTGGCACTATTTTTACAGTGCAATGCCGGCGACCGGAATCGAACCGGTACTGTGTCACCACAACAGGATTTTAAGTCCTGCGCGTCTGCCAGTTCCGCCACGCCGGCATATGCAATTCATTCCCAATGAATCAATTGCCATATTACAATCAGAAATCCAAATCTGACATAATGGGACCTATAGGGCTCGAACCTATGACCCTCTGCTTGTAAGGCAGATGCTCTCCCAGCTGAGCTAAGATCCCATATAAATAACCAGTCTGCGACTGCTTATAAAATACATCTGCATAAGAGTTTGCTTGACAAAAGCAGATGAGCAGATAGTCAATCAGTGATTGACCGTATGGTGCACTTGCATAAAAGTTTTTGCTTCGCAAAAAGCAAGTGCATAGGTAGTCAATCAGAGATTGACTACATTGCACGACCCAAACGGGACTCGAACCCGTGACCTCCGCCGTGACAGGGCGGCGCTCTAACCAACTGAGCCACTGGGCCAGATTATTCTGACTAAAAATTAGACACAAGGAAATCTCCTCATGGCAGTGGACCATCGGGGACTCGAACCCAGGACCGACCGGTTATGAGCCGGTTGCTCT
>CAJUND010000047.1 GCA_910587655.1 uncultured Agathobacter sp. | reverse complement strand
GCGGAGATGATATTTATGTATTCCGGCAGGGATACGGGGAGGTTTCCATACAGGACCATGAAGGAGAAAATGCCATAGTATTTGGTGATGGATTAACTGCAGAAAGCATAAAATCATACCGTTCCAACTGGAATGATTTGCTGGTGACATTTGACGGACACGGGGACAGGCTGAAGCTGAAAAATTACTGTGTGGATGAAAACGCAAGGGGATACAAACTTGTATTTTCTGATGGAACCGTGGTGGATGCGGCTGCAAAAAACAGTCCGCTCAAAACAATTTACGGAACGGATGACAGTGAGTACATGCCGTCGGTTTATGATGACGGGGTAACAAAAGCCGGACAGGACGGGGACGACCAGCTTGTGGGAAGTGACGGAAATGACTGCCTTTACGGCGGGAAAGGAAACGACCGGATTACCGGACTGAAAGGCGACGACCTTCTGGACGGCGGGGAGGATAACGATTTCCTTTACGGCGGGGAAGGAAATGACACCTATATTTTTAAGGAAGGATACGGGACGGATACCATTGGTGACGACAGCGGGGAAAATACAATTAAGATATCCGGGTATTCACCGGACCAGATAAAGGCTTACCGCACGAACTGGAACAACATCACGGTTGCGTTCGGGGAAACGGATGACAGGATTGTCATTGAAGGATTTTTCAATGCCGAAGCAGACCGGAATTTTTACCTGGAATTTGACAGCGGCAGAATTCACGCCACAGCGGCAGACAGTCCGCTTCGGACGATTTACGGAACTGATGACAGTGAGTACATTGAAGCAATGGATGACAAAGGCGTTACCATTTTCGGGGAAGCAGGCGGGGATAATTTAAATGGAAAAAAAGGGAACGACCGGCTGTACGGCGGTGCGGGAAACGACCAGCTTTACGGAAAAGAAGGAAATGATGTGCTTGACGGCGGGGAAGGCGATGATTACCTTTACGGCGGCGCCGGGGACGACACTTATATTTTTCATACAGGCTGCGGCACGGATACCATTATTGATTCGGAGGGTATCAATACACTTTCTTTTGGTGAAGGTATAACAGCAGGGCAGCTGGAATTTGAGCGTACGAACTGGAATAACCTTACCATTTCGCTGGCGCAGACAGACGGAAGGGACCAGATTGTAATAAGGGATTTCTTTGTAAATGAGAACAGCCGCAGGTTCAGCGTATCTTTTGAGGACGGCACGAAATTTGCCCATGACAGTGAAGATAGTCCGCTGCTGGCTGCTTATCTGGCAAATCAGTAAAAACACTTTGTGTATAACCAAAAACAAATACAGGACCAGCAGGACCAGGCGTTTAAGTCACAGAAAACGGATTTAGATGCCTGGTCTTTTTTGTGTATTCCGCAATGGAAATCCCCCATATGCCGCGTCCGGAAAAGTTTTTACACATTATTTATATTTTTCCTGCAGTTTATTAAACTACTGCAAAATAAATTTGCTTATAGTGTATTTTTAATTCGGGATAAAAAAGATATGATATATATAAAATGAGCAAGTCATATATTAATTCGTTTTGCAGAATGATTTGTTCAGGAAGTGTCCCTGGCGGAAAGTAAAAATATACATATCGGAGAAAAACATGAGACTGGATTATCATGCAGTAGGAATCAAAATTAAGAAGCAGCGCATAAAGAAAAAGTGGACGCAGGAGATGCTCGCATCGGTAGTCGGGATTTCCAGCCCGCATATGAGCAATATAGAAAGGGGAAGAACCAAGGTCAGTCTGGGAACGCTGCTTGATATTGCGAATGCACTGGATACAACAATGGATGAACTGCTTTGTGAAGACCTTGTCAGGGGCAGGGATATTTATGATGAAAAAATTTCCCAGGAGCTGAAAGCGTGCAGTGAGGAAGATATCAAAATAGTTTATGAAACAGTAAAGGCGCTGGTGGACAGTCTGTGTAAAAGGAAGGGTTAGGGTAAATACCGGATGACGGAATCCAAATTGTTTTTCAGGCTGGTATCGGTTATACTTGTATTAGTAGATTCAGGAGGGCATGATTATGTATATTGCAGACAGTAAACGCTATGAGACCATGAAATATAACCGCTGCGGAAACAGCGGGCTTCTGCTTCCGGCAGTTTCCCTGGGACTGTGGCATAATTTTGGTTCCAATGGAAATTTTGAAACAATGCAGGAGATGTGTTATACGGCTTTTGATCACGGCATTACGCATTTTGACCTGGCAAACAACTACGGACCTGTGGCAGGTGCGGCGGAAGAAAATTTCGGGCGTATTTTAACAGGAGGGCTTGGTGCCTACAGGGATGAAATAATTGTTTCCACGAAAGCAGGCTTTGACATGTGGGAGGGGCCTTACGGTAACTGGGGAAGCCGGAAATACCTGGTGGCAAGCCTTGACCAGAGTTTAAAACGTATGGGACTTGATTACGTGGATATTTTTTACCATCACAGGCCGGATCCGGATACTCCGCTGGAAGAAACGGTCCGCGCGCTGGATGATATCGTAAGGTCGGGAAAAGCGCTTTATATTGGTATTTCCAATTATAATAAAGAACAGACAATGGCTGCCGCAGAGCTTTTCAGGGAACTAAGGACTCCGTTTATTATTAACCAGCGCAAATATTCCATGCTTGACCGGGAGATTGAAACAGATGGGTTAAAGGATTATGCAGCTGCGCACGGAATTGGAATTATTACGTTCTGTCCGCTGGAACAGGGGCTTCTGACCGGAAAATATCTAAATGGTATTCCGCAGGACAGCCGGATTCGTACAGATGGAAGATTCCTGAATGAAGGTGCAGTGAATAAGGCGGTATTAAATAAAATAAGGGAGCTTTCTGAAATTGCAGAGGAACGCGGACAGAGTCTTGCGCAGATGGCGCTTGCATGGATTCTGCGTGACGGTGATATTACAAGTGTCCTGATCGGGGCTTCCCGTGCCAGCCAGATTCTGGATAATATCGGGATGCTTTCCAATCTGTCGTTCAGTGATGAGGAGCGGGCAAGAATTGATGAGATATGTACACAGACTGATTAAAGGAGAAAGGTATGCAGCAGATTGAGATTATTCCATTCCAGCAAAGCGGATATATGCCGCTGGTGGATTTCGAGGAATGGAGAGTGGCGGTTTTAAAATTCTGTGATGATTTACTGATTGAGAATATTTCCAGTATGCAGAAGCATTTACTGACGGATGAAGTGTTTGTGCTGCTTAAGGGAGAGTGTACGCTGTTTCTGGCAGGAGACGGGGAGTGCACAGGGGAACTGCAGAAGGTAAAGATGCATTCCGGAAACATTTATGTCATAAAAAAAGGAGTATGGTATAACCACATCATGTCAGGGGACGGGGAGGTATTGATTGTGGAAAACAGCAGTACTTCCGATGATAATTCACCGGTTACCGCCCTTACTGACGCGGAAATCAAACAGCTGAGAAGCTTGTAAGACATGAAAGAAAAGATGTAAAGTCTGTCAATTGAATCGGCAGTCCGGGAAACCGGACCGCCGTTTTTTATGCACACGGACACCCAGAGGAAATATGTCAGCAGAGGCTGGCGGCTGCCCGGTGCGCGAGTAGGGGAAAGGCTTTTCCCTACTTGATTACGCATGGCGGCAGAAAAATGTCCTTGACATAACTGTCTAATGATGTTAGACTTATACTGTCTAAAGATATTAGACAAAAGACGCGTTTACTGCATGGCAAAACAGCGGGACAGTCTTTTTTGGTAAAATCAGGAGGGTCATATGGAGACTTACAAGCTTGGGGAAATGGAAACAAAACTGGCGGAATTAATCTGGGCGCATGCCCCGTTAAAGACGGCGGAACTGGTACGTTTGTGCGAAGAAGCATTTGACTGGAAACGGACCACGACCTATACGATGTTTAAGCGTCTGTGCGACAGGGGGATTTTTATAAATAATGCAGGAACGGTGCAGGTGCAGATGGGCAGGGAGGATTTTTTGTCGCACAAGGGAACGCAGTTTATCAGGGAGCATTTTGAAGGTTCCCTGCCGCTGTTTCTGACCGCCTTTTCCCGTGGAAACAGACTTGGAAAAAAGGATGTGGAAGAACTGAAAAAACTGATTGACGCTTATGAGGAGGAACAGGAATGATTACTGAAATTTTAAGCCGGCTGCTCTGGATGAGCCTGACCGGAACGGTTGTGATTACTGCGGTGCTGTTACTGCGCGTCCTGCTGCGCCATGCCCCGAAAATATTTTCCTGGCTGCTCTGGGGACTGGTGCTTTTGCGGCTGCTCTGTCCGTTTGCCCCGGAATCAGATTTATCAGTTGTGTTAAGGGAGCCGGTAAACCGCACGCAGGCGGAAAAACAGCAGACTCCGGAGAAAAGGGTGCTTGGTCCGGTCCGGGAGTTTGTAACAAAAGAAGCAAACAGGGGAACCGTGTTTTCTTCCCGTAAAAAAATGGACACTGTTCAGAAACAGACAAAGGATTATTTATTTGGAAAAAATGCGGATACGGTGATTTTTGTTATCTGGATTCTGGGGATGTCGGTAATGGTTTTTTATGCGGTATATTCCGTAAAACGTCTTCGGAAATATCTGCAGAATGCCGTGTGTGACAGGGAAAATATTTATATCATAAACGGCATTGACACACCGTTTGTACTTGGGATTTTTTCTCCGAAAATCTATCTGCCTGAAGGACTGTCCGAAGCGGAACAGGAATATATGCTTCTGCATGAACAGACGCATATGAAAAGAAAAGATTTATGGTTCCGCGGGCTTTCGTTTCTGGCGCTGACCATCCACTGGTTTCATCCGCTGGTATGGTGCGCATTTTTCCTGAGCGGAAGGGATATGGAAATGTCCTGTGACGAGGCAGTCGTAAAACGGCTTGGGAATGGCGTAAAGCAGGCATATTCCAAATCACTCTTAAAGCTTTCCGAAGAAAAAGATGCGGTCTTTAAAATTCCCGCGGCATTTGGAGGCGGGGATACCGGAATGCGGATAAAAAACATTCTGCGGTACAAACGTGCAAAGAAGGGGATTGCCGCGCTTTGCGTGCTGGTGCTTTTTGCCGCCCTTGTGACACTGATGACAAATCCCCCGCGTGCAGCAGAAAATGAAACACAGACGGCAGAAGTCCGGGAGACAACGGAACAGGCAGGCACTGAGAGCTTCCATGAGGATGCCGGAAGGCAGGAAGCCGGAGAGGCGGTTGTCAGGGTAAAAAGTATCTCAAAAAGCGCAAAGGTGATTGACTCCATGGAACAGAATGAGAAAATTTCCGCCGTGCTTGGAGAGGAACCGGCGTTTTCCGGGGACTGTAAATTTTTAATTAATTATCCGCTGGAATCCTACAGCCCGCGGGAGGTTGGCTTTGAGGAATTTACTGATACCATTGCTGAATGGGACCATGAACTGTCAAAACCATGCCTGATTGAATATCAGGAAGGGTTGATTTGTAAGATTACGCTTTTTAGTATCGGGATTCCTTATGGATACAGTTATGAACCGCTGCCGGATTCCGCCGGCGGAACCAGTGCATATGAGGAAATCAGACAGTTATACGGAGAAGATGTGCTGAAAAAACGTTATAAGCTGGTAAGTACCGAAAAGCTGGATGTGGCGGACTGTGAGGGGACGGAAATTATTGAGGTCTATGCAGGAAATGCCGGGGACGGAGACAGTGGAATCGTACTGGTAAAGGACGCCGGAGGAAAGCTGCTCTACAGCGAATGGGCGCATGCGGCACGGGCAGGCTGGAATAATATTTATGCAGGAAAAGAGGCGGGAGGCGGGGACGGTTTTCTTATGACGCTGCACCTGGAAAACCGCGACACATTCGGGGAGTATTCCTACCAGGTGTTCCGGATTGGCGCTGACGGGGAAACCTTAAACCAGCTGGCAGGTTCTTCCTTCGTCTGGGATGAGCGCGGGCCGTGGAAGTATGAGGCGGATGAGTTTGCCAAGTTCTGCCATATGATGGGACACCATCTGGACGACGGCCATCTGCTGCTTAGTTTGCAGGAAAATGAACTGCGGACGAACGGGGGAAGCGACAGTGAAATTTACTGTTACAGGACAATGGCGCCGCCATGTTTTGAAGACCCTTATGAAGGGATGGATATGCGATAAATATATTGCCATTTTTCCATAAAAAAGTGTATAATAAAGATACAGATACAAAAATCAATGCAGCATCTGCCGGATGGAAAGGAGGAGTGGCATACTTATGACTGAAAAAGAGAGACAGGACACAAAACTGGCAACACTGTATGAACTGCGCCTGCTATTTTCAAATGGTGAGAAAAAGGAATACACAAAAGAAGAAATTGTTGAATTACTGGACAAAATAGCAATGGCAAAAGACCAGCAGTAAGAATAAAAAGAGGCTGATGCAGGCCTCTTTTTATTTCGTAGAGCGGCTATAAAATGTTTTGTCCGTGATGCGTTGTGTTTTTGTATGGAAAGGTGGAAATTATTCATGAATAAGAAAAATATTTTACACAGCAGATACTTCCTCTATGCCACAGAATTTTTCTCCGGCATGTCCGTCATGGCGGTGGAGCTAGGTGCAAGCCGTCTGATGGCACCGTATTTCAGTTCCTCGCAGATCGTCTGGACAGTGATTATCGGCGTAATTATGATTGCCATGGCGCTTGGAAATGTATGGGGCGGACGTGCCGCGGACAAATCCTCTTCCCCGGACAGGCTCTATGGCAGGCTGTTACTGGCGGCTGTCTGGATTGCACTGATTCCGTTTGCCGGAAGATACCTGATTGGCGGGATATCCCTGCTTCTTGCCTCGTTTGTTACCAGAGGTTTTCTGGTGTGGGCGGCGCTTTTTGCCTGCCTTGCCGTATTTGCATTTCCGTGCGTACTTCTCGGCACGGTTACGCCGTCGCTGGTAAAATATTCGGTGGACAGCCTGGACAGTAATGGAAAAACTGTTGGGGAGCTTGGGGCGTTAAATACCATTGGAAGCATTATCGGTACCTTTCTGCCGACATTTGTTACCATACCGGCCGTGGGGACTGCGTTTACCTTTCTGATTTTTTCAGGCGTGCTTGCAGTTATCAGCATTCTTTATTTTATTTCTGCAAAGAAAAAGCCTGTAAAATGCGCTGCTGCCGCCGCGTTAATTCTTGCGTCCGCTGTTATGGACAGCGGCTGCAGTTTTGCGTTCTGGGAAAAGGATATCACGCTGGAGGATGAGTCCGTTTACAATTATTTACAGGTAAAAGAAACGGATTCCTCCGTGGTGCTTTCCACCAATGTGCTGTTCGGCGTGCAGTCTATTTTAATGAAGGATCAGAGGCTGACCGGCATGTATTATGATTATGCCCTCGGCGCTCCCCTGATGGCGGGAATAACCGCGGACAGTTCCGGGGATATTCTGGTGCTTGGTATGGGAACCGGAACCTTTGCAAAATACTGCAGTGAATATTTTCCCGGCTGTTCCATAGCGGGCGTGGAAATAGATGAAAAAATTGCAGACCTTTCCAGAAAATATTTTGAACTGCCGCAGTCCGTCCCGGTTGTGGTAGGGGACGGACGTTCTTACCTTGCGGCGTCGGATAAGAAATATAATGTGATTCTTGTGGATGCCTACCAGGATATTACCATTCCGTTCCAGATGTCTTCCGTGGAATTTTTTACAGAGGTAAAAAAACACCTGAAACCGGACGGCGTGATGGTGGTAAACATGAACATGAAATCAGACAGTCCGGATTCCATTAATGACTATCTCTGCGATACCATAGGGGCAGTTTTTGACTGTGTGTATACGGCTCCTGTTGCCGGGGGGACAAACTGTGAAGTATTTGCCTCTGACAGCACGGGGTTACAGGAAAAGCTGGACGCAGGCATGGACACCCTGACAGATGCCGGCCTGTCTGAAATGATGCAGGTACTGTCGGCATGTATGCAGCCAAGGGAAGCCGGAAATCTGGTCCTTACTGACGACAAAGCCCCGGTGGAGCTTTTGGGGATGCAGGTGCTGGATGAAATTATCGCTGACGAGCTGGATAATTACCGCGATTTATACCTGGGGGATTTCTTTCCGTAGTAAATAGTACTGTTTACTTTTGATATTGTCCCGCAAAAAAATATATGATATAATTCCACCAGTTAAGCGTTTCTTTAAACGGGGGAGTTACATGATGGACGAAATGAATTTCTGGAGCACAAGCGGTACTTTTGTATCTGCCGTTATGAATACCGTGGACAGGCTTTCAAAAAATTCCTATATATTTATAGTGAACCTGCGGACAAATCTGGCATGGTGTTCCATGGAAACACAGGAGTATTTTGAACTTGGCAGGATGTTCGTTTCTGATGTGGAGCATGAGATTGCCTCGCATGTACATCCGTATGATCTGGAAGAATACCAGGACGGCATCAGGAAAAGAATGCGCGGGGAAGATCTGGACGGGGAACTGTGCATCCGTTTCAGGGAAAAATCAGGGGACTACTGTATGTACAGTTTTCATACGGATATCGTAAAAGAAGAGGAGCCGTATGGAGAATATCTGATCGTGATTCTCAAAAATGAAAACGTGCTTCCGCTGATAGATGCCCTGACGGATCTGTATTCGCAGGTCCGTTATTCGGGCGACCTGGAACATGCCATAAAAACAGAAGAGCAGATTGCCGTATTAAAAATCGGCATCCGCCAGTTTAATAATTTTAATATCATTTATGGTGAGAAGTTTACCAACCAGATTTTAAGGGAAACGGCGCTGCAGTTTATCTACCAGATGGATGAAAACAGTGCGGTATACCGCATGGACGGCGCAAAATTTGCCTTTATACTAAAAAAATGCGGCAGGGACCAGCTGGTTGAATTTGAACATAAAATACGAAAGCTTATGGATGAAGCGGTTTTTGTGGAAAATGAACACGTTTCCTTAAAAATCTGTGCGGGTGCAATTTTACTTGAAAAGAACCAGGAGGAGGCGGCTTCCGTCATCAGCAAGGTTTCCTATGCGCTCAGCCATTCCGAGCATGAGCACCAGGGGAACCTGGTCATTTTTAATGACGAGGTGCGCACGGCACGCAGCGTAAACCTGGACCTGATCAAAGTAATCCACCAGTCGGTCCGTGACGGCTGTCTGGGTTTTTATGTGGAATACCAGCCGATTGTGGATGCCGGACAGGGGGATATTGTGGGGGCTGAGGCACTCGTGCGCTGGAGCCGGGAACCATACGGGATTGTTCCGCCGGGAATGTTTATTGAATGGATGGAGACAGACCCGAGTATGTACGAGCTGGGAAATTTTGTACTGGAAACGGCACTGGCGGAATCAAAGCACCTGCTGGGGATTCTGCCTGGTTTTTTTGTGAATGTCAATGTTTCGGCGCGCCAGATGGAACGAAAGGAATTCCGGCAGGCAGTGCAGGATATCCTTGAAAAAACAGAATTTCCGGCGGATCATCTGTGTCTGGAGCTGACAGAGCGGTGCAAGGACCTGCCGATTTCCGTGATTAAGAGAGAGGTGGAGTTTTTCCGGGGGCTTGGCATCCGGCTTGCCATGGATGATTACGGGACGGGAAGCGCATCGTCCAGTATTGTGATGAATGTTCCAATGGATGAGGTCAAGCTGGACATGAGCTTTATCCGTGGAATTACGGACAATCCGAAAAACCAGGCGATGGTACAGTCAATCGTTGATTTTGCAAATAAAACAGGAATGAGCACCTGTTTAGAGGGCGTTGAAAATGAAGAACTGCAGAATTACCTGCGTACTTACAACGCCACATGGTTCCAGGGATATTATTATTCAAAACCGATTTCCATCACACAGCTGGAAGAGCTGATTAACAAACAGCCTGACAGATGAATAAATCCGTTTCTGCGGTGGCAGACTATATCCAGTAAAAATCATTAAAAGAGGTGATACTGGATGGTAAAAGAAGACGGACTGCCGCTGGGACTGGGATTCGGGCTTGCAATGAATGAAGATGCGATGAAGGGATTTTCGTCGCTGCCGGATGACGAGAAAAAACAGGTCATAGAAGCGGCGCGGGGAATCACATCAAAAGAAGAAATGAACCGGTTTGTAAACAGCATTGCTGAAATCGGTCATGCCAAATAAAAGACTTCCTTTTTTTCTGCGGATATGGTAATATGGAATTACAGTAAATTTCGTATTTTTTCGCAGAAAAGGAGGTTTTTATTATGGGAAAAAGGGTAAAGGCGTTTGGAATGGCAGTACTTCTGTTTGCCATGACGTTTCTTGGTGTCTGCAGTGGTGCAGTACCGGTAAGGGCGGACGGTGAAGTAAAGCTGAAACTCCACTACCACAGGGAGGATGCGGCGTATGAGCCATGGATGTTCCGGCAGGCGTTGCCTCTGTGGGATTTATTGTCCGTACAGAGGACTGGACCAAGGATGTGGATGCGGACCAGTTTATTGACATATCTGAAATGGTTGCCGGAACCGTGGATATTTATGTGGAATCCGGCGTAGAGGGCTTTACCAAAGAGTACGGGGCGGATGCCGTTACGGGCACAAAATTAAGAAGCGCGGTGTACAATGGGGACAAAACAATTACCGCCGCTATGACCGGGGAGATTGACGGTGATTTGCAGACGGCATTTTCCCTCCGGGACAAAGAAGGGGACGTTTCCATAACTGCCGTGGAAGCAGGCGGGGAGTTTCAGTATACGCTGACGCTTGCTGCAGAGCTGGACAACTCAAAAAGCTATTTTATTACATTTGACAAAACAGAGCTTTCTGTGCAGATGCCGATTATTTATTCTACTGAGGAATTTGAAAATGCCTACACTTATACAGGAGATGACCTGGGCGCTGTCTGGACAAAAGAAAGCACTGTTTTCCGTGTATGGGCGCCGACAGCGGACGAGGTGCTTTTAAATCTTTACGAGAGCGGCACGCCGAACAAGGATGACAGAACAGAGCAGATTTCCATGACAGCGGCAGAAAACGGGACATGGACAGCCAAAAAAGAAGGGGATTTGAACGGGACCTACTATACCTACACGGCAGTGCAGGACGGCGTGAGCCAGGAGGTCTGCGACCCTTATGCGCGTACCACCGGGGTAAACGGAAAGCGTGCGATGGTAATCAATCTTGAGGAAACAGATCCTGACGGCTGGGATGCGGACAAAAATCCCCATGCGGGAGAGGGAATAAATGAAGCGGTTATTTATGAGCTGCATATGAGGGACCTGTCTACGGACAAAAGCTCCGGAATAAAAAATGTCGGAAAATTTTTAAGCCTGACAGAAAAGGGAACCAAAACAGAAGGCGGTATTTCCACAGGACTTGACCATCTGACAGACCTTGGGATTACCCACCTGCACCTGCTGCCGGTGTATGATTTCGGTTCCGTGGATGAGACATATACATATGAGAAACTGTATAACTGGGGTTATGATCCGGTAAATTACAATGTACCGGAAGGTTCCTATTCAACAGACCCGTACAATGGTGAGGTACGTGTAGGTGAGATGAAGCAGATGGTAAAATCACTTCATGACAGCGGTATCAGTGTGGTTATGGATGTGGTTTACAATCATGTATATTCTGCAGACGACTTCTCCATCAATAAGTTTGTTCCGGGATATTTTTCCCGTATCAATGCAGACGGCACTTATTCCAATGGCAGCGGCTGCGGAAATGACACCGCGTCGGAACGTTCGATGGTCAGAAAATACATCGTGGACTCTGTCTGCTACTGGGTGAACGAGTACCACATTGACGGATTCCGTTTTGACCTGGTCGGGCTGCTTGACACGGAAACAGTGAATGAAATTGTGGAAGCAGTACATAAGGAGCATCCGGACGTGGTTTTCTACGGCGAGGGCTGGAGTCTTGAAACAAATGTCACAAAGGAAGGATTAAAGCTTGCCACACAGAAAAACTCAGAGCTTACGCCTGGTTTTGCGTATTTTAATGATACCATCCGCGACGGACTTAAGGGAAATGTGTTCAATACCGGGGGAACCGGGTTTGTCTCCGGTGCCAAAAACATGGAGGAAACCATTTCGGACTGTTTCCTTGGAAATGCAGACTGGTGCAGCAGTCCGGCGCAGACGGTCAATTATGCCGCCTGCCATGACAACATGACGCTGTTTGACCGTCTCGCGGTTTCCCGCAATGATGCTTCGCCGGAAGAACTGGTACGCATGAACAATCTTTCAGCAGCTGTTTACATGACGGCAGAGGGAATTCCGTTTATCATGTCCGGGGAGGAAATGCTGCGCTCCAAGCCAAAGGAGGACGGAACATTTGATTCCAACAGTTTTTCTTCCGGGGATGAAATTAATGCACTGAAGTGGTCTGACCTTGAGGATAAACAGTACCAGGATGTGTACCAGTATTATAAGGGGCTGATTGCATTCCGTAAGGCGCACAGCAGCCTGCGGCTTTCCGATGCTGCAGAGGTGGAAAAGACCGTAAAGCCGGTTTCCGGAATGCCGGAACATGTTGTGGCGTTTGATATTGCAGCGTCTGCCGTGGCAGATGAAACAGCAGAGCAGATTTATCTGGTTTTCAATGCAGATGACAAAGAGCAGAAAATCGAACTTCCGGAAGGAACATGGAATGTATACATCAATGGTGAAAAGGCAGGTACAGAGGTCCTGGAAACCATTTCAGACAAAACGGTCAAAGTAAGTCCGGTTTCTGCGATGGTACTGGTTCGCGAGGGTGCAGCAGCATCCGGAAGCTGGGGCATGGTTCTTTATGCGGTTATTGCACTTGTGCTTGCCATAGGCGCTGTTGCAGTGTTTACTTACGTAAGCGGGCAGAAGGTAAAAAAAGCATAGGATAACAAAAATGCCGGAGCTTGCGTCACTGGAAAAAATGCTTTATAATAAGTCATACAGTCTTACGGCTGTATGGCTTATATTACATTTAAGAAAAATTCATGAGGTACGGACATATGAAAAAAGTTGAGGATTATATCAGAAGTATTCCGGATTTTCCGGAAGAGGGAATTATTTTCCGTGATGTGACAAGCATCTTACAGGATGCAGACGGCTTACAGCTTGCAATTGACGAGCTGAAAAAGAAGCTGGAGGGGCTGGAATTTGATGCGGTTGCAGGGGCGGAGTCCAGGGGATTCATATTCGGGATGCCGCTTGCCTATCATTTCCACAAACCGTTTATTCCAATCCGCAAGGCGGGGAAGCTGCCGTGTGAAACCGTTTCAAAAACATACGAACTCGAATACGGCTCCGCCACCATTGAAATGCATAAGGACGCCATTTCCGAAGGGGAAAAGGTGGTACTGATTGACGACCTGATTGCCACGGGCGGTACCATGAAGGCGGCAACGGAGCTGGTGGAAGAGCTTGGCGGAACAGTGGTTAAAATCCTGTTTCTGCTGGAGCTTGCAGGATTAAACGGACGGGATGCGCTGCAGGGATATGACGTGGAATCCATTGTGCGTTATGAAGGAAAATAAAAACCATGAAACTCGGAGGTATTGGTATGGAACTTCGGGTTCTGCAGTATTTTCTTGTCACGGCAAGGGAAGAAAATATTACACGTGCGGCAGCGCTTCTTCATATTACACAGCCAACGCTTTCCCGTCAGCTGAAACAGATGGAGGATGAACTCGGTGTCAGTCTGTTCCACAGGGGCGGGAATCATTTTTTTTTAACGGAAGAGGGAATGTTGCTGCGCCGCCGGGCGCAGGAAATTGTGGATCTGGCAAGGAAGGCTGAAAAAGAATTAAAGCACGGAGGGGAATCTGTTTCAGGGGAAATATCAGTCGGCTGCGGCGAAACGCAGAACATGAAATTTCTTTCTGATACGATAGCTTCTTTTCAGAAAAAATATCCTGACGTAAGATTTCACATTTATACGGCGATTGCCGATGATGTAAAGGAACGGCTGGAAAATGGCGTTCTGGATTTTGGGCTTTTACTGGAACCGGTGGAAATCAGCAAATACAACTATGTGCGCATGCCGTTTAAGGAAAGATGGCGTGTTTTAATGCGCAGGGATGATGCACTGGCTGAAAAAGAGAAAATCACACCGGAGGATCTGGCAGGCGTTCCTTTGATTATAGCAAAACGCCAGTCCGTGCGAAATGAACTGGAAAACTGGTTCGGGCATGATACCCGGAAACTTCGCATTGTTTCCACCTGCAATCTTTCGCATTATAACCAGCAGGTGATGGTAGAGAGCGGTATTGGCATAGCAATGGTAATGGAATTTCCCTGCAGCCGCGATACATTAACCCTGCGCCCCATGGAAGCGGAGATTACAGGCGGCTGTGTTCTGGTATGGAAAAAGAACCAGACGCTTTCACCGGCAGTGGAACGGTTTACTGCACATGTGAAGGAGTGTTTAGCAGAAGCAGGAAATGTCTGCAGAGCATAAAAGTACATAACGAACAGATGTAATAAAAGACTGGTGCAGGCGCTGCAGCAGTCTTTTTTCAGTTATGCGTTTTAGGCATTTTATGAAATTCAATACAGGTATTAGACATTATGTAACAGCAGACGTACAATAAAGCTGTAACTTTATGAGCCGGGAAAATCATTGTAATCTGTATATAAAATGACGGAGGGACGGTACTTGAAAACAAAAACGCGGATCAAGGGCGTTATCAGATGGATACTGGATATCCTGATGACAATTGTTTTATTCTTACTGATGGGATACCAGTTCTGGGATGGAAAAGCCCATGAATGGTTCGGGGCAGGAATGTTTGTATTGTTTATTGCCCACCAGGTTCTGAATCCGGGCTGGTACAGGAGTCTGTGTTTGGGGAAATATACTCCGGTGCGTATCTTCTGGTGTATCATAAACCTTCTGACACTTGCCGCAATGCTTGCGTTAATGTACAGCGGAATCACCATGTCCAGGCATGTATTTGCATTTCTGCCGCTGCGGGGCGGGATGGCACTGGCAAGACGCCTGCACATGCTGGGGGCTTACTGGGGATTTCTGTTTATGGGCATGCATCTTGGACTGCACTGGGGACTGGTTCTGAATAAAATATCCGCCGGAATCCGAAAAACGGGGAAAGAAAAAGTGACCGGAAACGCAGCGAATGGCGGACGGACTGTATGCTTTGCGGCGGCATTTGCGGTAGCGGCATATGGAGTGTATGTGTTTATCAAACGGGATTTTTTGGATGATATGTTTCTGAAAAATGAGTTTGTGTTTCTCGATTACGGGGAGCCTGCGGCATTGTTTTTCATTGATTATCTGTCACTGATGGGACTTAGTATTTTTATTTCCCATTATGGTTTAAAGTTATTAAAAAGGAGGCTAAAATGAAAAAAACAGGAATTTTACTGCTTGTGATCATGTTTATGGCATGTGCCTGCGCAAAATCCGGCACGCAGGAAAATGACAGGGACAGTTCCAGGCAAACGAATGAACAGACCAGAGAGCAGACGGTAAAAGAACCGGAAACCAGCGAGGGTGAACCGGTAGAACAGAATGGAACAAAGAAAATTCTTGTCGCATATTTTTCATGGGCGGACAACGCCCTGCCGGACGAGCTGGAAGCCATGACATCCCCCAGCGTAACCGTACCCGGAAACGTGGTGCAGCTTGCCGCATGGGTTGCGGAGGAAACCGGAGGGGACCTGTTTTCCATTCAGGTAAAGGAGCCGTATCCGCCCGACTGGGACGGCTGTCTGGAACGGGCAAATAAGGAAAAAGGGGACAACGCCCGTCCGGCGCTGAAGGCAAAGGTGGAAAACCTGGAGGATTATGATACAGATTATCTGGGCTATCCTAAAATGGAGTATAGTATTTCACTGTGTATATAGTGCATACAGTTAAAAAAGATGAGTATATGGAACAGTATACACAAACGATAGGAAAAAATGTGTATACAGTAAGAGGGAAGTTTGATTAGATGATGGTGTTGAAAGAGGACTCATTATTCTTTCTTTATGGAAATTAGTAGCGAACAAAGGTATTTATGGTAAAATGTGCCGATTTATGTTAAAATATTATCATAGTAAATTTCTGTTTCTACATAGAAATTTATAGGCAATTTAATGTTTCTTAAACATGGTAGCATTTTGCTGGGGTGATATTATGAACTTTAAACAAATTATGGAATATAGCGAAGACAATGGTGATGTCTTTGATGATTTGTGTAAGGACAAGAGAAAAGAAAGTGACAATTGTATACCATTTGTTGGGGCGGGTATATCTGGCTTTGTTTATCCTTGCTGGGGTAAGTTTCTAGAAGAATGTACTAATAAAATCCATAATACAGATAAAAGACAAAAAATTCTGGATTTGATTAAGCAAGACTATGAAATTGCTGCTGATGAAATTCAGAAGGTGCGAGGAAAAGCAGGGATATATGCCGATATAGAAAGAACTTTTAGTATTAAACGCTTTAATGAATGTAGTATAATCCAATTTAATTAGACTTATGCTTGAACTTGTGGTATAATAACCTCA
>CAJUND010000046.1 GCA_910587655.1 uncultured Agathobacter sp. | reverse complement strand
ATATTCCCAGAGGAACTGTGGTAGGTGTTGTGGGAAGGAGCGGTTCGGGAAAAAGTACGATTTCAAAGCTGATCCAGCGTCTGTATGTTCCGGAATCCGGAAAAATCTCCATAGATGGAATTGATATTGCTCTTGCAAATCCGTATATGTTAAGAAGACAGATTGGCGTAGTCCTGCAGGAAAGTTTTCTGTTTAATGCAAGTATCCGGGATAACATAGCACTGCAGAATCCGGGGGCGTCCATGGAGGAGATTATCCATGCGGCAAAAACAGCGGGCGCACATGAATTTATTGCAGAATTTCCGGACGGTTATGACACAATGGTGGGAGAGCGCGGAACCGGGCTTTCCGGCGGACAGAAACAGAGGATAGCCATTGCAAGGGCGCTTTTAACAAATCCGAGAATACTGATTTTTGATGAGGCGACATCCGCGCTGGATTATGAATCAGAAAGTATTATACAGCGCAATCTGAAACAAATCTGCCGGGACCGGACCGTGATTATTATTGCACACCGTCTTTCAACATTAAAAGACGCGGACGCCATTATGGTGGTGGACAAAGGAAATATTGCGGAGTATGGTCCGCAGGAAGAACTGATTGGCAGAAAGGGACTGTATTACCAGCTTTTGCGCCAGCAGCAGATGAACCAGTAAAGGGAAAGGGCAAAAATACAAAGTAAAAGATGAAAACAAAAGATAACAGAAGATTACAGAAGCTCCGTTCTGAATTTCTTCCGGAGGCAATGGAAATTGTAGAAACGCCGACGTCACCCGTGGGACGAGGAATTATCTGGACGGTATTTCTTCTGCTGGTCCTTACCGTGGCATGGGCATGTATGGGAAAAGTGGACGAAGTGTCAGTTGCCAGGGGACAGGTACAGGGGGAAAACGAAGTACAGAAAATCCAGTCCGCAGGCACGGGCATTATCAGAACCGTGAATGTGAAAGAAGGGGACCGTGTCAGAAAAGGCGACGTTTTGTATGTCCTTGACAAGGAAGTGGAAAAAAGCAGTATCACCTACAGCGAAGGGGAGACAGGATTAAATGAACTGCGTGTCGAGCTGCTTACCAGGATGCTGGATTCAGCCGATATTTCCGGTTACAGCAAAATGGAGCTTACAGAGGACCAGAAACAGGTCCTGGACTATATGCTCAGCCTGCAGGAGGCGGATTACCTGGCAGTAAATGCATATGAGGCTGCCATTGCAAATGCCAGAAACCAGTATGAGCTGGCGAAGAAAGGCTATATCAGACAGAAGGAGCAGGGGAATTATCTGAAAAGCCAGGAAGAAATTGCCGGGGAAAAAAGGGACATGGACAACAGCCTTGCAGAGCAGGAGCTGAAACTGCTGGAACAGGATTATGAATATGCAAAGGATGAGGCGGAGAGATACCGGAAGCTTTATCAGGCAGGTGCAGTGTCAAAGGCACAGTGGGAGGAAAAAAAGCAGAATGTACAGACCGCCGCCGCCCGTGTTTCCATTAAAAAATCCGAAATGGAGCAGTCAGGGGTTACAGCCGCGGCAGATGAAAATTCTGTGGAATACCGGATGAGTGAAAACGACCAGCAGGTAATAACAAAAGCCGGTTCTGTGGAGCAGTACAAGGGCAGTTATGAGTCCGCCGTGGATGACCTGGAAAAATACAGAAAACAGAGGACAACGGAATTATATGAAATGCGGCAGGGATACCTGGATGAATTAAAGAAGCAGGGACTGTCCGTGGAACAGGAATATTATGAATATGAAAACCGGGATATCCGGGCGCCGTTTGACGGGATTGTAAAAACCCTGGTAACAGAACATTCGGGAACTGTGGTATCGGCAGCGCAGGATGTCGCGGAACTTGTGCCGGATGCGAAATATATGATTGTCAGTGCGGAAGTGGAAAATGCAGATATCGGACATGTAAAAGAGGGGCAGAAAGTCAGCGTAAAAATTGACACCTATGATTACCAGAAGTACGGAATGCTGTCCGGAACTGTAAGCTATATCAGCCCCGATGCAACGGAAAACGAAAAGATGCAGAAAATTTACCGGGTGGACATACAGCTTGAAAAAAGTAAGCTTGCCGGAAAAAAACTGGCGCAGGGAATGGAATGCAGCGTGGAAATCAGAACCGGGAAACGCAGGATTATCGAGTTTTTCCTGGAACCGCTGACGGATGCACTGAAACAGAGTATCAGGGAGAGGTAGCGCATACATATGAAAAAATGGATGATAATGACAGCAGCAGTGTTTGCCATTGCGGCAGTATTTGGAAGCGGTTTTCATGCCATGGCGGATACTGCGGAAAACACGCAGAGTGTAAGTGAAGATGTTGATAATATACAGAAAGAAAATACCCAGGCAGAAGAAACACCGGCAGAATCTGTTGAATCTGCCGGACAGGAAATTCTGGACGGAACAGGGGCGGAAGGCGTTTCCTGTTATCTTGACATGCTGAAAAATGAAAGACTGTTAAAGATATATGATGAAATGGATAAACTGCTTGCTGAGAAAGAGGCCATTATACAGAAAATGTATGAAGAAGGAGAAATAACAAAAGTACAGGCATCACAGACCGGGACAGCAATTGCAGACGTCCGCGCCAGAAAACAGATTTGCGCCAATTCGATTCAGTATGACAAATATTTTTTAAAAGAAAAATTCCTGAAATATAAAAGGATTGAAATGCCGGCGGATAAATCCCTGGGAACAATTGAAGAGTGTACGGCAAGGCATCCGGATATGGATAAGTTTTTTATTGCCGGATGTGTGACAGAATGTGAAAATGCACGCGCCAGTATCCAGGCGCAGAAGTCCATGGAAGAATATCTTGAAGAAGTGTACCGGAATACCGAGCTTCTGGAAAAAGCCGGGGAAGCCTCACGGCTTGATGTGATAGAAAGCGGACTGTCCCGGCTGGAAGCAGGCCTGCAGCTGGAAGCCCTGTATTATGAAATGAATGCGGCATATTATGGGGTGGAATGCCAGTAGTTTTTCTTTCAAAGGCTGTTTTTTTCAATATGATATTTTTCTGATACCTTTTAAAATTTATTCTGATTAATTGTTGCAATTTGTTGATTTCCCCATTTTTTTGATATAATAAATAAAAAATGAGAGAATCATCAATAGGTACCCCTATGACAAATGAATCAAATAGGAGTAAACGTAATGATTATTCAGCATAATCCAGCGAGCATGGGAGCTTTCTGTCAATCAAAGATTAACTCTGCCCGTAAGGCCAGGACATCCGAACGTCTTGCCAGCGGCTATCGCATCAATCGTGCGGCAGACGATGCAGCCGGGCTTTCTATTTCACAGAAAATGCGTGTGCAGATTCGAGGCCTGGCCCGGGCAAATGAGAATATACAGGACGGCATCAATTTTGTGCAGGTCGGCGATGGCGGAATGCAGGAGATACAAAATCTTCTCCAGCGGATACGTGAGCTGTCAGTGCAGGCAGCGAATGACACAAATATGCCGGGGGACCGCGCGGCAATCCAGTCAGAGATTAATGCTCTTTTCATAGAAATTGACGAAACTGCATATAGAACCTCTTTCAACGGGCATCGTATGCTCTGTGGGGGAACTGCCGGAGCAGCAGTGGGAGGAGGCGGCAGCGGTACAGGCTCCGTGATAGATGCTGCCGTTTCTGATGCGCTTTCAAAACGCGCTACTTATGGAGGTTTCGGTAATGATTCTATGGGGACTCCCATTCATAACCCCGATGGCACCATCGTTTTCTGCGGAAACACAAACAGCAGTGACCAGGATCTGGATGGCTCTGGTTCTACGGCAGGAACGCAAAGCGGATGGGTCACCAAGGTCGGGACGGACGGTGAGGTTCTCTGGACGACAAAGGTAAACAATCTCGGAAATGAATCTTTTAATTCAGTTACTGCTACGGCGGACGGCGGATATTTGGCTGTAGGAAACAGCAGTGGCAGTCCTTTTCTGGCAAAGCTGGATGCAGATGGTAACATTGCATGGACGTACCGGTTTCAATGTAGCGGCAATGATAACAGCGTCAATAATGCATTTCTCATGCAGGACGGCAGCGGACATGTATTTCTTTCCATTCAGTCATTTGACGGAAATGGTATCAGAGACGGGAGAGGAAAGCCTTTAGGGGGAAACGCCCTGGGCGGCCGGGACACCATCATGCTGGTAATTGACCCTTCGGTCGACCCGAATGCTGATTATGATGCCTTTGAGAAAAAGGCATACCGGGTCGGAGGCGGCAGCAACGAACAAATCTCCCGGCTCTATCCTACATCAGACGGCGGATACATTGGTGGAAACTATACAACCTCGACTGATATCAAGCAGAGCAACAATGATGGCAGCGTCAGCAAACCGCCGACAACAGTCATCGGAACCGGTCATCACAGATCCTTTATTACAAAATTTGACAGGAACGGGAATGCCGAAAAGATACTGCTGTTCGGGGATAACATGAGCGCAAGCAACAGCGGGGAAAACATCAGTCAAATTATAGAAACCTCTGCCGGAGAATATATCGTGGTCGGGAAAGCAGAGATTACGGATACGGTCGGAACAGCTGCCCCCTCGACTGACAGGACACGCGGGAGTAATATCTGGGTTATGAAACTTGACAAAAACCTGACACCTGTCTGGAGCAGATCATATGGAAGCAGCAAAGACGATTTTGGCAGCTGCGTTGTTGAGACAGCAAACGGCTTCGTCATTGCCGGAAGAGTGGGTGCAATGGACGGGGACGTAACCCAAAAGCCCGGGTATTTTGGGGATAATGCCTGGGTATTTATGATAGACAAGGATTCCGGTGATATTATTTGGGACGAGGTGCATGGCGGAAGCGGAAATGACTCTTTCAACTTCATCTTTGAAGACGAAAACGGCGACATTCTGCTCGGCGGCAACAGCAGTTCCAATGACGAGGACCTCGCAGACAAAAACAAAGGAGGCAGTGATGCATGGTTTCTCAAACTGGACGGGCAGACGGGTGGCAGCGCATCATCTTCAGGCGGCGGTTCAGGCGGAGGCTCCGCCTCAGCCAGAACCGGTTTTATCTATCTGTAGGTGGGGGCGTACAGCGGGAACTGCTATCGTATCGATTATGTCGATATGCGCACCACAGCGGTTTTTGGAAAAAATCCAGTTTTGAATGTGATGAGCCATAACGATGCAAAAGAGGTTATCTCATTGTGCAATCAGGCTATCGATTATGTTTCCGAGCAAAGAAGCCTCTACGGCAGCTATCAGAATGCGCTCGAGCATCTGTATGCTGCCAATGCAATTACAGGTGAGAACGTATCGGCATCCGAAAGCCGGATTTCAGATGCCGACATAGCAGAGGAGATGGTGGAATTTTCATGCAGTAAAATTCTTGAGCAGCTAAATTCGTCAGTTATGGCTCAGGCAAACATGGCGAATCAGACTGTTCTGAAGCTGTTACAAGGGTAATGTTTAAGAATTACCATGAAGAAATGAAGGAACCTTCCTTTACCGGGAAAGTTCCTTCATTTTTTTCCGTATTGCTTCCAGTGCCTGTTCCGGTTCCGTAATATCTTTTACGGCCTGCTCCATCGGGCAGCCGCCGGTTCCGGCACGGTTAATAATGTGTTCCGTCTTACTATCATAAGATGCTGGAATATTCAGCTCTGATAGCAGCGTTATGGCCCCTTCGCTCATAACGGAAGCATAAACCTCATCCACGCCCAGCAGGGAATATAAAAATGCTGCAGCCCTTCCGACAATTTTATCAGCAGCGCTGAAACCGCCCAAATCCATGCCGGAGGATATCCAGTTTACCAGGGGGGCAACGCCCCGTTCTGTGCTGGTAAAGACTTCGTCCCCCTGGCACAGAACGCAGGTGTATTCCCCGGTCTGCAGCAGTTCTTTTGCTTTCTGCAGATTAGTTTTCATTTCGCTTCATATCCTCCAGACGGTAAACTGCCAGCGGAATAAGCGTCCACTGGAGTACAAGGCCGAACAGTCCGGTAACAATGCTCATCCAGATGGCGGCAACACGTACATTTTCGTTTCCAAATGCATATAAGGAAACCAGAATTGCCGCTGCGCGGATGACTCTCCCGGCAATCTGAGTGATTACAACCTTTGCGATTACAGGAATCTTTACATTCTTAAGAAGTCCCGCAGATAATCCGTAAACGCAGAGTTCAATCATCATAAACGGCAGCATGGCGGAAGTCGGCATACCCGAACATGCAAAGCTGGCAAGGGGGGCAAGCAGTCCGGCAGCCGCCCCGGCATAAGGTCCTGCCAGAAGTCCCGCCAGAATAATCGGCAGATGCATGGGAAGAAAGGCTTCCCCAAGTCCCGTTCCAAGACCGGATAATGCGCCCATTACATGGAAAAACTGCGGGAGCGCCACGGCTGCAATAATTGCAGCGGCTGCAGCCATTGTCTGTGTTTTTACAGATAATCTGTTCATGGTAATTGCTGTTGATTTGTTATTCATAATTTTACCTCCGGTTTATTATTATATTTTTTATCTGCCGGTGGCGGCAGAAGCTGTTCTTTTTTATTCCAGAACTTTGGCTGTTTCTTCCAGATATTTAGTAACCGGCAGATTCTGCGGACAGCGTTTTTCGCACTGAAGGCAGTGGATACAGTCGGATGCCCTGCCAAAATCCTGTGTTTTCCGGGCATAGGCTTTTTTTGCATCCGGCAGATGAGTTTCTCCATACTGGCTGATTTTATTTATCAGTTTAAAATAGTCCGGAATCGCTATGTTTTTCGGGCATCCGTCCACACAGTAACGGCATGCCGTGCAGGCGATGCGCTGTCTGCTGCGGATGATTCCGGCAGCTTTCAGGACAAGCTCGTTTTCGAATTCTGTGAGTGGTTTAAAATCTTTCATAAAGGAGATATTGTCGCGCATCTGCTCTTCACTGCTCATGCCGGACAGTACCATGACAACATGGTCCGGGGAAGCTGCAAAACGGATGGCCCATGAAGCGGCAGACATACCGGCGTCAGCTTCTTTTAACAGTGCATCGGCTTCACCTGGAATATTAACAAGCAGTCCGCCTTTGACCGGCTCCATGACAATGACCGGTTTATTATGTTTTACGCAGACCTCATAACATTTCCCGGACTGTACTTCTTCGTCTTCCCAGTCAATATAGTTCAGCTGGAGCTGCACGTATTCCATTTCGGGATGCTTTGTTAATATTTCATCCAGAACTTCTGCACTGCTGTGGAAGGAAAATCCGACATGTTTTATTTTTCCCTCGGCTTTTTTTTGTGCGGCAAAGTCGAACGCACCGATTTTTTCCGCCAGGTCCAGATAATCTATGTTCATGGCATGAAGAAGATAATAATCAAAATAATCCACGCCGCAGCGTTCCAGTTGTCCTGCAAAAAAGCCTTCCAGTTCTTCAGCCTTCTGAACCATAAAAAGACTCAGCTTATTTGTAATGGTATAGGCATTCCTTGGATACCGTTTTGCCACACATTCACGGAACGCAGTTTCGCTGTGACCGTTATGGTAGGGCGCAGCGGTATCAAAGTAAGTAAATCCAGCTTCCAGGAAACTGTCTGCCATCCGGCATACTGCCTTGTGGTCAATACTTGTGGAATCTGCCGGGTCAAGAAGCGGCAGACGCATAAGACCGAATCCCAGTTTTTCAGGGTTCATCAGAAATCCTCCTTTCTTTTTTCGTGATATATAAAATAGGATAAAATAAGAAATTTACTTTGTCAAGGGAGGAATACAGAAGCATAAAAGGCAGGGAGTTCCCCGCCTTTTACATGTTATTTTTCCAGTCCGTAACTTTTCACTTTCCATCCGTTTTCCTGCTTGATTAAAGACAGTGTCAGATAAGTGAAGGAATCCTCTGAACCTTCCTTAAATTCCACGGAAGCCGATGTTTCGCTTCCAAACGGAAATACCTCATTTTCCGTATATCCTTTTACCGTCATGCGGTTCACCGTTTCAGTGCCTTCGTAAATCTCAGCCGCCGTTTCGGACGGATGTTCCAAATATTTTTCCAGCTCTTTTGCATCCCTTGTAAAATACGCTGCAGTAAAACCTTTTACCGTGCGCTGGATTGCTTTGCTGTCCTCGCTGAGCGCTGTAACTGCAAAAGTATCTGCAATTACCGGTAGTTCCGTTCCCCAGCCTTCTTCAGCTTCTGAAGGATAGCAGTAGCATACGCTCCACGTGTCGTCTTCGTTGTCATAAAGTCTCACCTTAATCACAAGGTCTCCCTCTGTTTTTACCAGTTCATTGTTTTCCTGGGCATAACCAGCCTGTGTGAAAGCTTCCTCCAGCCTGGCGGCTGCCGAAAGCTCTGTGTAATGTGTCACCCTCATCTGTACCCGGTTATTCACGTCTGCATTCCAGATGTCCCGTCCGTTGGTAAGCCATGAATCGTCAGGCATTGCGGCAGAGAAGTTTTTTAATGTGTTTTCTGTCCATTCACCTTCCGGAAAATAAACAGAGTACCCGACTCCGATGGTATTTGTCGTCTGCCTGACTTCCGGTTCCCCTTCTTTGTAGATGGTAAGCTCTTTTGGGGATGACGGGGTATCCGCCGTTTCTTTCTTAGTACCAGAGGCTCCTTCCCGTGTCCAGTAAACATCCTCTCCGTGCCAGTCCATCCGGATATACTCATTTTTCGCCTTCCCCTCATAGCTGAAAGTGAGTATTTCCTTTTCGGAGGAGAGTTCTTCATAAGGAGTGATTTCTACCGTTACACTGCCGTCCTTTATCTTACACTGTCCGGTTCCGCCCGTGCCGATACCGATGTAATAGGTAAATACCCCATCTGCTGTAATCACCATTTCATTCCCGTTGGATATCCCCGTCCCCCAGAGCGAGGAATCTGTCCTGCCAAAGTCAATCATCCACCTGCCGGATATTTGCTTCAGAATACCGCCGTCTGTATTTTTATTTGCCGTCTGTACCAGCCCGCTTTTGTTTGCCGCCGGTTTTTTTGCCTCCGAGCATCCGACCAGTGTTCCTGCCGCAAGTGTTACAGCCATGGCAGCTGCCAGTACGGGCAGACCGTTCTTTTTTTCTGAACGTGTCAGGATATTTTTAAACCGTTTCTTCATAATTCTTTTTCCCCCATAAAATCCTGTTGACAAATATGTCTTTTTTGTACGTGTTTCCTTAATTGTGGAAAACAGTGTTTCCGTATAATCCTTCCGGTCTGCGTATGCAGTGCCTGAAATCACCCGTTCGTCGCAGGAAAGCTCCATGTCAACCACAGCCTGTTTTCTCATAATGTAAACCAGCGGGTTGAACCAGTGCAGTGCGTTCGCAGCCATGTAAAGAAATTTTACCAGTACATCATTTCGTTTCAGATGAATCAGTTCATGCTTTAAAATAAAATAGAATTCCTTCTCCGTGTAATCTTTCCGGGGCAGAACCACCACCGGTATGAAAATACCAGTAATTATCGGACTGACCGTACCGTCATATTCCACTGCAGGTACAGGACGGCGGATATGCAGTTCCCTGGACAGTTTCTGCAGCTGTGTCTTTACCGGTCCGTTCTCCACAGCTGTTTTGTTTCTGGAAATCTGTATCCTGAAATTGATGCAGCTAAATACCGGAATGGCAAGAAAAACAATACAGCCCGCAAACCATACATATGCGGCAATGTCCAGCATGGTAATGGTTTTTCGTTCCTCTTTCTGTACGGTTATTTCTGTTGTCATCTGTTCCGGTATTTCAATTACTACCCGCTGTTTTGGTGTATTTATCACCGGGCTGTCTGCGGTTTCCTGCTGCATGGAGGAAGCCGGGGATGCCATACTCTTTACGAAACCCACAATACTGCTTCCGTTTATAGGAACCAGCAGCCGGAGTGCAATGAAAATCCAGATATAACAGCTCCATCTGCTGGCATACCGTTTTCTGAATAATGGTGCAAGCAGCATAAACAGTGCAATGACCAGTCCGGTTGACAATGAAATCCCAAGAATGGAAATAAATAAGTTTCTAATCATCCCTCATCCTCCAGTTCATCCAAAAATTTCCGCAGTTCCTCCACGTCAGAGCTTTTTAATGCGCGGTTGCTGTAAAGCGTTGCCACCATATTCTGGATGGAGTTGTTATACAGCCGTTCCAGAAAATTTTTACTCTCGGTTGTCCGGTATTCATCCTCCGTGACAAGCGGAGAGTAAAGGTTGCTTCCGGTCGAACGGTCACAGCAGACATAGCCTTTGTCCGCCAGCCGCGATAACGAAGTCATCAGAGTGGAAAGCTGCCATTTTCTGCGTGTCTGCAGCTCCTTTAATATCTGGTTTGAAGTCATAGGGGGATTGCTTCCCCAGATGACCTGCATAATTTCCAGTTCGGCTTCGCCCAGTTTTTTCAGTATCTTTCCCATGTTGTTTCACCTCCTTTATACGATTGTATAATTTATTATACGGAGGTATAACGAATTTGTCAAGACTGATTTTTCTTGCTATTAATCTAATGGATGAATATAATTAAGAGATACGGGGCGGGCAATTATTTAGCAGCAAATGATTGAAGATTTGGCGAAATAATGTATGGCAGGTGTTGCTAATTTTTTATCAGATATTATCATGTATAAAAAAGATGATGGGACTGTCAATATAGAACTATTGGTGTAAAATGAAACTTTGTGGCTTACGCAGGAAAGAATGGCATAATTATTTTGGAGTGGACAGAACGGTTGTCACGAAACATTTGGGAAATATTTTTAAGAGTGGTGAATTAGCAAAAGAAGCAGGGGCTGTTGCAAAAGTAGATGAATAATCTACCGGAGCAACAGCTCCGTTTTTGTATCTGAAAACAGAAAAGCAGGCTCCGAAGAACCTGCCATCCGTGGTATAATAAATTATGACGAGTAAATTAAAATACCATAAAAATTATACCGAATTTGGCGAGCCTTATCAACTGGTTTTACCATTAAGTTTGGAAGGTCTGGTTCCTGAAGATGATTCTGTCCGACTGCTGAGCCACGAACTGGAGGGATTAGATTACAGCTTGCTGTACAAGGCTTACTCTGCCAAAGGCAGAAATCCGGCAGTAGACCCCAAGACCATGTTCAAGATCCTGACCTATGCTTATTCACAAAACATCTATTCTTCGAGAAAGATCGAGGCCGCCTGCCGGCGTGACATCAACTTTATGTGGCTGTTAGCCGGACAGAAAGCACCGGATCATAGTACCATTGCCCGTTTCCGTACGGGATTTCTGGCAGATGCCTGTGAGAGTCTTTTCTATCAGATGGTAGAAAGACTGGAACGGGCTGGTGAACTGTCAAAGGAGACCGTGTTCATTGACGGGACAAAGCTGGAAGCCAGCGCCAACAAGTATACTTTTGTGTGGAAAAAGTCTGTTGGGAAATGGGAAGAAAAAATGTTCCGGAAGATACAGGATGCCGTACAGCTCCTGAACCATGAATACATACAGGATTTTTCAGTCGGCACAGAAACAAGGGCACAGGATATACAAAAGATATCCGGATTTTTGGAAGAAAAGTGCAGGACAGACGGAACTGTTTTTGTCCACGGGCGTGGAAAAAGAAAAAGCAGAAACCAGAGGTATCTGGAACTGTTCCGCAGGTTACTGGAACGGCAGACTATTTATGACTGGCACACGGCAAGTTTTCAGGGACGGAACAATTACTGTAAGACAGATCCGGATGCCACTTTTATGCACATGAAGGATGACCACATGCGTAATGCCCAGTTAAAACCGAGATATAATGTACAGATAGGTGTAGACAGCGAATACATCGTTGCAGTGGATATTTTTCAGGACAGAAACGATGTATGGACGTTGATTCCGTTTCTGAAAACAATGGAAGAAAAACTGGGGTTCCGATATCCAAGTGTAACAGCAGATTCAGGTTACGAAAGCGAAGAAGGCTACAGCTTTTTAAGGGAAAACAGACAGAAACCTTATATCAAACCTCAGACCTATGAGAAATGGAAAAAACGCAGCTTTAAAAAAGATATCAGCAAACGTGAAAACATGGGATATGATGAGACCACTGACACATACACCTGCCATGCCGGAAGATCATTGTCCCCTCTTTTTATCAAAAGGCAGAAAAGCAAGAGTGGTTACGAATCGGAAGTAACTGTTTACGAATGTGAGGACTGTACGGGTTGTCCTTATAAAGAAAAATGTACCAGAGCAAAAGGCAGTAAACGGTTATATATTTCCAAAAGTTTTCTGGAGAAGCGGCAGGAATCCTATGAAAACATTTTAAGTGAAACGGGGATCAAATATCGGATGAACCGTTCCATTCAAGTAGAAGGAGCTTTTGGCGTTCTGAAAAATGACTATGAATTCCAAAGATTCCTGCTCCGCGGAAAAACAAAAGTAAAACTAGAGATACTTTTGCTGTGCATGGGTTATAACATCAATAAACTACATGGAAAGATACAAAAAGACCGGACAGGAAGTTATTTCTTTCCAGTCAAAGAGACCGCATAAACCATAGAAAAACAGCAGCATTATTAAAGTATGCCAAAAATCAGGGAAATCTCCCAAACACCCAAAGATACTTTCCAGATTTTCTGCACATAGAGCGAGGGGTGCCGCTCAATCATCTAATTTGATGATTTTGCGACACCCCCTGTATTTGAATGGAGAGATGCAGATTGGGTGGACGCAGAGGATAGTATAGAGGAGTGCTAATAGTGTTTTATGGGAACTCTCGTAGGTTTTGGGTTAGACCTGCGGGGGTTCTTTTGCAGGATTTGGGGCTTTTGTCGTTGAAAATCCTTAGTTTTTTAAGTATAATGAAAAAGGTATAAATTATAAAATGAGTTAGGTACTTATGGAGGAGAGCATGGACTGATTAGAGAATTTGTCTGAAGTTCAAATGGAAGCAGTTAAGACGATTGATGAAGATTTAGAGATTATTGCTTGTGCAGGTGCAGGTAAAACGGGCGTAGTCACAAGAAGAATCGTCAATATTCTTGCTTCTAAACCCGAAATATTACCAGAGAATATTGTAGCATTTACATTTACGAAAAGGGCTGCCGAAGAATTAAAGAACAGAATTTATGATTATGGCAAGGCGGTATTGGGGCATACTAGGGGATTTGCCCATATGTATGTTGGGACGATACATGGATTTTGCATAAAAATGCTTCAGGAGAACATTCCAGAGTTTCAAAAATTTAGCGTGATGGATGAGATACATACGAAATTATTTGTGGAACGTTTTTATGAAGAGTGCGGAATGCAGGATTTGGATATGCGGAAATATACGGAAACTTCATTGTTTGTTTCCGTGATGAGTATATTAAATGAGAATTGGTTTGAAAAAGATAAATGGGATGCAAAAACGCAGCTTGCTTTTGAAAAATACCAAAGTAAGCTATACGAAGAAAAGAAGTTTGATTATTCCCTGATTTTGCGGGAAATGATTTACCAGCTTGAGACGAACGAAAAATTTGCTGATAAAATCGAAGAGAAAGTAAGATATTTAACTGTTGATGAGTATCAGGATACCAATCCTGTGCAAGAGAAGCTGATTCGGATGTTAAAGGATTTTGGTGCAAATATATGTGTAGTGGGCGATGACGACCAGACCATATACCAGTTTCGGGGAAGTGACACAAAGAATATCTTAACATTTAAAGAGCGGTATAACATTCAAAAGAATCTTTTTCTTGATACGAACTATCGCAGTACGGAGGGAATCGTAGATGTTGCCAGACGGGTGATTTTATATAATGATAATCGTCTGACAAAAACGATGCAGTCCGGCTGTTTGGTTAAATATGATATAGGCGATATTGCATATGCAGAATACAAGGAATCAGAAGAAGAGTTTGATTTTATAGCAAATAGGATTGTTAAACTACACAGTGTCGGAGTTCACTATTCAGAAATGGCGGTGCTGCTTAGAAAAAGAAAAATCAGTTCCATGATTGCAGAGAAGTTAGAAGAGTATCATATTCCGTTTGTAGTGGAAGGCATAAATGATTTGTTTGGGACGAAAGAATGTCAGGCGGCAAAGGGGATTTATGATTACCTAAATGGAGAAGTTTCTTCCACGGATTTATTTAAGATGTGGTAAGATATAGAGTATCCTTTGGATAAAAAAGAATTGGCAGATGCATTGCAGTATTTGGCAACGATAGATGTGAAGGAGATAAAGCTGTATTCTGACTTTAACCTACAACAGATATACCATGACTTTTTAAGGCGTGTTTCCATAGTGGAGGATGGGAAGGTCGAAACAGAGCTTTTATTATATAATTTGGGGAAATTCAGCCAGGTAATAGCAGATTATGAAATTATAAATTACACTTTAAAACCAAAAACAAAACTGCATAATTTTTGTTCGTTCATGAAATATACAGCAACGGGCTATTACCCGGAAGGGTATCTGACCAATACTTATACCAAACCGGATGCGGTTAATATTATGACGGTACATCAGTCAAAGGGCTTGGAATTTGCGGCAGTATTTGTTCCACAGCTTAATAAGAATTATTTTCCAGCACAGAGGATTGGCGGCAAGGGCATATGGCATATATTGGATCGAAGCTGGATAACGGATTCTGCCCGTTTTGATGGAGATATTGAGGAGGAAAGGAAACTCTTTTATGTAGCGGTTACACGGGCAAAGAAATACCTGTATCTGTCAAGGTCGGAAACAAGCCGGGATAAGTATGTATCGACTTTTTTGCTGGAGGCAAAGGATTCTTCTTATCTGGTAAAGTATGATGGAAAGATACCATACAATGCTGACAATATACCGTCCATGAAGAAGGAGAGTATGCCTGTTTCACTGAACTTTAGTTTGCTGGAAGATTATTTTGACTGTCCATATCGGTTTAAGCTGTCTATGTTTTATGGTTTTGCACAGCCATTAGTTCCTGCACTTGGTTATGGTAATGTTATGCATGAAATAGTAAAAAATATACATAAAGCAGCTATAGAGGGAGAAGTGATTGATAAGGAGGATGTCAAAAGAATGATTGACGAATCCTTTTATCTTCCTTATGCTACAGAGAAGCTTGCCGAAAATATGTATAAGAGCGTAACGAAAGCAATCAATCATTATGTAGAGCAGAACCGACAGGAATTTGACAATATCCAAATGGCAGAAACCGATATTGAAATAGATATGGGAGATGGAATTAAGGTCAATGGAAGGATAGATTTAGTGAAACGAAAGAACGTAGACGGTGTGGACAAGACGTATATAGTGGATTTTAAGACGGCAAATAAGGAAGTACAGGAATCTATCAATAAGGAACAGTTGAAAATTTACGCACTTGGCTATGAGGAATTAACGGGAACAAAAGCAGATTATATGGAAGTATATCATTTGGATTCTGAGAATAATGTCAGAGAAAGCATTACGGATAGATTGATTGAGGAAGTGCAGACAGACATAAAAGATGCGGCAGCAAATATACGGAGAAATCATTTGCCAAGGAAATGTGATAAAGAGAATTGTAGCAAATGTCATTTTAATTATTTGTGTCTGAGTAAGGCAGAGAAAAAGGCTTTTGAGATAGGATAATTATGTTAGAGGAGACAAAAAAGATAGGAAGTATGGAGGTATAAGGAAAAATGGGGAACGATAACATACAGCTTTTTGAAGACCAAAAAATCAGAACGGCTTGGGACGAAGAAAAAGAGGAATGGTATTTCTCTGTTGTTGATGTTATCGCAGTGCTTACAGAGAGTAAAGACCCGGCAGCATATTGGAGAAAACTGAAGCAGCGCTTGAAGGAAGAGGGAAATGAAACCGTGACAAATTGTCACGGTTTGAAAATGACTGCAGCAGATGGCAAGAAAAGAATGACCGATGTTGCAACGACAGAACAGCTTTTGCGTATTATCCAGTCAATCCCTTCACCAAAGGCAGAACCGTTTAAACTATGGCTTGCTGAAGTTGGAAAAGAGCGAATCGAGGAGACGATTGACCCGGAACAAGCAATCGACCGTGCACTCGAAACATATCAGAAAAAGGGATACAGTGATGAGTGGATTCATCAAAGAATTCTTTCTATCCGTGTCAGAAATGCCCTTACGGATGAATGGCAGAAAAGCGGAGTCCAACAGGGCAGGGAATATGCTATTCTTACCGATGAGATAACAAAAGCATGGTCGGGCATGAGTACGAGACAGTATAAAAATCTCAAAGGGCTGAAGAAAGAAAATCTCCGCGACAATATGTCGGATATGGAATTGATTTTGAATATGCTTGCAGAATCTACTTCAACGGAGATATCGAAACAGCAAAAGCCTTCCACTTTTGCTGAAAATATGGAAGTGGCCCGTTCTGGTGGAGAGGCGGCTGCTGAGGCAAGGAAAGCGGTGGAATCACGAACAGGGACACCGGTAATCACATCGAGAAACGCAACAGAGCTGAATTCTGTTGTTACGAATGTAATAGAAGAAATTGCAACAACCAGTGAAGAAAAAGGATGAATGAGAAAATTTTATATGCTAGTATAATCCAATTTAATTAGACTTATGCTTGAACTTGTGGTATAATAAC
>CAJUND010000045.1 GCA_910587655.1 uncultured Agathobacter sp. | reverse complement strand
TCTCCCAGACATCGTATGGAACATGGTCACGGCGCACTCGAAGCTCCAGTGTATCTTCCGGTATCCAGAAGTACGGGAAGACCATGTATTTATCATCTTCATTCAATGGCGGGAACACCAATACAAAAGCTGTGATGTCTGTGGCGGACGAAAGGTCCAAGCCAATGTAACATACATGGCCTCGTAGGGATTCTTCAGTTATTTTGAATGCACAGGCATCCTATTTGTCCATCGGCATCCAGCGGACAGCCTGCTTCACCCATTGGTTCAGATGCAGTTGACTGAATGTATTTTCCTCAGCAGGATTCTGTTAGGCCGACTCGTAAGCGGTCTGCACCTTGTCGATGTACACCGTGATATCGAGCGAGGGATTGGCTTTCTTCCAAACAGCCGGGTCTGTCCAGTCATCGTTCTCGTAAGCACCATAAATGACAGGATAGAAGGTCGGGTCAATTTTCCTACCTTCCCCAGGGTGACTTGGACGGTGGAATAGGGGAAATTAAAGAATCAGAGTGGGAATGGCTTTTTACATTTTGATACAGACAGGTGATAACATCCCTGACAGGTATGAATAAATCATATCTATCAGGTATGATTTTCGCCATAAGGTCTCATTCGCAGAGAAATGCGGTTAATGTATTACGGGAATGAAGAAAAAGCGGAATTTAATGTGTATATTCTTGTAGCGCCTGCAGGTCCTCGTTCCAGTCTTTGTGCTCCGGCAAGATGTATTCCAAATCCGGGTTCTTGTCCCGGCACTGTTGTCCGGCGGCATCATTGTCCACGGCCAGAATCAGACTCAGGGTTGACCCTTTCAGCCTGCTAATGGCCGGCTGCTTTGCTGCACCTGCTATGCTGATATAGTAGGCAGGTTCATTTTTTCCCCGCAGCTTGTGTAATTCGAAGAGGCTGATAGCATCAATGGCAGCCTCACATATGTAAGCTTTGCATGCAGTTCTGGAAGTCCTAAACCACCAGAAACCGTCATTTCTGCAGTCAGGAACTATTCCGTGGAAAGGTTTTCCATAAGTGTAAGTCCCGCGAAGTTCTGCGAAATCCCTTTCCGTATTGATGAATACAATGTTGTTCCGGTTCTTTTCCTGATACAGTATTTTATTGTCAACCAGCATCCGTATTGTTCCTGCGGCTATCCCACGATTTATCAGGTAAGCAAATAAGTTTTTGTATTTTCCATTTATGGGGCAGGGGAACTGTGGCGGGATATTGCTTACATCTGCCTGCGGGCTGTCAGGGGTACGGACCGCCGTGGATTCCCCTGCAAGTGCCTGTACTGCCGCTACAAATGTATAACCCATATGCCTTGTCAGATATTCAATCGGGTTACCGGTTTCGCCGTTAGAGAAGTCCCTGTAACCGCAGTATCCTTTCCGGATGGAAATACTGTGGTTATCTTTTGGACGGAGGCTGCTGCCTTCGTGGGTAAAAATACAGTTATGGTATTTTATCAGAAATGCATACAAATCACTTTTCCTTGCAAGTTTTATCTGTTCGTGCGAGACATTGCTGCTCATATAATTACCTCCTCAACAGGTCACCAAGATTTAAAAACAATTTATCATATATCCCAGGGCAGTTCACTTTCTAAACCTTCCGGAATGGTCATCCATCCATCAGTGTCGGTATTGTTTTCTTTGATTTCGTCCGTATTTAAACCAGAAAGGTCGGCTTCAAACAGATCATAGTTCGGGTAATAGTTGAACTGACAGGAATAACTGCTTATCCCAAATCTGTTTTTTAGACAGATAAGTTCAATTTTTCGGGGTATTTCTCGTTTTGCTTCCTTAATCCGCTGCCTTTTCTGGTTAATTTTATTGGCCTGGGAGAATATGTTTTCATGTATACACTGGAGTTGTAATCCCCAGAGCACATCTGCCGTATATTCAATGCCCCCGCTTTCCTTAAAGGATTCAAAATCAATGGCATTCATATAATTCTGACGGTTAAGGGAAGAAATTACAATCATAGTAAGCTGGTGGTCTGTCTGTAGTTCCTTTAGCCGTCGTACATGGTAATCAACAGTGTCCTTTGTGGTCATACGGTTTTCAGGTGCGGCCTGTATCACCTGCAGATAGTCAATGACCACTACAGGCTTTACTTTATAATGGTCAATATAGCCCGTGACTATTTTGGTGATGTCATCGATTGTTGCCTGAAAGCTGCATTCAATGACTGTTATCCTGTCGGAATATGCACTGTATTTTTCGATGGCGGATGCTATGCGGGGGTCTGACAGTCTGCCACGTCTGACCTGCAGGGATGACAAACCATTTTCAGGATTGTCTTTGGCAATGGTTCTGGCAATGCTCTTGGATGCAAGCTCAAAAGCCGACTGTTCCAGACTAAAGAACAGGACATGGTTTCCGGATTCGGCAATCTGATCACTCATCTGGTGTATGAGGGTTGTCTTTCCAAGTGAGGAGATGGCCCCAATGACATAGAGACCGGGATACAGGTTAGTGATAGCATCAATGTTGGCAAATCCCGATTTCAGCCGGCCACTTTTTTTGAAACTCTCGACATCGTGGGAGAACTGTTTTCCGAAATATGACTTCATATTGAACCGCTTGATGGCGGGAAGGCCTCTTTCGGATAAATTCTGGTTGGCGGGCTCCTGAGTTATGACTGGTTGTTCATTCATATTGCGATACCTCCAAAATAGATTTACTTTTTTCTTTCATTTCCGTAATTTCCTTTAGTATAATCAGGCAGTGGCGGCAGGTCAAGCCGCCGCTGCCTCCGATATTATAATAGTAGGATATTATAATATTAGGACCGTCAGGGATGCTTGAAACCGCCATAAAATGGGGAGTCGCAGGTTCTGGATGCATACACTTGCCCGAAAAAGCTGCTACACTTATCCGAAAAAGCTGCTACACTTGTCCGAAATAACCGCTACACTTACCCGAAAAAATATATTAGTTGTCCTGGCCTTTTCCATTATGCGGAAATTCAAAAACAATGCTGAGTGTGGAGCTTGTCGGGATGGCTGTCATATCTTTGGCGTCAGGCAGCCGTATATTATTGTATACGGCGGTTAAAGCCGTCTTTTCCCTAAGCAGCTCCCATGCCTTGGAAAATGCCCTTTTTAAAAGGTTATTTTTGTTTCCGGCAGACTGTCCGGCTAAGCTTTTATGTAACTGTGGGCAGCGTGAGATTATTGTGTCTGCACGGATATGCGGGGTGTTATTTCCCGCCTGCTCGATAAGGGCAACAATAACAAACACGATCTCAAGTGCTTTTTTATTTTTCTCCGAAACAATACCCATTTCCACAATATAAGAATGGGATGGGAGCATCAGTGGTTCCCCGTCTTTCTTCAATCTGGTCCGGCCTTTCTGGTCTTTCCGGATACCTGCTTCATGGATGTCCTGTATAATTCTTACAATATAAGGACTGCTGAAACTGATGGTGTGTGTGGCGGTATCATGTTCCACATGGTCGATTACCGGAAGGATGTCGTCACTTTTTGTGCCATTGTTTATAATTCCGATAACTGTCTGGAAACGGCGGATACTGTTGGTATATTCGGTAATATCCTTTTTACCGATATTGGGGGATTTTCCTATCTTGTGTGCAAATTCAGGAAAGTAAATGGTTATTATTTTTCCATATTCCAGTTTACCTGTAAGTTGGAATGATTTCAGGATAATACCATACAGCGCCCAAAGCAAGGGAAGGTTAAAGGTTCCGGTATTTTCATCGGTGGATATCGAATCCAGCTTATCCAGTGTTGCAGGCAGTCCCTTATAGCAGAAAGTGCCGTTGCTGTATTTCGTCCCGCTGGTATCAGAAAGTGCCTGAAGGTAGGCACTGGTATTTTTGTTGAATGTCAGGGCATTTTTATAGGATGGGTTAGTGATAACAGGCAGACGGTCTGGTATGGATGCGGTGTCCCCGCATAATGATTTTGTCCGATAGAGGGGCCTTTTTTTTGTGGTATTGCCAGCAGCCGTATTGCTGATTGTTTCAGTGTCGTTTGACACTGCCTGTGTAGTAGACATGGTAGAAGGTGTTGATTCATTATTAGATGCCATTTTATTGTCCTCCGGGAATGCCGTCCAGAGACAGACGGCATAATTTTTTTGCCAATAAAATGGAAGATTTTTACTTCGGGGAAGGGTGAAAAGTATAAAGAATTTATAAAATAAATCTAAAAGAGAAGGATCCGGATGGAAAAACAGGCGGCCGGGGCAGCAGCATAACAAATTGTGTAATAAGTTATACACAATTTTATAAAGCTGTCCTGTGTATGAAAAAGACATCTGTATGCATTCATTCGTAAAAATCGGTTTTTTTGCCGTGGCGGGGCGGGAATGGAGGGATGCTAAACGGGCAGCGGGCTGTCCGTGTCAGAATGGGGAAAGGATTTTGTATGTCAAAAGACTGCATGTGTCAGGAAATGGGCTGTTTTAAGGCACATTTTGTCAGGAAATTATGGAGATTGTGATATATTTTTGATGTTTATAGCACCGGGTTGTTTTTGTGTACATGGAGAAGGGGAAGATATCAAACATTTTTCTGTATATATAAAGAATCATCACATGCCGGAGCATTTTTCAGATGTGATATCGGATACAAAAACAATCTGTATCCTGATTTTAAAGTGCGGAAATTGCATCTGTAAGGTGATGTTTTATTTTCGGGGCTGCAAAAAGAAATTGCACCTGTAAGGTGATGTTTTATTTTCGGGACTGTAAAAAGAAATTGCACCTGTAAGGTGATGCTTCTTTCATGGCAATAAGGAAAATTGAATCTATAGGTGATGTTTGTAATGACTGTCCCCGCAGTTAATGTTCCTGCCATAGGTGATGTCTGACAGATCCGGAGATCTTCCGGATGTGATATCATGGGTGTGTCGGAAAGCGGTAAGCCTTTCGGAAAAAAGATAAGGAGGGATTGTGAATATGGAATTGTTTAATTATCTGAGTGAGGAAGAGAAACATCAGATGGAGGATCTGATGCAGAAGGCAGTGGAAAGGAGGGGGCGCGACAACGGAAAGGAAGATGAGACGGTATCGTGCACATTTTACCACCTGCAGTATGACAACAGGAAGCGGATGGACGACGAAGCGGCCGGAAGGAGGACATGTTATGAAACGGATCTGAGGTGTCTGGTGGACCAGGTCTGTGGATTTTTCCAGAGGCATGGCTACTGCAATATGTGCAGGAAAAAGGCGGAAGAAGCCATGGATGAGGAGCTGCCGTTTGATTAGCTGTGCCGTAGCGGTTTATGACGGTAAAAAGGAACACAGGAGGCATTATCATGCCGGCAGGATGGAAATGTTGTTCGGATTGGTGGATGCGGGGAAACTGACGCTCGACGAAGCGGCAGATTTTGCCGGTTTTTCATGGGCAGAGGCTGCGGACATGCTGCAGGGCTGGCAGGAAGCCCGGAGATTGTAGGAAAGGGGGGCATGAAGGAAGATATTGAGCCGGAGCCGGTAAATCTGCTGCCATAAAGCTTTCCGTTGTTTATGAGGGTCGTCCCACGGGGGACGGCTCTTTTCTGTTGCAACAGGAAAATATCATATTGCAAAGGAAAAGGGGGATTATTATGGCAGAAGGCATGGTTTCAATGGCGGATATGGTAATACAGATGATTGGCAGCGGCCAGCTGTCTCCTGAAGACGAGGCCAGGATCAGGCAGACGATCGAAGGCAGGCAGAAGGGCACAGGGGACGGGCAGAAGGGGCGGTGTCTTGCAGGGGTTATCGACTCCGAAATGGCAGCAAAAATGGCTTCACAGGATACGGCAATGAGAAATATGTTCTGGTCGGTGTATAAGAAATGTTTTAAGGACAGCAGGGTCGGGAAGATGGATGCTTCCAAACTTACGGAAAAAACAGTAAATAAGTTCGAAAAGGATGTCAGGGAGCTGTACGGGCTGGATGAAAATGAAATGGTTTTCTTTATGGGGATGTTCCAGGTGGGACTTGACAAAATGGCGGAGAAAGGGCTGCTGGAGTTTGTCCATGACAGACAGAGGTTCCGTGATTTTATCAGTTCAAGGCACAGGATTTCATACATAGGGAACCCGTATTCTTCCGGGGAGACGGAAAAAATAATGAACTGGTCCGAACTGCATCCCACCGACGCAAGGGGGCTGGCGGTAGGTCTGTGGTTTACGGGAGGGATCTCGCTGATGGAGATTGTGAACCTCTCCAAAAAGGACTGCTGGGGCAGAAGGACTGCGGACAGTATCATGCAGTTTGATGAGGGGCTGTTCCGCGTAAGAAGGAGGGCGGAGATTGTCAGGAACGCGCTGAACCTGCATCCTGCAGACGTCAGGTATGTTTTTGCCATTCCGAGGGATGACGGAAGCGGCTGGAAAAGACTGACCGGGATGGGACTGCAGAAAAAGCTTGGGTGCATCTGCCGGGCCGTGGGTATTTCCTATAAGAAAATTAAAGAGGATGAGGCGTTAAGACTCAATACATGAGAGACTGAAGGCCTGAAATGTAGATGCGGAATTCCTGCTGCCATATTAAACACCTGCAGAATATGTAACAGGAAAAAGATAAGAACAAAATTTCCCGTTTATTTCTATTGACTGAATTTCAATTTTTGGATATACTAACGATAAGTAAAAAAATAATTTACAAATCGAAAGTAGGTGAACGTCATGCTGTATGAATATCTGAAAGGGAATTACGAACCCGGGGAACCAATCTTTTCCGGGGATATTTCCATTTCCGGACTATCGGAAGAAAATCTCCGGTATCACTTAAAGCGGCTTACAGATGACGGTATCCTGTGCAGGTTTGAGGCAGGAATCTACTATTTTCCCAGAACAGATATTTTTGGGGAAAAGATGGCTTTGACGGCAGATACGGTGGTGCTCCATAAATATGTGAGGCGCCGGGGGAAAAGGGTAGGGTACTATTCGGGATATACCCTGGCAAACCGTATGGGGCTGTCTGCCCAGGTGCCGCTTACAGAAGAAATCACCAGTAATTATGCACCGGCGCAGGTTCGGGAATTAACCATAAAAAACCGGAAGTACATTCTGAGACGCCCTGTTGTTGAGGTTACGGATGAAAATGTGGCTGTCCTGCAGTTTCTGGACTGCCTGAAGGATTTGGAGAAGTGTGCAGAAGAGGAACCGAAGGTCTGCGGACGGATTCTTAGCGGTTATGCCAGGGAGCACGCCCTTACAAAATCAGCAGTAGACAGGTTTCTTGCAATGTATCCGCTGAAAATATACAAGGCGATTTATGAGACGGGGGTAGGGTATGTATCTGCACAGGGACAGGGAAACATTTAAGGATATGGTTGGGCAGGCTGCTGACAGCAGCGGGAGGACACCGATCGTAGTGGAAAAAGATTACTATGTGACACTGATCCTGAAACTGTTTTCAGAACAGTTGCCTAGGTGTGTGTTCAAGGGAGGGACGTCCCTGTCAAAAGGTTTCCATGTGATAGACCGTTTTTCTGAGGATATAGATATTACATTTAAGGAACATATCGGGGAGAGCAGGAGAAAGAAATTGAAAAATGTTGTTTTGAGGGGGATTAGTGAGGAACTGGGTATGCCGATAGCTAACTGGGAAGAAACCCAGAGTGACAGGGATTATAATGCCTATCTGTTTTCTTATGAATCCGTGTCTGGCTTTCAGGATGACAGGCTGCCACAGTATGTAAAGCTGGAGACTGCCCTTGGCTCTTATTCTTTTCCTACACAGACTATTGAAATCCGCAATTATATTGGAGATTACCTGGAAGGCAGGGGTAGGGCAGATTTGGCGGGACAGTTTTCTCTGGGCAGGTTTTCCATGAACCTTCAGTCTTTGGAACGGACCTATATAGATAAAGTTTTTGCCCTGTGCGACTATTATCTTCAGGGAAAGTCAAAACGCTATTCCCGCCATTTGTATGATATTTATAAGCTGACTCCCCGGATAGAATTTAATGATGGATTTGCTGTGCTGGTACGGGAAGTGCGGGAACATCGTTCAAAGATGCGGATATGTCCGTCAGCGGATGAGACAGTTGATGTACCGGCAGTTATTTCTGAATTTTGCGATAATTCTTTTTACAGGGAGGATTATCAGGCTATTACAGATTATTTTGCGAAAGATGCGGTATCTTATGATGATGTGATAGGGCAGATGCGGACTCTTGTGGCCAGTAACCTGTTTGCAAAATGATACAGATGAAAGAGGTGAGACACAGTATATACTGCATCTCCCGATTGTTTCTAACAAATGTGGACGCGGAATTCCTGCTGCCATGTCAGACGTAACAAAACAAAAAAGAAAGCCGCCGTGGAGGACAGAGGAAATGGATAAAGAAGAGACAGGGAAAAAGATTGATGAAGTACTTCAACTGGAGAAATGGCGGAGCTTTGTTAATGGGAAGGTGACAGGCGGTCTGGCAGTTCTTGAGGTTCTTGGTATTGAGAAAGAAAAGCGGATAGAAGTTCTGGCCAAGGCTCTTGGGTTATGCACGGCAACAGCAACAGAATATGTCAATGGTTTTTATGAAGAAAACTATCAGGAATGATCAGAAACGGTAATTATTAAGTAGAATATGGAGGTGGTATTGATATGATGTCATTACAGGAACGGGTAGTTCAGAAAGTCAACAGATTGTCAGAAGATAATCTACAGTTTTTACTGGAAATGATAGAGCGCTTTATGTGGACTGGATCGGAAGAAGAAAAAGCAGAGCTGGATTCCAATTCCAATCGATATTCAGATGTGTCGGATGGCAGTTTGGGGAATGAGGGTAACGGCATGCTGACACCTAAAATGAAAGCATTTATAGAATTAGAAGAAATGCTGACTCCGGTATCGGAAGAACTGGACTACGATAAGGAACTGGCGGAAGCGAGGGAGAAAAAGTATGGTTATATTGATTGATACAAATGTTGCATTGGATTTTCTGACAATGCGGCAGCCCTTTTACGTCGATGCGAGAAAAATCATCAGTCTTTGTGCAAGTGAGAAAGTGCAGGGAGTTATCGCATTTCATAGTCTGCCTAATATCTTCTATATTTTAAGAAAAAGCCATTCAGACACTGACAGGAGGAAAATGTTGAGAAAATTATGCATGGTGCTGCGTGTGGTAGGTGCAAGCCATGAAAGAGTTTGTTCTGCTATAGAACGCGATGATTTTCCGGATTTTGAGGATTGCCTGCAGGATGAATGTGCAAAAGAGATTTCTGCTGATTTCATCGTAACAAGAAATATAGAAGATTTTCGGAGCTCTAAAGTAAAAGCAATAACACCGCAGGATCTTCTGGTATTGGTTCGAGAGGATAAATAATTGGTAATATTTAAAGTCATAAGCTCTGAAAATGTTCTGGTTCTATTATATCCTCCTGGTTCTGCTCTGGTTCTAAAAGCAGTTAAGATATCATAGAAATTGTGAATTTAAGTGGATTTGAGAGATGAAACGGGCAGAAAAAGATTGGAACACAGGGGGAAAAGATGCTCACATGAATTGAGCAGATGTTAAGCGTAGCCTTCACGAATGAAATTATAGCCAACCCGGGATATATCTCCATGACCGACTATTATCTGAAAGTATCGTGAAAACTATTGAACCGCTGTATACCGAACGGTACGTATAGTGGTGTGTGGGGTTGGCTATTCAACTAATGGGTAGCCTCCTACCCGATTAATCTTCGTAAACGTGAAATCATTCATTGTCTGTTGTTCCCGGGCTTTTGATTCCGTGTTTGCGTTCAAAGTCTAAGACTTTTTGCGTAGGCTTCCAGTCATCGGACTCCATTGCCCGCAGTTCTTCCATGCTGAATGATATCGTATCTCCACACTCAAACTGTGCCTGGCTTTCGTCCGGCATTGCAAGATATTCAGCATTTCACTTTGCTTTCTTTTATTATTAATTCAACCTGTTTCAATAGTTAAATATTAACAATTGTATGTTGACAATTAATATTTTCGCATTCGTTATCAGACGTGTGCGGGGGGGGTATTTAAAGAAAAATGCCTGTTCCCCAGTGACATGATTCCGGGGAACAGGCATTTTCTGCCACAGGGGAAGCGGGGAATTATCAGGAATCTCCCCTGCAGTGTTAAATATGATATTTTACATGGAGTCGGCAGGCTGGTGGTCCGTTTCGTACTGACGGGCCAGTTTATAGAAGGTGGTTGTTTTAAGCCCCAGAAGCTGCCTTGCCTCCACGGCAGTAATCTCCTTATTTTTCCATCGGGCATAGACATCCGGCCAGTCCTGCGGGTAACCTATGGCAGGGCGGCCGGTAGGTTTTCCTGTTTTAAGGGAGACTTTTTTTCCGCCGACGGTTTTCATGGAGGCAATTCCCTGCTTCTGCCGGGCCAAGATATTTTCCCTTTCTTTCTGTGCACAGTAGGACAATATCTGCAGGACGAGGTCGGCGATGAAGGTCCGCTCGAGGTCGTTTCCGTTTGTGGAGCGTGTATCCAGGAGCGGCATGTCGATGACCTTGATATCCGCCCCGAGTGTCCGGGTAATATGTTTCCACTGCTCCTTAATCTCCGTGTAATTTCTCCCCAGACGGTCGATCGAGTATATCACCAGCAGGTCGCCCGCATGGAGGAGCGGCACCGTGTTTTCCGTCCCCACGAGGGCGTTGTATGCCTTCCGGTTAAAATCCCTGCCGCTTGCCCTGTCCTCAAAAATGTATTTCGGGGGGATTCCCTCCTGCTCCGTCATGATGTCCCACTGTCTCTGCGGGTTCTGGCTTTTTTCCGAGACCCTGATATATCCGTAGATATCTCCCATAAACAGACACGCTCCTTCCTTTCGTTAAGGTATACCTTTACAAAAACCCGGGACTGCCCCCCTCAGGGCTGGAATTTCCTTTCGTAAAGGTGTATTCCCGGGTTTCTGAATGTTCGTAAAATATTGGCATCTTTACGGATATTATAGCATGGGTCTGGCCGGAAATGTTATGTCGGAAATGAAGAAATTTCATTTTCTGAAAGAATGCATATTAACGGTGTAATTAAATATTTAAAAGAGGAGGGCGGTATATGAAAGGAAACAGGATTGACGGAAGGAAGTGCAGGGGGATTACAGGGCTGCGTATGGGCCGGGACAGCCATTCAGTGACCGGGTTATCTGGTGCTGTCCATGGAGCCTGCCATGCTGGAACAGTGGATGGCTATCTGGCCAGGGGACCTGACAGGCCGGGTGGTTCTGCAGGATAAAAGCGGTTATTTCACATTTTGTATGATATGTACTCCTTATTTTTGTGGTTGAAAATGGCCATGGCAGTTTTGCCGTGGCCGTTTTCTTTTTGGGAAGGAGGTAAAATCCTTTGGAAACGGATCAGGACTGCCGGCGGCGGAGGGGCGTGGATTTTGCGCAGGGACATGGAACGGCATAAGGCAAAAAATAACCTGCAAAAAAACCATCTTTTAGATGAATGTAAAAAGGAAAGGAGAAATATGCGGATGTGCAGAAACGGGGATATATACATAACGCGGCTGGACATGCAGCCAGAGGGAAGCCTGCAGGCCGGGATAAGGCCGGTAATAGTGATCAGCAACGACATGGCAAATAAATTTTCGCCGGTGGTGACCGTAATTCCGGTTACCAGCAAAGTGAAAAAGAAAAAGCTGCCTACCCATGTCCATCTGAATGACTGCGGGCTGGACGGACCATGTACAGCCATGGCGGAACAGATTACCTCCATAGACAAGGACAGGCTGGGGAAGTGGATAGGGAGCATTAAAAATACTGATTACGAGGGGCAGATAAAAAGGGCAGTCCGGATCCAGCTGGATCTGTAAGGGGATGGTAAAAGGAAAATGGTCATGGGAATATTTCCGTGGCCGTTTTTTTCTTTGGATCAGGATGAAAATTTTACCGTCCCGGATCAGGCATATTCAAAACACAATAAATTCAGGAAGAGGAGGAAGTCAGTAATGAAGGACAGGTCTGTTGATATGCATCAGTATCTAAATTATGACAGTGTCAGGAAAAGGGTCGTCTATAAACTGGTCAACACGGAGAGAAACAGGGATCTGCTTGAGAACATACCCCATATGGATTTTCTTGACCTCTCGGTTGTCTTTCAGTGCCTGGTTTCACAGGAAGGGCAGGGGACAGCATATATCCTGGTATATAACGTGCATATGAAGCTGTGGGACGTGGAGCTGGAAACACTGTATCATGATGCGTTGGAAAATACACCCCGGATTATGCCGTATGAGATAAAAAGCATGGAAGAAGCCATAAGGGCGGAGAACCCGGACTGTGATGGGTTTACGGCAGAATCTGCGGACAGCGTGCCAATGTATGTGCTTACCAACATAAAAAAGATAGAAGGGGCGGCCTGCATGCTGTATCCCGGCCTAATCCGTGAATTCGCAGACAGAACCGGCAGCAGCCTTTTTATCATTCCCTCGTCGGTACATGAGCTTCTAATCCTGCCGGTTGAAGACATGAAGGAGACGTAAGAAATCAGAAGCATGATCAGGGAAATCAATGACACGCAGGTGCAGCCGGATGAGATCCTGTCGTACTTGCTGTACTGCTATGACAGGGAAGAAGGCAGGATTTATATATGCTGACATGAAATAGAAAACCCCGGTTTTGTCCGGGGTTTTCTGCCCCTTCCATGTTTTCCCTAAAACCGTTAAATACAGGCATGGCGTATAATATTTATTATGGAAACAATAAATCCGCACATGTCCTGAAGGGAGGAAAATTTCATGGATATATTTGAGAAAAGGCTTCTGCGGTTCCTGGCGGGGTACTGTATGTTATGGGCAGCCACGGTAATCCTGTCCAGAACCGTACTGATGTTAAACTTTATACCATCCGGCAGTATGGAGGGCACGATCAGGACGGGTGATTTCGTGCTTGGCACAAGGTATGATATTGGGGAGGGGGATATAGAACGGTATGACATACTGGTTTTCGCTCCGCCTGACGAACCGGATACGGTCTATATCAAGAGGGTGATCGGACTTCCGGGAGAAACGGTCGTGGTCTGCGACGGAAGCGTATATGCGGACGGCGTCAGGCTGGATGATTCCTTTGTAAAAAATCCGATGAACGCAAAGGGGGATGGCACTTATGTGGTACCGGACGGCTGTTATTTCGTTATGGGCGATAACCGCAACCAGTCAGACGACAGCAGGTTCTGGACGGAAAAGTATGTGCCGGTTGAAAATGTCGAGGGGAAAGCGAAGTTTATAATCTTTCCCTTTAAAAACATCGGGGCTGTATAGATGACAGGGGGCAGCAGGATAAATACGGCTGTCCGTTTTATATCTATATTATATGGAAGAAACAGGCCATACGAATCCATGCAAGTCAATGTTGACAATTTTAAACAATAAGAGATAAAATGGTTCGTGTGGATAGATAAAACCTTAAAAGAGAGGGATTTATGGATAAATTTACGAAAAGAATGTTAAAAATCTTTGCTGTTTATGTGTGTGGCATGTTAATTTTTTTTATTTTATTTAGTACGGTGTGGCGTCTGGACCGGGCAGTGTCAGGCAGCATGGAGGATACAATAAAAACCGGCGATCTGATTCTGGGTACGCGGTATGGCATCGAAGGGGAGGACATTGAAAGATATGACATACTTTTTTTCTATCCCCCGGACAGTCCGGATGAGCTGTTTGTAAAACGCGTTATCGGGCTGCCCGGAGAGACCATCGAGGTGTCGGGCGGATGTGTTTATGCAGACGGAACGGAACTGGATGATTCATTTATAAGAAGACCGATGAACGGCAGGGGGGACGGCATTTATGTGGTGCCTGATGGGTGTTATTTTTTTCTCGGGGATAACAGGAACCAGTCGAACGACAGCCGGTTCTGGACAGAAAAATATGTTCCGCTTGAAAATATCGTGGGAAAAGCGAAATTTATCATATCTCCCCTGAAAAACTGTGGGAATCTGGATTATATTAGAAACTAAAAAGAATCACAGATCCGGCCGGTTAAAACATTGCAGAATCTGGTAATATCCGTCCTGCTCCAGAACGGTATTGAGAAAAGACTGACATACATGAACTGATTTCTGTATTTTCTGATTTTGGGTTTTTGGATAATGTATGATTAAAAAGAAGCGGTATTTAGAGATACTGCTTCTTTTTTTGTAGATTTCATTCAATACTGCAGCATAGTAAAGAACTCCCTGCAGTCTTACTGCGGGGAAGAATTCTGCTATAGGCAGGGTAGGTATTCCTGCTGCCTGTATATGCGCTGGAATATGGCATCGGCGGGACTGGAAATTGATTTATCGTGTCATGTTGACAAAATTCATCATAATGAGATAAAATACTTATTAGGATACACTGATTTTCTCCAAACTGGTATGGCAGCAGGAGATGGCATGATTTCGTGGACGGCGGGATGCCGCTGCCCGAAGTATAGAAACGAGGAGGAACCATATGAACGATGGATAGAATGCGGCGTAGCATTTGGAGGGTAAACACTTAAAAACAAAAAAGTATTTATAACGTACTGCCATATTAAAAACGGCAATACAAGATGAAACGAAGAAAAGGAGGACATTAAAATGAAAAAAAGAGAAAATTTTGCAAAGAAACTTATCGTGGGGGCAATGGCGGCGGCAATGGCATTCGGCGCCGTGGAAGGCGCAGGGATGGTTACCAGTCCCGCGCGTGCGGATCAGGAGGACGCCGGCAGCTTCGACCCGGTGTACTACGCGGCGCTGTATCCAGACGTGGCGGCGGCCGTAGGGACGAGTCCCGAGGCGCTGTACAGCCACTATGTAAACTTCGGACAGAAGGAGGGCAGGATTCCGTATGAGGGTGCTGCCGGGGGAGCGTCCGTGGACGTGACGGCGGATACGGCGGCCGACACTGCGACGGTAACCACACCCGTGCAGACCACGGTGGACATCGGCAACGGACCTTTCTGGCTTTTCACAGACGGAGAGGAGGTTGACAAGGCAACATTCCTGCAGGAGAAGCAGAGACTGCAGCAGCAGTTTGACGCGGCGGGTTACGTCCATGTGGGCTGGACCGAGCAGCAGGTGCAGGCAAGGCTTCTCTCGCTCAAGGAACAGTATCCCGAAGGCATTGAGGTCGGAAACTGCAGCTCCGGTGCGGCCAAGATCACTAACGGACTGTATGGGGATCCTTATGATATCCGTGTGGGCTGGGTCGCAAGGGGTGACGAGGACGACGAGTTAATCACCGTGGATGGATGCGTTCCCAAAAGGTCGATAGCTTCCCGTAGCGTCGCGAAAAACTTCTTAAGGGTAGGTGACGAGATACACACTCCGGGATCCAGAGGACTCGGCCATGTTATGGTTGTGCTTTCCCGCAGTGATGACGGTATCACCGTGGTGGAATCGAACCTGAATGGCGACAGGAAGATGCATTGGGGGAGGTTTTTTAGCTGGGCTGAACTGGATGCATCCATCAATTATATATGGCACTATGAGTATTGATGCACCGGGACGGCGACGTTACTGGCGGAATAATGTTACGGGACGGGGGGCAGCAGGAATGCTGTTTTCCGTCTTTTTGTATTTGTTTTCCCGGTTCAGTTTTATATCTTATGTTCAGTTTTCGTCCAGCAGGACAGGACACCAACTGCTGTCCATAAAGGTCAAAAAAATTGTTCGGCGGGCGTATGTCCGTGCCGGATAGTTTTTTGATTCATTTCAGGTTTGAAACCTATTGTATCCCCTTCCCGTGGCGTGCTTCATATTCACATGTGGCACGTTCCACATCGCAGTCGGATATCATGGGAAGCACTTGAAAACGGTGGCAGTGATCAGTGGACCGTAATCCACCGTTTCATGTATTGACCAGAACTGGGATATACGGAGCATCTTCCCAGTTTCGGCAGTGACATCTGGATACGCGGAATGTTTCCATGGCTGGATTGGCCGACAGAAAAAGACAGATGGTTTTATTCCATCTGTCTTTTTAGATGTCTGTATGGGGGCTTCTGGATACGTCTCCGGCATTTCTGTGGATACCTTCCGACCAAAAAAACTATCCTGAAATATTATTTTTCGGATATAGGGCTTAGAAACGCCAGACTGAATTTCAGGCAGCAGGAGCCTACCCACATCATGGAAAATATTGTATATAATGAGCAGCTTATCCGGGGTTATAATGTGGATGTCGGTATCGTAGAGGTGTATGCAAAAAATAATGAAGGAAAAACAACCCGTAAGCAATTAGAGGTTGACTTTGTAGTAAACCAGGGCAGTCAGAGATATTATATTCAGGCAGCGTATGATATGGCTTCTGAGGAAAAGCGGACACAGGAGTTTAACTCATTTAGGAAGATTCCGGATTCATTTAAGAAAATTGTTATCGTTAATGGAACAAAAAAAACCGTGGAGAAATGAAGAAGGATTTGTAATTATGGGTATGAAGTATTTTCTATTAAATGCGGATAGTCTGGAATTTTAACACACTTATGCCGGTGGCAGGAAGACGGATAGAAAAATCCGTTTCTTGTACGGGTAGTTCACTACAAAGACATCCATCGGGACACAGGAAACCCATACTTTCAGTTTGCATGCGTGCGTAGACGGCACGCAGGGAGGGGCAGACAGGATCAGGGGGCATACGCTGGTTTTCATAAACGTTCTGACACCTTCCTTGTCTACCAGTGTCCGACCGCGGGGATTGACACGGACGCCATTTTGGAAGATGGAGGGAAAGAGGTAAGCCAGATACAGGCGGCACTGGATGACACTGCCGGGATGATCTGCCTGTCGCACCCGGACACATCAATTTTGCCAGCGAAAGACGAAGCGGAAGGGAGACATGAATGAATCAATCATATATACAGGAGCCTGGTAATGGGTTATATGATTACCAAGCAATAAGTTTTATGTAATACCGTATGGGTATTATTTTTTTGCCGAAAAAATGTATGTCGCCGGATTATCGCGCAATGTTGACAAAAATCATCATAATGCGATAAAATACTTATTGGGATAAACTTTTTTTCTCCAAAACGGTGCGGCAGAAGGAGATGTTATTATTTATGCAGGCCGGCGGAATGCATCTGTCCTGCCAGCCCGCTGTGGATGTAACAAAAAATATTTAAAAGGTATTGCCATATTAATAACGGTAATATAAAACGAAAAAGGAGGACTTTAAAATGAAGAAAGAGAGAATTGGAAGGAAAATTATTGTGGCTGCAATGGCGGTAGCAATGGCATTCACCATTTCGGAAGGTACAAAAATGGTTACCAGTCCCGCGCATGCGGATCAGGAGGACGCCGGCAGCTTCGACCCGGTGTACTACGCGGCGCTGTATCCAGACGTGGCGGCGGCCGTAGGGACGAGTCCCGAGGCGCTGTACAGCCACTATGTAAACTTCGGACAGAAGGAGGGCAGGATTCCGTATGAGGGTGCTGCCGGGGGAGCGTCCGTGGACGTGACGGCGGATACGGCGGCCGACACTGCGACGGTAACCACACCCGTGCAGACCACGGTGGACATCGGCAACGGACCTTTCTGGCTTTTCACAGACGGAGAGGAGGTTGACAAGGCAACATTCCTGCAGGAGAAGCAGAGACTGCAGCAGCAGTTTGACGCGGCGGGCTACGTGCATGTGGGATGGACTGAGCAGCAGGTGCAGGCAAGGCTTCTCTCGCTCAAGGAGCAGTATCCCGAAGGAATGAAGGTCGGAAACTGCAGCTCCGGTGCGGCCAGGATCACAAACGGACTGTATGGGGATCCTTATGATATCCGTGTGGGCTGGGTCGCACAGGGGGATGACGACGTGTTAATGACCGTGGATGGATGCGTCCCCAAAAGGTCGATAGCTTCCCGCAGCGTCGCGGAAAGTTCCTTAAGGATAGGCGACGAGGTGTATATCAAGAATTCTGAGGGACTCGGGCACGTGATGGTTGTGCTTTCCCGTAGCAGTGACGGCATAACTGTGGTGGAATCAAACCAGAACAGTGACATGAAAATGCACTGGGGGAGTTTTATCAGCTGGGCTGAACTTGATGCATGCCTCCGCTATATATGGCACTACGAGTATTGATGCACCGGGACGGCGACGTTACTGACGGAATAATGTTACGGGACGGGGGGCAGCAGGAATGCTGTTTTCCGTCTTTTTGTATTTGTTTTCCCGGTTCAGTTTTATATCTTATGTTCAGTTTTCGTCCAGCAGGACAGGACACCAACTGCTGTCCATAAAGGTCAAAAAAATTGTTCGGCGGGCGTATGTCCGTGCCGGATAGTTTTTTGATTCATTTCAGGTTTGAAACCTATTGTATCCCCTTCCCGTGGCGTGCTTCATATTCACATGTGGCACGTTCCACATCGCAGTCGGATTTCCACAGTTCCATGTAGCAGCCCTTCATGTTACGGTCAAACTTTTATTTAATGTAAACCATTTTTTAAATACATTTCATGTTAATACCAAATCCTGCTGCCGTCCTGAGTCCGTGACAGGATACCTGATTTAAATATAATGGTAAATGAGGAAGGCAGACTGGATCAGGTCGATAACGATGGTTCCATATGGGCATTTACACCAGGGGATGGAGTTGAAATCGAACTGGTTCCTGATGACGGTTATGAAGTTTATATCGCGGATGTCACTAAAGCTGGGGAGAAACATCTGGTTTACAGATATGGTGACGACGGAGAGTCCCTGCACATATCGGATGCAGGGCAGGACGAATTATTTTTCGAGGTACTGGATCTGGCGGACACGGCAAACGAGGGAAAAGTACCCGATGGTACAATTTTCGTCTGCTACGAAAAGATTTACATAGAGCAGGGAGAGGAAGGCA
>CAJUND010000044.1 GCA_910587655.1 uncultured Agathobacter sp. | reverse complement strand
AGCTGAATGACGAACGCTTTTACAAGCTGTCGGACGGATATGAAGCCGAGCAGGAGCAGCTAAAGCAGGAAATTGAAGCCTTGACAGCCGAGGTCAGCGAATCCGATACGGAAACGACCAATGTTGCCAAGCTGATAGCCGTCACCAAGAAATACACCCGCATCGACGAGCTAACGCTCGAAGTTCTAAACGCATTTGTGGATAAAATCGTAGTCCATGAGCGTGAGAAAAAGGACGGGAAACGGACACAGAAAATCGACATCTACTATTCCTATGTCGGGATTGTGGACATCCCCACGGACGAGGAAATGCGGGAAATGGAACGGGAATATATGCAGCGTACCAAACGTCAAACCGCCTAAATACAGGCGTGGCAGGAGAAAATCTATGCTCCTGCCGATACATATCTATTTTTATCCCTATCTGGTTTAACCCATAATGGATACTTTCAGAAAAGCCGGAAAAATGTTGTATTATTTTCATAGAACCAGTATACTGGAAGAAATAACGCATGGAAAGGAAAAATACTGCAGAAAAATGGGATGCAGGAGGTATAAATATGTTTGCAAAAAGCACGGAAGAATTACTGGATGCGCTGAAAGCTGCACAGGAAAAGCAGAATTATGAAAATGTGGCAAAATGTTACTTACAGTTAGGAAAGGATTACCGGAAAAAGGGCATGACGGCAAAGGCAGTTTATTACCTGAACCGTTTTGACAATCTTGTCGGCGGGCTTGACAGTCTGTATGGTAAGTTTGCCAAAAAAGACCATCAGGCGTCCGAATGGATTGAAGAGCTGGAAGAAGAGCATATGCCTTATGAAAAAATGATACAGGAACAGGTGGTGGAAAAAGCAGAGGATTTAAATACGCTGCAGAAGCTGCAGTGGCTGTTACTGACCATGTCAAGATTCTGTAAGCTTTTTTCACGTATTTCCGCTCTTCCGGAGTTTGAGGCATTTGGGGAACTGGATAAAATCGTATCCTGTTTTGTCCGCGGGCTTTACGGGGAAATCGAGGAAGCTGAAAAAGAGGATATTGAAGAGGAAATACTTGATTTTGATGACAGTATATATGAAGTGTTTGATTCCATCCTTATGAGTGATTATACGCAAAAGGTGGAACTTCCAGGCCAGGAGAGTTTTGTTCCGGCAGACCTCGAAGGAGGGGAAGGGACTTTCTTATTTGGCGAAGCAGTTCTTGCACTTAAGAGTTTTATCTCTGATGAGGCGGAGGAAGACGAGATTGTGATGGAATACGCAGTATGCGGACTTCTGACGGATTATTACTACCGTACATCGGATGCGGATGTAAAGGACGAGCCGAAAATAAAGGAAGAAACAGAGCGTATTTTTTCGGATTATGAATTTGTAAAAAGTGAGCCGGATGCGGAAAGCTTCAAAAAACGGGTGGAAGAATATAAAAAGATTATGCTGGTTTAGGCATTTTAAGACGTAAAGCAGAAAGATTAAAGCTTCCTGCTTTTTGTCGTCAGAGGGATTTTTTCACCGCTTCGACAAATTTAAGAACCGGCTCCGGTGCATTCAGGCTGTACAGCAGCCCGTAGGGAATACGGTATTCCCAGTTGACAGGAATGGAAACCAGTCCGGGATGGACGTCCTTCCAGCATTCAATGGTAAGGAGAACATTTCCTGTTTCCGCACAGCGGTTGAAAACGGACATGTCATAAAACTGCGGAGTATCTTCTATATGAATGGCAGGGTGGTTTTTTGTCAGGTCGTTGCGGATAAAGTCATTTGTGCCGGAATCCCCGCGTTTTACCATCATCAGGGTTTCTCCGTATAAGTCTTCCAGTTCAATGCAGGCTTTTTTTGCCAGGCGGTGTTCCCGTGGTACGGCAACCATCTTTTTATAATATCCTAAAGGAAGCATCCGGCAGAGGCTGAGCCATGCCCTTGAATCACACACGCCAATCAGAAAATCAAATTTTTCGCCAAGAAATCCGATTTCCCGCAGGATTCCCTCATGATTATCTTCAAATGGAACAAGGTGCAGTTTATAGGATGAAAATTCGCTGTTTACATTATTCCATAAATCCATAAACGGTTTGGCAGGATTCAGAAGGGATGTTCCAACACGGAATGCAGAGCTTTTGGTCTGAAGCACAGCCCTTGCTTCTGCAATGGATTTTCTGGAATAGTCAATCATAAATTTTGCATCACGGTAGATAACTGCTCCGGCTTCGGTAAGCCTGATGCCGGAAGGAGTCCGTTCAATCAGTGTTAAATTCAGGTGCTTTTCAAGGGTATTCATCTGTTTCATTACAGCTGTGGGTGAAATAAAAAGATGTCCTGCGGCTTTTGTAAAGCTTCCGCAGTCGGCGACGGCTATGAATGTATCAAGCATATAGTTATACATAAAATCCCCCTTTCATCAGAGCGACTGTAAACTATTGGTTTATACTATTTTAACGTATTTGAAATTCCCTGTCAATTCGGGATGTGATAGGATAAAGTTATCAGAAACTGTTGTTTTGGTATAAAATAAAAGAAAGGGCAGGGTGGTTATTATGTCAAATGAACTGGTAGCATTTTATTCAAGGGCAGACGAAAATTATGTAAATGGTGTGATTAAATCACTTTTAACCGGTAATACGGAAGTAGCGGCAGGAATGATACGTGACCTGACAGGGGCTGACCTTTTTAAGATTGAACAGATCCAGCCGTATTCAAAGAATTACAATGAGTGCATTGAGCAGGCGCAGTCCGACCAGAAGAGGAATGCCCGACCGGAACTGAAGGATTATCTGGAAGATATTGACGGTTATGATGTGGTTTACCTTGGTTTTCCGAACTACTGGGGAACGATGCCGATGGCGGTATTTACTTTTCTGGAACATTATGATTTCAGCGGCAAAAAAATTATGCCGTTCTGCACCCATGAGGGAAGCGGGCTGGGCAGCAGTGTCAGCGATATAAAAAAACTGTGTCCCGGCGCAGTGGTGGAAGAAGGACTGGCAATTCACGGCGGCAGTGTGCAGCGGGCAAAAAAAGACATTGAGGCATGGATATAGGCTGCAGAACAGACAGTAGTAATGTTGTATTAAAAAAATTAGAAGGTGATAAAATGAATGAAAAAGAGATGAGCGTTTTTCCTGCGGGAGGACCAAATGATGCGTTTGCAGAATATTTTACCGGACAGAGTTATCTGAATATGCTGTCCACAGAACAGGTAGGAGTTGGGAATGTCACATTTGAGCCGGGATGCCGTAATAACTGGCATATTCACCATGCGGACAAAGGAGGCGGACAGATACTTCTTGTGACGGCAGGGGAAGGTTATTACCAGGAATGGGGAAAACCGGCGGTAAAGTTAAAGGCAGGGGATGTTGTCAATATTCCTGCCGGGGTAAAACACTGGCACGGAGCCTCAAAAGACGCATGGTTTCAGCATCTGGCAGTTGAAGTTTCCGGAGAAAACGGGAAGACAGAATGGTGTGAACCGGTTTCGGATGAGGAATATTTAAAAATACAGATGTAAGGAAGGAGACTGACAGATATGGGAAAAGTAACTGCAGGACGGGATGAACTTGGAGAATTTGCACCAAAATTTGCACAGCTTAATGATGACGTGCTGTTTGGCGAGGTCTGGGCAAGGGAGGATAAGCTGTCTGCAAGAGACAGAAGTATTGTTACGGTTACAGCACTGATGGCGGGAGGTATTCTGGACAGTTCGCTGAAATTTCATATCCAGAATGCAAAGAACCATGGTGTTACAAAGGAGGAAATGGCTGAAATACTGACACATGCAGCGTTTTATGCCGGTTGGCCGAAGGCCTGGGCAGCATTTCGCATGGCGAAGGATGTCTATGGTGAGGAATAACGTATACACGAATATGTTATATTTCACTCATTTTTTGTAACTTCTTGTGAATTTCTGGGATATATGGTACAATTACTCTAACTATAAAGTTCCGGGAAGGTACAGATTTATGAAAAATAATGATTCAAAAGCAAGGACGCAGGTGATTTTTGGAGCACTTCTGTTTGCACTGGTTTTCATGGCAGAGTTGTATATCATGATAAATTTCCCAGATATGTATATAATTGTTGCAGCTCTGGCAGTTGTGGATCTGATGTGTCTGTATGCGGTAATCAATGGATGTCTGTCGATGCAGAAATCCGAAAGTTCAAAATGCAATGAACAGTTTGACAGTATTTTCAGGTCAGAAAAAGCTTTTTATCTTCTGATGAAAAAGTATTTTGGTGAAATGGAAGAGAAGCTGGAGAATTTAAACGGCGACTCGTCAGAAGTTTTTACTGAGGAAATCATTAATGCACAGAAGGCTGCAGCAAGGGTTGTAATTAACAGAAACCGTGAGAACACCCAGAACCTGATGATATCATGTAATCAGATTATCACAGAAATCGGGGAAATCAAAAAGCTTTTTGGTGAATACCAGAATGAAATTGTTTCCCTGCAGCAGAATATGCAGGAGCCGGATGATAAGGCTCTCCAGATTCGCCTGCAGGATCTGACAGTTGATTTAAAGGATATGGAGCTTCGTCTCAGCAATGCGATTATGCAGAGCCAGAAACTGATGGCACAGGCCCCGGTAATGGCTGCTCCGGTGCAGCAGTCAGTGCCTGTCCAGATGCCGGCAACAGAATCTGTTCCGGTGACGGAGTCCGTAGAACCGGAAATAAATGAAGAATCAGAATCTGTGCCGGAGCTGGAAGAGGAAACTTATGCAGCAGAAACAACAGAGCCAGCGGGGGAAGAATCTGAAACAGATGGGCAGGCAGGGACGGAATTGTCAGAAGTGTCAGAGGAAGCCCCGGTTATGCCGGATTTGTCAGATCCGAATAAGGCACTGGATGCGTCGGAAATCGATGCACTGTTTGCGAGTATGAATGTTGAAGCGGGGGCAGGGAACGAGGAATCAGAACCGGAAGGAACCGGGACTGCAGAAGAATTTGAGCCGACCGTAGAAGAAGTGGTTGAGGATGAGTCCGGTACAGATGGACAGGCAGATGAGGAGCCACCGGAAGAGCCAGCGGAAGCCCCGACCATGCCGGATTTGTCAGACCCGAATAAGACATTGGATGCGTCAGAAATAGATGCACTGTTTGCAAGTATGAATGTTGAAACGGGGGAAGGAAAAGAGGAATCAGAACCTAAAGAGCAGGAGACGGAAGGAACCGGTGTTGCAGAAGAGGCTGAGCCGACCGCAGAAGAAGCTGTTGGGGAAGAACCTGATGCAGATGAAGAGCCATCAGAAGAGCCAGTGGAAACCCCGATTATGCCGGATTTGTCAGACCCGAATAAATCCCTTGATATATCAGAGATAGACGCACTGTTTGCGAGCATGAATGCGGAAATGGAGGCAGATAAAGAGGAATCTGTATCTGAACCGGAAGAAAATACAGAAGAAGCGGAACAGAAAACAGAGGAATCTGAGCCAGCTGGGGAAGAGATTGTTGCAGAAGAACAGGAAGAGGAAGCAAAAGCAATAGAAGCAGAGCCAGCCGGAGAAGAGGCTGCTGCAGAAGAACAAGAGGAGGAAACAGAAGCAGTAAAGACTGAGTCAGCGGAGGAAGAGGCTGAATCAGAGGAACAGGGGCCAGAAGAACCTGGGGCTGCAGAAGAACCTGAACCGGCTGGAGAAGAAGCCGTTGAAGTAGAGTCCGAAACAGACGGACAGGCAGATGCGGAATCAGAGGAAGCCCCGACAGTGCCGGATATATCAGAGATAGACGCATTGTTTGCAAGTATGAATGCGGAAATGGAGGCAGATAAAGGGGAAACTGTATCTGAGCCGGAAGAAAATACAGAAGAAGCTGATACGGAAGAGCAGGAGGCAGAAGGAGCCAGGGTTGCAGAGGAAACTGAGCCGACCTTAGAAGAAACGGTTGAGGAAGAATCTGAAACAGATGGGCAGGCAGATGAGGAATCATCAGAGGAGCCAGCAGAAGCCCCGGCCATGCCAGATTTATCAGACCCAAATAAAGAACTGGATATATCAGAGATTGATGCACTGTTTGCAAGCATGAATGCAGAACTGGAGGCAGAGGAAGCTGTTGGGGAAGAACAGAAAGTATCAGAAAAAGATAATGTAAAAGAACAGACAGAGCCAAAAGAAAAAAAGAGCAGGGTAAAAAAAGAAACAAAGAAAGAAGATAAGCCTCCAATGCCGGATTTATCAGATCCAAATAAGGCACTGGATGCAGATGAAATTGATGCACTGTTTGCTAATATGGGAAGCGGCAGTGATACAGCTCCGGAACCAGTGGCAGAGGAAAAACCACCGATGCCGGATCTGTCAGATCCAAATAAGGCACTGGATGCAGACGAAATAGCAGCACTGTTTGCTAATATGGGATCATAAATATAATTTTAACCGGCGGTCGGTCTGACTGCCGGTTTTGTTATTCAGGAGAATTGGATGCAATTTCCTTAATTATTTTAACAACTGTTTCCATTCCTTCTACTGATATATGTTCACAGGGACCATGGAATCCATATCCGCCAGTTCCAAGGTTCGGGCATGGAAGTCCCATAAAAGAAAGCCTTGCGCCGTCAGTACCTCCGCGTACAGGGCGGGAAACCGGTGTAAGACCAGCTGTCCGTATGGCATCTTGTGCCAGTTCTACAATGTACATCTGTTGTTTAATAACGGAAAGCATATTCTCATAAGAGTGTTCAATTGTAAGTTCAACTGTATGTGCCCCGTATTTCTGATTCATCTCTATTTCAAGTGTCCGCAGCAGATTAAGGCGTGATTCAAAAATTCTGCTGTCATGGTCCCGTACAATCAGAGAAAGGGATGAATGTGTTACATCACCGGAAATGCCGGTCAGGTGGTAAAAACCTTCACGGTTTTCCGTGTGTGCCGGTGTTTCATATTCCGGCAGCAGTGATATAATTTCACATGACACCAATGAGGCATTGACCATAATGTTTTTGGCTTCTCCCGGATGAACACTGATTCCACTGACCTGGAAAGTAGCAGTTGCAGCGTTGAAATTTTCATAGGCTATTTCCCCTTCATAATCACCATCCACAGTATAGGCGTAATCTGGCTTAAAGTAGTCCAAATCAAAGTAATCTGTCCCTTTTCCAATTTCTTCATCCGGTGTAAATGCAATCCAGATATCGCCATGCGGGGACTGTTCCTGAATCAGTTCTTCCAGTGCGGTCATGATTTCCGCTATGCCTGCCTTATCATCAGCTCCCAGGAGTGTTGTCCCGTCCGTGGTAATTACAGTACGTCCTTTCATGGATTTAAGGGCAGGGAAGTCACTGGTTTTTAAAAAGGAACTGTTTCCTTTTAAAAAGATATCATTACCATCGTAATCCTGGATAATCTGCGGGGATATATTCTGACCGGAAAAATCGGGTGAAGTATCCATATGTGCTATGAAGCCAACTGCTTTTTTCTTTTCCATACCAGGCGTGGCAGGCAGCAGGGCATACACATAGCATTGCTCCGTCAGCAGCACCTTTGATAATCCCAGGTTATCAAGTTCGGTTTTTAATTCCTTTGCCAGCATAAATTCTTCGGTATTGCTCGGAATGCTGGAAGAGGACTCATCTGAGGTTGTACAGTAGGAAATATATTTTAGAAAACGTTCTTTTACTTTCATGCTGAATTGTTCCTTTCTAGCGTGTAATTAAAAAATTTAAAAAAATTGAAAAAAGGGGTTGCATTTATGAATTCTATACTATATAATATAACTTGCGTTGGAGAAAGATGCAAGAAAAAATATGCGCGATTAGCTCAGCTGGCAGAGCACCTGACTCTTAATCAGGGTGTCCAGGGTTCGAACCCCTGATCGCGCATTCGGAACAGATTTTTGATTGGTTTTAAATAGACAAAAGCCGGTGATTTTATCACTGGTTTTTTGATACAGAAAAGGGCGGGGGCAAGCCCGTCCTTTCTGTGTTTCCCTACTTTTCCCTCAGTCTTCAAGACTGCTATGGAGATTTTCAAGAATCTTGTCAAGTTTTTTATCCTTGTTTTCCCCGGTTTCTTTCTTTACTTCTTCCAGTGCATCAAGAAGAAATCTTATGAATGCCTTAAACTGGCTGTCTGTCATTCCCATTTCCGTCATACAGTCCTCCTTTCCCCATTAGGTTCCGCTTGCCCTCTGCCTTCCGGTTTCTGGTTAGATTATAACACAAAACAAGCGTTTTGTATTACAATTTTTTCTGCAGCTGCCACGGATGGACCAGTTGCAGCGTAAAAAATGTATTACAAATCAGTACACACTCTTGAAAAAGACGGAATCAAGACGGTAAATGTCACTATTCCGCATTTTTGCCTCCTGCGCAAGGTGCAGGTAGGTTCTGGTCGTATCATAATCCCCGTGCCCGAGCATCAGCCGCAGAAACTCAAGGTTTCCGCCGCCCATGATATAGCTGGTTGCAAACGTATGACGGAGCAGGTGCGGGTGCAGGCGGACAATCCCGGTCCTGGCCTTTACCCTGGCGAAAAGCTGCTTGATGCAGTCGGAAGTCAGCGGCTGCTGGGAGCCAATACGGGCAAAGACAGGGTAATCATCACCCGGAACGCAGGAACGGAACCTGATGAGGTAATGGGAAAGCATCCGTTTGAGCTTCGGACAGAGCAGGACAGAACGGTACCTGTCCCCCTTGCCCTTTACCGTCAGGTAGTTTCCGTTAAAGTTGATACCGCTGTACCGGAGGTTCACGACCTCCGAACTGCGGAACCCGGCATCAAGCATCAGATGGATTATGCAGAGGTTGCGCATGCCCGTTTCCGTGTTCCAGTTGAACAGACCGTCTATCTCATCCACTTCCGGACCGGACAAAGGAACCACGGGTGCAGCATCATTTTTCAAAAACCTAACCTTCCGGAGGATATCCGGGTCACAGTAGCCCTCTTCAATGCAGTAATTCAGAAAAACCTTTACCGCCCGGAAGTATGTATTGACTGTCGTGTTCTTCCGGCCGGAGCAGCGGAGGGAACAGACAAACCCGGTCACATGGGAACGCGTGACAGCGGAACAGTCAAGGGACCCGGCGTCCTGCCCGAGGCAGTCGAAAAGGTAACCAAAAAACCTTGGCACGTTGTCATGGTAATATACAAGTGTTTTCGCGGAACAGTAGGATTCACGGTCCGCAAGGAAAAGTTTAAAAGCATCATTCAAAAGCATAAAAGCACCTCCATAATTAAAACAAGACGGAAGCTGCACCCTGCCATGGTTTGACATACCGGAAAAAACATGGTATAACAGAATCATGAAAGAAGAATGTCCCCCGTTTCCTGGTCAACAATCATCAGGTTATTCGGGCGGACAGCAGCATTTTCCATAGTGTCTGCCAGTTCATCAGCGTTGAACTGGCGGATTTTTTTCTTTTTGAACCTCAGGGCATTTTCCATGTCGTTGTCATTCAGCATGCACAGAAACTGCATCCAGTCATCAAACGGCCTGTCATCATTGACGCCGCGGGTATAGATACCGTAGGTGACGGCAGCCTTAAACGCGCGCTGCTTCACAACCTCACTGTTAAGTTTCCGCGCATATGTACGGACAAGCGGCAGTTCCTCCTCAGGAACAAAACAGTCGGTAAGCTTGCAGCGGCGCAGCGCCTTCCAGAACGCGCAGTAATCACGGCGCGACTTGTTGCTGTCATTCTTCCCCGGCTCGTAGGGCTCCACCAGGCGGAAAACCCTGCTTGTCAGGTAGTCGCAGATAATCTTCCGGTTGTCCAGGTAGTCATAGATGCGTTCCGAGGTCAGTTTGTCCGAGTTGTCAAAGAACGGAAGCAGTTCATAGGTCTTGGAATGCTTCCGCATTGTCTGGTATTCCACATTCATGACCAGGTTGACCGCAGGGGTGAGCATGTCGGCAAGCTTTTTCAGCGAATCCGGGGAAATGTCGGTTTCCCCGTTTATGATTTTCCTGCATTTTTCCAGAAGCCGCGCATCCCTGCCGTACTCGGCATAGTAGGAAATCCTCCCCATGTCCAGGGACTGCCAGGAATGCTTGAGAAAAGCATATTCGTAGCAGTACATGTCATAGCGGTTAATCAGGCCGTTAAAAAGCCAGACCTTAAAAAACCACGGCTTGTAGCCCTTTTCCACAACCTCCTTGCTTTTCAGGTAAATCCGGATAAACACCTTGTCGGAACGCTTTCCCATGGCAAGGTAATCTATTTCAAAATCATCGGAACCCTTCTTGCTGGTATGTATGAGCGCATCCTTAAAGCGGTCAACGCGCATTTTATAAAAATCCGCAGGGGCAAAGAACTTTGCAGGTTCCCGCAGATAATTTGAATGCCAGCAGTAGTCCACACGGTTTTCCTGCGTGAAGGAAATCCCGAAATGGAAATGCTCCGCAATCCGTTCCACGTATTCATAAGAACGCTCGTAAGCCGTGCGGACGCCGTACATCCAGAGCATGTAGGAACGGATCTGCACCACACACTCGCAGGTTACGGATGCGCCGCCGTCGGAGGAATGCGGAACCTTCGGCGCAAGGAAAATGTCAAAGTAGTCCGGGCATTCGAGGCAGATGCTGTACCATCCGGCATAACTGAACGGCCTGTAGTTCAGTGCGTTCGGGAGCCCCGGGACGTAAAAGGAAAGGGATGCGCCGTAATCGGCGGACTTTTCCAGTTCCCGGGAAAGGTTTTCAAAATGCCTGCGAAAACGCAGAACGGAAACATCCTCCGTGTCAGCCGTAAAGTCCTGGGCAAATTTGACCGAATAATAAAATGTATCAATGTTGTGCAGGAATTTCCGCTGCTTAAAATCGAACCAGTAGCAGTTTTCCACCTCGTCAAACTCACTGTATATCTGGGAACTCTTTAAATAACGTTCATCAATCATAATCCAGAAATTACTCCTTGAATAAAATTTCGCAGGATGGCGGTTTCGCGAAACGGCAAAAACACCGCCAATCCCAGTATTTACCGGGCTTAAGGGCTAAGGGTGTGTGTATTTTGGGACCACGTATTACAGCGCCGTGGTACACGGCCGCCGCGCCGCTCCGCGGGGCCCCTTTCGTCCCCGCTCCGCACCCCGGCGGCCGTTCCCGGGGGCTGTAATGTAATACAAAATCCTTCCAGGAATCCGACGCCGGTAAAAAAAATGTAATACATAAAATAAATCAAGAACACGCGTTCAGGCAGGAAGGGAAAACAGCGCGTATGTGTCATAGATCTGCGCATACCTTTTCCGGTAAACAAACCATTCGCTCGACACCTTGCCGCCCTTGTTCTTCATCGGGTACCAGACCTGGACGGCAACAAAAAGCTTCCCCATGAAAAACATGGAAAGGAACTTTCCCTTCATGCCGTAGTTGGACACTTTCCGGTGAATCCATTCATACTCGACCAGGGAGCGGATCTGGCGGTCAAGCATGCGGTCATTCTGGGCTACAAGGATTACCTCATAACCCAGTTTCCGGTGCTGTGTGAAGAACGAACACCATTCCGCACGGTCCTTCCTGCCCCATTCGCGGGAATTGAAAAGAAGCTGTGCCTCGTCAATGACAAGCAGTATCTCCCCCTCCCTCGGGCGTTTCCCGGTATATGCCCGGTAATTCTCCGAAAAAAAGAAAAGCCGTTCGGGGGTGAGCTGGGAATTGTCAATGTAAACAAAGCTGCCCCGGGGGTTCTTTATGCACCCGAAGTCACAGTCAAAGTTGGCTATGACGGGGGCCTCCCTGCGCTGCATCCGGTTCAACAGCCGGGATGCAAGGTGCAGGGACTTTCCCGCGCCGGGGGTGCCGGAATAAAGAGAAATCATACAGAACCCCCTTTTAAGTGAACGGAATCCATTCGGCAAGCATCTTGCATCCGGAAACCGCAAACTGTGCAACAATCCACGGGGAAACCGCAAAAAGCCATGCCTCGCCGATTACAACAAAGTTATCCAGCGGGATAAAATAATTAATGGCCGTCAGGTACCCGCTGATTTCGGACGCGGAAAGGAACTGCTGGAACGGACTGTTCGGGAGCAGTCCCAGAAGGAACGCCACAATGACGACCACCACAACGGCGGCAATGGATACAAAAAAAGTTTTTAAAATGGCAGCTGGCATAATTTATCCTCCTTTCAAATAACAGAATTGTATTACAGATTTTTCTGCAGCTGCCAGGAATCAGACGGCTGCTGAAGGAAAATTGTAATACAAATTCAGCCGAGCTTGTGCACAAAGGCCGTAATCCTAGCAGTAAGGAAAAACAGCGCAATAACAAAGAATATGGTCTGCCCCCAGCGGAATATCTTTATGTACTTCCAGTAATCCGCCATGTCCACATCTATTTCCAGGGTGTAAAGTTTCCTGCCTCCCCCGAGCCCCTTTGAACCGATGGTTTTGAACGTGTGCTTAAACTGGAACCTGGGGGCCTTGCGTTCCGATTTCAGCATTTTAACCATCTGTATAATGTCCCAGGGGATGCAGAGCGGGAAAAGGGTCTTCCAGGGGCCCACACTGTCCGCGGTGTCCGGCAGGGTGCCGGGGGTTTTTTCATCTTCATCCGGATCCGGGTCGGGGTTTGGATTCGGATCCGGGTTAGGGTTAGGGTCCGGAAAAGGATCAACAGACGGATCAACGGAAGGATCCGGGTTATCCGGGTTAATAATAATCGGAGCAATAATAGGAATAATCAGGGGAAGCTTCCGTTTTTTCTTTTTCTTGTCCTTATCATCATCCTTGTCCTTATCATCGCCCTTGTCATCCTCTTTCGCAGGCTCCAGCACGCGCCACTCATCCGGAATGGTGCGTTCCTTCCTCCACGGTTTCACGTCCGGGACTTCCGCAGGACAGCCCATGTCATCGCGGGTTATGTCCACGTCCGGCCCGTTCACAATGTCCGGCAGCGTGTCTATGTAGTCGTATATGGTCCCGTTAAAAACGGATGCAGGGGCATTTTCAATCTCATACGGGAAAGATGCCGTAAAGCTCCATACCTCGGAATAATAATACCCGGAACGGGCCAGGGCATCCAGAAGGTACGCATCCCCCCAGGGCTCACCATCAAGAAGCCGCTGGATGGCCAGGGAAAAAGGGTCACGGGAAACGGTGTAAATACGCGAATAGTATATTCCGTCCCTTTTCCAGGTACACAGAACCGTGTCATAGGCAACCGCCGACATGGAAACATAGGATGATATATTATTTTCCAGTATCCGGGTACCCAGTACACCGCGGTTGGAATAGACATCGGCTGTATAGCCCATCCGCAGGGGAAGGTCCGCATAGTCCGGACAGTATTCGTCACATGCGGCACGGTATGACGCCATCACGTCATCATACGCCTGCAGTGCCTCATACTGCTTCTGCGTCAGGTGCAGGCCGTCAAAGTCTATCCAGCTGGTTACCTCCGCAAGGTCCTCTGCAGACACATAGGGACCGCCACTGATACGGGAAATCTCTTCTATAACTTCCAGAAATGCCTCCTGGACCTCCGGATCATCATAATTTTCATACGCAAACCGGAGACTGTCCATCTGGCGGTCAAACTCCGCCCGGTTGTAGGAAGTGTCATCCCCGCCGCTGTAAGACACCGTGTAGCCTGCCGTTTCCATCATCATTGTAAAAAGGTCCCAGAGGGTGTAGTATTCAACCGGGCTCATGCCGTACACCCTTTCACGGGACGGCACGAGGACACCGGGAAGCACCGCCCCGGAAAGAATGGCAGCGGCAAGCAGGAGGGAAAAAAACTGCAGCCCTGCCTTTTTAATATGTTTCACTGTTCGCGTCACCGCCTTTCATTGTACTGTAATTCCTGCCATGCTATAATAAGGGCAGGAGGTGAAATGTTATGAACCAGCACGATCCGGAATACTGGAGGAAGCTGTACGAACCGTATGAACCGAGATGGCATTCAAAAACATACCTGAAACGGAAATACAAGCCAAAAAAACACAGCAAACTCTACTACCAGAACAAATACATTTACGGGGGAAGGACCCCGGGGGAGCAGCTTGAAGAGGAGCGGAGGGAGCGCAGAAGGCGAAAAGATTCCAAACTTAAATTCTTCAACGCGGAACTTGGCGACTGGGAACAGATTGCCTTCCTGGTACTGATTTTCCTCTGGATCATCAGCCGCGGATAACATAAAAGGACAGGCCCGGTACGGGTTCTGTCCTTTTATGTGTCCGGCACTATGCCTGCGCCGTGAGCTTCTTGAACACCTTGATGCCGATGGTTACGGCAAGGACTGTCCCGATGATTGCAAGCGCAAACGGAAGGGCTGCACTGATAAGCTGCACAACCGCATCCTTCACGTCACCGAATGTTGTGTTCATCGCTGACTTGATGCTTGTCACGTCAATTGATCCGGCAAGCAGTGCCGCAAAACATGACATAAAATAACCGAGAATTAACTGCATTGGTATCACCTCCTTTCACTGCAGCCCGTCAGGACTGCCTGAAAAATTTTATGATGGAATATACCGCGTAGCCCATGGCCCACGATATGAAACCCGCTGTGAAGCCGGTCAGTATGCCGGCAGTCATGACACCCGCCAGGACACGGTACAGTTCCGTGTCAAACGTCATGTGTACCACCTCCTTATGTGTGCCACTTTTTCGAAAACATGTCAAACACCATCAGGCCGAATATCATCGCAAGCACAAACAGCACGGCAACCGTGCCGGATATGTCAGTCACTGCCTCCACGGGGGACGGGACAGCATCCGCAGCACTCCCGGAAGCTTCCGTGCCTGCCTCAGTAACATCCTGCACATCCTCCATGCCGTTTTCAGTCCCGTTTTCGAGCATCTTCTGTATGGCATCCGCAGCACCCCCTTTTCCATGTTCATTTTCCATCTGCATAATCTTCCTTCCTCCTGTCAAGCAGATCCAGCAGGCCACAGCACAGAAATACAAGCCACACAGCCAGAAAATCAAGGACAACCACTCCGGCAGCTGAAAGAAGAAACACCAGGGGGTTTTCCCCAAAAAAGCAGACCATGTCATTAATCACCAGATTTAATACTTCCAGCATACAGTCACCTCCTGACACTCAAAAGTCGTCAGAAAGGGAATGAATTATAACATTTAAGATAAAGGACACAATGGCAGCAAGTGCCATATAAGCTAAAAATTCCATTACTTACCGTCCCCCTTCCCGTTTTCCTTCACAGGCTGCGCTGTTATCGCTGCCTTTGAAACAAAGTCAATGTCAGTGAGCTTTAGCGTCGGTTTCCCCTCAGAAGTCACCGTCATTTCAAACGAGCCGTCATAGATTCCGGGAACCCAGGACACTTTCTGCGCCGTCTCCGGCGGCATGAACACCTTGCCGCGCCTTGTGCCGCAGGTGCCGTCAGGAGTCACCTTTGACTCCACCTGCTCCCCGTTCTCGCCGAAAAAAAGGTATTCCACGGACACCCCGTCCAGTCCGTCCCTGCCGTCACGCGGCGGGATGCTTAACACGCTGGTAAAAAACACCAGGATTTTCATATGATTCATTCTTTTTCTCCTTCCATGTTCCCCGGAATGCATGCGGATGCGGAATCCAGCTTAAGGCGCATCGCCTCAAGCTGTCCGTTCATCCTCCTGCAGGTCCGGACAAAATCACCAAGGTCTCTTTCTGCATCCAGCATACGGTACAGATCAAGCCTTTTCACTTCAAGTTTCTTTTCCAGGCGTCCGATTTCACCGTTCAGTTCGGGAATCCTTTTCCATGCCGTGAGGATTATGTTTTCAAATTTTTCGCTGAATCCTTTTCCCGGCGTCTGCATCACATACCCGTAAACCTCTTCCGTCATGCGGACTGACTTGGAAACTGTTTTTAACATTTTTTCAGGCAAAAATTCCTCCTTCCGTTTTTTCAGCGCAGGTACAGGGTCTCCGCCCCGCGCCTGATATCGTCAAGTATCCCTGTGTCGCGTTCCGACAGCCGCGGTCCCCGGTACCCATGGTTCAGGTACATGGCCGCCTGCCTGATGTTTGCGGCGGAGCGCGACACGTAACCGGGAGCGTCAAGAGGCTCCCATGTCAGCGCGTCACGGACAAGGGCAAGCTGCCACCCGTCCATGGTCTGGCGCGCCTCCCAGCGCATTCCGGCTTCTCTCAGCCTGTTCATACGCAGTCCCTCCTTCCGGTGTGTTTTATGGCAGCGGGGCCGCCGTTCCGCCGCGCGGATGCCTGCAGCTTCACCAGGTTCAGTCAGACAGCGCCCGGTGCCCGCACCGGATGCCCGCACAGCCTTCCGTGCTGCACCATCCGCCATAAAGCAGCAGCGGTTCCTGCCTCCGGGATGGAAAAGCCTTTACACGGCGGCTTGCCATGGTTACAGGAACGGGGCTGTGCATAAGTGCAAAACTCCGCTTGCAGTCCGTGCACAGCCCGTGCAGGTGACGTGCACAGCCGGGGGGTTATGCACGTTTCCGGTACAGGGGGCGGCGCCCTGATCCTGTACCGGAAACGTGCCGCCAGAGCGTGCATAACCCCCCGCCTGCACACAGTCCCCCGCACCGGGCTTTTACACAGACATTATTCGTAATATTTAAGGCATCCGCGCGCCGGAACGGCGGCCCCGCTGCCTTTTTACGGGGGCGGTTCGGCGACATGCACACAGCCGGCATTGTCAAGCAGCCAGTCTGCCAGCTGGCGGCGCGCATTATCCACAAGAAGCAGGGCACTTTCCGCCTGGCGGTAGATTACATCTGTATCAGGAATGCTTTTCTTCTTTTTCCCGCCCCCTGCAAAGGAACGCTGGAGGGCTGAACACCACTTTTTATATTCCGCATTCCGTTCCGACAGCATTTCAACCAGGTAATCATACTGTTCCTGCTTTGTGTAATCCTTCATCCCGGACAGTCCCACGGTCTGTCACCCCCTTTCACTGAATTTCAATATGGTCACGGTTGGCAAGGACAAATTCGGCAAAACTGCGGCAGAACACCGAATAACTGGTACTGGCTTCCTCATACTCCTTCAGGGCAAATTCAAAGGCTTCACTGTCGGAATCAGCATTTCCGCTGTTAAATCTGGAAAGCTTTTCCAGCCGCCGGTTCCTTTCCGCCTGCAGTTCCTGCAGCCCGAGCTCATAATTATAAAATATGCTGCTTATCTGGCCTGTACTGTCACAGTGCAGGTAACTGCTGTCCATGAAATACCCCCTTTCACTACTTCCGGTATTCATATTAGAAACTGGCACCCGGTACCGGTATTAAATCCGGAAGGATGAAGGATGCATCATCCTTTTCGGTAACCAGCGGACAGTCTGTACAGTACATTCCGCATCCTTCACACAGCTTCCGCTTATGCTCTGGCACATCTTCCAGATACTTTTCATACCATCTGCAGTAACCCATAAAATCCCCTTTCATTTCTTCCACTGTTCATCATCATAATCCGGTGTTTCATCCTGCATCCCAGAAGACTGGCATTCCTGGAAACAAATGCTGTCAGTGTTTGCCAGGATAAATTCCGCAAGCTCAATACAGCGGGATGCATAATCCGCACTGGCAGAACGGTAAAGCTCAAAAACAGCCGAAAAACCCGAACGAAACATTAATTCATCACCCGGACAGTCCATACCGGAAGTGATTTTATAACATTCATCCAGATAACGGTCCCTGTCTGAAACTGCAGAACGAACATCAAACAATAAAAAGCAAAACAGTTCTTTCACCCGGTCCACATCGCCTTTGCAATCAAACGATACACTCAAAACAGCACCTCCACTTACTTTTAAAAATCCCCAAAATATGGTATAATGGGTAACTAAAAAGATTTTGTATCTCAAAAAGTCTACCCTCTAATAGCATAATAGACTTTTTGAGTTACAATGTCAAGGCTAACATCGCAAAAAGTCTATAATTTTGCAGAAAGGGAAAAATGTTTTACGAAAAACTAGAAAAATTATTACAAGAAAAGGAAATATCATTAAACAAATTAGCAAAAGATTTGCATATAGCACAATCACCAACCAGCAGATGGAAAAATGGAACATTGCCAAATTTAAACACATTTCAAAAAATCTGCAAATATCTAAACGTATCCGCTGACTACCTGCTGGATCTGGACGAGGGACCACCGCCCCCGGTTCTGACGGACCAGGAGCAGGAACTGCTGGAACACTTCCGACAATGTAAGGAAGGAACAAGAGAAAGCATCCTGCTGCTGGCACAGTCCGGGGCAGAGCAGGCAAAACAACAGGAAGCATTGTTAAATTCAAAAAACGCAGGGTAAAAGGTAACGATTTTTAAGAAACATAAATTAGAAACAAGATTTGATACTAAAACTGAAAACAGTATCAGTCAAAAATCAAAGTAACAGAAAAGGGCATTATGCGCGGTCAGTGACTCTTAATCAGGGTGTCCAGGGTTCGAACCCCTGATCGCGCAGTCGAAGCAGATAGGTTTCTTTGATTTTAAATAGACAAAAGCCGGTGATTTTATCACTGGTTTTTTGATACAGAAAAGGGCGGGGGCAAGCCCGTCCTTTCTGGTTTCCTTTTTCTAACTGAGAATCATTTTTTCAATTCCAGCAGTATCGACACTGTATGACGTCAGCTTTATTTTCACAACCTCAAGCTGTATGTCAAGTTCCTTGTTTACTGCCGTTTCCGCAGCTTTAATTCTTAGCAAGTTAATATAATTGTCTATGAGGTTCTGTTTTACTTCCTGCTCTGTCATTGTTTCCATGGTTTCTCCTTTCCCCATTAGGTTTCCCTTGCCCTCCGGTTTCTAATTAAATTATAACACAAAACAAGCGTTTTGTATTACAATTTTTTCAGCAGCCATCACGGATGGGACAACTGCTGAAGGAAAAATGTATTACAAATCAGTACACGCTCTTAAAAAAGACGGAATCAAGACGGTAAATGTCACTGTTACACATTTAAGCATCAGATGAACTATGCAGAGGTTGCGCATGTCCGTTTCCGTGTTCCAGTTTTGTATACTCATTGTCTCTCTTGTCGGTCTCTGTTACAAGATTTACAAGGGTAAAAAGAAATAGCCGCCACTACTCCAACTAGTACAGCGTTGCTTAAATATCAGTGATTAAATCACTAATGGTATACCGGC
>CAJUND010000043.1 GCA_910587655.1 uncultured Agathobacter sp. | reverse complement strand
GAACAGCGGCTTATAGCCGCAGTGCAAACCACCGGCTAAGCCGGTGGTCATGATTTATATTTTTCAGTCCGTGTCTGTCTGAGCGTCAGAAATATTCTGTTTTTTTCTGCTTTTTATTTCTTCCAGCCGTATCTGGTATAACATCAGCCTTTCATACATTTTTTCTTTTCCTTTTACATGTATTCCTGTCTGCTCCAGCCTGTCTGAAACTTCTTTTGCCATCGTTAAATAGTCTGCTGCTTTTTGATAGTCCCCGATTCTGCCGCATATAATCCCTGCATTTTTTAATGCGGTGTATCTCCAGTGTACATATTGGCTGTTTTGCATCGTAAGTTCACTGACACGCGAAAAGCATTGCAGCGCTTTGGAATAATTCTCCTGTATCGTATAAACAATACCCAGGTTATTCCAGAGTAAAACCATATAATAATCGTTTTTTCCCAAATCTCTCTCTGCAGCTTCTATCATCTGTTCATACATCTGTACAGCATGCCCTGTTTCACCCTTTAAAACCCGTACCTGGATTTCTGCATTCAGAATATCCATCTGCAAGCGTGAAACTCCATGCGGGCTTTCAATATTACGTGCTTTCGCCTTTTGTACATATGTGTCAGCATTGTCAGTATCCCCGGTACATATATACAGCATTGCCAGAAGTGTATATAATGCTGCAGTTTCCTTCCCGGATGCAGGCAGCAGCTTCCCGGCATGTTCTTCCACCTGCTTTGCCACCTTTAATGCCCGTTCATTGTCGCCCATTCTCGACCATGCCCTTGCAACCTTCTGGTAGTCCACACAGTCGGACGCTGTAAAATTCATTTCTTCCATTCTTGCATCAGCAGCTGTCAGTATTTCTTTTATCCAGCTGTTCATGCTGTCACTGCAGCTGTCGTAAATTTCATTCCATGAACTGATGATTTCAATCAGGTATTCTGTTCTTATATCCTCCGGAGTCTGATCCCGGAATTTTGCATACAGTGACTTAAGTTTCAGCAGACTCCGCCCCTGATCTCCGTAAAGCTCTGTTTGAGCAAATTCCGGAAGCTGTTCTTTTTCTTCCGTAAATCCAAAGTGGTTCATAATGCAGGAATACAGGTCACGCGCATTCTGTCCCAGCATTACTGAAAAATATTTCGTCATTCCAAGAACCCATACTTTATTCATGGCAGTCATCTGGTCCCGCATGTAATTAAACTTCTGGATAAAGTATTCATCCCCTGCGCTTTCCCCGCATAACTGAAGGTTGCACAAAATTACTGTCCGGACTTCTTCTTTTCCTTCCATAAGTGCACGCAGTTTTCCAATTTCGTCCGGCATAAGGTCCCTGTCTATTTCCGACATATCCAGTATACAGCAGCTTTTTGGTGTGGCAGCGGAAATTCTTTTTGCAATATCAGACTGCACGCCGGCACTGTCAGCATAAAAAAGACATATTCCCGCATCCATGTGTTCCACTGCCAGACACAGCATCTGAAACTGTTCCTCGTTGGTCCGCCTGATATCATCCATATATCCGTCCCCAGCCATTATTCCATCTTTCCATGTTCTATTAGCCACTTTTCAACAAGCGGATGTAAATCGCACCATCTTTCCCCATTATATTCAAGCACAGCGCCAATCTGCAGCAGTTTTGTCATTTCTTCAGATACGGTAACATATTTTTCGCCCCTGTAAATTTTTCTCATAACTGGAATTGCCGCATCATAATACCGCCCGTTTAAATCTGACTCCAGACTATTAAGCGCCATTGCCGCATCTTCCATTGATATGGAAGATGCCTGCCGCATGGATGCCCTTAAAGCAGCTGTTGATATGCACCGGAACAAGTCCCTGATATATCCACCGGTTTTTTGAATCAGTTCTTCCAGCACTCCCCCATCAAACAAGTCCAGGTCCGCCCTTTTTTCAACAATCTGTTTCATGGAATCCATACCCTCCTGATATTCCTGGGCATAATGGTCCTTTTCCCATTTCCGGAGTTTTATCATCGGAAGCTTACTTGGATTCGGAAACCATGTCAGAATATCGCCGTATTCCGCAGAATATGTGAGGGAAATTGGAAACGTAACAATCAGATGCACTTTTAAGGAACTGAATCTTGCACCGTTTTCCCGGAATATCTTTTTTGCCTGCACTAACGGAATCTTATCCAGTCCGTCCAGAATAATAAAAGGCGTTCTTTTGTTTCCCCTTTTTTCAGACTCCTCTGATATGATTTCAATGACTTCCTGTATCTTATTCACCAGTTCGCTGCTGCCGGGCTCTATATGCTGCCTGATCTGTTTTCTGGATTCAGAACTGTTTTTAATTACGCCTTTGAGCCTTGCCATTACACTTAAAATACCCTTCAGCCCAACGGTTCCGTTTATATCCCCTTCCAGAATCTGCAGCTTTTCACTTACTTTATGATTAATTAAATCAATATCCTGCTTCCAGTAATCATGTATGCTCTGAATCAGCCCTGAATCAAATTCAATTCCGTATTCATCACTCATCTGAACAAGCAAATCCAGTATCAGAAATAATACATCCGTATATTCAATATCTGCAGAGTCAAGTTCCACATCGCATCTTCCAAAACAGGATACAAAACCAACCTCCTTCGTCTTCTGTAATAACTGATATAATTCAGTTGTTTTTCCTCATCCCGGATGCCCGATAAAGAGTTTATGCTGGTATACTTCCGTACTGTTTGACAGTTCCTGCAGGGTAGTTTCAACAAAATCAGAATATTTGTCCCCGGTTCTTGCCTCGGATGTTTTCAGGTAAAATTCTTTCAGCTCTTCCTTTGATTCCAGCGGATTAGGGTTAAACGCATTTTGAATCTGCGATAATTTTTCTGCCTTTTGATACATATTCTTCCCCTTTCATTTTTACTGCCTGAATGATAAAAAACAAGAAGCACAGGCAATTCTACCGAATACCTCTGCTTCCTGTCCTCATACATTAATTGTATTTTCTTTTTCTGGCAGCTTCAGACTTCTTCTTACGCTTTACGCTAGGCTTCTCGTAATGCTCGCGCTTGCGAATCTCCTGCTGGATTCCAGCCTTGGCGCAGTTTCTCTTGAAACGGCGTAATGCGCTGTCTAAAGTCTCATTTTCTTTAACGATTACACTAGACATCCTAAACCCTAACCTCCCTCCAGTTGCGATATTGTGCATCAACTGTAAGGTAATCATTGCACTATTAATCATTTTACCAAAAATTCGTAATTTGTCAAGCGGTTTTTCTATAACTTTGTAAATATTGCCGTCTCCTTCTTCAAATCACATGCAATATCAAAGTTCTCGTCCATTCTGCGGGAAATATTGTCCATGTCCTCAACCAGAAGCTGGGTACTGTCCGCCGTGGAAACCACTCCGTTTACGCCTTCTTCAATGGCATGGGAAATTGTATTCACGGAAGAGGCAATTTCACTCATGGACTGCTGCAGATGGTCTGTTCTCTGCTCAAACTCTTCCATGACACCTTCAATAAAGGACGCCTTGTCCCTGTATTCGCTTCCGGATTCGACAAAACGCTCAAATTCCGGAAGAATCCGGTCATTCATGTAGCTGACAAGACCGTTCGCGTTATCTGCAAGATTTTCAACTGCGCCTGTAACAATTGCATTGATACGCTGGATATTATTCGCCGCCTCCTGGCTTGCCGCAGCAAGCTGGCTGATTTCAGTTGCAACAACCGCAAATCCCCTTCCTGCTTCTCCTGCCCTTGCAGCTTCTATGGAAGCATTCAGTGCAAAAAGATTGGTCTGGCTCGCAATATTTAAAATATCGTTTGTCAGGTTGTTGACCTGGCTGACACTGCCGCTGTCCTGAATTGCCTGTTCAAGTTCTTTCAGGATTTCATTTAATTTTTCACTGGTGGATTCCATACTCTTTTGTGCGCTGTCCTCAATTGACTCTGCATGTATCTTCATTTCCTTTGTATAGCGGTTGATTTCAATTGTCTTTTCTGCAATCCCATTGACCTCGTTGGCAACAGATTCTGTATTGGTGTTAATCAATGAGGTGTTTTCCGCCATATCCTGCATGGTAGCGGATAATTCCTCCGTCAGCGCTGACAAATCCGACACGCTCCCGTTGGATGCCTGCACACTGTCGCGTACCTCGTTGACAACCTCCTCCATTTTTCTGGAATTACTGATAATTATTTTAAATATATCCTGCAGCTTACCCATAAAGATATTAATGCCGCTTCCGAGGGAGGCAACTTCTTTATTGGCAAGGATGGAAACCCTCTTCGTCAGGTCTCCCTCATGCTGGTCAATGCCCTCAATAATGCCGCTGATTTCATTCTGTGTTCTGGTAAGCGGCATAATGACAAGACGCATTACCAGAACCGCTGCTGCAAGCAGGGCAATGACACTGATAACGATTGTTACCATGCTGTCAATCAGGGATACACGGTATGTAGAAGCCAGATGCTGCCGCTGCAGAACGGTATTTTCTTTGACATTATCTTTAATCTGGGTAATCTGGTCCTCAATCCCATCAGCATACTGTTTAATTTCATTGTTAGCAAGTTTATAAGCATTATCCTTATTTCCTGCTGCACTGTATGCCATCAGATTCGAACACTCATATTTAAGCCCCTCATAATTTTCCTGCATGGAATCATACATTGCTTTTGTATCATCTGATACAAATGAATGGTATTCCTCCAGCATCTCTTCCAGCTGCGCTTCCTTTGCGCGGATATCATCCACCAGCTGAATCATGGAATTCAAATCCGTTGCAACGATATGTGACAGTCCCAGCTTATGGATATCCTGTGTCTGATTCTCAATTTCAGCCAGACTGGTAATATTGGCAAGGGACACATCGGCAATCTGCGATGCGTCAGAATTGACACTCCGGATACTGGCAACCGCTGTAAAGTTTGAAACAATACTGAAAATACCAAGAATGAACACCGGAATCAGAATAATCATTTTGGTACTGTAACGTTTCTTTTCTTTTATAATTCCTTTCCCCCTTACTGGACATCAGCCCTTGCTAAACACTGTCACTGGGCAACTGACTGCGTGATTCCCGCCACAAGCGTATCCATGATATCCTGCAGCGACACATTAGAAGGATTGCCGGCCGCCATGGTTTCGCCAAACTGGCTGCATGGATTCCAGTAGCTGTTTCCTACACGCTGAAGCTTTCCAAATTCAGACTGGGCAATGACAGCCTGGATTGCAGGATCCTGTCCGACTTCACCCGACTCTGCCGCTTTTACATTTGACGGTCCCTGCCCCCTTCCTCAAAACGGAGCATCTGGTTCTCTTCATTTGTCAGCCAGTCTGCCAGCTTTGCCGCCCACTGGGGATTTTCGGAATAAGCGTTTACCCCCATCAGCTTGTACCCTTTAAATGAGGACATCTGAACCTGGTTTCCATTTAATGTATAAGTCGGAAGCTTGACCGCTCCCATATTTTCACCCCATGTTTTCTGGATTTCCACAGCATTCCAGACACCGCTGATACCAGCAATCACACTGCCGTTTTCAACACCTTCAATCAAAGCGGTATCCCCTGCATTCATAAATCCGCTGCTTGAAGAAATATGAAGCAGCGCTTCTGCAATATCCACGCCCTTTACTTCTCCTTCCGTGGAATTCCAGTCACAGTAATTTGTTACCCCGTCGTCATTCACGCCGAAGTCCAGCCCGGTATTTCCGAAAAACGCATATAAATACCATCCGGAAGTCCAGTCCATGGTAATTTTTTTATTGTTCTGCTCTGCAATTTTTAACATGCCGTCCAGTGTCTGCACATCTGATTCTGAAAAATATTCTTTATTGTAGTACATAAAATATCCATTGTCCGCTGTCATCGGATATGCATACAGTTTATCATTAATTGACGCAGCGTCCACGGAATCCTTTAGATTCGCATTCTTTATTTCATCCGCATTCGGAACAGGATAAAGCGCACCTGCTGCCACCATGCCGGAAAGCTGGTCATCCGCCATTGGAAACACATCCGCCGCATGATGCACGTCTGCAAGCACGTTGTTTTTTGTTTCAGCATCCGATGCTTCCTCAAGTGTAATTTCAAATTCAGCCTGTCCGGCATACTCCTGTTTAAAGCTGTCAATCATTTTATTTAAGGTATCAAAATTAGACGCCTCTGACCAGACTTTCAGTTTAATCTTACCGCCTTCTGCAACTGTTTCCTGTGGAACGGTATCCTGTGTGTCAGCTGGCTGATTTTTTTCACTTTCACTGCATCCGGTAAATAACATTCCCGCCAAAGAAAATGCAAGCACTGCTGTAATCAGTTTCTTCATACATCCTCTCTCCTTCTCTTCCACATAGTTCTTTGCTTATTATTATACCATCAGACAGATTATAAAGTAAACAGGTATCCGAATTTTTCCGAAAAGGCATAAAAAAAGAGCCTCCGGAAATCTCCGTCAGCCCTTTTCATATTTATCCGACCATCTTCTGCAGCGCAGCTGCCGCTTCTGCAACCGCATCCGGTATTCCCGCCGGATTTTTCCCTCCGGCCTGCGCCATGTTCGGGCGTCCGCCTCCGCCTCCGCCGACTTTGCCTGCAATCGCCTTGATCAGGTTTCCGGCATGCGCGCCCTGTTTGATGGCGGCATCCGTAGCCATCGCAATCAGGTTTACTTTTCCGTCACAGTCGGAAGCAATCACGACAACGCCCTCTCCCAGTTTGTCTTTCATCTGGTCGCCCAGTTCACGCAGTCCGTTCATGTCCACACCTGAAACACTGGTGGCAAGCAGCTTCACTCCGCTGACTTCCTGAACCTGGTCCATAACGTCCCCAAGCGCGTCATGCGCCGCTTTGCTCTTTAAGGATTCATTTTCGCTCTGCAGCGCCTTTACCTCAGCCATCAGCTTTTCCAGACGCTCTGTCAGATTAGCCGGAGTTGCTTTTACAATCTTTGCTGCCTGGTTTAACTCTTCTTCCATCTTTGCATAATATGATAAAACATGATCGGCAGTCAGCGCTTCAATCCTTCGTGTGCCTGCTGCAACCCCGCTTTCGGAAATAATCTTAAAAGCAGAAATATCCGCAGTATTTTTTACATGGGTACCGCCGCAGAATTCCTTAGAAAAATCACCCATGGAAACGACACGGACCGTTTCCCCGTATTTTTCACCAAAGAGAGCCATTGCGCCTGACTTTTTCGCCTCGTCTACCGTCATGACCTCCGTTACAACCGGGATTCCTTCTGCAATTTTTTCATTGACCATCCGCTCCACTTTGACCAGTTCCTCTGCAGTCATGGCTGAAAAATGGCTGAAATCAAACCTGGTACGTTCCGCATCCTGGTAGGAACCTGCCTGCTCCACATGGGTGCCGAGCACTTCGCGCAATGCTTTCTGTAACAGATGGGTTGCCGAATGGTTTTTACAGGTTTGGCTGCGCAGCTTTTCATCCACGGAAAGGGTGACGGTATCGCCGACACGCAGCATACCGTTTTCCATATAGCCGATGTGGCCGTATTTGCCGCCAACCAGTTTTACGGTATCCTCGACAATAAACCTGCCGCCTGCGGTTTCAATCACGCCCCTGTCTCCCTGCTGTCCGCCCATGGTGGCATAGAACGGGGTTTTATTTACAACAACCGTGCCATTTTCTCCCTCTGCAATGGTATCGGAAAGCTCCTCCACTGCAATCAGGGAAATCTCCGCCGTATCCGTAAGCCTGTCATAGCCCGTAAATTCCGTGGTAATGGATGCATCCGCCTGTTCAAACACGGACGCGTCTGCGCCCATGTAATTCGTTACTTTTCTGGCATTGCGGGCGCGTGTCCTCTGCTCCTGCATGCAGGCTTCAAACCCGGCGTCATCATAGGTAAATCCCTTTTCATCCAAAATCTCGGCAGTTAAATCCACCGGAAATCCATAGGTGTCATAGAGCTTAAAGGTGTTTTCACCGGAAAGCTCCTTCTTACCGTTTTTCTCCATCTCAGCCATCATATCTGAAAGAATATTAAGTCCCTGGTCGATGGTTTTATGGAAGCTCTTTTCTTCCTCTGTCAGAATCTTAAAAATGTAGTCCTTTTTCTCTTCCAGCTCCTGGTAACCGTCTTTACTTTCATTGATAACAGTTTCGGAAAGCTTTGCCAGAAACAGTCCGTCAATGCCCAGAATCCTGCCGTGTCTTGCTGCACGGCGGATCAGGCGGCGCAGGACATACCCCCTTCCCTCGTTGGAAGGACGCACGCCGTCCGATACGAGAAATGTCGAAGAACGGATATGGTCCGTAATCAGCCGGATGGAAACGTCATCTATCGCATCCGTCTGGTAGGTTTTTCCTGACATCTCACAGATTTTGTCACGGATCGCCTTCATGGTATCAATGTCAAAAACAGAATCCACATCCTGCATCACGACTGCAAGACGCTCAAGTCCCATTCCGGTATCTATATTTTTCTGGGACAGCTCTGTATAACCGCCTTTGCCGTCACCTTCAAACTGGGTAAACACGTTGTTCCAGACTTCCATAAAGCGGTCGCATTCACAGCCCACTTTACAGTCCGGACTGCCGCATCCGTATTTTTCCCCTCTGTCATAGTATATTTCGGAACACGGTCCGCACGGTCCTGCGCCATGCTCCCAGAAGTTATCGCATGCACCGGTTTCGGGATCGCGGTAAAAACGTGTAATCCTTTCCTCCGGTACTCCTACTTCCTTCGTCCAGATATCAAACGCTTCATCATCCTCCCCGTAAATGGAAGGATAAAGCCTGTCCTTTTCAAGTCCCAGCACATCGGTCAGAAACTCCCATGACCATGCGATTGCCTCATGCTTAAAATAATCCCCGAAAGAAAAGTTTCCGAGCATCTCAAAAAATGTCAGATGACGCGCGGTCTTTCCGACATTTTCAATGTCCCCGGTACGCACGCACTTCTGGCATGTTGTCACCCGTTTCTTTGGCGGAATCTCCTGTCCTGTAAAATATGGCTTGAGCGGCGCCATTCCCGCATTAATCAGTAATAAGCTGTTATCATTGTGCGGCACTAATGAAAAGCTTTTCATGACAAGATGGTCCTTGCTCTTAAAAAAGTCCAAATACATCCGGCGCAGCTCATTGACGCCATAGTTCTTTTTCATTACGAAATTCCTCCAAAATTATTCTTCTGTTGTTTCTGCCGGCTGTTCCGCCGCAAGCTTTGCATCCTTGTTTTTACGGAGTCTGATTCCGAAAAAAATCCCAAGTCCTGCAATAGCTGCCAGTACTGCCATTTCCACTAAATACTTTAAAAGAACTGCTAAAAAGCCCATATCATATCCTCCTGATTCCATAATCTGTAATTTCAACTGGTTATTATTATAACTGAACCGGAATATAAATTCAATCCCCCTGTGGGCTCTAATCTTCCCCGAAAAAGAACACCTGGTTTTCCCTTACTGTCTCCATTACCCTCTCGGCCATTCCGGAATTTGTAATTTTCTTTTTATATTCTGCGATGGAGGAATAATCCTGCCACATGTGCATGGGAAAGACATATTCCGCATCCGTATTTTTCAGGAAATAATCAATTCCCAGAAAACGGTTTGGTCCAAGCCGCGGGTCCAGGGGAACAAAGGCAATGTTTACAGGCATGTCCGAAAGCTTCCTGATTTCATGCCGGTAAGTCCTCTGCTGGTTTCCGTTTACCAGATCGCCCGCGCCTTCCCACTTCCAGTCATTTAAATCCCCCGCATGAAACAGGCTGATACCGTTAAGCGTCACATAGAATGCCACTCCGGCATCCGTGGAACGCAGGGTCTGTATGTGAAGTCCGTCCACTTCATATGTGCTGCCTGCGGATACAAATGTCACATGTTTTCTGACAGCGGGATCAATCCCGTGCTTTTCCAGAAAATGCGGACTGATGCGGATATCCTTTGACAGTATATAATGAATATTCGGATAACGGTCCGCCCAGCGCAGGATATCCATGTCATAATGGTCCCGGTGGCTGTGGCTGGCAAACATATAGATGTTTGTCTCCGGTGCATAGGTGGGAATTTTCCCGGTAAATGTATAACCGTCCACATGGCTGCCGTCAAAATAATCAAATACCAGTACGTTTTCGTCCACTTCCACCAGAAAACAGCTGTGGTGGATAAATATTACCTGCATGATGCATCAATCTCCTTTATCATAGCTGTCACGAGAGCCTGGAATTTCGGCGCAGCGGCATCCGCCGCCTTTTTGACCTCCTCATGTGACAAAGGATCTGCGGATATTCCGCACGCCGGATTGGAAATGCAGGAAATTCCAATCATTTTCATTCCCATATGTTTTGCCGCAACAGCTTCACATGCCGTGCTCATTCCGACGGCATCCGCCCCCAGAAGACGCGCCATGGCAACCTCCTGGGGAGATTCATAGGCAGGTCCTGTAAACTGTAAATAGGTTCCCTGCTTTAAATCAATATCAAGCTCTGCCGCACATTTCTTTGCAATACGGATATAGTCCCTATTGTAAATTTCGCTCATATCAGGAAAACGGACGCCAAGCTCTTCCATATTTTCACCTCTCAGGGGAGACGGCACGAAGCTTGCAATCTGTCCGGTAATCAGCATAAAATCCCCCGCTTTCATCCCCTGCTGCACGCCGCCTGCCGCGTTGGTAAGAAAGAGCGTTTCTGCTCCCAGAAGCTTCATCAGCCGGATGGGAAGCACCACATCGCTCATCGGATAGCCTTCATAGTAATGCACACGTCCCTGCATGCATACCACCGGCACATGCTCCACATATCCGAAAATAAATTTTCCTGCGTGGCCGGAAACAGTGGATACCGGAAACCCATCGATATCGTGGTAATCAATGACAGCTTCCACACGGATTTTACCAGCGTAGTCCCCAAGACCGGAGCCTAATACAAGCGCAGTTTTCGGTTTAAATGCTGTCTGCCTTCTGACGCTTTCAAAGCACTGCATTAATTTTTGGTATACTTCCCCCATCGTGTTTACCCTCCATCCGTCATACTGTATTTCATAAAATCTATTACTATTCTAGCACGACAGACAGGGGCTTTCAACGGAAAAAATATATCTTTATCATCAGACGCTAATTCAGACGGTTCAGCCACTGGGTTGACGCATCCATGGCGGTGCGGCAGGCATTCGTCTGATCCAGTGCATTCAGCATTACAAAATCATGAATGGTGCCCTGAACCCTTAAAGCTGTTACCTCAACGCCTGCACACCGGAGCTTTTCGCCAAAGGCTTCCCCTTCGCTGCGCAGAACATCCGCCTGGCCATTGATAATCATTGTCCGGGGAAGGCATTTCAGGCAGTCCATGCCCGCCCGAAGGGGCGATGCGGTGATCTGGTTTCTGTTCTTTGCTGAAACTGTATACTGCTTCCAGAACCATTTCATTCCTTCCCGGTAAAGATAATAATCCACTGCAAACCGGCGGTAACTTGGTGTATCAAAACAGGCATTCGTTACCGGATAATATAACAGCAGCTTTTGAATATCCGGTCCGTTTTGCATTGCTGACATCAGTGCCATGGCAATTGCCATATTTCCGCCAACACTGTCGCCTGCAACTGTGAGCCCCAAACCGTCAGGTACCGAAAAGCGGTCCCCGGTAATTTTCCTCAAATGGGAAAGGATAAAATAACACTGTTCAATCGCTGTCGGGTATTTTGCTTCCGGCGACCGGCTGTATTCCGGAAATACGACCAGTGAATCCGTCCTTGCCGAAAGCTCCCTGACTAACTTTTCGTGTGTATGAAAGCTGCCGAATACCCAGCCCGCGCCGTGAATATAGAAAATAATATTTTTGATTTTTCCGCTCTCAGGCGCAATAAAATATACCGGTATGCTGCCCCACATTCCGGTATTTATACACTCCGAGGATATATCGGCGGGATACTTGTATACCGGTGTATCCTGTGCTTCCTCCAGTACTCTCCTGCCCTGCTTGGGCGGCAGCGGGAAAATCAGCGGCGGAACAGAGCTTTGGTTGCAGACGGTTTCTGCGGCGGGTTCCAGCGGAACGCATCGTTTCATAATTTTATTTTCCTTTTATTCTGTAACTGGTTTTTATTATCATATGCAACGCTTTCATTTTTGCATTACTTTTACCATTATGTATTCGTCTGCATAACTGCCGTCATCGTATTTAAGGGCACGGAAGTTCTTTCCGGTTTCTTTAAATCCAAATCGTTCATACAGGCTCTTTGCCCGGTTATTTCCATCAACCACTTCCAGTTCCGCCTGTTCGTATCCCATTTTTTCTGCCAGGTAAAAAGCATAATCCATCATGCCCGAACCAATCCCAAGGCTCCAGTAGCCTTCCTTAAGCGCTATTGCAAAGCCACATCTGTGATACACGCGGCGTAAGCTGCCTTTTGATACAATTCCGCAATTACCTGCAACAACACCATCCACCTCTGCCACCATCATTATTTCACGGGGATGGTTCCTTTTGCTTTCTAAAAGCTGCTCCTCTGTTTCAACGGTATATCTAACCTCGTCCTCATTTCTAAGAAGAAACGGTGTCTCCGCAGATACAGTTCGAAGATAATCAATCATATCCGCAGCATCTTTTGTTTCAACGGAACGAAGTATGCATGTACGACCATCTCTTAATTTTATTTTCTTCTCCTCAAATATCATTTTTACTCCTTATTTTTCATAATCTCTTGTTTTTTCCAGCTTCCTTTATGTCAACAACACGAACAGCCCCGACTTTTTGCTGTCCGCTGCAGATAAAATAGTAAAATGTAAAATTCTGTTTCAAACGTGCTTCTACTTTTTCCACATTTTCATTTCCGGGATTTGTGTCAAAATCCTGATACTTCTCTAACAGTTCCCTGAAAGCTTCCTCCTGCATATCGTGTATTTCTTCCGCATTGTCAATATTTGCCCTTAATAATTTTACTTCCACGTTCTTCCTCCCTTTGCTTAGTTTTGATATGCCCACTTTAACCACATTTGCATTATATTTTTCCGAAATTGGAGCATTATTTGTAATTGGAATTATATTCTGGATGGCAAAGTGGCACTGGCTGTCTGTAATTTTTTGGTTTTTGTCAGGAATCGTATTTGCTGCTTTGCTAATCTTAGTAGCCATTGAAGCACATCAGGACAAGGTATTGAATGATATTGCCATGCGGGAAAATAATGAATAAGGTGGTTATTGCAGTTTCCTTTCGCCAATAAATCCGGCTAATACCATAAAAAAGCTTACAATAATCCCAGCAGAAAAACCAAAAACATGCGTTAGAAAAGAGCCCATGTTGTTATTCGCAAAAATAAAAAATGCAATTACAATTATGACATCCGCTCTGGTCCATTTAAGGTTAAAATTTTGCGGAAATCTTAAATAGCACACGGCAAAAACAGCGATTAGTGCAAATATACCTCCTGACGAACCGCCTCCGTAAACAGGTTCCGAATAACTTATGAAAGCAGAACACGGTATTTCTGCCAGTATTCCGCATTAAGATACTCCATACTTGTGGAACCCCAGTGTTCAAATACGGTCCCGGTTATTTGCGAAACAACATAAACCGGGATAAAACACAATACCAAAAGGATTGCCACTATATTATTTTTCAACCAGTCAGTCACTGATTTCATAACATCCTCCGTTTAAAATTCTGTCACATCCGCTTTCCCCATGGCTCTTCCCTTGGACCAGATTAATGGAACTACAATCAGAATATCACACAGGATAAATCCGGTCAATCCGGTTCCGGAGAAATACAGAAGATGCATACCTTTTTTCATATAAACAAGTTCGTTTATCATATATGTGAACAGAAAAATCGCTGCTCCCCCGGTAATGCAGGCAGTAATATTCATTAAAATTATTTCTGATGCCACTTTCCTCCTTACTTCCCTTCTGCTTCTGCCAAGCGCCCTGTAAATACCGAATTCGCAGGTTCTTTTTAAATACTGGCCGGTAACCACTGAATTTACGGTAACCGCAAGTACGACTGCAATCAGTATATCCACCGCATAAAACAGAACATAAAACACATAAAACTGCGGCAGCACACTGCTTCTCTCCGATCCAGAAATCTGAACCTTCCTGTCCCCTGCAAGATTTTTTACATAGCTGTACAGCTCTTCCTGTTCCATTGTGTCACTGTATATATAAAGCCGTCCTATGTCGTCATTTTCAAAAACAAAAAACGTGCAAAAACTTCCGTCATCAATAATCGCATCTACCGTAAATTCCCCGTCAAGGCTGGAATCAAAGCTGTGGTCAAGCTTATCGCCAAGCCTGATGCCTTTATTATCTGCAAAATCCTGACTAATGACCATGCTCCTGTGCTTACATTTTGAAAAATCCCCTTTTATGCCCAGATGTTTAAAAACCTTTTTCATGTCATCTGCGGAATTAAATACATACGACCAGCCGCCCATTTCAAGACCAAGCACAGTCCCATGCTGCATACCGGAAAATCCATAGGCGGTTACATCAACAAATTCAAGTTTTTCATCCTCTTTAACAGCTTCCCTGAATGCGGCAAAATCCTTATATTCTTCATCGGTGCTCTGTATCCCGGCCACAACAATTTTATCCGAATATTCAAACTCCTTTTCAAAAGAATAAAGTTCCGAATGAATATAGTTGCCCGCTAAAAACATAAGGGTGGCAAGTACCATCATAAAGATACAGAGAAACACCCTGCCCCTGTTTTCCTTTATATAATAAACTGCTGAAAATGGATTTATTTTTTTCATCTGCTTATCTCCATACTGCTTAATTTTCCGTCCCACATCTCAACCAGCATATCCACATCTGACAGAATGGACCTGTCGTGGGTTACTACAATTACCAGTCTTTTTTCTGAATATTTTTTCAGGATTTTCATGACGTTAAACGCATTTTCATGATCCAGGGAGGCAGTCGGCTCATCTGCAAAAACCACCTTGGGATTATTAATCATTGCCCTTGCAATGGCAACCCGCTGGCACTGCCCGCCGGAAAGCTTAGACGGACGCTTTCCAAATTCCCTTTCCTTTAATCCCAGTGCCTTCAGATATTTTTCTGCCTCTGTTTCTGCCTCGTTTTTTTCACTTGTTGCAGCAACCACCACATTATCCACTGCGGTCATATACGGAATGAGATAATGCTTCTGAAATACAAATCCAAATTCATTCCTTCTCACATGTTCCCTCTGTTTATTTGACAGTTCCGTAAGCTCCTGCCCGTTGTAAACGATGCTTCCCTCGGTAGGTGTTTTCAGTGTGGACATGACATACATCAGCGTACTTTTCCCGCTTCCGGAAGGTCCGATAATTCCAACAAGTCCGGAGTCCGGAAGGGTCAGGTCAAAACCATTCAGGGCATACATCTTATCATCCGAGTTCATATCATAAATCATACTTACGTTTTTTATTTCAAACATCGTCGTTCTCCTATTCCTCAATCATGTCGATTGTCTTAATATTATTTATGGTTACGATGACCGGTACCTGCAGAAATCCCACAATTGCAAGAAATGCTGTAAGAATCCGAAGCAGATGCTCCGGGTAAAAATAGTGATAAACAAGTCCCAGACTGTCTAACATAAAATGTCCTAAAAGAACCATTATCACCACCGTAACCGCTGCCCCGATCACGATACTGAGCCCGAAAATAATTCCGATTTCCCGCATCATCATTTCATAGATATCTTTTCTTGCAAATCCAATTGATGAATAAAGGCAGTATTCATTTACCCTGCTCCTCATAAAGGAAACATAGGCAACAAGAATGGATATTGCCAGAAAGATGATTACTACAGTCAAAATAGCAAGAAGCGCCGCATCCAGCTGGTCTGTTACCAGTTCTTTATACATATCCGCCCAGTCTGCGCGGTCATAAACGGTATCATATTCTGTCAGTTCAATCCCGATATCATGAAACACTTTTGCCATTTCTGCATGTTCTTCTTCACATAATATCACCATATACCAGCCGGAATTAGTGTATCCCCTGGGAGTTCCCACACAGGTAAGGTAATCTGAATCAAGCACTCCCACCACCTGAAACACCTCTCCATAAGTGGATTCATTAAAATATCCTCCAATTTCCATTTTCTTATTATGGAGGACTTTCTGGTCCACAAGAATTTCACCGGGACCTTCCGGCATTCTGCCTTCGGTAAGCTCTGCATTCATATGCTTTAAAAAACCGGAAATCCTGTTCTCTTCTAAGAGCGGAAAGTCATAGCCGACGCCGCCGACGATTCCCTGGTAATTTGCATACAGACACTGTGTATATATGACATCGCTGATTCCCTCATGTGCTTTCAGTTTTTCCATGATTCCATTTCTCGCCTTATCAGTTTCCTGGTACAGCTCTTCTTCAGAGGAAAAGGTAGTACTGTCCACTCCCATTGTTTTATTACTCAGCTCCACATAAGCAACCTTTTTCGGCTGTTCCAGAAACAGCGCCTGAAAGCTCTCCTGGGTCGTCAGAAACAAGAAATTAATCACGTACATGGTCATAAACGTCAGCGACAGTGCGATAATCATCACCCATACCTGTTTTTTATTGTTTCGCACAAATTTTAATGCGGAAAGCCTGCTTTTCATTCATGTCCTCCTTTATATGTAATATTCCTGCAAAGCAGGGATATTGCCTGCGCAAAGCATTTCGCGCAGCGAACTTTCATATGCTTTGCTCCCGTACTTGTAATATACTAACATCAATTTGCCCTATAAAAAAGTGACCGCAGTCATATTTTTATATGACCGCAGTCAATTATGTAATGCAAAGCATTTCGCGAAGCAAGCTTTCATATGCTTTGCTCCAATCATCTCTTCAGTTCCACAATCAGTTTCACCCTGTCATGAATCCCCGTCTTATCATAAATACTGGAAATATAGTTTTTAACTGTACCCTCTGATATGTACAGTCTGTCCGCAATCTGTTTATTTGTCAGCCCATCTGCCATCAGGGAGCAAATTTCCTTTTCCCTTCCTGTCAGTTCCATCGAAATATCACCGGAAACATTTCCCTGTTCACCATTGGGTCTGCCCTTATCCGTTCTTTCAAAATTTCCTGCCATAAGCTCTGTCAGACGTGCCATGACTTTCTGGTCCAGTACTGTAATACCGCTCAGAATCTGTGTAATGGCGCCCAGAATCGTATCTTTTCCGCTGTCCTTTAAAAGATACCCGTCCGCTCCGCCTGCGATTGCCTCTGTAATATATTTATCATCATAAAAGGTGGTAAGAACCAGAATTTTGATATCTGAAAATCTTTGCTTCATGATTTTAATCAGTTCTGTTCCGCCCATTCCTTTCATATTAAGGTCTACAAGTGCGATATCACAGTCCGCAGCCTTTTCTTCTAATATCTGCAGAGCTTCCCTGCCGTCATTTGCTTTTCCGGTTATCTCCATATGATTCAGTGACAGTATAATCTCAAGGCTGTCCAGCAGAAGTTTTTCATCATCCACCAGCAGAACTTTATATCCGCCCATTTATGTTTTTCCTCCAAATCCCACTGGTAATTCCACCATTGACCGGAATCCGTTTTCATTTTCAAATGCTGTTTTCCCGCCGTATTTTTTGGCATAGGAAATTATCTTTTTTATGCCAAACCCCTTTTCAATTCTCTGCTTACAGTTTTCAGGGCAAAAATCACTGCATCCATTGTCCGACACACAAAGTTTTACATGTGCATGGTCTCCTGAAAGAATCACTGTAAACTCGTTTGCATGGCCGTGCTTTATGCCATTTGTCAGCAGCTCCTTTAATACTCCCGTAAGAAACAGGGCATGGTCATGTTCCATCCGTAAATCATCGGTAATTTCACTGTAATCCTGATAAACCTCTGTGCCGGTATCCATGACAAACTGAGCGATAATCAGATCCAATTCTGATTTTAACTCCCCTGCAGTAAGTTCTTTGTTGTCATCATCCAGTGCCCGGACTGCCCTTCTTACAGACTCCAGGCTGTCCCGTATCCGGTTATTTGCATCGTTCATCTTCCTTCTGGCCTCATCCGGCTTCACATCATAAAGCAGGTCTGCTGCATCCAGTGTCATAATGGCAGCTGTTATGGAATGACCTACGCTGTTATGAATATTTCTGCTGATATTTTCCCTTTCCAGCAGCCTTGCATTTCTTTCGTCCAGGGATTTCTGCATTACCAGCTGTTCATTCAGCCGCTTTTCATGCAGTTCACTGATATTGGCAGCAGTTATTCTGTTATTTTCCTTTATCTTTCTTTTTTCAGCCAGATTAAGTATGCGATACAGCACCCACAGAACGGAAAAAGAGAGAAGCAGAAAAATTGTGTATAATATACACATGGCCGCAGACATATTTTTACAGACTGCCAGCTGCACAATGATGAACATCAGTGTACCTGAACATGCACGTATATGTACTTTTACATCTTTCAGGAAAAAGAATACCAGATATCCTGAAAAGTTTCCCGACAGGACAGCAAATGCTGATCTTAACATAAAATCAGATATTATGATTATTTTGTTATTTTCCTCATTTACTGACTGGTATGCGGTAAGTATCATAAGCGCAGCTGCCGACATAATAAGAATTACTGGTGCCTTACTATGGAACAGTCCCGGTATTGTCAGCAGTACTAATATTATTATTTCTGAAATTGCATATGCCATAGCCGAAGTTCCCTTCTGTCCGTCACTTCACTCTTCACGTATTTTTTCTCTCTTATCTGTGCTATGGCGCCTTTTGCAGATTTATCAAATTACTCTGCACTGAACTGCCATATCATATTGTTTAAAATCTGTAACCATTCTAACACTTCCCGAAGATTTCATCAACAATTCACAAATGCTGATATTTCTTACATTTCGGACACGTTCATTTCGTAAAATGTTGCTCAAATGAAAGGATCATTACCGCGAGTAACAAACATAAAAATATATCCTTTGATACAACTGTGAATGCACTGTACCTGCAATTACTAGAATTCCTCTGACTTTCATTTGCATGATTCCCTAAAATATACCTTATTTTTTGTTTTTCCTGTGCCTTTTAGGATATTCAGCTTTTCAGCTTTCAACAACAAACGACTTGCAGTCTTTATCTCAACTTTCAGCAATTTTGCTGCAGCAGCGCTATTTATTTCTTTATTTGTTTCCAGATAAATCAAAATAATCTGCA
>CAJUND010000042.1 GCA_910587655.1 uncultured Agathobacter sp. | reverse complement strand
ATAAAAACGGATTTTATTAGTCCTAAGTGTTACAAAAATGCTTGACCACTACAACTTTTCCTGTCCACACTTATATACTAACACCACAGCCCCAGCACAAAGCCATGGTAGAAACGTTCCGGCGCACTTTTTTGGGACGGGCTTTTTCCCGTGTCAAAACTGCTGAATGTCGCGAGCGCCACCTCGTTCATGTAGTGGTTCATTGCCTCAGGGTCCCCCATGAGCATGGCACGGACGAATTCCCCGTAGTCATCATCTGCCGCCGCAAACCAGCTGCGGACCATGTTGTCAAACATCACGGAAACCTCGAAGTTTGTAAGCCTGAGGTCGTGGTGGTAATGACCGCTCGGATTCCCCATGTCGGTGTCTGTCACTTTCAGGTATCCCCCCGCAAGCAGCAGGCTGTACACGGCATTTGGAACCGTGTACAGCTGGTCAAAGACAATCTGCTCGTCAATGTCCATAATCCGGACGGTACCGCCCGACAGCAGGGTTTCCATGTTTTTCTTGACACTGGCAGGGCCTTTTTGGAGCAGACGGGAAACAAGGGCATTGGAACTTGAGTTTGCCCAGTACGGTTCCAGTTTTCCGGTATCGAGGAAATTCGTGATGGACCACGGGTTGTAGATGCCTGCATGTCCGCCGAACGAAAACCCGTCATACCATTTCCTTACATTTTCCTTTTCACCGGACATTCCCTGCTCATCCAGGGCGGCAGACACCTCCCCTTCCGTGAAGCCGAAGGCAGCCTCATAACTGCTGCTGCCTGTCGTTACCACTTTCAGGTTGTTCAGGTCGGAAAAGATGGATTTTTTGCTTACCCTCGTGATTCCCGTCATCAGCCCGCGTTCCAGGTACGGGTTTGTCTTGAAGGTGGAGTTGAACAGTCCCCTGGTAAAAGAAACAAGCTCCTGCCAGTAGCCGTTCACGTACGCTTCCTGCAATGGGGTATCGTACTCGTCGAGGAGGATGATGACCTTCCTGCCATGGTACCTGCTCAGATACAGACAGAGGTTATGGAGCGAATCCGCGGCTGTCGCCTCGTCCATGCCAGCCGTCACCCCGGCAAAATCCTGTTTTTCGTCCTCGCTGAGTGTATTGCCTTCCAGCAGAAAGTCATTCTGTCTGTACAGTTTTTTGATCAGTGAGCAGATTTTTTTCCTGGCCTGCTCATACGAACTGTTTTTGACAGAGGCAAAGCTTAAAAACAGTACCGGCCATTTCCCCTGATGTGCACGGAATTCCGGGTCTTCCCAGATTTCCAGCCCTTCAAACAGGTCCCCGCGGTTTTTGTAACGGTCTGAAAAGAAGCACTCCACCATGCTCATGTTTAAGGTTTTCCCGAAACGGCGGGGTCTTGTGATCAGTGTCACGTCATCCTTTGAGTTCCACCAGTCCTTTATGAATGATGTTTTGTCAATATAAAAACATTTTTCCTCCCGAAGGGATGCAAAGTCCTGTTTTCCGATGCCTACTTTTTTCATGAATGGGTTTCCTCCTGTCCGGTTCCGCGTTTATGATGTTATTATAGCACAATAATCCATGATTGGAAGCCGTACCGGAAAATTATGCCCGCGCCGTAAATTTTCGGTTACCGTTAACGGCCGGAAGATTCTGTGTTTACGGAAATGAAAAATGCAGGGACATGCCCTGCATTTTCCGTAACGAACGAATGGGTTCCTTTTATTTTAATGTAAATGTTACGTTGAGCGGTACGCAGTAGTAAATTGGGGTTGTACCACCATCCACGTTATCCACTACGACTGCATATTTGATAAATGTCTTTGTACCGTCAGTATTGGTTGCTGCAACAGAATCTCCTGCATGTGCGCATACCATTTTTTTACTGTCCTTGTCAGTGTAAATCAGACCGACAATGGAAATGCTGCTTCCGTTGTCATTGTTCATGTCAACGTTGGTGGAAAGTGCCTTGTTGATTTCATCAAAGCTCAGTGCACTGACATCCCTGTCACCTGCTGTCACCTTTGGTGTGAACCCGAGTCCTTCCACGGTAAAGGTGTTGGACTTGACAACCTCCTTGCCGCCGTTGTCATTGTAAATCAGTTCCACATTCCATCTTCCGGTCTTTGCCAGTGTCTGGAAATCAGTTTCCTTGCCGTTCTTCATTGCAATGTAACCAGTTCCAACAGGTGTACTGTCACCATACGTGCAGCCTGTCAGACTGATAGGATCAATAGCGCCGCCTGATGTAACGGAAGGGAGTTTAATTTCATCTTTAAGGGTACCGCCGGTTACACTGTATTCCACATAGCGGTCAGCTGGAGTTGTACTGATAAGCATTTTGGCACCTGCCCTTGTATTGGTTGCGGCAAGATTGTCATAAACAAGGTCACAACTGGTAGCACCTGCACCAGTGTTCGTATAGTATTCGCTACCAAAGCTGACAGCCACACCTACCTGGGTGATCTGTGTTGCCGGGGTTGCATAAATCAGATCTGTTGCAATATCACCGTTCTGATCCACATATCCTGCAAACAGGTTGCCGCACTCAGCATAAACCCTTACCTTGTTTTTACCGTCTGCAGTATTCTTGACAGCAGCTTCCTCACTTACTTTTGACTTTGCCATCTCAAGCTTGTAAACCATTGCTGCACCCTTGGAAGAATTAAAAGCATCCTCTGACAGCTTCTTCACAGTTACGCTGAGTACTTTTACGAATGTCTTGTCAGCAACGGTATCCTGTCCTGTAACCCTGAGCTGGTATCTTTTTGGTTTAACCTGTTTATAGTCGTTACCTGGCACGCTGGTTGTATCGATTTTAAATTCATTTTTGTTCTCAATAGAAACACCGTCAGCTGAATCCTGGCTCAGTTTGTCTGAGGTATTGGTGATTTCCACAGAGTAATCTGTATCTTTTGTTACCTCTTTGCCTGCTGCATCAAAAAATTTAACGGTAATTGTTGCCTTGTAGTCAGGATCCGGTGAGTTGGACATTTCTGTCCTGTCAATGGATGCCTCCATCCTTGTTGCAACTTCATCCTTTGTTACTGTTACCGGAATCCGGTAGGATGACACTGCGCCGTACTTGGATGCGCTGACATTGATTGCAGCAGATCCGGCATTGTTTCCGGTTACAACGATCTCCAGGTATTTTCCGTTATCCTTCACTGCGGAAACAGAAAAAACATTCTCATTGGCGGATTCCACCTCGTACTTGTCGTAGTTCACTGCTTCTGTCTTGTCTGCATTGGTTGCACAGAAGTATACGGTTTTTTCCTTGCCTTCAGCAACGGATACCTCTTTGTCAGAATCTTCCTTGTAAAACTTTTCACACTTGCTCTTGTCGTTAAGAACATTCGATACCTTGAATGCAGCGGTTCCTTCTGTAGCCTCAGCCTTTACACATTCAATTGTACCCTTTCCGGTTAACGGTACAAAATCCTTTGCACCTGTGTCATAGGTAATCTCAACTTCTGCCTTGTCGCCAATCTTTGACATTGTGATGGCAGCCTTGGAAGGTGTCCTTTCAGCACTCTGGTAATCCCCGGTTACGGTAATCTGGCATGTGCTGTCGATTTCCTTTGCAGGTGTCACATCAATTCCGTTTGCATCCCAGAGTCTGAAGTCAATCTTTGTGTCCTTGCCCTGCTGTGCTGTTTTTGTGAGGACTTCCACCTTTGTGACATCGCCGACTTTTGCATCAATTTCTTTTGTTACTCCCTTGATGGTTACGCTGTATTTCACACCGTTTTCCATGTTTTTGTTAAGGGTAACTGCTGCGGTTTTTCCGTCAGCCGCAACTGTAAGGTCCTTTATTTCCAGTGCTGCAGTCTTGTCTGTTTTTTCAACAGTGATGTCATCCTTTGTAAGCTTGCCGATATCCCCGGTGAATGATGCAGTAAATGCATTTGCTGCTGTCTGCTTCACATCAGACAGTACAACTTCGTTTGCCTCAACAGTCACATCCGTCTTGGCAGTAAGTGTCTTTGTTCCAACCTTTGCAGTAACGGTAACCGTTGCCTTTCCCGCAGCAACACCGGTAACAACGCCGTTTGCATCAACGGCTGCAGCTGCCGCATCGGAACTCTTGTAGCTGAGCTTTGCGCTTGCAGGCTTTACGGAAGGCTTTACGCTTACGGTTGCGCCAACCTTTACGGTCTGTGCAGGTGCGGCGGTGATTTTAGGGGTCTTCACCGTCACGGCGCATTTCAGCGTCTTGGACAGCTTCTTTCCCTTCTTGTTCTTCCCAGTTACCTTGACCGTAAATACAATATGAAAATGGTCAATCCAAAACTCAATTAAAAAACCCATGGACAGCCAAAAACAGCATATATAATCAATATCACAAAACAAGAAAAAGTAAAAATTAAGACGCGGCAAGTAACAATTAATATACATACAAGATACGCGCAAGTAACAAAATTACTTTTTACACCACGCATCCTGAACTTTAATAATCTTCACGCCTAAAACGCAGATATAATTCATCCATGTTAAAATATATTCCCGGTATGGCTTTCAATAAACATAGATTATGCTATAATAACAGCATAACATAAAAACGTGGTTTCCAGGAGGATGCACAATCATGAAAAAAATAGGCATTGGAAAACAAAACTTTGTCTCCCTCAGGGAAGAAAACTGCTTTTATATAGATAAAACAGCTTTTATAAAGGAATGGTGGGAATCCAAAGATGACGTGACTCTAATCACAAGACCGCGCCGGTTCGGAAAAACCCTGAACATGAGCATGGTTGAGTGTTTTTTTTCGAACCGCTATGAAAACCGGGCAGACCTGTTTGAAGGACTGGAGATCTGGAATGACAAGGAACTGCGCAGCCAGCAGGGAAAATGGCCGGTGCTTTTCCTGAGCTTTGCCGGTATGAAGTCTGCGAATTTTGGGGAAACCGTAACCAGTATTAAGGAAGGTATCAGCGACTTGTACGATGAAAACAATTTTCTTCTGGACGGAAATCTTCTGACTGAAAATGAAAGAAAAAAATTCATGTCCATCAGCCCGGACATGCCGGATACAGCTGCATCAACAGCCCTGCGTAACCTGATGAAATATCTGGAACGATTTTACGGGAAAAAGATAATTATGATTCTGGATGAATACGACACCCCGCTGCAGGAGGCATATGTAAACGGCTTCTGGCAGGAACTGGTTTCCTTTACCAGAAGCATGTTCAACTCCACATTCAAAACCAACCCCCACCTTGAACGCGGCCTGATGACAGGAATCACAAGGGTAAGCAGTGAGTCCATCTTTTCTGACCTGAACAACATCGAAGTAATTACCACCACCTCTGCAAAATATGCGACAGCTTTTGGTTTTACCGAACCGGAGGTTTTTGCAGCCCTTGATGAACAGGGGCTGTCCGGTAAAAAAGAGAACGTAAAGAAATGGTATGACGGATTTGTGTTTGGCAGGCAGCCGGACATTTATAACCCATGGTCCATCACAAACTTTCTTGACAAAGGCGAAATTGCCCCGTACTGGGCAAATACCAGCTCCAACAGTCTGGTTTCAAAACTGGTCCGTGAGGGCGACGGATACACCAAATCCGCTATGGAGGACCTGCTTTCCGGCGGAAAACTTGTGACGGAAATCGACGAACAGATTGTCTTTGACCAGCTTGACTGGGACTGCACCGCCATCTGGAGCCTGCTGCTTGCAGGCGGCTATCTGAAAGTGGTCCGGGCCCCGGAGGATGCTGTGGATAAAGACCAGAATTACCATCTGATGCTGACAAACAGGGAAGTCATGGTAATGTTTGACCGGATGGTATCCGGATGGTTCAAAAAAACCGGCTCTGTCTACAGCGCATTTATCCGTGCCATGCTTTCCGGTGACACGGAATCAATGAATGATTACATGAACGAAGTTGCACTTGCCACGTTCAGCAGCTTTGACACGGGAAAAAGTCCGTCGAAAAAAAGCGCTCCTGAACGTTTTTACCACGGCTTTGTGCTTGGACTCCTTGTTGACCAGAAAAATAATTACGTTATCCATTCCAACCGCGAAAGCGGATTCGGGCGTTATGATGTAATCTTGGAGCCGTTAAATGACAGCCTGCCCGCCATAATCATGGAATTCAAGGTACACAATCCTGCAAAGGAAAAATCGCTGGAGGATACCGTACAGACAGCGCTCAGGCAGATATCGGAAAAACATTACGACACAAAACTGCTGGAAAAAGGGATTTCCCGCGAACGGATTCTGAAATACGGATTTGCATTTGAGGGAAACCATGTTCTGATTGGATAAAAAGATGTAATATTGCTGAAAGGAGACCACCAGTGCATAAACCTGTCCTGGACGAGAACGGACAAAGACTAAACGGCATACGCCGTGAAAAATTAAGACGCAATAAAGATATGCAGCGGCTCATGGAATTTCGCCTGCTGGATGATGATTTTCTCGCCGCGTGCTGTTACGGCGATACCGTATGTGCGGAACTGATACTACGTGTCATCCTGGAAAAACCAGAATTACGGGTACTGGATGTCCAGATACATGTATCCTCCGGGGACCCAGTACATCGTCCGGTAAGACTGGACATCCGTGCAGAAGACGGCGCAAAAGCAAAACTGTACGCCAGGCTGTACTGCCCGGACTGTGAACCCGGAAGAAAAACCGCAAGACAGTACAGCAGCATGATGGACGCATGCCTTTTTAAAGAAGACAAAAATCCGGACAGCCTGCCGGAAACATGGCTGGTCTTTCTCATGGAAAACGATATCATGGGGAAAGGACTCCCTTTTTACCGGATTGAACGCTGCTGTCCGGAAACCGGCGAAGTATTCGGTGACGGTTCACGCATACTGTATGTAAACGGTTCATTTCGCAGTGATTCGCCGGCAGGAAAACTGATACATGATTTATCATGTACGGATGCCGCCGATATGTATTATGACACACTTGCCAAACGTGTCAGGTATTTTAAAGAAACAGCGGAGGGAATAGAAACAATGTGCAGAACAATGGAAAAAATGAGGGACCAGACATACAGGGATGCAAAAAAGAAAACCGCATTCCGCATGTTTGAAGCAGAAAAATACACCCTGGAGGAAATCGCAAAAATTTCGGGATTAACCCTGGAAGAAGTAATTAAACTGAAAACTGGTCAGGACATAGACTGAATATAAAAACCGGAAATCTGAAAACAGACTTCCGGTTTTTATTGCTGAAATAAAAAAGAAGCGGCTTCCAAATGGAAGCCGCTTCCTGATTCATCTCCTTTGCAACCTTAAATGGTTATGCCAGAGAAAATTATTTTACATTGATAACACCAGGTACAGAAACCTCAACATCCATTGTGATGTCAGTTGCAACTTCAATAGTTACAACCAGTTTGGATACTGTGAAGTACTGTCCAGAACTTACTGAAGTACCAGCTGCAATTGCAGTACCATTATTCAGCTTACCTTCTACAGTAACAACGGTTAATGCCTTTACAGTACCAGCATCTGTACGGGCTGTGTAAGTATCCTCACCATAGCGTACAATCAGAGCTTTCTTTAATACATCAGCAACAGTAGCACCTGTCTCAGTGTTTGACTTAACTTCTACAGTAGGCTTAGCCTGTGTATCCTTTACAGTAAATGCTGTAGTCATAGTCACATTAGCATGTTTAGCAGTAACAGTATATGTGCCTGCAGCAAGATTCTTTGTAGCTGTACCACCTGCTACATTCAGTGCAGTAACTGTCAGTGCTCCAGAAGATACTGCAAATGCAGCTCCTGTTACTGTGGCAGAGCCAGCAATATCATTGTAAAGAACTTTACCATTGGCATCTTTTACTGTAAATGTTGTATCTGTCTCTTTTGCAAGATCAATACCTTCAGCCATACCAATCATGGATACTGTAATTGTCTTAGTAGTCTTATTGTCATTATCGACCTTGATGTCTACACCATCATTCTCAACATTGACTCTCCATGAAGTAGCTGTAACAGCTGTAGTCTGCTTAACAGAAACCTTAACTGTCTTTGCTACAACCTCTTTACCGTCTTTCTTGTAAGAAATCTTGTATAAATAATCTCCCTTTACATCAGCGTTGGTAAAAGTAATCTCTTTATGATTTGCAACTGTGTAAGCAGTTTTAGCAGCTCTCTCTGGAGCAGAAAGGCACTCAACGCTTAAGTCAGATGTCAGTGCGAAATCATCACCATACTGATCCTTAACTGTTGCCTTAACTGTTTTTGCATCACCAGCAAGGTTTTTAGAAACAGTTACTTCATATTTATCAAGATCAAGGGATGCAGCAGCTCTCTCTGCAACAACATCAATTGCAACAGAGTTTACAACCTTACCGTCCTTATCCTTTACAAGGATATAAACAGGACCTGTCTTTAATGCGTTAACAACTACCTTCTTTGTAGCAATACTTGTGCCTGCAATCATCAGTGCAGTCTTATCAGAAGTCTCAATTGAGTACTTGCTGTATTCAGTATCAGCAATTTCCTTGCCATTAGCATCAGAAATCTTGAAGTATGCAGTCTTCTGCTCATTTACAGCAATCTTCTTTGTATCCTTAGCCTTGTCAAAGGAAGCCTTTCCAGCAACATCAAGTCTTACATCGAAAGCACTTACGGCTGCCTGGTCAGCGGCTGTGATTGTAACCTTGTTTGGTCCGATATTTCCTTCCGGCTTACCATTCTGGTCATACTTGCCGGACTTGTAGGTAATCTCTGCTGTAGCAGTATCACCAACCTTGTTCAGGTATAACTTGGAACCGTTTGTATATCCGTTTCCGTTTGCATTGATTGTGAAGTCATAGCTTGCATCAGCTGTTCCATAAGTAAGCTCTTTAACAGATACACCGTTTGCATCCTTTGCAACCAGCTTAATTTCTGTTTCTGTTGCATATGGAATAGTAACCGGGTCAACAGCGATAGATGCTACCTGTCCGTCAGAAGCCTTGAAAGACTTTGTAACACCGTTAAGTGTAACATCGTAGTTCTGTCCGTCCTTCAGCTCACTGAAAAGTGTCAGTGTAACTTTTGTTGCATCCTTGGAATCAACAGAAACCTTTGAAACCGGATAAACAACCTTTGTTGCTGTATTCACAATGCTGAAATCTGTTGTCTTAAGATCTTTTGTATCACCTGCGATTTCTGCTGCCAGCTCTGTAAGCTTGGTCTGTGTAACACTCTTGAATACAGTCTTCTTAACTGTAACCTTTGCAGTAGCCTTTACAGTCTTTGTACCGCATTTTGCAGAAGCAGTAATTGTAGCCTCACCTTCTGCAACAGCCTTAACTGTTCCGTCATTTGCAACGGTTGCAATCTTTTCATCACTTGTTGTATAAGTAACAGTGCCTGCAGATGCCGGCTTTACGGTAGCCTTAAGTGCTACTGATTCGCCAATTGCAAGTGTTGACTCTGTCTGGTTCAGTGCAATGCTAGGATTCTTAACGGTTACAGCACACTTTAAGGTCTTGGAAAGTTTCTTGCCCTTTTTGCTCTTTCCTGTTACCTTGACCGTAACTGTTGACTTACCAGCCTTAACTGCCTTAACAGTAATTGTCTTCTTAGAAGTCTTTACTGTAGCAACTGACTTCTTGCTGGATGTAGATGTTACTTTTACACTCTTCCAAGAAGAAGGTGTTGTGACCTTAAGCTTGTAGGACTTGCCTGCATAATAGGTCTTCTTTGTAGCACTCAGCTTTGGCTGAGCAGCGGCATTTGCAGAACTTACAGGAACTGCAGTGATAACCATTGCTGCTGCAAGCGTTGTTGCTAACACTTTTTTGAATGATTTCATGTTTTTTCCTCTCTTTCCTTCTCGGTAGGCTCCCGTCTGAATCTACTCGTTTGACCTTGCACGTTTAGGTTCTTTCATTTCATTCTCAGAATCGCTGCGGACGATTTTTCAAACTCAACGCTGCCCCCAGATGCCTCCGCCGGTATCCTCAAGCCGAAGCTTATTACCAGCTTTGTCCACAGATACATCAATCATATATGATTCGAAGCTTCAAGCCACCAGCCGTCGCGTAGAGTGAAATCGACGTTGAATGTCCAGCATCAAAATCAGCAAGCTAAAGTCCCGATGGTTCTTAGCTTCTGTATGTACCTGTAATTGTAAGGTTTGTCTGAAGTCTATCTTTTCAACTTCAGTTTCCATAGTCCAAATAGTTGCTAACCTTTTCTCGTACTTTTCTTTTAGCAGTACTATCTTAACTACTCTACGAAACATACTATACACCAAGTGTTGTATCTTTGCAACACCAAAATCGCATTTTGTTGAAAAAAAATCTTTAAAATTTTCTTAAGTCCTTAAAAAAATCACAAAACACAGTGTTTCAGGGTGCAAATATCAGGTGTTCTTCCCTATGAAACTGCATAAACTGCCTCATCTTAAATAACGTAACATTAAGTACCTGATCTTTATGAAAAATACTCAACGCCTGCTTCAAACAGCTTCATGTCCTGCTCCCCATAGATATTCATGGCCACTGCTTCGCCCCTGCGTTCGCTGTGCGCCATTTTTCCGAATACTCTTCCGTCCGGACTTGTGATGCCTTCAATCGCCATATAGGAACCGTTCACATTCCATTCCTCATCCATCGTAGGCTCCCCGGCTTCATTTACATACTGGGTGGCAACCTGTCCTTCCGCAAACAGTCTGTCAAGCCACTCCTTTGATGCAACGAACCTTCCCTCGCCATGGGATGCCGGGTTGCAGTATGTCATACCGGTTTTGGCCTTTGCCAGCCATGGGGATTTGTCAGACACGACCTTTGTATATACCATTCTGCTGATATGTCTGCCAATTGTGTTGTAGGTCAGTGTCGGTGAATCTTCTTTCTGCATCCGGATGTTTCCATACGGTACAAGTCCAAGCTTGATTAACGCCTGAAAACCGTTACAGATTCCAAGAACCAGTCCGTCCCTGTCCAGAAGACGGTTCACAGCCTCCGTCAGCTTGGCATTACGGAATGCTGTTGCAAAAAACTTTGCAGAGCCCTCCGGCTCATCCCCGGCAGAAAATCCGCCCGGAAACATAATCATCTGGGACTGTGCAATTGCTTCCTCAAACTCCCTGACGGAATCCCTGATATCCGCCGCATCAAGATTTTTAAATACTTTTACAATGGTTTTTGCCCCGGCACGTTCAAATGCTTTCGCGCTGTCGTACTCACAGTTTGTACCCGGAAATACTGGAATGAACACTGCAGGCTTTGCAACCCTGTTCTTACATATATAAATATCCTTTGCACTGTAAATACCGGAAGTTACCAGTTCTTTGTTATCTGTGGCCCTGGTCTTAAATACCGGCTCCAGGGTTTTCGTCCACGCTTCCAGTGCCTCATCCATGGAAAGAGCCGTATTTCCATAAACAAACTGCTTTGTATCATTTACCTCGCCAATAATTTTTCCACCAGCTTCCATTATAATAGGAAGAAATGATGCAGGGACTTCCGCCACAATACTTCCGAAGCCCGGTTCAAACAGTGCCTGCGCAGATAATCCGCCAATCGTCACGCCCAGTCTGTTTCCAAACGCCATTCTGCTGACTGCAGCCGCCAGCCCCTTGCCATCAAGCGCATACGCAGATACTACCGCACCTTTTCCAGTCAGTTCATGTACTGTGTCATACATTTTCATGACAGCCTCATAGTCCGGCAGGTCATATTCATTTTTTTCTGCTGCAAAAAGTACCAGTTTATTTCCGGCTTTTTTCAGTTCAGGCGTAATGATATCCTTTTCTTTTGCAACATCCACGGCAAAGGATACGAGTGTCGGCGGTACATCAATCTCATTAAACGTACCGGACATGGAATCTTTGCCTCCGATGGACGGCAGTCCAAAGCCAATCTGTGCATCAAATGCACCAAGAAGTGCTGCAAATGGCTGGCTCCAGCGTTTTGGTTCCTCACTCATTCTGCGGAAATATTCCTGGAACGTCAGACGGATTTTCTTATAATCCCCGCCGGACGCCACAATACGTGAAACAGATTCCAGGACCGCATACACAGCTCCATGGTATGGACTCCATGAGGACAAATACGGATCGAATCCATACGCCATCATGGTAACTGTATCGCATGTTCCTTCTGCAACCGGAAGCTTCGCCACCATACTCTGTGTTTCTGTCAGCTGGTAACGCCCGCCAAACGGCATGAATACACTGCCTGCACCAATGGAACCGTCAAACATCTCCACCAGTCCTTTCTGCGAGCATACGTTCAGATCAGAAAGCGTGGCAAGCCACGCTGCCTTTATATCTCCCCCTGCCAGTGCATCTGTCACTTTTTCCAGTGCCAGTTTCCTTAAAAAGCTGTTTTTCTCGTCCGGCATCTCCACTTCAACATCTGCTTCCTGGTGAGCGCCGTTCGTATTGAGAAACGTACGGGAAATATTAACAATTTGCTGTCCTCGCCACTCCATAACCAGTCTCGGCTCTTCTGTAACAACCGCTACTTCCACGGCTTCCAGGTTCTCTTCTTTTGCATATGCAAGAAACTGTTCCACATCCTGCGGCGCAACGACAACTGCCATACGTTCCTGGGATTCTGAAATGGCGATTTCCGTCCCGTCCAGTCCTGCGTATTTTTTCGGAACCCTGTCCAGTTTAATACAGAGTCCGTCTGCCAGCTCTCCAATGGCAACCGATACGCCGCCCGCACCAAAATCATTGCACTTCTTTATTATATGGCTGACCTCTTCCCTGCGGAACAGTCTCTGAAGCTTACGCTCGGTCGGTGCATTTCCCTTTTGTACCTCTGCACCGCAGACAGAAGTGGATTCTGTATTATGTGCCTTGGAAGACCCCGTCGCACCGCCGATTCCGTCACGTCCGGTACGTCCTCCCAAAAGAATAATCTTATCTCCCGGGTCGGATGTCAGTCTCTGCACTGCGCGTCTTGGCGCCGCCCCCATGACCGCACCGATTTCCATGCGTTTTGCCACATAATCCGGATGGTAAACCTCTTTTACATATCCGGTTGACAATCCAATCTGGTTCCCATAGGAGCTGTATCCCCTGGCTGCTTCACGCACAATTTTCTTCTGCGGGAGCTTTCCTGCCATAGTATCTTTCACGGAAACCGTCGGGTCTGCCGCACCGGTCACACGCATCGCCTGATAAACATATGTACGTCCGGAAAGCGGGTCGCGGATTGCTCCGCCCAGACAGGTTGCTGCTCCGCCGAACGGCTCAATCTCGGTTGGATGGTTATGCGTTTCATTTTTAAAATTGACCAGCCACTCTTCGGTCTTTCCATCCACTTCCACCGGCACAACAATGGAGCAGGCATTTATTTCATCCGATTCCTCCTGGTCGTCCAGCTTCCCCTCGGCTTTCAGCCGCTTCATGGCGAGCAGTGCAAGGTCCATCAGACACACAAACTTGTCCCCGCGTCCTTCATACATCTTTTTATGTGTCGCAAGATAGTCCTCATATGTCTTTTTAATCGGAGCCTGATAATACCCCTCGTCAAACTTAATGTTTTTCAGCTCGGTGGAAAATGTGGTATGACGGCAGTGGTCACTCCAGTAGGTATCCAGCACACGGATTTCCGTCATGGTCGGATTCCTGTGCTCCTCGCTGTTAAAATAATTCTGAATATGTAAAAAGTCCTTAAAAGTCATTGCCAGATTCAGGGAATCATATAAACATTTTAATTCCTGTTCCGGCATACCGGTAAACCCTTCAAATGACTTAATGTCCTCCGGCTCTTCAAACTCCTGCACCAGGGTATCCGGCATCTCCTCTCCCGTTTCTCTGGAATCCACAGGATTAATGCAGTACTTTTTAATTGAACTCAGTTCACTTTCAGTAATCTCCCCGGAAATCACATAAGTTGTAGCACTGCGAATGAACGGTTCCTCGTCCTCATTTAACAGTTTGACACACTGCTCGGCAGAATCTGCCCTCTGGTCAAACTGCCCCGGAAGAAATTCAACCGAAAAAACATGCGTACTTCCTTCATTTACACCAGGAACTGAAAGAATCCCTCCTTCTGTATCCCCTTCTTCATAAATATAATCAACCGGCGGTTCTGAAAAAACCGTCTTCAGTGCCTTCCGGTAGGTATCCTCCGATATGTTCTCCACATCATATCTTGTCAGAACACGAACCTCTTCTACCTCAATGCCGAGATAATGCCTGATTTCATGCTTTAATTCTTTTGCCTTTACTGCAAAATCAGGTTTTTTCTCAACATAAACGCGTCGTACATTGCCCATTGAAAAACCTCCTTGTATTTACTTTACTGTCGTTATGCTTATTCTAACACTTTATGACCGATAAGTAAAATTAATATCACTTACCCGCTTTATAAGTGCGTCTTATAAAGCCGGCATCACGGCACATGATACACTTCATTATGCATAAGAAAAAGGGTGCTGTCATATTTAACCCTGCACCCTTAATCAATCACTTATTACTATTCTTTTATTTTATCCAGTTCAGAAAGATTAAGCCTAAACTTGTAAGTGTAACCTTCATACCGGTCATACATTGACTGGTAGACAGCCGGTTCCTTTTCCCTTAGTCAACAGACACATCCTCGTTCACCGGAACATCCGGCTCTGTGGGATTATCCGGTTCCTCAGGCATCTCCGGCTCATTTGGATTGTCCGGGTACTCTGGGATAACCGGGTCATCCGGATTCTGCGGGTCATCCGGATTTTCCGGGTTTTCCGGATTCTCTGGATCATCCGGATTTTCCGGTTCATCCGGCTCTTTGGGATTCGGATCCACATATTTCACCTTAAATGTCACCTTTTTGGACTTATTTCCTGCCTTATCCTTTGCATAAACCGTCACTTTATAGGTTCCGTATTTATGGTTTTTCATGGCGTTAAGCAGCTTACTGTCATTAACCGTTATATATTTTGCTGCCAGCTTCTCACCACTGTCCTTTGCTACAACATTTGCACGGAGCTTTGCAAGCAGTTTCTTTTCTGAAAGTTCACCTTTAACGGTTAAAGTTTTCTTCTTCACCTTCACAGTTGGTTTTTTCGTGTCCTTCACTGTAATAGTAATCGTTTTTTTCGTCACACTGCCCTTTGCATCTTTTGCAGTATATGTAATTATGTATTTCCCAACTTTTTTGGTATTGCACTTTCCGCTTACTGTAAACTTAAGTTTTGTTCCCTTATAGTCGGTGGCTGTTACTCCCTTCTTCAGATCCGGTTTTTTTGAACAACGTTCAATGGTTCTGTTCTTCAGTCCCTTAAACGTAGGCTTCATCTTCTGCCATGGATTATTCGGATTTGGGTCCGTTGGATCCCAGCCGCGGTACGGACTGGAGGTATCAATCTTTATCGTGTCCGGTTTTCCAAGCGGTCCCGGATTACTGCTGTCATATATTGTAACCCTGGTTCCTGACGGGCAGTTATCATAAATCCATTTGGCATCCGCTACGTTCAGCCGTACACAGCCGTGCGACGCCTGCGTCCCAAGCCGGTTGTAGGAATTATAAGCGAGTGTAGCCGGATTTGACGGCTCATTGTAAAAAACAGAATGGAAAAGTACGCCGCCATGAATCCGGCTGCAGTACTGCCCGTATACTTCCCCCATCAGCTCATGCCAGCGGTATTTGCCTGACATCGTAAATGTTCCGGCCGGTGTCGCATTATTTACCCCCGTGGAACAGGTCATTGCCTTTACAGGTACCGTATACGCCCCTTTGCTGTCCAAACCGTATATCGTTACAACATTCTGCTGCCGGTTAATTTTGATATAATAGGGAAGCCTTGCTGCCTCTACTGTTACCGGCCATGCAGTACCTGCAACCAGCATAATCACCGCCAGAAAACTACAGATTGTTTTTGAAATCCCTTTTTTTAATCTCATGGGTTCTCCTTTCATTTCATTTATGATATTATTATTTTCATCATAACTCATGGAGCATTTTGTATGGATATTAATTATGAATTATACAAGGTTTTTTATTATGTTGCAAGTTCGCTGTCATTTTCCGATGCAAGCCGGAAACTTTTTATTTCACAGTCTGCCGTCAGCCAGTCCGTCAAGACCCTGGAACACAAGCTGGGACAGAAACTGTTTATCCGGAGTACAAAAAAGGTGCAGCTTACACCAGCCGGAGCAGTTTTGTACAGACACATCGAACCGGCAATGAACCTTATTTCCCGTGGGGAAGCCCAGCTCCTTGATTCCGGCACCCTGGGTCCTGGCAGTCTTCATATCGGTGCCAGCGATACCATCTGCCGGTATTTTCTGCTTCCGTATCTGAGCAGATTTCATAATCTTTTCCCGAATATTCCGATTAAGGTAACCAATGCAACTTCTGTTCAGTGTGTTGACCTGCTTGAACAGCGGAAAGTGGACCTGATTATAACAAACTCCCCAAATTCTCATCTGACTCCATCCTGTATCCAGAAAACAGTCAGAACTTTTTCAGATGTTTTTATCGCTAATCCTGCCTATTTTGACTTAAGACAGCAGGAAGTCTCGTTTACAGACCTTGGCTCCTACCCAATCATGATGCTTGACCGCCGCAGCACCACAAGCGAATTCCTTCACAACCTCTTTTTGCAGCATCAGCTTGAGCTTGTACCTGATGTTGAACTAAGCAGCAACGACCTTCTTATAGACATGGCAAAAATCGGTCTGGGAATCGCTTTTATTCCGGACTTCTGCCTGACAAAGGAAATACCGGAGCTGTTCATTCTAAACCTGAAGGAACAACTTCCAAAACGGCAGCTTGTTATCTCCGTCAATGCATCTGTTCCTCCGGCGGAATGTACACGTGAGTTTCTGGAACTGTTTTGAAAGAACGACTGGTAATGTCCCTGCTTTGCAGGAACATTACATTGACCAGAAAACCTCAAGTTCTTTTTTTAGCTGGACTGGATTACAGAGTTTACGGCTTTTCCATTCACGGGGAAACAGAGCCGTATAATCCGGCTGCTGGAAACGGTCATCCAGAAGAAGAATGATTCCATGGTCCTCGCTGGTCCGTATCACACGTCCCGCTGCCTGCAGCACTTTATTCATCCCCGGATAACGGAATGCATAATCAAAACCGGAAAGCCCTCTTGCATCATAATAATTTTTCAGTATTTCACGTTCGCTGCTGATCTGGGGAAGTCCGGTTCCAACAATCACAGCACCAATCAGCTTATCATTTTTCAGGTCGATGCCTTCACCAAAAATCCCTCCCATCACACAAAACGCTACTAATGTGCCTTCCCGTTCCTCCTCAAATGCTGCAAGAAACTCTTCCCGCTCCGCTTCTGCCATATGGCTGCGCTGTATACACGATAAAAACGTTCTGCCCTTTGTCTCCGCCAGTTCCAGAAAAGCCTCATATACATCCTGCATCAGCCTGTAAGAAGGAAAAAAAGCCATATAATTTCCTTCCTTTCCCTGAACCGCTGTATCAATATACTCTGCAATCTTTTTGTATTCCCCTTGATTACGCCTTGTATATACCGTGCTCACATCTCTTCCAAAAACAAGCAGATGCTGCTTTTCATCAAATGTACTCTTTGCATAAACCGCATAATTATCATCTTTGGTGGAAAGCAGGCGCTTGTAATAGGTAACGGGAAGCAGTGTGGCGGAAAAAAATATCGTTGACCTCGCCTTGTCCAGACATTTCTGCAGATTCTGGGACGGGTCCACACAAAAAAGCTTAAGCAGAAAACGTCCATCCTCCTCCACCATGGAATAAATCACATAATGCTCATCCACAAGATCATAAATATTTAAAAAATTCCTCAGGGCAAAATAAAACTCCAGAACCTCTGCCTTTTCCGGAAATTCACGGGGTACTTCCAGAAACTCATCCATCTGGGACGCAAGCCTCAGTAAATAAAATGTCAGTGTCCCAACACTTTCCAGTACCTGGTATGTCTCACATTCACGCTTCATCTCGAGGAGACAGCGGTTACATTTCTCCAGCGTTTTCTCAATGCTTCGGTTCTGTTTTTTCATAATCCGCTTCATCGCCAGCACATCTTCTTTATACAGGGAAGCACTGTACATTTCCCTGCTGCGTTCCACAAGATTATGTGCCTCATCCACCAGAAAAATATAATTTCCCTTTACCCCCTCCTGAAAAAAACGCTTCAAATATACATTAGGGTCAAATACGTAATTATAATCGCAGAGAATATTGTCTGCCCATGTGGCCACGTCCAGACTCATTTCAAACGGACATACCTGGTATTCCTGTGCCTGCGCCAGAATCTCTTCCCTGGTAAACACATCCGCCTTCTGTAAAAGATCAAATACCGCATCATTTACGCGATCATAGTGCCCTTTCGCATAAGGACAGTGTACGGGATTGCACTCCATCTCCTCACACAGGCAGAGCTTTTCCTTTGCTGTAAGCTGAATAACCTTTGCCTGGTAACCGTACTCACCCAGAAGCTGAAAGGTATCCTTTGCAACGCCAGCAGTAACTGTCTTGGCTGTCAGATAAAAAATACGTTCTGCAATTCCTTCTCCCACAGCCTTCACTGCCGGAAAAATTGTAGATACCGTTTTCCCAACGCCTGTTGGCGCCTCCAGAAACAGTATTTTCTGTCTTTGTATGCTGCGGTAAACATCCATAACCAGCTTCTTTTGACCGTCCCTGTATGGAAAAGGAAACTCAAGCTTTTTAATACTGGCCTGACGCACTTTTTTCCATACCATCTGCCAGGCAGCCCATTTTTTATATTCTGTAATCAGACGAAAAAACCACTCCGCCAAATCCTCAAAGCAAAACACTTCCTGAAAATAACGGATATCTTCCGTGTCTAGATTACAGTACGTCATCTGCACCCCAATCCTTTCCAGTTTATTCTTCAGGGCATAAATATATGCATAGCACATTGCCTGTGCCTGATGAACAAAAACGGGTTTCTCAAGTGTTGAAAGATTTCGGTACATTCCCTTAATTTCATCAATATAATATATACTCTCGGTCTGACCTTCAAATACACCTCTGGAGATACCGTCTGCCCTGCCTTCCACAACAAGAATATATTCATCTTCTTCCAGCTGCAGCTTAAGCGGAACCTCTGCCATATAAGAATCCCCCTGCTGCTTCTGGATTTTACGGTGAATCCGGCTCCCCTCCAGCATTGCTGAATTTGCAAGCCTGGCAGAACGGTTGTCAATATCCCCTTCCCGAAAAATAAATTCCACGAGATCACGCACTGATATATGAAGTTCTGATACCTTTACATCTTCTTCTTTTATTTTTGATCCTTTCAGTATCATAAATTTCAAAAAGCTGCCCACATATGGAGCAGCTCCCCTTACCTATACAACAGCGTACTTATTTATCAGAGTCTCAAAGTGTTCATTCGAGCCGCTATAACAAATAACAAGATTTTTCTGTACTCCCAGTGCTATCATTCCAAGCAGGGACTTTGCGTCAATCAGTGTACGGTTATAACGCACATCAATTTCAAAATCACAGTCTCCTGACGCTTGAACAAAACTTTTAACATCCTCCATATCGGTCAAACGAATAACTTTTACCTTTTCATACATAATAAACACCTCTTTCTTATTACGGCTGCACCATGCAGACAAGTATACCATCCCCCTGGTATTTCTTGCGATTATGACACTTTTTTGTTCATCTGTCAAAAGCTGTCAGTTTATCAACCAGCCAAAAAAAATGACAGTTTGACGATAAATTCCTGATAGTTTATAGATATTATTGGCTTTTTGATTGTTAATTCATTTTTCCAGGCTATTAATTATTTATTTTGTATGAAAATTAATAACATATAGAGAAGAAATTTGGCAAGTTTGCAAAAATTTCACCTGATTTCCCAAAAAAACACACCATTCATGATGTGTTTGAAATAATATATCCTATTATAAATTAATAATAAACAGGGGATGAGAGAATCGAACTCCCACCAAAGGTTTTGGAGACCCCTATCA
>CAJUND010000041.1 GCA_910587655.1 uncultured Agathobacter sp. | reverse complement strand
GTTGGATTATATCTTATTAGTCACTCCTGTTACAACTTTACTTTATCACAACACAGCCTCTCGTATAACGCTGTTAAATCGTGACTCATAATCAATTCCCTCCTTTCCGCCAGTACCGCATAGATGCTATGCTGTGGCTCTTTTGTATTTATTTTGATTAAGAAGTCTTTTATATTTTATAACTCCTGCCGCCTGTTAAAGCAGTGGGCAGAAAAAAATAATACCAGTATTACGCTTTTTCGGTTTTCAAACGGGGATGACCTGATTGACATGCACCGGAGGGAATGTATGGATTTAATCATACTGGACGTGATTATGCCCCTGTTAAACGGGATGGATACTGCAAGGGAGTTACGTGATGCGGACCAGACGGTACCTATTGTCTTTTTAACTTCTTCCAGGGAATTTGCCGTGGATTCGTATGAGGTGAAGGCTTTCCATTATCTGATTAAGCCTGTGGATGCCGGGAAACTGTTCTCTGTTCTGGATAACTTTAAAAAAACGCTGAACCTGCGGAAAAACACCTTTGCCGCCCAGACGAAAGACGGCTTTCTTTCGATTCCGGTTTCTGACGTGGATTTTCTTGAAGCGCAGAACAAGCAGGTCCTTTTTCATATGTCGGACGGAACGAAGATCACCGTCCAGGAACTTTTTTCCAGATGTGCGGAAATATTTTCCCCGGAAAACGGATTCTGCAGATGCCACCGCAGCTATATTGTAAATTTAAGCTGTGTCAGACTGTTCACGAAAACCGAAATTACGACGTTTGGCGATGCGCTGGTTCCGATTTCAAGAAACAGTTATGCAGCGTTTAAGGAGATTTATTTTCAGCATATGTTTGAATAAAGGGGTTCATCCTTTTTCAGTCCTTCATATGTTTTGACTGCATTTTCTTCTCTCGCATTTTTCATATGGGCCTGGACTTTTTGAAACTGATCAAATACATCTTTTACAATTTCACCATTCGCAGGCATTTGATTCACCTCCTTTTTACAGACATTTTCAGTTTTTCCTTATTCTTATATTTCCCATCGTTATCCGCTCCTTTTATTATAATTTACCACATCACATATATTTACTCAATCGGAAAACACATATCGTTTATTTTTTGCTGCTGATTCAGACAAAATTCAGGTTGTGTGATGGTCATAATGAGGTTATAATATAAGTAAACTTGTCGCAGGAAAAAAGATAATATCCTGAATAATATAGTCAAATTAAAGTATAATAATCAGTTAAAACAGTATATAAGGAACATATAATCCATGAAGTATGTACATATGAAACCACCAAAGAAACTTGCTGCAGCTGCCGCACTGTTTCTTATTTTATACAGCATACCGGCTTTTACACTAAAAGCTGACGGTCTGCCGGAGGAAACAACGGAACGCAGCACAATGGCGGAAGAACCCTCTTTCCCGGAATCCTGGGAGGAGCCGGCATTTTCCGCAAAAATTGAATATTCGTTCCAGGGATACCTGTTAAAAGGAACTTTTACGGAATTTCCCCCTGATACCGTCTGCGTGCAGCCCCTGTCCTCGCTGGACAATCAGACCTGGCAGGTCAGCGGGGAAGAATGGGATTTACGCCGGCTGGGCACCAAAGATTCAGACGAACTGAAAATGCTGCAGAACCAGCTCTGCCTCTATCCCACCCAGGAGCCGTTAAACAGTTACCTTAAGGGAACGCTGGATCGTTTTTATCTGAAACTGCGCATTACCAGAAAAAACGGTATGACTTATGAATCAGAAACTGCCGTCATTGACCGCGGCAGTCCCAAGCCGCTTCCCGAGGGCGTTACCCCCACGGCTAAATTTTTGTGGAACATGGAAGTCTTAAAAACGTGCCCGTTTCTTTACTATGGCTCATACCATCTTACCGTAAATGAAAATGCCACGGCAGAGGAAATCGCCGCGTTTTTACCGGATACCATTCCGGTTGAAATCCAGCTTCATGCAGGACAGAATTGTTTAACGAAAGGCACCGTGGACTGTCCTGTTACATGGAAACCCCTGGCACTTCCGCGGCTGGCTGCCGGTGAAAGCATCACAATTGCGGATGCTGCCGAAGAAATTGCGGTTCCCGCAGGTACAGAGCTTACCACCCCGCTTGGCATCTATGAACTTGACAAACCAGTTGGCATAAGCGTGATCAGCCCTGACAGACCCACTGATGAAATCAGGCTGGACTTAACAGTCATTCCGGAAGGGGAAAATCCCACAGGCGCACTGTCTGCAGAAAGGGACGGACTGAGCATGACATTTGCTCTAAAGCCTACCGGCGCCGCAGCCATCCATGCATACACATATATGGAAGGGGACAGCGGATGGAAGGAAATTGAAGACCTTGCGCTGCTTCAGGCGGTCAACGCCCAGCCCTCTACCAAAAACAGCGGCTATGCATACCTTCTGAAAAACGGACAGGAACCGTACCGTTCTTACCTGACAGCAGTGGCTGAAGGAAAAGAACCGGAGCCTTTCTATATCGGCATTACGGTAGAGGGCGGCGTATATAACGGACGGCAGATGATTCTTGCCTGGCCGGACAGCTATGACCTTCCCCTGGAACTGCCAGAGCTTACCGGTTCCGGGGGAAATGATAACAATGCCGGTTCCTGCGGCAGCGGTAACAGTACGGCGGGCGGACAGCGGCAGGATCTGCCGCAGAATTCACAGGAACAGCCGGATTCCTCTGCTTTGGAAGAAAACACGCCGGGAAATGTTACAGGACAGGATTCCACGGCTGCGCCGGAGGAGAACGAAAACAGCGGGCAGTCTGTTTCTCCACAGAATCCGCCGGAACAGAATGGAAACAGCGGGCAGTCTGTTCCTCCGCAGAATCCGCCGGGACAGAATGGAAACAGCGGGCAGTCTGTTCCTCCGCAGAATCCGCCGGTGCAGAATGAAAACAGCGTTCAGCAGGTTCCTCCACAGAATCCTCCGGCACAGACAGCGCCAGCGGATGATAAAAACCAGCAGCAGGATTCACCGCAGAATGATACAGACATACCGCAGACCGATTTATCCCGGAATCAGGGAAATGAAAACAGCGGGCTGCTGCCGCAGACTCCACCGGAACAGACGTATGATAGCAGCCGCACGTTTTCTTCCGGCAGCCGTTCCGCTGCTGTGGACACTGACACACAAAAAAACCTGAGCGCGGCAATAGTCCGCTCCTTCCTGCCGCTGCGGCTGCCGGCGTAACCGCCGGTATCTATATCACCGCAGCCGCCGGAAAAACTGCTGCTGCCGGAAAAACCACCGGAAAAATCCGGCATATACTGCGCAGGCTTTTTTTCCGCAGGTAAAATTCAAACATCCTGCGGAAATTCCATAATAAATTTTGTCCCATTACCCACGGCAGACTGGACTTTGATTGTGCCTCCCAGCTCGGTTACAATATTATGCACAATATAAAGTCCCAGTCCCGTGCCGGTTTCCCGGTTATTTTCCCCCACGTAAAACCTCTGGAATATATGGGGCAGCTCATCTTCGGGGATACCGCACCCGCTGTCTTCAACTGTCAGGTGGATTCTCCCGTCCGCAGTTTCTGCAGATACCGTAATACTTCCATTCTCCGGCGTTGCCCTGAGTGCATTAAAAATCAGGTTTTCAAAAAGAATGTCAAGCTTTTCCTGCTGTGCAAAAATAAACACATCCTCCTCTGGCGGTTTCACGGAAAAATACACGGACTGCACTTCCGCTTCCCCGTGATGGGCAGCATAAATCTCCAAAAGCAGTTCCTTTACCGGTATCCGGATACGCTCCCCTTCGATTCTGTCAAGCTCGTTGATGGTGGAAAGCCCCTGCAGACGTCTTGCCATCTCCCGCTGCCTGGCCTGTGCCTGGTCCAGGTATCCGCGCAGCTCCGCATCCACACCCACCCCGCTTTTACGAATCGCCTCAATGAACGACTGGGTGGCAAATACCGGTGCCTTTAAGTCATGTGCCATATCCGAAAAGAATGCCTTGCGTTCGTTTAAAAGCTGGGTAACCTCATTCGTGCGCTTTTTTACCTCTTCTTCCAGATGTCTGGTAAGTACTTCATTCTCCTGCAGGATCCTGCGGTTTCTTGATACCATCATGGCTGCAAACAAAATGACAAGAAAAAGACCGCAGTATTCAAACTGCCAGAAAAAACATATGGGTTCAAAGCGGTTGGAACACAAAAGGTTGGCAGACAGTCCCACTCCAAACACTGCGCAGCCCGCCAGCGTATAGCGGCTTTCCCAGCTCTTTTGTCTGATTCCGCGCGCCGCAAAAAAGACAGCTGCGCAGAAGGTTACGATATAATAAAGATCCGTCAGCCTGCCATGGACAAAAACGGCCCACGGCAGTACCGGAATCAGCACGGACAGCAGCAGACAGACAACAGGCACTGCAAAAAGAATCCCCTTTACCCACAGGAACCGGCTGCTGTCAGATGACGCCAGAATGGTAAGTTTTACCACACTGTAACACATGCCGTACAGCGCCAGGTTCTGCAGCACAAACCAGTATTCCGCAGCAGGCATGGCAAAAAGAAACACAAAATACCGGAACATATAAAGGGCATAACAGCAGCAGAGTATTCCAAACCAGCGGTTTAACCGCCCTCCCGTCTTCCACAGAAAAAATGTAAACGCCGCAAGCGCCAGCGGCAGCAGAAACGCCAGGGCATACGCAAATCCCTGGATACTGCCCACTCTTTGAATCGTACTTTCTGTACTTATGGCAGGGGGAAAATACATCCCGCTGTAATACCCCGCCTTTGAAGACGTCTCCACCGTCAGCACATGGTCTCCCGCTGTCAGCACAAATGTAATCCGTCCGTTTCCGCTGCCGCCTGCAAGCTGCTTTCCGTCCAGCGAAATGGCATACCGAAAAGACAGGCGGGGAAAGTCAATGGATACTGTTTTGGGCATTCCGTCATAACGCAGCGTCAGCCGGTAACGTGCCTGTCCATGGGGTGAAACAGACAAATCCCCCCCGCTGGAGACTGGAAAATTCACCAATATAAGTCGGCTGATCCGTTACGCGCCCGTCCGAAAGCAGCCAGCCGTCAATCAGAAACACCGGGGTTTTCCGCTCCAGATCCTGCCCGCATAAAGTTATGAACCCGGAATTTCCATACGGAGGCGGCGTCTGGTATTTATTATCCTCATAAAAAAGAACTGCTAAAAAAAACACCAGCACAGCCAGCGTTTCCCACCAGATTTTCTGCTGTTTCATGCACACCTCCCCTTTCCTGAATGATGTTCTCACGGAATGCGCAGCCAGTGCGTATTCCTGACCCGTGAATATTACTCCGGCGGAACAAAGCGGTATCCCTGTCCCCAGACGGACTCAATAAAATGATGCATGTCCCATGCCCTTTCCAGTTTGCGCCTGAGCCTTGACATATGCATCTGCACCATCTGTCCGCCGTCCCACGGCATGCCAAAGACCATGCCTGAAATCTCTTCCAGGCTGAAAACATGCGGCGCCTGCTCGGAAATCCGCCAGAGAATATCGAACTCCGCAGGGGTAAGGGACAGATCTTTCCCGTCCATCAGCGCCCTGTGTCCCGCCAGGTCTAAAAGAAGCGGTCCGAAGCACAACTGGGTACGGTCGGCCGCTGACAGCCGGATACGTGTCTTTACCTTTGTCCAGAAAAGCTCCGCAGGCGTATCCTTTGTAATATATTCGATACCCCCGGCGGAAAATCCCTTCACCTGCTGATCCGGTTCGGTCATGCAGCTTAAAAAAATAACCGGAATATCAGAAAACTTCCGGAGGTCTTCACAAATCGCAAATCCGTCCTCACCGGGAATCATCACATCCAGCAGTATGCAGTCATACGGTTTATCCGCCGCCAGCTTCAGCGCATCCCTTCCGCTTTCCACGGACTGCACGATGCAGCCGCGGCTCTTTAAAATATCCGTATAATATGCACGGTCGGCACTGTCATCATCCACCAGCAGAATCCGCCACGGACCACTGGGACGCTCCTGTTTTTTTACAGCTTCTGCTTCCTGCATATCCGCTGCATCTGCCTCAAGCAGATAGCGCATACAGACTTCCTGCACCCGGTTCCGCCGCTGTCTGGATACCGGAATGTTCTGTCCGGATTTTGTCACGACACGGCTGGCTTCAACCGTCTGAACGTAATTTAAGTTGATGAGGTAGGAACGGTGGGTTTTGATAAATTCCTGCCTTTTTGCAAGCTTTTCTTCAATTTCTGCCAGGGTAACCGCCACCTCACGGACTTCACCGTCCGCCAGGTGAAAGGACACGGTCTTGTTAATGACTTCCACATATTCCAGCTCAGAAAATGAAATCCTGACAATTCCCTTCCGGTCCTTTAATACCAGTTCCTGCTCTTTTTGCATACGCAGCTCTCCCACTGCTTTGTCCAGCAGTGAAAAAAGGGGATCTGCATCTGCAGGCTTGAGCAGATAATAATATGCCCCCACGCTGTAACTTTCCAGGGCAAATTCGGGGGAGGAGGAAACAAAAATCAACTTCACATTTTTGTCCGCTTCCCGCAGTTCCCGCGCCACTTCCACCCCGTTTATCCCCGGCATAATCACGTCCAGCAGGACAAGGTCGTATTCCCCTCCCCGGATATCACACAGAAATTCCGTACTGCTGCGAAAGTAACGGCAGTCATGGGTGATTCCGCGGCTCAACTGGTATTCTTTTATAAGTTCCATAAAACGGGAAAGCTCTTTTTCATCATCGTCACAAACTGCTATCCGCATGGTTTTTCCTCTTTGAACATAACATCTTTCTTACAATACCATAACACAGGACACTTAAGTACGGCAGGCACAAAAAGGACACCGACAGATGCCGGTGTCCTTTGCAATATTCCTTCGGGATACTACAGTTCATGGAGCAAACTGCATTCCGATACCGCTTTGCGGTGCAGTTTGCGCAGGCAATATCCCTTCGGGATATTACAGCTTCCATACCTCTTTATTATACTGCTCAATTGTTCTGTCAGATGAGAAGAAACCTGCCTTGCTGATATTAACCAGCATTTTCTTTGCCCACTCCTTACGGTTATTGTAGGCTTCGTATGCCTTCTCCCTCGTAGCGGCATAATCATCAAAATCCGGGAAGGTCATAAACCAGTCTTTATTCAGTAACTCGTTGTACAGACGCTCCAGTTTCTCCGGGTTTCCAACATTCTTTACCGTATCGCTGATAATAAAGTCAACAGCCTTCTTTAAGTTCTCATTGCTCTCATAGTAATCCTTTGATTTGTAATCCCCGCGCTCATAACGGTCGATAACGGTCTGGGAATCCTCACCAAAGGTAAAGATATTATCATCGCCGACAAGCTCTGCAATCTCCACGTTTGCTCCGTCCATGGTTCCCAGTGTAACCGCACCGTTTAACATAAACTTCATGTTTCCGGTTCCGGATGCTTCCTTGGAAGCAAGTGAAATCTGCTGGGAAATATCACATGCCGGAATCATTTTTTCTGCAAGCGTTACGTTGTAGTTTTCCACCATAAATACTTTCAGGTACTGGTTTACCTCCGGGTCATTATTGATAATCTGCTGTAAGCAGAGAATCAGGTGAATGATATCCTTTGCAATGATATAAGCCGGCGCTGCCTTTGCCCCGAAGAATACGGTAATCGGAGTCTGCGGCTTCTTTCCGCTCTTTATCTCGAAATATTTGTGGATGACATACAGCGCATTCATCTGCTGTCTCTTGTACTCATGCAGTCTCTTTACCTGAATATCAAAAATGGAATTCTCATCAAAGTCCATTCCCTGTTTCATCTGCAGGTAATTCTTAAGCTCTGCTTTTTTGCCTGCCTTAACTGCAAGAAGCTTATCAAGAACAGAGTCGTCATTCACATAATTTCCAAGCTTTTCAAGCTCGTTTGCATCCTTCTTCCAGCCCTCGCCGATCAGTTCGGCAATCAGTGCGGAAAGCTGCGGGTTGCAGGACATTAACCAGCGGCGGAAGGTAATACCATTTGTCTTATTGTTAAACTTCTCCGGATACAGCTTATAGAAGTTGTTTAACTCGCTGTTTTTAAGAATCTCTGTATGCAGGTAGGCAACACCGTTGACACTGTATCCGTAGTGGATATCCATGTGCGCCATGTGTACCAGATTGTCCTTGATAATATAGGTGCTCTCATCACTTACCTTAACCCTGATCCGGTTGTCCAGCTCGCGGATAATCGGCATAAGCTGCGGAACTGCCTTGTCCAGGAAATGAATCGGCCATTTCTCAAGGGCTTCCGCAAGAATTGTATGGTTTGTATACGCGCACACTTTGGAAACAATTTCAATCGCCTCGTCAATCAGGATTCCTCTTTCCTGAAGCAGGCGGATTAACTCCGGAATTACCATGGAAGGATGGGTATCGTTAATCTGGACTGTCGCGTAGTCAGCCAGGTCATGCAGGTTGGAACCCTTTTCCACTGCCTCGTCAATCAAAAGCCTTGCCGCATTGCTTACCATGAAATACTGCTGGTATACACGAAGCAGTCTTCCCTTGTCGTCAGAATCGTCCGGATACAGGAACAGTGTCAGGTTCTTTTCGATTTCCTCTTTATTAAAATCAATGGTATCCCCGACAATGCTCTCATCCACAGACTCAATGTCGAAGAGACGCAGCTTTGTCGTACGGCTGTTGTAGCCGATGACGTCAATGTCATACAGTCTGGACTGTACCGTAAATCCGCCGAACTGAACCGGATAAGTGATATCAGTCTTTGTCAGCCAGCTCTGCTCGGTAATCCATGGATTCGGTGTTTCCTTCTGGCTGTTGTTTTCAAATACCTGCTTAAACAGACCGTAATGGTAATTTAATCCAACGCCGTCCCCGTTTAATCCAAGCGTTGCAATGGAATCCACAAAGCATGCTGCAAGACGTCCCAGTCCGCCGTTTCCGAGGGAAGGCTCCATCTCGATTTCCTCGATCTCAGCCAGCGACTTGCCGGATGCCTCAAGCTCTGATTTTACCTTGTCATATACCCCCAGGTTAATCAGGTTGTTGGAAAGAAGTTTTCCAATTAAAAATTCTGCTGAAATATAATACAGTTTCTTCTTTCCGTCATTGCTCACCTTATCCTCTGACATCAGTTTGCACATATCAAGAAGTGCACTGTAGACTTCCTCGTTGCTGCACTTTTCGATCGTTTTGTTGTACTTCAAGGATACGATTTTTGATAGTGTCATGTGTTTACCCTCCCACTTTCGTTCATGATTATTTTCCGGTCACCACCGGTTCATATCTGATAAAAACAGTATATGCATTTTTCTGGAAATAATCTTGTCATATTCCTGCAGAAACTGGTACAATACTATCAATTGTAATGCCCTGCCTTGTAATATCCCAACAGACAGCGCCGCACACGCAGGGCATCACACCATCCAAATCTTATCTTCCTTCTCTCCCCACGCAAACAGCATTTGCATTTCTTCGTCCAGTTCCTCCTCCGGTTCATAGTTTTTTAACAGGGAAACCAGGTATTCCTCCCTGTCATCCTTCGGGGAAATGTCCGCCTGCTTTAAAATCTGTTCCAGTATTTCCTGCGGCGGCATGTCTGCCTGAAGCTCTGCCCCGAAAAGTTTTTTAAACAGACCTGCCGCATAATAAAATTCGTAGTTTCCCAAAAGAACAGATTTTTTCATGCTGCACTTAATAATTACACTCTGTCTTGCAATCGATGGTACCATCCGTTTCCTCCCCTCCGGACTGTTACAGCTTCCAGAAAACCATAAACCGCTTTTTCCAGTCCAGTGCCTTCTTATTCTGTTTCAGAATCCCTTTTAATATGTCCCGTAATCCAAAAAGTGCCTCTTTACCGCCAGCGGAACTGTAGGAAATTCTTTCCAGCGTTTCTGCATACCGCCTAAGCTCGTGATCTTCCATGGACGGAGCCATTACCTTCAGCTGTCTGTAATGGCTGTCAGCCGCCGGAAAGTCCTGGTCTGTCAGCCGCATGACATTACACAGGTAGGCATAATACGCAATCACGTTTTCACTCTCGTCCTTCCCATGCCAGCCCGCCGTCCGCTTTCCTTTACGGTAAAGAAAACGTCCTGTAAAAAGGGAAACCGCAATCCCTGCCGCTCCGGCAAAAATTCCCAGGACTCCAAGCCCGGTATCCAGTGCCAGGGAAAGTCCCTGGTCGCTCAAGGCTCCCGTTGCCTCCCCGCCGTCAGGCGAGCCCATGTCAAACAGACTAAGTCCTGCCATCGCCCAGAAATCATTGGCATCCACATCTTCATCCCCTGACGGCGGCGTGATATCCACAATCTGCCATCTGCCGTCCAGATATGCCTCCACCCATCCATGGGCATTTCCATCAGGCACCTCCACGGAAACCACACCCGCATTCTGCATACCTTCCGCATCATAATCTAAAACCTGAGCATCCGCCGCAACGGCGCTTTCCAGCACATTTGCGTAATCTATCACATAGCCTTCCACATAACGCGCCGGAATCCCCATCTGCCGCAGAATTAATACTGTGGAAGAAGCAAAATGGGCGCAGAGACCTTTTTTTGTCTTTTCCAGAAAATGGTTGACATAATCGCTTCCCAGCGGTGTTGCACCCGGATGCAGGGTGTAAGAATATTCTTCCTCAAAATATGCTTCCAGTCTCTCAACAATTTCGGTATCCGTGCCGTAAAGCCCCGCCTCTTTGCAGAAACTGCCGACCACCTTTTTATTTTCCTCCGGTATCTGGAGATAGGATTCCTTATCCGGTTTTTCCGTGGCCCAGCCGTCCGGGGCATACTGGTAAATACCGGTATCGCCCTTTTTTATTCCATTCTCCTCCCTGTAATTCTCCAGTTCCTCCTCGCCCAGAACCATATTCGGCGGAAGGTAAAGATACTGTCTGCTGGCGTCCACATTTTTCACATCCATGCGCACAGTCACTGCCTGCTCGGCTGTATTCGGCAAAAGCCCGTCCGCATCCTTTTCCCAGTGGTCCCTTGCATAAATATCACCGACAAATGCACGCAGGTAAATCCGTTCCGTGGAACGCGGGACAAATGTCACTGCAAGGTCCGTCTTATTGTCATTTAAAACAGAGGATACGCCTCCGAGCTTTCCTCCCGCCATACCGCCTGTATTCGGAATATTCCTAAGCGCGGAAAGACCATACAAAAGCACATTTCCAAGCGGGCGTTCCACCTGCGCCTTAAGCGAACTTGTCCTCGTGCCGTAGGAATAATCCGACCTGGGGTAAAACACATTGACTGCATACACAGTAAGCAGGGAAACCAGGAAAAAACTAAGCGTCATTTCCGCTGCCGATTTCCCGGACCTTCCATAGCTGATTTCTTTCTTTTTGTCCGTTTGTTTTATAAAAAACTGCTCCCTGTGCCTGGGAATCCGGTAATGTCTGTTTCCTTTCAGCGCAAATACCCCGGCGAGCCCCGCAGCCATGCAGACAACATAAATAATGCCCGGCTCCTGGCGGAAAAAAAGCGGAACCACAAAAACAGGCAGACAGATCAGAACTGCCACAGCCTCACTCATAAAATAGGACAGAAAAATATTTAAAATAACGATTGCCACATTTCCAATAAATAATGCTGCAACCGGAACCGTCACTGTCCGTTCACTGATAATCTCCTGAAATACCCGGATGTCGCTGACGCCGTAGTATGAACTTATTATATTCATCAGCTCGTTTACCAGTGCATAAAACCCGCTGTTAATATGCCGGTGCATTGCTGCAACAAATACAAAAAAAACAGCAAGGTAAGCCACATACCCGATATCCCGCAGCCAGATTTTCCGGGTACGGAACAGGTTGCTGAAATATGCCGCCATCAGAATATACGACAGCAGAATAAACGGCATCCGGTAATCCATATGAATGCTGGACATAAAACCGCCGACCGCACCAAAAACAATCAGCACCTCTATGGCGCCCCTGGTGAGTACTTCCAGCGATTTGTTCAGTTTTGGCATGGATACCGGAGCCGCCAGTGACAGTCCCTCACAAAGATATACCTTTTCCCCTTCATTCTTTTGTTTTTTTCCTAATCCCCGCATATCCTTCCCTCAACGCTCTGCTTATATGAAAATACAGTCTGTCCCTGCATGCTCCCGGCTTTTCCTACCGCCAGAAAACGCATCTGGGGAAACAGCTGCTGCATCATCTGTCTGCCAAGCCCGTCCTCTTTGTACGGCTGTTCATAATACACCTGCTCCATCCAGTCGCACAGCTCATAATGGCTGGAAACCGTACTGGTTTTCAGTTCCTGTTCCTTTATGCTCCAGTAGCTGAGTGTAAAGGACGTATGTCCTTCCAGAAAATCATGGGCAATCCCGTATGCCGCCATCAGAATATCATTTAAAACGGCTCCGGCGGACTCCAGCTCCACCAGTACCATCATCCGGCTGGAGGAAAGGCTTTCCCGTTCTTTTACCATGATTTCATCCTTTTTTGCCGAAAGCTTCCAGTGGATGTTCTGCAGCCGGTCTCCCGGCTGGTATTCCCGTACATCCGTTACCTCCGAAAAATCGTATCCTTCTTTTGGATTTTCCTCTGCCTCCGTCATTCCATAAGCCACTGCGGTATCGTCCGGTTCCATAGAAATATGCTCTTCGGGCACAATTACATATTCTTTATGTAATGAAATTTTTTTGTGCAGCCGTACAAATCCCAGCCAGTCCATCACGGTAATTTCTGTTGCATCAACGGAAACCACGCCGAGATACTCGCTGAGCAGTTCATACTTTACCGGATTATTCTGCTTCACAAACGCCGGTATGTTTAATGTATGTGTTCCCCTGATTCCAAAAAAAGCATTTTCCACTGCAAGGTTTAACCATACATTGAGAAGCGGAACCACACTGTTGTTTCTTACCACGATTTTAAGAAGAAACGGCTCTCCAAATGCCAGGCGCTCCTTTGTCCCTTCAAATGACGCCGAAATAAAATACAGCGCAGCAAACGCGCAGCCGACCGATAAAAACGGCAGAACCGTCAGTACAATCAGCAGCAGAAAATTAAAATAGGAATGCAGAAAAAGAAGCATAAACAGATTCAGCAGATAAAAAACGGCATACCGCAGAATACTAAATACCTGTTTCATAACGCCCCCTTATGTCCGGGGCAGCCGGACACTTTTTTTCACTTCCGCCAGAGCAGTTTCAATACTCATGTTGTTTGCCCTTGCCTTTGTGGACAGCTTGACGCGGTGTCCCAGTACATCATAAAATACATACGTCACATCCTCCGGCACAACATAATCAGCCCCCTTTAACACAGCAGATGCCCGCGCCATCCGAAGAAGCGCATTGGCGCCGCGGGGACTTGCCCCCAGGGAAAAATACTCGCTGGTTCTGGTTGCCTCCACAAGGGATACGATATAATCAAAAATGGAATCATGCACCGGCAGGGAATTTGCCTTATTCTGCATGGCAACAAGCTCCTCCCTTGTCATCACCTGCCTGACGCTGTTTAACGGAACAAATTCCTGTCCCTTTAATATCTCAACAGCCGCATCATGGGACGGATATCCCATGGACAGCCGGACCATAAACCGGTCAAGCTGCGACTCCGGCAGCATCTGGGTACCGGAGGAACCAATCGGGTTCTGCGTGGCAATCACGGTAAAAGGCACCGGCAGTTCCCTTGTCACAGAATCCACGGTTACATGCTTTTCCTCCATGACCTCAAGAAGGGCGGACTGTGTTTTGGGGGATGTCCTGTTAATTTCATCGGCAAGAAAAAGGTTACAGAATGCAGCCCCCCTGCGGTACTCAAAATCCCCGGTCTTTGCATTGTACATGGAAAATCCGACAATATCCCCCGGCAGGACGTCCGGCGTAAACTGCACACGGTTGTATTCCATGGACAGGGTTTTGGCAAACGCCATGGCGGCTGTCGTCTTTCCCACACCCGGTATATCTTCCAGCAGGATATGCCCTCCTGCCAGAATGGTGGCAAATATTTTTTCTATGATATCGTTTTTTCCTTTTATGACTTTTGCCACTTCGGAAAGTACCTGGTTGTCTGACATAAAAATCTCCTTTCGGTATCGTAAATAAAACAGATGTAAAATCCATAAGACCTTACATCTGGTTTTGTTTTTTATTCATTTGTATCTCCGGCAAGGGGCGGAGTCTGATAAAGCTTGCGCTCAATCTGTCTGCGTTTCTTTTTAATCAGTTTCAGTGTTTCCTGTGCATTTTCCTTTTCTGCAACTTCTTCAATATCTTCCAGTATCGAAAGCTGGTCGAACAGATAACCATTATATTCTTTTTCATTCGTCGGCATAATGCGTCCCTCCCGCTTCCATACACTGTTTTACTTATAAAATCATTATATCAGACGAGCCTTTCCCTGTAAAGCTTTTTCCATATATTTACCAGTATTCCGGAAGCCCGTACCCGCAGAAAAAATAATAAAACGAGCCAATCATTTTTCCAAGCGCCATGGCAACCATGATGTAGCTTAATCCGCGGTTGATGTACATCCTCCGGAACATAATCGGAAACGTATTTAAAATTTCCGCCAGTGCAACGGCAATACAGCCGACAAATATTCCTGCAACCATTCCGTATGCAGCAAGCACCAGGTGCGCAATCCATGCAACAGGAAAACGCGCCTCCCACTCGATGACAGAAAACACAGCCCCCGTCAGCACGCCCAGGACAATGGCATTTTCAATGGATATCACGCGGTCCGCCAGATTCATCTTTTTTATCATCCGCGGCACAACGCCGATGACCAGAATAAATGCAAATGTTCCTGCTGAAACCGCCACTCCGCAGGCGAACGTAAGCAGCGACATTAAAATATGACTAGTCCACATCATGCTCATGTCCCCTCCGTCCGGCGTTCTCGATAAAGGTGGTATCCACGTCCTGTTCGTACTTACGCATTTCCACCTGTATCGGCGTAGGGTCGGAGGTGATTTTCTTTTTACCCACGTGATTGAAAAATACTAAAATTCCTACCGCAAGTCCCAGACAGTAGAAAATTTCAATCTCCGTCACATTGGGCTTATCCACCCCCATAATCTGCCTGTAAAAGCGGTCAAAAACCTCCCCGACAGACACGTCATTGTTAAATGCCATAATGGTAAATGCCGAACCAAAAAAGATGACTACGCAAAGCAGTACCACCTTGCATATCTCCACCCATTTCGGCGAAAGCGGCATCTGGACATATTCCACGACAAAATCCTGTTCCCCGTAGCTGACCACTTCCACATCCGGATAGTCAGCCAGAATTAAATCAATGACATTCAGAATAGAAAATACTTCTATCCGTTTTTTCTTGGAAGTATTTTCTTTTTTAAAGGTGTAGAGGGTCTTATTTTTAATCCCGGCACAAATGGCAGGATCTGCACACTGGACTGACATGACGTCCATAATCTTAATCTGGGGATTCGTACAGACGCTGTTTCTGTCAGCCTTTACATATACGGTTTCATGCTTTTCTTTCACGCACTACCTCCTTTTTGCCGGTTACTTTTTTTACCAGGGTGGCATCTTTTACCCTTCTGCTTTTCTGTCCGGCAACAAAGATATAGCAGGCAAACATCAGAATTACCGCCAGCAGAAGCACCAGAAGCATCATTCTGTATCTGCGTATTCCAATCGTATCTTTTCTTTTTTTCTGCATACTTTTCCACCTTATTTCAAAATATTATCATAAACACATCATCTGCAGGTCCCGCATCATGATGTTTACAGATAGTATGCACAACTGGAAAAAAAATATAACAAAACGGCAGAACCTTTCGTCCTGCCGTTTTATGTGTTTTGTTCCTTCTTATGAGGCTTCATCCTGTTTTTCTTTTGCCGCGCGGATTGCTTCATTCAGCTGAAGCATTTTAACATCCAGTTTTGAAACAATTTCTGCACACTCCTGTAAATCCCTGCTGATATACTCCGGCGCATTTCCTTCAAACTTGTAATAAATTTTGTGCTCAAGGCTTGCCCAGAAATCCATTGCAATCGTGCGGATCTGGATTTCGACCTTTGCATCCATCACACGGTCTGAAAGAAAAATCGGAACTGTCACATGCATGTGGAAACTTTTATAGCCGCTCGCTTTCGGATGCTTAATATAATCCTTAATGGAAACTACCGTCAGATCATTCTGGTTTCCAATCATGCCCGCAATACGGTAAATATCCGATGTAAATGAGCAGACAATACGGATTCCTGCAATGTCGTTTACATATGCCAGCATGTTTTCGATACTGCTCTCATGCCCGTCCCTTTTCAGCTTTTTAACAATGCTCTCCGGCGTCTTAATGCGTTTTTTAATGTACTCGATTGGATTGTACTTATGTATATGAACGAACTCATCATTCAGGATATCTAACTTCGTACCCACTTCCTTAAGTGCGGAATTGTATAAAAACATAAGTGTTTCCCAGCTGTCTACATCTTCTTTCAGCGCCTCATCCATGACTGTTTCCTGTTTCCCCATTGAACCCCTTCCTTCTTTATTTTCTTCTACCCATACCCTTAGTCCTTTTATCCTAATTATATCATATAATATGTTAAAAGTGCATAAAATTTTGTATAATTTTTACGGTTTTTTACACTCCTGTTTTCCTGTTTTAATCCTCTTCAATTACCTGCATTTCCAGATAATCAAATGTAATTTCCTCCACAAAATTATCCCCTGAAAAACGGGTTTTTGCATGTCTCTGAAACTCGGAAATATTCGCGTCCAGCCAGATTGGTTTTCCCAGGTCGAACCGCAGGCATGCTTCCTCCAGCGAATGGAATATTTTATGCGTTCTTGTGTCATCCGTAACATCTTCCACTGTCTCTGCTTTCAGAAGATGTGCATCCTTCCAGATTTTAAACCAGATTCTCATACTGTCTGCTTATCCTTTCTTCTCCTCTGCCTGCTGCATTCATACATCAGGACTGCTGCGGATACTGCTGCATTTAATGATTCCACCTTACCTTCCATCGGAATTTGGATACAGGCGTCCGCAAACGCCACTGCAGCGCTGCTTAAACCGCTGCTCTCATTGCCTATTAAAAAAGCAGTCCTTTTTGTGTAATCCAGACTGTCATACTCTTTAGCAGATTGTAAATATGCGGCATACACCCCTACCTGGAATTTTTTTAATTCTTCCACGGTATCCGCAAGACTGTCGGTAACCAGATAAGGCACCCGGTAAATACTTCCCATCGTGGAACGGATCGTCTTGGGATTAAACAGATCAACTGTGGTGCGGTTCATAATAATACCGGAAATTCCGGCTCCTTCTCCCGCACGGAACATGGTTCCAAGATTTCCCGGATCCTGTATGCTCTCAAGAACCAGTATATGCGTCCGGTCTCCGGCAAGCAGCTGCGGAAGCGTATATTCCGGCATGCGTAACACAGTCAGGATACCCTGCGGGGTCTGCGTATCGGAAACTGCCTGAAACACAAAATCCAGAACCGTTTCGTACTGGTATCCCTCCAGCATTTTTCTGTGTTCTTCTTCAGCGAGAAAGCTTTCCGCCACATAAACCTTCTCCACCCATTCCCCGGGCGCCTCCCGGAACATTTTTATTCCTTCCGCCACAAAGACGCGTTCCTTTTTCCGCTCCTTTGCTTTTTTCATTAACCCCTGCAGCCTTTTCATCTGCCGGTTCGCTGTACTTGTAATCATGAATTCTCCTAATACTTTATCATCCGCCCCATGAAAAAGGGGCGTCCGGAAACCCCCGGCGCCCCGCATATTTTCATCGGTGTAACTACTAAACCAGTGACTTGGAAATCTGGAACATGTACTCGTCAACGCCTTTTTGCATTGCAAGTGCCTCATCAATATCAAAATCAACGAATTTTCCGCCATAGTGTGCAACGACGCGGTTGCTTTTGCCTTCACAAAGCAGGTCCACTGCCATTGCTCCCATTGTTGTCGCATATACACGGTCCTTACAGCTTGGACTGCCGCCGCGCTGCATGTGCCCCAGAATCGTTGCACGGGTTTCAATACCGGTTGCTTCTTCTATTCTCTTTGCCATGCTCTCGGAATGTCCGATTCCCTCTGCATTAATAATAATATAATGCTGCTTTCCCTGCTGCCTTGCGCCCATGACCTGGTTAATCAGACGCTGCTCATCATAGTCGTATTTTTCCGGAAGCAGAACCTCCTCTGCCCCGTTGGCAAGTCCGCACCACAGTGCGATATGTCCTGCCCCGCGTCCCATAACCTCAATAATGGAGCATCTTTCGTGGGAGGTAGAGGTATCCCTGATTTTATCAATGGCGTCCATCGCGGTATTGATGGCTGTGTCAAATCCCACGGTATAATCGGTACACGCAATGTCCAGATCAATCGTGCCCGGAATGCCGATGGTATTGATTCCAAGCGCTGCCAGTTTCTGCGCGCCCTGGAAGGAACCGTCCCCTCCGATTACCACGATTGCATCAATGCCGTGCTTTTTGCAGATTTCAGCTCCCTGCTTCTGGCCTTCCTCTGTCATAAACTCCAGACAGCGTGCCGTCTGTAAAATGGTCCCGCCGCGGGAAATTGTTTCTGATACGCTCTTTGCATACATGTCTTCAATTTCTTCATTTAATAATCCGGCGTAACCCCTCTTAATTCCTTTTACTTTTTTCCCTTTTGATAATGCCTGACGAACCACTGCACGGATTGCAGCATTCATTCCCGGTGCGTCCCCACCACTGGTCAAAACACCAATTGTGTTTATCTCTTTAGCCATTGTTAATTCCTCCATATAATTATTATGATAATCTGTCCCTTAATCTTTTCTATTTTATACTTATTGTGCGAGCTTTTCAATGCTTTTTTCCACTACTTTTACATTTTTTTCATCCAGAAATGAAAAAAGCTGTGCCAGAAGAACCGTATCCGCACAAACGGTCATATGTTTTCCAAGTCTTTTTACCTGCCTGCAGTCCGAAAGAAAGATAATTACCTCATCCCCGCCGTCAGAATCCCTGAGCAAATCAAACAGCTCCTCCTCCTTTTTTACATACGCCTCCATGGTCGGAAACTGCAGCCAGACCTCCCGTCTGGTTTCGGAAAACGGAACAATGCGCTCGCAGATCAGCTTGCCGTTTCTCTCATCCCCGATATCCACCCTTCCGGTGACAAATACTTTTGCATCCTCCTCCAGATACCTGCTGTAACGCTCATAATCCTTCGGGAATACAATTACCTCGACGGAACCGGTCAGGTCTTCAATGGTAAGAAACGCCATCGTCTGGTTGTTTCTTGTAAATTTTATATTTTTCCCGGCGACCATTCCTCCGATTGTGGCTTTTGCATGGTCCTCCACATTTACCTTTCCGCTTTCCTCATCCCGGATAAAATCCGCTGCATGCGCGCTCACATTTTTTTTGATTTTATCCAGGTCATCCTCCAGCGGATGCCCGCTGACATAAATGCCCAGCACCTCTTTTTCATAGCCCAGCATTTCATCCTTTGAAAATTCAGGCACATCCGGATACTGTATGGTATACTCCTTTTTTTCCTCCTCGGAAACAAGGTCAAAAAGGCTCATCTGTCCCGCCAGCCCGCTCTTTTTTTCACGCAGCACGTCATCGGCAAGCGTACTGTATACCAGGCACATCTGGTGTCTGTTTCCGTCCAGGCAGTCGCATGCCCCCGCCTTAATCAGGTTTTCAATTGCCCGCTTGTTGATTTCACGGTCCGCCGTGCGTGAGATAAAATCCTGTAAAGAAGTATACGGACCCCTTTGTTCGCGTTCCTCTATCATCCTGTCAATCACCGGACGCCCAAGCGCCTTAATGGCATAAAGCCCGTAATGAATATGTTCGCCGTTTGCGGTAAACTCCCCCTGTCCGGCATTAATATCGGGAGGAAGCACGGAAATTCCAAGCTCCCTGCAGTGCACCAGATACTCCGCCGCTTTTCCGGTGTTATCAATGACGGACGTCATTAATGCCGCCATAAACTCCAGCGGGTAATAGTATTTGAGCCACGCCGTCTGGACACTGACTACCGCATAGGCAGCCGCATGGGATTTGTTAAAGGCATACTTGGCAAAATCCACCATGGAGTCATAAATGGCGTTTGCCGCCTTTTCTGAAATACCGTTTGCCACACAGCCTTTGATCTTTCTTTCCTCATCCCCGTAAACAAAACTCTGCCGTTCCTCGTCAATGACATACTGCTTTTTTTTGCTCATGGCACGGCGGATATTGTCCGCCTGTCCCATGGTATAGCCTGCAAGCTTCTGTACAATCTGCATCACCTGTTCCTGGTAGACGATACAGCCGTAGGTCGGCTCTAAAATTTCCTCCAGTTCCGGCGTCACATATGTGATGGTATCCGGATTATTTTTTCCCCTGATATAGGCAGGAATAAAATCCATCGGTCCCGGACGGTACAGGGAAATTCCGGCAACAATATCCTCAAAGCTCTGCGGTTTTAATTCTTTCATGAAATTCTGCATCCCGGCAGACTCAAGCTGGAACACGCCTTCTGTTTTTCCTGTCCCGATAAAGTCAAGCATCGCCCTGTCATTGAAATCAATCTGGTCAATATCTATTTCCGTTCCCCTGGAACGGCTGATATTTTTTACCGCATCCTTAATTACTGTCAGATTGCGCAGCCCCAGAAAATCCATTTTAAGTAGCCCCAGTTCTTCCAGCTGGATCATATTGTATTCCGCGGTCGGCATGCCGTCGCTGGCAATCCCCAGCGGCACATAATCACTTGCCACACCCGGATAAATCACAACGCCTGCGGCATGGACAGAGGTATGGTTCGGCAGTCCCTCCAGCCTCTTTGCCATATCAATCAGGTTACGCATTTCCGGGTCCCCGTCATAAAGGCTTCTGAACTCCGGATTTGCTTCCAGCGCCTTTTCTATGGTCACCACCTTGACGTCCGGCAGCCGCATCGGAATCATTTTTGCCACGCGGTCCATCTGTGAATACGGAAAATCCAGCGCTTTTCCAACTGCCTTGATCACGCCGCGCGCCGCCATGGTTCCAAATGTCGTAATCATGGTTACGGATTCTTCCCCGTATTTTTCCTTTACATAATCTATGACGCGTCCCCGCTCTCCCGGCTCAAAATCCACGTCAATATCGGGCATGGACACGCGCTCCGGATTTAAAAAACGCTCAAACAGCAGGTTGTATTTTACAGGGTCAATTTCCGTAATCCCGGTACAGTAGCACACCCGGCTTCCCGCGCCGGAACCGCGTCCCGGTCCCACCCTGCAGTCATGCGTCTTTGCCCAGTTAATATAATCCCAGACAATCAGAATATATTCAATAAATCCCATTTCCTCAATGATATCCAGCTCATAAACCATATCCTTGTGGATTTCATCAAGCTGTTCTTTTGTGTACTCTGCCCTGTCCGTGTATTTTTCCTTAAATCCCTGTTCACAGAGCGACACCAAAAACGCTTTTGCAGACTCATACCCGGACGGCACTTTGTATTTCGGAATTTTATACTGTCCGAATTCTATGGTTACATGGCATCTGTCTGCAATCTTCTGCGTACTGGAAAGCGACTCTTTTGCATAGGGAAACAGCTCTGCCATTTCTTCCTCGCTCTTTACATAAAACTGCCCCTGGGCATACCGCATACGGTTTTCATCCGTAACCTTTTTTCCGGTCTGGATACAAAGCAGTACATCATGTGCCTCCGTATCATCCTTAAAAGTATAGTGGATATCATTCGTACACACCAGTTCAATGCCAAGCTCCCGGCTCATCCTCACAAGCTGCTGGTTTACCAGCTTCTGGTCAGCGATTCCGTGGTCCTGCAGTTCGAGATAGTAATGGTCTTTTCCAAAACAGTCCGCATATTTTTTTGCAACTTCTTTTGCTTCCTCATAAAAGCCGCGCACAATATACCGCGGCACTTCCCCGGCAAGACATGCCGATAATGCAATCAGTCCCTCATGGTATTTTTCCAGTGTTTCAAAATCCACACGCGGCTTATAATAATATCCTTCCGTAAACCCGATGGAAACAATTTTCATCAGATTCGCATAACCGGTATTGTTTTCCGCCAGCAGAATCAGGTGGTAATAACGGTCGTCCCCGTGGCTTGTCTCCCGTTCAAACCTGGAATTGGGAGCCACATAAATTTCACAGCCGATGACCGGATTGATTCCCGCCTTTTTTGCCGTCTGGTAAAATTCAATGACACCGTACATATTTCCATGGTCGGTAATGGCGGCGCTGTCCATTCCCAGCTCCTTTACCCGCGCAACATATTCTTTTATTTTATTTGAGCCGTCCAGAAGGGAGTACTCGGTGTGCGTATGAAGATGTACGAATGACATTTGCGGTTCCTCCTATGTGACATGTTATATTTTGCTGTTAAAATACTCCTGTGTTACCTGCAGCTGTTTCTTTAGTATTTCTTTCCACATATGTGCATGAATTTCACCGGAGCCCTTTGATACTTTTGTCATTCTCAGATTTCCGTCAGTATCCCTTTTCCGGTAAAAATAATGGTCCGTATCTTTATATAATTCCCACCCGTCCCTGTCACAGAATCTCTTTAGTTCTTTCCATCCTGGCATTGCAGCATTTCTCCTATTGTTTCCAGGTCATCAATAATCAAAGCTTTAAAAATATATGGAATATGCGGTTTTCGGTTTGGACTGTGGGAATAGGTTTCATATTCATTATAATATTCAAGGGAATAATCTAATATGGACTTTGCAAGCTTCATTCTGGCTTCCTGTTCATCCGCACCGTTTTCCACCAGGTCAATCTCATTCAGCGATAATGTAACTGAGCCATCCTCTTCCATATATTTTACTGCCGTAAAATGATAAGCCTCCAGTATCTGCGTCATTGTTTCCAGACTGGAAAACCACATCTTATCCCTGGTACGCTTGATAAACCTCGGTTTTTCATGAATCACACTGTCACATACAGCGCTCCATTCTTTCCTTACAGCTGTAGCCTGCTCCATTAACATATCCATCATCTCCTTTTCCTCCATTATAGCAAAAGTGTACACTATGTCAATAGTGTACACTTTATGTTATGCAGATATTCAGATTCTATTCATCCGTTTTCCTGCAAATTATGAATTTTTGTCCTAAACAGACTTAAACCCCTGTCATATTCACCTTAATTTTATCCAGACGCCAGATATCATCCACATACTGCTGGATGGTACGGTCAGATGAAAACTTGCCGACATGGGCGATATTTAAAATGGAACTCTTTGCCCATGCACTCGTGTTTTTATAGTAAGAAGAAATCTTCTTCTGCGCACCTGCATATGCACGGAAATCAGCAAGAATAAAGTAGCGGTCAGCCACTTCGCCCTGCTGCGGGTTTAACAGTGAGTTGTAGAGCTCACGGAACAGCTGTCTGTCGTTCTTTGCATAGGTTCCGTCCACAAGCTGGTTGACCACCCTACGAAGCTCTGCATCGTTGTTGTAAACCTCCTGCGGCTGGTAATCCCTGTAAGTCTCATGCGCAATGACTTCGTCAGCGCTCATACCAAAGATAAAGATATTGTCCGCGCCAACCTCTTCATACATCTCAACATTGGCGCCGTCCATGGTTCCGATGGTAATCGCACCGTTTAACATAAACTTCATGTTACCGGTACCGGATGCTTCCTTACTTGCAGTCGAAATCTGCTCGCTGACGTCTGCAGCCGCAAAAATCCA
>CAJUND010000040.1 GCA_910587655.1 uncultured Agathobacter sp. | reverse complement strand
TGATATAGAAACTTATTAACCCAATAGTCTTGATTGACTATACCATTATTATACTGGGAGTTGATTTAATTGAAAATATTAAAAAAACTTTTGACTCTGCCTTGTTCCCATAACACTAACTGTAGCTGATGCATAAGGCAAAATTCGGCAGAACCACACTGCCAAAGTGAAGCTGTGTATAATAGAAGCAACGAGTGTCGTTCGTTGTATCTTTGCTCGCACAAGGCTTACACCCCAGTATGGGAGGGTTTACGTCCAGCCTATAAAAAGACGTGAAATGTCATTGCTATTGCAGCGAGGCGATGTGACTGAAAAGTCCATTTCCCTTGCAATAATGCAGTGAGATATGAATTATCTATTTAGCAGCCAATATGAACAAAAGCCTGTTCGTTTTGGTTGTAGAAACTATTAATGGCAAAGATTGCAATACATTATGGGTAAACAAATGTGGGACAGCCTGCCATGACGACACCTTGGCAGGTTTTGTTAATGCCAGGAAAAACCACAAAATCAAATATCTGTTTCCGGAAAAATCAATATTTTTATTTTTCCGCACAAAATAAAAATCCACCTGACACATCAAAACTGCCGGATGGATTTTTATCTTTCCTTTAAAATACTTATGCCCTAAGCAAAACAGATTACATTTTTACCGGATTCCAAATTCATCACATATTGTATCAATCTGGTTCTGGGTAAATTCCAAATCCAGCAAAACTCTGCGTACCATTCCGGGCGGTACTTCCCGGCGCTGGTGTCCGCCAAATGTACCATGCACTACTCTTCCTCCATTTCTGCGGTAGATATAAATATCTCCGCCCCGCCGTTCTCTCCAGCAGTCGTAATTATTGTCTAAAAACCGTTCAAAATCATCTCTGTCTACCATCTGTTCAACCTCCTTTTTTATTTTTCTGCCAGAAGCTGTTTTACACGCTTCTTAAACTCCATCCATTCACTCGGATGCTCCACCATCTGCGCCGGGCAGTTTTTATGCGTAACATCGAAATGACGCAAAACACAGGAATCCACATCCGCCGCAGATATACCGGTCATCTTACAAAGGTATGCGCAGAGATGCGCGGCGTTTTCCCTTGTTGTCTTTGACACATAATGATTTCCGGAGGTACACATCTCAATTCCCGCAGAATTGCTGTTGCGGCAGTAAGGATGAAAATAATTTTTTGCACCGCAGTGCCAGGCGATATTCTTTAACCCCACAGTCTGGTAGATATTTGATTCATCCACAAAAAAATGTGCGGATGCTTTTCTGCCGCCGGAGCTGAAATATTTTGCATTTCCCTGTGCGCTGTCTTTTTCATTTGCCGTGTAATGCATGACAATATATGAAATTTTTCTGCTGTCACTTTTCTGGTAATTGCCCGCATTGCAGGGAATGCTGCTGTTGACTTTTATCTTGTTTATGGTATCTTTCACCATACCGGTTCCAATTATTTTTCCCATATTTTATCCCTCGGTACTTTCTCTAAATTTTTGCGGTGCACCGGACTGTTGATTGCGCATTTCTCCCCTTCCGTATTCTGGTCAATGACAATCCGGTCCCCGTCCACTTTCTTTACGAACCATTTGTACTTTTTCACCCATGCCGGAATAATTCTTCCATCATAATAGGTTGCGGTAGGAAGAAGGGATACGACATCCCCTGCTTTTATTTCATCTCCCATATGCTTTTGCCTCCTTCTTATTTTATCCACGCAGGCTTACGCTCAAATCCCACATGGTAAACGATATACTGCATGACTACCTGGTGCTCCCCGATGTTCAGCAGGTAAAAATTTTTTTCCTGGCCGATAATCTTTCCCTTTGGATAATCGTTTAAACAGCGGTTCAGGTATGCCATCTGTTCCTGGTATTTTTCCTCGTTCGGCTGTACTTCCGGGTTGTCGTTTCCTACGACAACCCGGTGTACAAACCTTAAGTCTGTGAGGGAAAATGTGTTTTGTACCATGATTTGTCCCCCTGAATTTTGCAGCCATCAACAGTTTTGTCCTTGTTCTTAGCCCTTTCCTTCACCTGATTTTCCGTTATTTCCAGCGTCTTCAATGGCAGTCGGCGTACATGCAGTTGCCAGTATATCCAGCATGCGTGAAAGTCCCTCCGGCATACCGTAATCCTTTGCATGTACCTGCACATGGTATTTTGCAGAATTATCACTGCTCCTGGTATTTGATTCGTGGCAGGAAACAGAGCCTTTGATTGTCGCATCCACATGAAAACCGCCGAATTTATATCCGCCGTTCACCTCCGCAGATGCTTCTTTATCCTCTTTTTTCTCAGAGCTTGTAGAAGACTTTACTTCCATGTCAAAGGTTACATCCACATTGTCAATTGCCAGTGTCGGTACCTTCACAATTGCAAGCAGCGGTACATCCATGGATACATTTTCGGTTCTGATTTCCCCTGTCTTCTCATCTGTCGTTGATCTTGCAAATGAAAATGCCGTAGTACGGAGCTTCCGGGTACCTTTCTCCTTGTCTGCCACCACGGTTCCAACATCCTCAATAAACTTTGCAGTTGCTGATGCCATCATTGACTGCGCATCGCATGCCGCCTTTAACGGACCTCCAATCAGGTTCGCCATGTCCAGACCGCCAAACTGGTCGCTCATGTTTACTAAATCTCCCATAACTGTCACCTCTCCTTTCTCAAAACTATAAATACAGTTTGTTTCATAACTGCAATGTTTACAGTGTCACCTTAATAAACTGGTCTTTCAGCCTTACCAGTCCTTCCGGAGGCTCCTGCGACACAAATTTCAGTTTGATATTTGCATAGCTGTCCTCCCTGTTCTGGATCCCCCCGTGCGGGACATAACACAAAGATGTACCTTCTTCATGTTTGAGCGGAACCTCCCCGTAAATCTGAACCTTAAAATCCACTTTTACTTCATCCAGTTTCAAAGAGGAAATCGGTATCAGACATATCTGGGGAATGGAAACCATTTTGTATGCCGGAACGCCTTTTTCATCAAAATACGGATACTGCATTTCAAAGGTTTTTGGCGTGCCGTCATCTTCAAAATACTCGGACATTTTTTTCAGGTGCTGCGCTTCTGACATGTCATTTACCTGGATAAATGCCTCCTGTATGGATTCCACCAGATTTTTAAATCCTAATTTTTTTGCCATCTTTTTCCATCCCTCGCCATTATGCGCCAGTTTCGGATTCACTCCTAAAGCGAATCATTCTAATCCTGCTTTGCTTCTGCATGTTATAACAGCTTTCGCCGAATACATTCCGCAACCTTCGCAGAATCAAACCTGTAGCCGCCGCTTCCCTTTTTCGAATTGCACTTTCTGCACAGAACCCGAAGGTTACTGGTATCGTTGTACCATTGTTCCCTTTGAGCCTTACTGCATTGATACCCGGTTGTATTAAACCACCGGGCAACCGGTATAATGTGATCCAGTGTCAGATCCGTATTTACCCCACATTCTGCACATACGGCATTCTCGGTCATATTCTTCGCATCCTGTGAAAAGGAAGACGGAAACAGCATTTGGCGTGCCGACACTTTATATGTTCCGGAGCCGTCATCACCGCCGTCACTCAAATCCATCGCATTTGGATCCATTTCATGAGTTCTAAAATATTCAAGAATCTCATCCTCTGTCGCGTATGCATATCTTGGGTCATCCATATGTTTCACCCCCTTTCTTTTATACTGAAATCCCCCGCGGCGGGATTTCTGCCGCAAAACTTTTCACCGGACAGCCGTTTTCTTTCCGTTGTCCGCGTAAATTGTTTTGCTGTACTCAAAATACTATATTTTGTTAACACAGCTGCACGATAAACCCCAAAAACAACTGCTTATATCAGAAAATACAGCTGTTTTTTACTTTTTTTCAGAACACAGCAGCAAAAAAATTGGAAAAACCATAAAAAACTGCTTGACAAACTTAACAAAATATAGTATTTTGTTAAGTTTTTGCACGAAAAAAGAACCCTGCATGGTATACTGCAGAGTTCTTAAACTTTTACACTTCTTATTCTGTTTTCGTATTTTGTTCCGGCTGTGCCTTTTTTACCACTAATGCATCCGGCATAAACCTTCCCCTTCCGGAGACACTGGAGGATTTGGTAATATAGTTTCCGTTATACCACATGACAGAAGAGCTTCCCCCGTCCATATTCATTGCCTGGTATGCTTTATAGTCCATCAGGATGTTTTTGCATTCTTCCACAGTGCATCCCAGACTGTACCCCACCTGCCTGCCGTCTATAATCAGTAAAAGCATATCACCGTTTTTGGATTGTCCGACTGCGGTTCTCGGCTGGATTCCCATTCCAAAAGTTCCGTCAACCACGCTTTTTCCGTCCACAATGAGCGCCGGCAGAAATTCCACTCCCCAGCGGTAATCATTTACAGAATCAAACGGATAATTGCTTACAAACATTTTGTTGTCCTTTGTCATTCCGCAGAATTTCCACGTGGAATCACTGGTATGCCTGGAATACTCTGTTCCGTCAATAATGACTGAGCCCTTGACCTCACCGCCGGAACCGTGTCCGCCCACATCCTTAAATCCGCTGGCATTGATGACAAGCAGTACATCCTTCTTCTGTCCATAGGATTCTGCCTCCTGTCCGCGCCTGCCGAAACTGTCTGATTTTGCCAGCTCCACCTGCTCCGGTTCTTTAATAATGGCAAGCTTCCCCTGGTATGCATCCCCACTGACACCGACAATCATCAGATGGTTCGCTGTATCCAGAACCAGAAGGGAATCGCCGCGCACTGTTTTTATGCCGAGGTTTTTATCCATGTCTTCTATCAGAATGGAATCATAGCCCTTCTGTTCGATTTCCGGATGCTGCTGCAAATACGCATGAAAAGAATCACTGTCCAGCTCCCAGTATTCCTCAAAAAAATTCTCCGATTTGTCTTCCTCGGTTTCGGTCTCCGTTTCACCCTCCCAGGTACTGGCTAAATTTTTCTGGGAATCAAGGTTTCTCTGGTAATTCGCCATCACCTCATCAATTACGCTCTGGGGGAAGAAAAGGGTTGCAAGCCACTGGTGGCTGTTCGTCGTCATTGCCGTTTCAATATAAATGGTACGCCACTTCTTAATAAACGGAATACTGGAATATACAATTGTCAGATACATACATACAAAAACACACAGCACGATGCCAAAACGTATACACCGCTTTTCCAGCGATTTCTTTCCGGCACGGCGTCTGCGCTTTTTGCTTTCCGGCTTTACCGGTTCTGTATCCAGCCACTGGATACTTTCATCCTGTGTGATGTTTTTTCCGATACTGTTTTTCTCATTAATCATATTCGTCCGCTGTACTTTTCCTATATTAGCTAATCGTTATCCCACAGTCTGCAGCCTTTTAAAATTATGCAGTCTGGTCTGTTTCTTTATATAGGTTTTCAAAATCTGCTGAATGTTATTCATGATTTTCAGGATAATCTGCTGCCTGAAAATTCCAAATTTATGGCACAATTATAACACGGATTACCAGAAATTTCCACAAATTTATTTATTCAGTCGTTTTTCCAGAAATCAAGGATCATCCGGGAAAGCTCTCCAGGATTATCCACATTTACTTCGTGTGCCGAATTAGCAACTGTCTGAAAGGAACTTCCTTTTATATTCCGGCAGAACAGTCTGGCACCGTCGATATTCTGTTTATCCTTCACGCCGCATAAGATTAATGTTCTGCATGTGATCTTATCCGTATCTTTTGCAATATCCAAAGCTGCCATGGAATCCGTCAGGGAAATAACATCTTTTTTGTTACAGCCTGTTTTTTCAAAAAGAGATTCGGGAATAAGATGAAAAATTAATTTCTGAATAAAAAAAAGAAACCGGGGAATCCGGTAAGGTGTTCCGATTAATATCATAGAATTTATTTTATCCGGAAATTTTTTTGCATAATCCAGCGCCAGTATGCCTCCAAGTGAAAGACCGCATAAATTTAATTTCCCGTCAAAACTGTTGCAGTAATCCGTGAACCCCTGGAGCAATGTATCATAATCTGCCTTTTTACCACTTAACATCGCATACAAATCCGGCTTTTCCACGTGTATATTATGTTTATTTAATTCTGTTTCAACATTATCCCAGCTTGTTTCATTTTGTCCCAGTCCATGTATCAGAATATTTTTGTTCATCTTTTGGCATATATCCTTTTCGTCATTCAAAAGTCCACTTATGTGCAGATTTCGATTATGAAGTTCGTTTTTCTCATTCAAAAGCAGATTTCCCAGGAACACTTCCAGATATTCTGTTGTTTCGTATATCCCTTTTTGCAGGTTTGTATAATTCGCACGAACAAGTGCATTTCTGAAATACCACGCATTTGAATCTGCCAAATCCTTGAAATAAAGACAGCAAGGTGGTGGATAATCTCATCCATTGAAAGTCCCTGATAGCTAAAGTCTTTCTCTTGTGAAAAATCATATTCAAGCGTTGCTTTCAGTTCCGAAGCACTGCCATATATAACAGTTGCTCCGTCAAGCACCCATTCTTTTTTCGTAATGTTGTAATCCCTAATCTTTCCGGCGTGTTTATAAATACCCTGAGAAACCTTATCTGCTTCCTATTCTAACCGATTCTTCCTGTCCCGTAAAGAAAAAACACTGTAAAGATGAGAATTTCAGTTCGTACTCCTCACAAACCCCCTGTTTATAAACAGCAGGGAAACCACAGCAGCCAGAAGATAAACCACTACAATCATCACTGGATAAGAAATCACATAATTTCCAACAGGATAACTCAAAATCGTTTTTATAACATCCTTAAAATTCATTGCCCGCACTGGAAACAGCGCGCTGATATGACACCATAATCCGTTGATTCTGCCATTCGGAAGAAATACCGGGGCAACCATAAACGCCATTCCTATTGCAAGTGTTGTCAGCGAGGAATGAATATGTGCCGAACACAGGAGTAAAAGCAGCGTTATGGAAAGACTTAATAACAGGATTACTGCAAATGAACAGATACATGCCCCTGCAGCTGTCATCCGGTAAGGAATGATGGAATTCCAAAGCTGGACCGGAAGGTCTGCACCGGAAAATCCAAACAGTACGGCAACAGCTCCCACAGAAAGCCAAATACCGACAGACAGATACACGGTACCAAACAAAACTGACGCCGTGGTTTTTGCCGCTGCCAGACGGTTTTTCCCGTATTTTGTGGTCAGAAGCAGCGAAGCTGCGCCGGATTCATTTTCTGATGAAAATACAGAACTTACGCAGATGATAATAACGAATACCAGATAAAATCCAACGCCGATAAGCTCCCTGATAATATCCATAACCGTGATATCGCCCCAGCGAAACGGAGTCGTTACCTTTCCTGCTTTTTTCATCCAGTATTGTTTTTCTGTTTCCTTAAAATTTGCAGAAGGATCATTCAGAAAATTTTCCACCTTTTTTAAGCGCTGCTCATAAAAATGCGCGCCGGATGAAATGTCCGTTTCCATTAATACATTATTGTCAAGATACGACTCTTTCATATCGGTATAATTTCTTGCCACAAAGTAAAAGATATCTCCGTAGTGCCTGACAACCTCTTTGTATCCCTCCTCACTTTCCAGATCCCGTCCGCTTCTTTGAATCTTTTCCAGCATATCCGTAATGTACTCCTCCGAAACAGTATCCGTCAGGGCATTTAAGCGTTCCTTTTGCAGCCGGATGGCTCCTGTTCCTTCCACATAACTGTCCGTTTCTGCATCATAAAAGGTTGCCTGCGAAATGTATGCATACACGCATACCGCCATCACTGCATAGCCTGCAATCATTGCCGCAAGATTCAGCTTCCGCTCAAAAATCTTTTTTAACTCAAACCATAACATCCTCTTCTTCCCCCTCTGCAAAATAAAATAGATAAAGTTTTTCCAGGTTAAACGTCCCGTCATTTCCCGTTACTTCCAGATAATGCTCCTTTAGCTCTTCCAGTGTTCCCTGCGCCAGAAACTGCCCCTGCTTCATCAGAAAAATCCAGTCTGCAATTTCCTCTATATCTGAAACAATATGGGTGGAAAGAATGACAATCCGCTCCTTCCCAAGCTCTGCAATCATGTTTCGGAAACGCACACGCTCCTTTGGGTCCAGCCCCGCTGTCGGTTCATCCAGAATTAAAATCTTCGGGTCGTTTAGCAGTGCCTGCGCGATACCAAGCCGCTGCCGCATACCGCCGGAAAACGTTTTTATTTTGTGCCGTATTTCCTGTTCCATCCCCACCTTTTTCAGCAGAAGCATACTCTGTTTTCTGGCATACCTTTTATCCAGTCCCTTTAAAGAAGAAATATACAGCATAAATTCCATTGCCGTAAAATTCGGATAATAACCAAAATCCTGCGGAAGATAGCCCAGCAGCTCGCGGTAATTTTCTCCCATTTCACCAATTTCCTCACCATCCAGACGGATTTCCCCGCTGCTGATTTCCAGAATGCCACATATCATGCGCATCAGTGTTGTTTTCCCGGCGCCGTTTGCACCAAGCAGACCATAAACGCCCGGTTTTAATACAGCGCTCAGCCGGTCAACTGCAATTTTGTTTTTATAATGTTTCGTTACCCTGTCCAGAACCAGTTCCATTGTTTTGTCCCTTCCTTTCCATGTTCGCTTAATACCATAAGACACTACCTTACCCCGGAAGCTGTTCAAATCTTGCCAGCTGCCGGTTCAGCCGCACAAACTGACAGATACCGAATAACATACCGGCAGCACAGACAACGCACCAGATACCAAAATAATCCGACTCATACATGCCATACTTACTGCTTTTTCCTGCAATGACTGCCAGCACAAGCATGATATAAACCGCCATGCCCGCAACGCGAAGCCTTTGTCCCTGCAGGTACCGCATAAGTCCGGTTAAAGTGGAAGCAAACAGAACCATTGGCGTAAATCCGTAAATGAGCAGACAGCCCATGCCGGAGTCCAGACCGGCATGCAGTCCTGCAATTCCCAGAAAAAGGATAAAAAAGTGGACAATACATAAAACCAGCATCCGGACGACTACCACATGCTGCAGGGAATACCTGGTTGCATATTCAATTTCCATCATGCTTCTCTGGTATACCTTTGTGATTTCCTCCACGGTAAGCAGCACAAGAAGCGGCGGCAGAACGGAAATCATGACAAGAATATCCGCTGCAGTCTTCATCAGACAGCAGAACAGGACAAACCAGATGATCTGCCAGAACAGACACTGCCGCAGCAGATACCCCACCTGCTCGCATATAAAATCCCAAAGGGTTCCTCTGGTCCGGACCGGTTCTTCCCGGATCAGAAGCGCCTCCATCCGCTCCCTTCGTCCCGCAGGCAGACAGCCGGCAGTTTTTTTTGCATACCGCCTCAGCCTTTTTTGCATTTCTTTTTGTGTCATAGACAGCCTCCTTTCCATCCGGCTACTGCCGCAGCAGTTCCAGCCCTTTTTTTACCCTGTATTTTGCGAGTGAAGGACTGATTTTTAAAATCGAAGCAATATCCGAATATTTCAAATCCTGAAAATATCTGAGTATAATTACCTCCCTCAATTCCTCCGGCAGGCTGGACACAAGCTGCTTTAAAACCGCATCTTCCTCGATGCTGTCCGTTCCCTGTTCGGGCAGTTCGTCCATATATACCGGGGCATGTTTTTTGTAATAATCCCTGCATTTGTTTTTCGCAATCGTATAAAGGTAATTTTTCGTTTTTCCTGTATGGTGGAATTTTTTGTAATGCTCAATAAAACTTACAAAAGTATCCTGACATAAATCTTCCGCCGCTGCATAACTTCCCACATGGTGGTAACAGTACAGTAAAATATCGTCATAATACTTTCTTATTATTTTTTCAATCAAAAAACCACCTCCCTCCGGCAGTACACCGTGGTATCATCTGTCTGTTCTATCTGGTATAACGAGTGAGCATCCGAAAAAGTCAAAAAAATTTTATTATTTACAGGTTCTTTACGAAACTTTTGTACAAAAAACGGCTGTCCGCCGGACAGCCGTTATATCATACAATACATGGATATTACATGACACCATTATGTTCCATTATAAACTTTACAAACTCTTTCTGCGGCAGCGGCCTGGAAAAATAAAATCCCTGGATGTAATCACAGTTCATGGCAGCCAGCTGTTCCAGCGGTTCTGCCTGTTCCACACCCTCCACAACCAGCTCCTTTTTGATTTCCTTCATCATCCGGACCGTATTTCTCATAATTGTCATTCCGTCCGGGGTATCCATGTCATCCACCATTGTTTTATCAATTTTAATAATCTTAAGAGGCAGCCTGGAAACCCTCTGGATATTGGAATATCCCGTTCCGTAATCATCCAGGGAAAAGCTGTAGCCCCTTGCTGTAATTGCCTGCAGGTTTTCATGTATCACATCACCGATGTTCTCATATGTGGTTTCTGTGATTTCAAAATTTATCCTGTCCGGCGACACCTGGTATTTCTTTTCCAGTTGTTCTATTTTCTGCGGCAGGTCCTTCTGCAGACACTGCGCCACTGACAGATTGACTTCTATGTACTTAAGTCCAAGCCTTTCAAAATCCAGCTCCGATATAAAACGGTATACGGATTCCAGAACAAAATCGCCAATCGGAAGTATCAGCCCTTTACTTTCCGCCGCCGGAATAAACACCGCCGGGGAAATAAATCCGTGTTCCAGATCATTGAGCCTGATTAACGCCTCGGCTGACACAAACTTCTTTTCTTTTATGGAATAGATTGGCTGGTAATACATTTCAAACGACTGTCTGGTAATGGCACGGTTTAAAATGCTGTCCATGTTGCTTCCAATCTCAAAATCCTTTGTACCAATAATGTCGGACGCCCTGCAGAACGTCTGCTCATACGGTATCAGACCGTGGAACTTATGTCCCAGGACCACAATATCCTCATAACGCTCCAGATCCTCTGGATAGCGGATAATACAGATGCGTGGCTCCGGAAGGATTCCGCTGCTGTCAATCTCTTTCATTTTATCCATAATCAGATCATAGAGCTTTTGTGTTTCTTCCTCCACCTGGTAATCAGTGCTGTCAAAGACGATGTACATATTGTCCGGATGCTCAAAATACAGTTCAAAATATACCTTTTTGTATAACTGGTTTACCTGCTCCGCTACGCTGTGCATATAGGAATAATACCTGTCCTCCCCCAGATAGGTCAGGATTTCATAGGCATTGACAAACCGGACCACGGCAATCTGCACCGGCTGTTTTGTTGCAATAATCTTTTTCAGTTCCATCTTATATGCTTTCCAGCTTAACAATCCCACCGTAGAACTTAGCATTTCCTCCGGTCTTAATACCAGAAGGGCAACCAAAAGCAGTGCAATGGAATTTGCAAACATTTCCAAAAGTATCTGCGGATAGAATAACTGCACCATAACTGCAATAAAAGACAAAACCAGCAGAGACATCAGCGCAACCCATTTGTCAATTCCCAGAAAGCGCTTGCAGTAAACCAGATACAATAATTCCCCGACTGCATATAATGCCGTAATAGCATAAAAAATAATCAGCCATTCACCTCTCTCGCATACATTTTCTTCTGAAATAACAAATATTTTATTTGTAAGCGGATTCGTAAACAGCAGAAGCAGAATCACGGCATAAGGCGCGGCAATCGCCACCTTTAAGGCAGCTGATTTCAGCCGGTACCAGGTTCTTGTAATCGCAAATAAAAACAGCGCGTACAAAACCACCGTTCCGTTCCGTAATGTATAATATCCATAGGAGCATACCGACAGAATAACATTCTCATCATCCCCGTTCATAAACTCCATTCCCAGATCAAATACTGTATTGATACAGCTTAAAATTATTATGGTGATAAACAGCCGGTTTGCCAGCCCTTTTGTCATCTTTCTCATCAGTGTTGCAAACAATACGATAATTAAAACCGGAATTGTGCAATAGTCAAAATATAGTATTTTTTCCATCTGATACCCTTTCACCCTGATAACTGCTGTCTGTGTCATGGGTATGCCACAGTCTGTAGATGTAAGTGAATAATACCATATTTTTGGATATAAGACAAGCCGGAACATGTGATTATCAGTGAGAAAAAAGACGTTTCAGCCCGCAATTTCCCCGTCCGCCATCTCGATTATCCGGTCGCACTGCGCGGCAATATCCATGTCATGGGTTACAAGCAGAACCGTTGTACCGGAATTATGCGCATATCCCGCCAGAAAACGAATAATCTTATTGCCGGTCCCGGAATCCAGCGCCCCTGTCGGTTCATCTGCAAACAGAATTTTCGGATGGTTTACAATTGCCCTTAAAATCGCCGTTCTCTGCTGTTCCCCTCCTGACATCTGTGCAGGAAACAGATAACGCTTATCATTAAGCCCCACTTTTTTTATCCAGGTATTTAAATTTTTCTCATCAAACCGGCTCGCGTTTTTTGAAAAACAGACCGGCATCCTGATATTCTCCTCACAGGTCAGTTCTGAAATCAGATGGTAATTCTGAAACAGCAGTCCGATATTTTCATTCCGGAAACGCTCCTGCTCCGACGGTTTCATCCTGTAATAATCTTTTCCAAACAGTAACACCGTTCCCTTAGTCGGCGCGTCAATGCCTCCTGCAATGGTTAAAAGCGTACTTTTTCCGCTGCCGCTTTTTCCGACAATTGCCGTCACCGTTCCCTCTTCCAGCTGAAAGGAAATGTCCTTTAATATTACATTTTTCTGCCTTCCGTTTTCAATGATTTTTTCCACATGGTTTATTTCCAGCGCGATTTTTTCATTACTCATCCCTGATAACCTCCGTTCCTGTTCTTTTTTCATTGATATATCCCGCTGCCGCACAGCACGCAAATATAAAAATAACGGCTGCGGCTGTAGTCAGTAGTATGACGGGTATGGACAGCGGAAAGTGTTTTTTCACTCCGAAATAAAAGTACAGTTCTGCACACACCATAACAGTAAAAGACACTGCAAACGAAGAAACAAGCGCAATTTCTGTATATTCATAAAAAACCACCTTCCTCGCTTCTGCCGGGGACGCACCGAATACCTTATATAAATAAAGCTCTGTTTTTCTTTCCGTAAGGTCGTTTTCAATTACCGTATAAAATATGGATACTGTTACAAGCACGAGCATACTGCAAAGCAGCACAATAATATCCAGATAATCCTTTAACAGCTGTACCACTTCTTCAATCAAAGACGAAGCGGACTCCACATGGCAGGAAAAACCGCTAAGCTCCTGCCTGATTTTTTCCTCTTCCGCCACTGTGGCGTCAATGAGAAAAACGGCATCCCAGGTATCATCCACCCCGTACTTCCAGTCGCTGCTGTTTAACACAAAGCTGTAAGGGACAAGTCCTAAATACTGGTTATCCGTCAGGTGTCCGAGACAGACGCTTTCTGCTCCGAAAATATCTGTTATTTCCCCGTCTGAACATCCGCAGCGGTAATAAAAATAATTTTCTGCCCGAAAGCTGTTTTCCGGAACCGAAAAATGAAAATTGCCGTCCGTCTGGTCCTCAACTAAAAACGCCCAGAACGCTCCCTCCTCCCCCTGCATTCCGTTTAACTGCGAATAGTCCACCAGTCTGGAATAAGCAAACGTATATATGATCCCTGTTTCATCCAGTTTTTCTTTCACCTGCTTCTGCTTACTGAAATCATCCATTAATACAGCAATGGTATAGCCCATATTATCCCGGTAGGCGCTTCTTAACATACCGCTGGTATTAAATACAATATTTGCAACAATACACAAAAGAACCGTACCAGCCGATATCACAATGGACAAAAGCGCATCCCGTCTGTTCCTGCTGCACAGAAAACAAAATCCCAGGTTATTGATGGTTTTAATCTTTCTGCTTTTTCTCCGCTGTTTTGTAAAAACACCAAAGAACAGATGAAACATGAAAAACAGTATTCCCGTCAGAATCGCTGCAGCCATACCTGCCACAAACAGATATTTTTTCTTTATATGGAATACAAAAAGCGAATACAGAATCATTCCTGCCGCAGTCACTGCAGGAATACAAAAATGATGTTTCTTTCTGCTTCCCTTTCTCTGGTACAGAATCTGTACGACCTGTTCCGTCAGCCGAAAATCCGTATACAGATTTCCGAAAAAAACGATAAAGGATATCAGTACAAATGTTTTTAATAATACAGAAACAGAAAAAAGAAGCACCGTTTCCGTATGAAGAATATTTCTTGAAAAGTGAAGAAAAAGAACATAGCCCAGTCCGCAGCCTGCAAAAGATGACAGCGCATAAATGGCGGTATCCACAAGCGCCTTTACCGCCAGATCCTGTTTTGTCATACCATAAATATGCATCATAACAACTGCTTTTTTCCGGGACTGGTTCCGAAAACCAATCAGGCACATCGTTCCTGCCGCACCAACAAACATGGCTGCAACAGCAATGAATCCCAGTATATTTTCTGTTCCCTGAATGGCAAATGAGTCCCTGTCAATTTCCAGCCCGTACACCGCTGCCTGGTTCTGCAGCAGCTGCGTGTGGTTTTCCTGCACAAACAGCACCATGGATACGGTTGCTGCCAGCAGTGTAAACAGAAGAAACAAAATGGTATTTTCCAGATGTTTCTTCCGGTACAATTTTAAAAATAAAGAAATTTTGTTCATGTATCCTCCCCCTCATCCAGATATTTGTCATTACTGCTGTAAAACCGGAAAAGAAAAGGAACCAGTACGAGGTCTGAAAATATACCATACCATACCGGAACAAAGAAATACGCAACTTTTTGCAGAAACTCCTCCTGTCCCAGACCGGACGCCAGAACCATATTTCCCGTAAAAATAAATGCGGATGATAAAAGATTCAGTACCAGCACCATTTTTACGGCGCGCACCGATTTTACAGCCTCTTCCCTATCCGGCTTTCTTTTTTTGAAGCAGATGGAAAACGCACAGAAAAAATCGCCAGCCGCCCCTGATAAAACAAGAAGCACAAGTACCATTCCAAACAGAAACAATAAGGACGGAATATCAATAAAAAATGCAATATCGTATACGCCGCTGATATTTAAGCTGACCGCATACAGTCCCAGCAGTATAAAAAGAAATCCGGCGGCAAGGGCAGCAATTAAAATCCAGGTGCTTCTTTTTATGATGCTTCTCTCCTTTACAAACACTTTCATGTTTTCTTCTGCCCTGTTAAAGTAAACCTCATTCCTAATATCCTCGCCAGACAGAAATTCGTTGATACTGATATTCAGTAAACTGCACAGCTCCTCCATCACTGCCGGGTCCGGCATACTTTTTCCCCGTTCCCATTTGGAAACCGCCTTGTCCGACCTTCCAAGCTTTTCCGCAAGTTCCTTCTGCGTCATTCCAGTCTGCCTTCTTTTTTCGGCAATATAACTGCCGGTCTTTTCCTGATTTAACATGTCAACCTCCTTTTTGCCACTATACATTTTCCTGTACATAAACACAACCGATTTGTAGTAGAATCCGGATTCTACCGCTCTACCCGGACGATAACAGACACTGAAAAAGACCGGTAAACTTAAAAATATAAGTTTACCGGCCCTTTTGTCTGACATATTGATTCCAGCTGCTATGCCCTGAAATTACCTTTTAATGTCTGATAGCTCTTATCACCCTTTGCCCTGACATTTACAATTTCATAGGTGTAGGTTTTTCCGTACTCCAGTCCCTTTGACAAAAAGACTTCGCATTCATCATCATCCCAGTCCACATAAGTATCCTTCGTGGAATAGGATTTTCCGTTTTTATCCTTAATGATAATGTAACTGTCTGATTTATGCTGTACCTTTTTGTTGAACTCAATGTCAACGGTATACTCCATCATACCGTCGTCATAGTCCTCATCATACTCAATTTCCTTAACTTTCAGCCTGCCGTCAAGCTTCGGCACCTTTGCCTTAACCGTAACGGAACCGTAGGATGACGCCCCTCTTTTTTTGACGCCGGAAATCTTAATGGTATAGGTCCGTCCGTATTTGATGTTCTTAATGTAAATCTCGCACTCGTCATCATCCAGGTCAGTCAGACGGCCTTTGTAGGTTTCTCCCTTGTTATCCTTTATGGAAGAAATCTTTGCATCCCTCTTCCACTGGACCTTTGATGCAAATTCGACCTCTATTTCCGTTTTGTAATCATCGTAGTCATCATTGTCCGTATCCACGGTGACCTTCTCCACCTTTACCGCAGGCCTTGCAGATGCAGAAACAGGAAATGCAGTTATCACCATGCAGGCTGCAAGCATTGCAGTTAAAAATTTCTTATTCGCTTTCATCATGAAATCCTCCTTTTCTTACTGCGTGTTCAACCAAAAACCAGCTGTTTGTTTTTTTCATTATATCAGGCGGAAACAGAAATTTCAAGTGATTTTCAAAGGTAAATCATGGACTTTTTTGTAAGATTTTTGCTTTTTATTTCACTACGACAGGAAGCCGTTCTCCCAGCCGGCTTAACAGCTCGTTGCTGATACTGCCGGAGATTTCAGCAACAGAAGCCGCGGACAGTGAATCATGATTTCCGGCACAGACCAGTACCGCCTCATCCCCCGTTTCCGCTTCCGTGTCTGTGATGTCCACAGCAAGCTGGTCCATGCAGATTTTTCCTGCAATGGGAACCTGCTTTCCACGGATTAACACGCTGCCATTCGGACCGGACAGATTTTGCGGCACACCGTCTGCATATCCCACCGGCAGAATGGCAATCCTGCTGTCACACTCTGCCGTAAACTGCCTGCCATACCCCACGCTCTCTCCTTTTTTCACATCACGCACCAGCACTGCCCTGCTCTTTAATGAAAGAACCGGACGCAAATCCAGTGAAAGCTTCGTTCTTTTATCCGGAGAACTGGAAACACCGTATAAAGCAATCCCCGCCCTGACATAATGGCAGTGAATATCCGGGTAGTTTAGCAGTCCGTAAGAGCTTTGTACATGCAGCTTTACATTTTTTAATAAGTCTTTTCCAAGGGCATCCGCCAGTCCGAAAAAACGCTTCAACTGCATTTCTGTAAAAGAAACATCCTCCGGTTCCAGACTGTCTGCACAGCTAAGATGCGTATACATTCCAAGCACCGTGATATTTTTCATGGCAAAAACCAGTTTTACATCCACGGAATCTTTCCAGGAAATTCCCAGCCGGTGCATTCCCGTATCTATTTTTATATGTACCTTAACTGCCTTCCCCTGCTCATTTAACGCACCGGCATAGGAAAAATCAACCACTGTCTGCATCAGGTCATATTTTTTCAGTTCTCCTGCCCGGCAGACGTCAGTATAGCCAAGAACCAGTATTTCCCCACGGATTCCGTATTTCCTTAAACGAATCCCCTCGTCAATGGTTGCCACGGCAAATGCACGGACGCCGGTTCTCTCAAGGCAGACCGCCGTTTCAAAATCCCCGTGTCCGTATGCATGTGCCTTTACGACAGCCATAAGCTCACAGCATTCTGGCATCGCATCACTTAAAATCCCTGCGTTATGTGTTAAATGTTCCAGGTTAATTTCTATCCATGCCCGTTCTGTATTTTTATTATGTCGGTTCTTCCGCAGAACATATTTTTCCCAGAAAAAACATACGACCAGGGAAAACAGGACGGATAACAGACAGACTACAATATAATGAAGAAGGCTGTTATCCACCAGCAGGCTTTTTACATGGAAAAACCCCGCAAACATACGGACCACAATAATCATCATTGGATGAATGATGTAAATAACCAGCGATAACGTTCCCATCCGTTTCAGCCGTTTCCCCCTGAAATGCAAAAGAACCTGAAATAAAAAGTACATGCACGGAAGCAGAAACAGATACATACTGTCATGACGCTGCATCCTGAAATGATGCAGTGTCAGCGCTTCCATAAGCATCAGCATAAAACTGGCGGCAAATCCTGACAGCGATGTTTTCAGGGTATGCCTGTACCCGCTGTCCGCAAGAAAACCGCCGAGTACAAAAAATACCGGCGCAAAAAATACTCCGTTTCTTGTATAATCCGATATCTGGAACAACAGCCCGTAAAATTCTTTGACAGCTGGCAGACCAGCGGAAATCCCGTAATAACTGTCCCCGAATAATCCTGTAATATAAAGAAGGACGGTGACTGTAAAGGCAGTAAAATACCCGCATTTTTTTACCAGAACCCACGCGAATGCCGCACCCGTAACAGATGCCGGAAGATACCACAGATGGTACAGCGTGCCGTCACATACAAGATCCTTTATCAGGTTTGGAAGCAGATATTCCTGCTGAAAATAACCGTTGTAAATATTAACCGGCAGGTACAGTAAAACTGCCGCCCCATAAATAAGCAGGATTTTTTTTATAAATGCCGCCAGTTTCGTTTCATCCTTTGTGTATCTGGAAATCAGGAAAAATCCTGACGTCATGAAAAAAAATGGTACGGCTGTCCTTGCTGCCGCCCGTGTCAGAATAAAATCCCCTGTTTCGCTGATCACTGCAAGCGGCGACGTATGGATTGCAATGACTAATAATGCGGCAGGCATCCGGAAATAATCAATGCCTGCGTATCCGTTCTTCTTATTCATCATCTTCTGTGTACAGCCCTGTCAGTTCATCCAGCAGTTTCGGAAACGACAGTCCGATTCCTTTCATCATATTCGGGAAACGGCTGTGGTCCGTAAAGCCGGGAATCGTATTTACTTCATTAAAAACAATTTCACCGGACGGCGTATAAAACATATCCACCCTTGCAAAACCGGAACAGCCCAGTATTTTATATATTTTTACTGCGGTATTTCTTATCCGTTTTTCTGTCTCTTCGTCAATTCTGGCAGGCATATGGATTTTTGATGTTTTCAGTGTATATTTTTCGTGAAAGTCAAAAAATCCATGGGACAGCTCGATTTCATCCACTCTTCCAACTGTCAGCTTTTTTGTTCCGAGAATGGCGCAGCCCACCTCAAAACCACGGACTGCTTCTTCTGCAGTCACTTCGGTATCATGCAAAAAAGCCAGCTCTATGGCAGCATTTAATTCTTCTTTCTTACACACCCTGGTAATTCCAAAGGACGAACCTGCACGGACAGGCTTGATAAAAAGCGGAAATGCCAGTTTTTCTTTTATTTCTTTCTGTGCCGCTTCCGTTTCGTCCCGCCGAAAGGTAACAGACTGCGGCACTGCAATTCCTGAAAGGGATACCAGCTTATGCGCCCTGTCCTTGTCCATGCAAAGCGCGGAAGAGAGTGAATTACATCCTATGACAGGTATTCCTGCCAGCTCAAACATCCCCTGCAGTGTCCCGTCCTCCCCGTTTTTTCCATGCAGAACCGGAAAAACCAGGTCCGTCTTAAGACAATGGTATCCGTCTTCTGCCAATTCCAGGAATCCCCCGTCTTTACGGCTGCAGGAAACGGTAAGCGGATGCAGATATTCCCGCTGTTTAAACCAAGTATTGTCTTTTATGTTTTCTCTTTTTCCGGTGTAGTGGTACCAGTCCCCCTCCCGAGTAATCCCTACCGGAATAATCTCAAACTTTCTGGTATTTATATGTTCCAGTACGGCAGACGCCGACTGCAGTGACACCTCGTATTCGGTAGAATTTCCCCCGAAAATAACTGCCAGCTTTTTCTTTTTCATTTCCAGTTTCTCCTTTGTTATTTTCTTTTCTACTGTCATAATACTAAAAATATGGATGAAATTTATCTGTTTATTTACCGGATATTCCCTTCTTTTACCTGTATATTTCTTACAATTTTCCTACATCTTTTGACACATTCTGCTGATAACTGAACTTACGCACGATCTCTTTTTGCCTGGTTCAATCCCAGTTTCTATTAATTCTGCACAAAAACCAGCTTTTGGTATTAATATAATATTCACAAAATTTTCTGAAATCTCATATTTTTGCTGACAATTGCGAAAAATATATGATACAATTGTTGTAGTTGACAGAAACAGGAGGTGATTTATGTTTGAAGTAGGAGAATATGTTTTTTATGGAAGTACCGGTGTGTGCAGGGTTGCAAAGATTAAAAAGATGGCTCCGCCCGGCACAAAAGCAGACATGCTCTATTATGAGCTGGAACCAGTTTACGACAGAGGACGCAGGGTATTTACCCCTGTCGGCAATGAAAAGGTTCTGATGCGTAAAATAGTCACTGCAAAGGAAGCTGACGAACTGATTGGCAAGGTAAGGGAAATTGATACACTGCAGATTCCAAGTGAAAAACAGCGCGAGGAAACATACAAAAAGGCAATGCGCGCCTGCAGCTGTGAAGAATGGATCCGGATTATTAAAACGCTTTATTTACGCGGAAAAACCAGACAGGCAGAAGGGAAAAAAATCACCAGCAGCGACGCCAGGTATCTGCGGCAGGCAGAGGATCATCTGTACGGGGAATTATCCATTGCCCTGAAAATACCAAAGGATGAGGTGGAGGATTTTATTACCCGGCGTGTGGAAACGCAGTAAACCAATTGTTTTATAAATATCAAAAGAGGATTTCTGTTTTTGAAATCCTCTTTTTTGTGTTTCTTTTTCAGTTGTCTGCATGTTTCAGTGCAGCAATACGCATTCTGACATTCTGGTCAAATTCCTCGTCCGAGTATTTCGGATCCCTTGTTTTCATCCAGATTTCACAAGGCGCCTGACTGCATTCCCCACAGGTTTTATATCCCATTTTGTTTACGGTACACTCATAAATGGCGCACGCCTTTCCCTCCGGCGCATGGAATACTTTTCCGGCACATGCATTGCATCCTCTGCACATTTTTCCGTAACAGTAACATGTGCTGCAGTCTGTTCCGCAGACGCTGATATCCGATTTTTTGTTTTCGCTCACGGCAGATTCCTTCCTTTCCCTTATTATGGAGCAAACCGAACGCCAGACCCTTGCAGGGTACGACAGCGTATTAAAGTTCGCTTCGCAAAACGGTTTGCGCAGGCAATATCCCTGCTTTGCAGGAATATTACAAAATATTACCAGAAAAGGAGGCGGGTGTATTGGATATTTCCGACATATTTTTTCATATCCATGATATGATTGATTACTGCACTATAAGCTCCGCCAGTCTTTCTATATGAATCTGCATAATGTCCAGACAGTCAGCCGGACAGTTGTTTTCATTTAATATAAGCGGAAGCTCCGTACACCCAAGAATGACTGCATCAATTCCCTCTGTTTTCTTCATCCGGGAAATAATTTCTGTCAGTTCTTTTCTTGTGGATTCCTTTACAATTCCATGCTCCAGTTCTTCTGTGATTCTTTTGTTCACCAGTTTCATTTCTTCCCCGGATGGAACCACTACTTCTATTCCCCTCTGTATAAATGCTGTTTTTAAATAATCCTTCTGCATCGTAAAAATGGTTCCCAGCAGCCCTGCTTTTTTACAGCCTCTTTTTACCGCTTCGTCACTGGCTGTTTCCGGAATACTGACAAGATGTACAGAAGAGTGCTGCTTTAATTTATCATATACGATATGCATGGTTCCTGCTGTCAATGCTGCAAGTTCCACTCCGCACTTTTCAAGGTTACAAAGTGCTTCAAGCAGATATTTTTCCAATTTTTCATAATTTTCATTTTCACAGTATCCAAGGGCCTGATATAAATTTATGCTTTCCAGGGTAATTTCAGGAAACGCCCTGCCATTTGTCTTTTCCCCAATGATTCTGTTTAATTCCCTGTAATAAATGATTGTGGATTCCGGTCCGGTTCCTCCGATTAATCCAATTTTTTTCATATTTTGTACCATGCCGCAGGCTCTGTCGTTTGTGACGCGCTTTTCTGCGGCACAAATAAAGATTGAAAAATCACCTGCAACATTTTTCCTTTCTTTAATATTTTTATTTTTCAATCTTTTATCTCCCTGATTACCCAAACAGGCTTTTCCACCCTTCATGGCATTCCATATAAGAAAAGCTTTCTTCATCCTGAAAATTTTTCAGTAACTCTTTCTTAAGTTTTTCACAAAATTCCTTACTCTGCTGCCTGAACTTCATATGGGCATACATTTCTGAGCGTGAAAAGGAATCCAGTGTTTCCACAGAACGTAAAAGCTTCTGCATAATTTTCCATGTCTGCTCCACATTTTTTTCCCAGACAGCGGACTCCAGCAGGCAGGATGTGATATTGTACTCTCCCATGTCAAACAGTGCAGCAAGAGAACTTTCTTTTTCCAGCCACATTTTTGCCTGCCCCGGACATCCATCCTCAAAGGACAGCACTGCCAGGCTGTGCATAACCAGATTAAGCGTCTGGTATTCCGAAAACAGTATTTCCTCATAGGCTTTATATGCCTCCTGCCTTCTGTCTGTTTTTTCATAAATTTTTGCCTGGGAGCATTTTCTGTCTGCGCTTTCTTCCGGGAAAAAACGAAGATACTGCTCTGCCTCAGAATAATTTTCCATGCGCAGGTAAAAGTAAAACAGCATCCGGGCGGCTGTTTTCTGCACCGTCCTGTCACTGCTTTCCAGCGCCTGTCTGTACCATTTTTCAATCTGCTTTTTGTAATCCCCGCTGCCGGAAGATTCGTCCTGCATCTGTGTATCAAGTACTGCGGCAAGCTGTACAATTAACGAACCGCTGTCAGGATACTTGCAGATATTTTCTGCTGCGAATTCAAATGCTGCATGATAAGAATCTGTTTCCAGTTTCTGCGTTGTTTCTTTCAGTATCTGTTCGATTTCTGTGTCCGAAAGATTTTCCTGCCAGGAAAGCAGCGTTTCCAGGGAAATGCCAAGAAGCCTTGCAATAGGCGCCAGCAGGGAAATATCAGGCTGGCTGACGCCTTTTTCCCATTTACTGACAGCCGGGGCGCTCACCCCCAGCCTGCCTGCCATTTCCTCCTGGGTAATATTTTTGATTTTTCTGTATTTTCGGATTATCTGACCGGTCTGCATCCTGTTCCTCCCCTGAATCTGCCGAAGCATACAGCAGCATCTTCTATTGTTTTCTACAATTATCTTATCAGAGGATACCGCCCTTTACAATTGAAATTTAATCAACTTTTTTTCATGTTTTTTAACTTCCGGGATTGATTTAGCTTTTCAAATTCCTACGGAACAAGGCTGTCTGTCACTGTCCGCTGAACCGGGCTGCATACTGTCTGGCAGACTTTATATCCATGCTATGGTAACGCTTAAATTCCCGCATTAAATGCGACTGGTCGGTATACCCGTATTTATAAACTGCATCCTGAATACAAAAACCAGGATTCTTTATGATTTCATTCCATAAAAACTGGTAACGGACAAGGTTGCACAGCTTTTTCGGAGTCATGCCGATATATTCGTGAAACAGCCGTTCCATCTGTCTTGTGCTTATAAAACATTCTTTTGCCAGTCCTGCTGTATCCACGAAGCCGTTTGCTGAAATGATTTGTTTTACTGCCTGATTAACTGTATCATTTTCCCTTGTCTGTTCCATCCGCTCCGCAAACAGTTTCTCTGCCGCACGGCTCCGCTCTGCCAGCGTATGTTTTTCAAACACAATCTGCCTGAGTTCTTTATCCAGCCAGAAAAATCTTGATGCAGCGTCAAACCAGCCGTTTACTGTATTTTTTAATGAATCTTCTGAAAATGCATATGCCGTCCATGCGTAAAAGCGGATGGCAAACAGGGAAACGGCATACCCCCTTTTTGTACGGTCAGATGCAAAGAAACTGGAATCATGAATTCCGCAGAAACTGCTGGTAACGGTATTTTCTGTATAGTCTGCTTCATAAATAATATCCACGCAGGTGTCCGGGATGACAAGCTGTGCGGCATCAGGCAATTCCTGTTTTTCATAAAGGTTTTTTGTTCCCCAGAAACAGCGGATATATCTGGCAAGCTCCGGAGTCCGGGGACAGAGTTCCATGTAGTTTTTGTTCTGTAAGAACGGGGTGGCGGTTGCCGGGGTATATAATATGTTTTTCATGTGTACCTTTCTAAGCTGATGTTTAATAAGTGACATTTTACAAGAAAGCCTTTGTCTGTTCCATTTTTCCTTTCCAGTATCCGGCTGTCTTTCCGCCGCTATCTGCTGTGTCATAATTTTCCGGCACATTCCACCTGCAAAAACCTGCTGAACCGGAGCATTTCATCCATAACCGCATTTTTCATTTTTTCATCCGGACAGATCCCGTCTTCCCACCACCAGTTTTTAATCCGAAAGCAGCCTGTTTTATTTACCGGTTCCGGCTCAAATCTGGCAACAAAACAGTTATTATAAATAACCGGAATAACATAATAACCATACTTTCTTTTTGCCACCGGAGTATACACTTCCCAGCGGTAGGAAAAATCAAAAACTTTTTCAAGCATGGTCCTGTCCCACATAATGTTATCGAGCGGGGCAAGAAAACGCGCATAATCTTTTTGTCTGTCCCCGGCAAAATTTTCGGCAAATTCATTACATGCATAAAATTCTTCCGGGATATCTTCCACCTGGAATTTCTGTATGCTTCCTTTTTCCACTAACCGTTCCAGTACCTTTTTTCGCACTTCTTTGTCATCCAGAAAATGCCCCTGCCATGCTCCGCCGTTTTTATTCCATATAAATCCCACGCTTTTTAACCGCCTTATTATATACCAGTCCAGAAATTCTTCCAGCGTCATACTGTCAGTTTCACGAAAATCAGACGGCAGTACACGTTCTGTTAAATCAAAGTATTTCTGTGTTCCTTTCCGGTCTGCCACACACAGTTTTCCGATATGGTATATGTAATCCAGCGCTGCACTGGAAAGCTTTTTATGTCCCCATCTGCTCTCCCTTACCTCACCGATTGAAATATCCTTTGTTCCGGTTATTCCGTGCTCCGTAACAAATTCCAACACTTCCTCCAGTATGTCAAGCGCGTCTGTCTGTCCGCGGTATTTAAGGGTATTTACCACAGACTTTGCATGCTCTTTCCGAACCCTGGAAAACCGTGAAAAATCCTCTGCACAGTATATACACATTTCTTTGTCAAACCCGTCCAGCAGAACGTGTTCTTCATAAAGCAGCGAATATAAATATTCCGCTCTGTAATCATCCACGCGCGCCTGCAGCACAAGGTCTGCATTCCGTCCCGCAACATTCAGCGGATCATACTGGATACTTCCAAGCCGCTTCATAATTTTCCGCACGCCGTCCGTTCCCGCAAGTTTTTCATTTCCATCTATATTGTGGTACTGCAGTAACTTTTTTCTTACTTCGTTTTTGGAATAGACTTTCATAATCTGCCCTTTCAGAATCTTAGTTCTTCGCTTTTGTAAATGTACACCACTTTACAAGTTATTGATTAACCCATTTGTTTGAAACACAGGCGTTTCA
>CAJUND010000039.1 GCA_910587655.1 uncultured Agathobacter sp. | reverse complement strand
AGGTTATTATACCACAAGTTCAAGCATAAGTCTAATTAAATTGGATTATACTAGAACATATGAAGAGGTAAGTTTTATAATTTATATGCGTTCAGAATTTGCAGAAATAGGATGCACAATTCCAAGTCATATATTAAAAAAGCTATCAATGATTGATTGTCCAATTTATTTAAATATTCTTTCATTTGGAATGGCAACAAATGCTTGATAATCCTGAAGCGATTTTTAACCGGTAATAGCAGAGAGTATTATTGGCGATAATTTGTTGAAAGCTGGGAAAGTATAAAATGCTGTTGGAAGAATTTATGAAATGGAGCAGGCAGTTCAAAGTGGATAAAAGGGCTTGTATAATAGTGTCTGCTAATGGGGTGATGCGAAGTTGGATACGTTTGATATAAACAAAGTATATGCACTATTGGCTGCTTGTAAATCTGGCAGACTTGGTGGAGAAAAAATGCCGGAAGATGAAAATCCCGGATTGGACAAGTCATCAAATAAGAATTATTTATATTTTACATTACCGATGGCGCTTAATTATCAAAGAAATTCCTATACACTGTGGGAGTGTGCGAATAAAACATATAAAGATGCAGACACCACAGATGTTTTTAATACAAAAGCGGTGGCCGCTATGGATGAGCAGCTATTAAGAGAAAAATTATTGAAATATAAAGTGGCATTACAACCTAATAAGCAGCCGGTTATATGGAGAACTTTATGTGAAACCATAGAAAATGATTTTATGGGAAATATTCAGGTATTATTTAGTGATCATGGATACTCTGTTGCCCGGATAAAAGATTACATAGCAAAAAATAAAAAGAAATTTCCGTATCTGGGTGGTAATAAAATTTGTAATTACTGGTTATATGTGATGGAGCAGTATACAGATATTAAGTTTGTTGACAGAGAGAATATAACGGTTGCTCCGGATACTCACATTATTCAGGCAAGCGAGAGACTGGGAATCATTTCATTGGAAGAGGCTGGTCAAAGTAATGTGCAGGAAATTGTGGCAAACCGATGGAAGGAAATATTAAAGGGTACGGATTTGGTTCCGATCGATGTACATACACCTATGTGGTTGTGGAGCAGAGGAAGATTTAAAGCGGAGATTTGAGAAACAGAAGTGCCAGATAATATGATAGGTGGAGAACACAAAAAAATGAAGAAAGATATAGAAGAAATAATGCTATATTATGACAGGTTTGTACATATAGCAGAACAAATATCTTTGGATGCCAATCATCAAATTGCCAGACTGAAAGGAACAGTGGTTGCAGATGAACTTGCAAGTGATTTTAGTGAAATAGGAATGGCGTATGCCAGAGAGTTACTGGAGGAAGAGTGGATAACCAGAGAGCAGTTTGCTATTGCAGAATCCATTGATGAAATGCTTGCCGGTATGTCTGACAGAAATGAATTGTGGACAGAAGATGCTCTGATAAATGCTGAGGAATGGGAAAATTGCAGGAAAAAGGGAGATATGCTTTTAAAAACGTTGGAATAGTTCTTTTATAGTTATCCGGTCTGTGGAAAGAAGGTGAAAATAAAAAAGGTGTAAAGACGGGCAATCACTCCGTACCTTTACACCTTTTCTACCCCATCCCCTAAAGCCTGAACCTCGACGTAATCTTCCGCAGCTTCTTCGCCGATTCCTTACAATTAGTCGTCCGGTCAAATGTTTCCGAAATCAGCTTCACAACATCCGTTGTCTTTTCCGCAATATTATTAACGCCAAGCTGCGCCCGGCTGATTGTGCTGTTAATACCCTCCGTGGAGGTTGCAATCTGTGCGATATTGTGCTTTAATTCCCTGACCTCATGGTTTGTCTGGTTCATGAAATCCTCGATAGACTGTGCGGCGCTGCTGTATTCATTGCTGGATTCCATAAAGCTGGAATAGTCCGCCATAACCCTGTTTTCCAGGAAATCCAGTGTGTCCATCAGGCACTGGATTAATGTTTCAATGGAAAGGTTTACCTGGTTTACAATTGTTACAATATCCCCGCTGGTATCCGTGGATTCAGTAGCAAGCTTGGCGATTTCACCTGCCACAACGGCAAATCCTTTGCCCTGTTCCCCGGCCCTGGCAGCCTCGATGGAAGCATTCAGGGACAGCAGGGTGGTCTGTTCCGCAATCTCCTGAATGGCGCCTGCAAGCAGGTTAATCTTGTTCACTTCCTTTGCTTTTTCAATTGCTTCTGTGGAAGTATTTCGAATCTTGCCATACAGGCCAAGGGTTTCCTCCCTGGCGGATGTGGTTTTTTCTGCAATTTCAATCGTTTTATTTCTGACGTCAGTCGTAAGGCGGGTTCCGTCCTTGATTTTATCCGCAACCGTAACAATGCTGCCATTCATTTTCTTGATATTGTCATTTACCTTGTCTGCGGTAATCGAGGTTTCCGCCATGCTGGCAACCAGTTCTTCGTTTGTGGACGAATTGATGACAGATGCATCATTTACCTGTTCTGAAATATCATAAAGGGTATTGGCATCAGATACAAGTTTCTCTGAAATATCATCCAGCTGGGAAACAATATCCCGCAGCTGCTGTTTCATGTGGTCCACGGCGTTTCCCATGACTCCGATTTCATCATTGGTCTTTGGGATCACATGGGTGCTGTCCAGGTTCAGGTCTGAAATATCATTGATCACTTTCGTCAGCGCGGATACCGGACGGGTGATTCTGGAAGTCATGATAAAACCGATGAACAGGGCAAGAGCCAGTAAAGCGGCGCCGATAACCAGTGAGTAAAAGGCAATGGAGTTTACCGGCTTTAAAACATCTGCCTCGTCTGCCTGGACCACTACCACCCAGTCGTTTACCGTACACATAAAAGCAACATAAACCGTTTTGCCGTCCACCTGGCATTTCCGGACATCCGCAGTTGTAATGAAACCATCCTGAAGCTTCTGGACAACTTCTTCAACAACCGGGTTATTTTCAATTTTTGTGCCGACCTTTTCCGTGTTTTCATGGTAAAGGTAAACCCCGTCCGTATCTACCAGGTATGCATGGCTGGAATCCATCGTGCTGATACCTGCGCTGTAAAGAATGTATTCCAGGCTGACTTCCAGGTAATTGCGTTCCGTATCCCCGTAAAAGCTTTCATATAATGTCGCGGAAGTTGAAACACAGGTATCATATAAATAGCTCATGCACAGTTCTGTAATATTTTTCCGGTTAATCGCATAGGATACTGCCAGAATACCGCAAATTAATAAAACCGAAGTGGAAGCGATTAATAATGCAATTTTGTATCGGATTGATTTCAATTTCATGTTTTGTACCATGCCGCAGGCGTGGTGCCATTTGTGACGCGTTTTTTGCGGCACAAATAAAGATTGAAAAATCACCTGCAGTCCTTTTCCTTTCTATGGTTTTAGTATTTTTCAATCTTTACCTCCTAATCCGAGGCTTTCTGGGCCGCCCATTCATCCTTCACGCTCTTAATTACCGTATCCCATTCGCATTCGCCTTTGGCATAGCTTAACAGCATGGAGCCAAAATCGTTTTTGAACTGCTGGCTCGGGAAGGTTGAAAAAATCCAGTTTACCGAACTTGTGGCGTCATTACCGATATCCTCCGCGATTTCACGCGCCAGTGGATTATCCGGGCGTTCATCCTCTGAAAAAGTATTAAACGGGGGGGATAAAGCCCAGTTTGCTGATGACATAATCTTTTCCGGTATCTGAGCTGTACACCCATTTGATAAAATCAATGGCAGCCTGCTGGTCAGCCTCCGGGGAAGTGGAATTAACACAGAGATAATTACCGGTACCAATACACAGCCCCTGGCTTTCCTCGCCTTCCACGCCGGTATAAATAGGCAGGTACCTGATATCCTCTTCCTGGACTTTGTTTCCTTCCACATCCGAAATCTGGCTCCATGCCCAGTTTCCATTTTGAACCATTGCAGCTTCTCCAAGGGCAAATTCCGTCATGGAATCAATGACCGATTTCTGGGACAGCTCAGTCCTTGGTGTGCAGGAATTATTAATATAAAGGTCAAATATATTCCTGAAATTGTCACCATAAGTAAAATCCAGCGTGTCGGTGTCAGAAATGTTTTTATCGCGAAACTCATAGTACACCGGGAGGTTTGCCAGATGTGTCTGCCAGCGCCAGTCTTCCCCTGATCCAAAGGAAGTGGATGCGAAAACGCCTTTGATTCCGAGTTCATCCTTGTGAAGCGTCATGTCTTCCACAACAGCCTTCAGCTTTTCAAAATTGTTCACTTCATCCATACTGGAAAATGAAACGGCCCTTGAGGGAAGTTCAAAATATTTTTTCATAATGGCATTGTTGTAGATAATACCGTATCCTTCCACAACATAAGGGATGCCGTAAACACCGTCGGCGTTCGTTACGGCAATGTCCTTGTCCAGCTGCCAGGAATACAGCTCTGTGTCGCTTAAATCCAGACAGAAATTTTTAAAAATACTGTAGCCGACCGGTCCGTTAATATGGAACAGGACCGGCGCGTTCTTTTTCGCCAGTTCTGCTTTTAATCGCTGCTCATAGTTTCCGTTTGCCACGGTCAGCACTTTGACTTCAATGCCTGTCTCTTCCTCATAATCCGCTGCAATTTCACGCCAGACAGTTGCCACCTCCGGTTTGAAATTAAGGTAATAAATGGATTGTTTTTCCCTGCCGGATTCACAGCCTGTAAGAATGCAGGCGGACAGTATAGCGGCTAATAATAAGATACGCTTCATATTCGCACTCCCCATACTTGAATTTTATGCGTTAATATATGTTTATTCGTTACCACTGAGATATCATTATTTTACATTATCTTGCGGAAAATGTCAGTTTCATTATCGCATTGAAAAATGAAAGCTAATATGATAGAATTTCTGTATGATCAGAAAAAATAACATAGATAATCTTCGTAATTTGACAATTCTTCTTTTATTTCCCGTACATACCTTTATGATATGGAATGATTTTGGTTCCCGCTTTTACATATGGGAAGGAGAAAATAAAATACTGAGTACATTCATCGTACTGGTAAATCCGTGGTTTATGCCGCTGCTGTTTGTCATTGCAGGAATCAGCGCACGGTATGCGCTTGAAAACAGGACGGTGAAAGAATTTATGAAACAGCGGTTTTGGAAACTGATGGTTCCGTTTCTTGCCGGGATGGTAATTCTTGTACCGTTTCAGACGTTATATGCCAGAAAATATTTCCAGGGTTATGAGGGAGGCATTCTCGAAAACTGGAAATATTTCTTTACCCATTTTACAGACTTAACCGGTTATGACGGGGCGTTTACTCCGGGGCATCTGTGGTTTATTCTGTTTCTGTTTATTATTTCCGTAACTGCCCTGGGACTGTTTCATTTTATTCCATACAAAAAGACAGGAGCCTTTGTGGAAAAAATGCCGGTATATGCAGTAATCTTTTTATTTATCCCGGTATGGCTGATGTATTACCTGGGGAATTTCGGCGGTTTCAGCCTTGGAAAGAACCTGGCGCTTTATCTGGCAGGATATTATGTACTGGGGAATGATACCATAATAGATAAGCTGGAACGGAACCTGAAGTGGCTGGCGGGACTGTTTTTATTAACAGAAACTGTATCAGCTGCAGTATATTATAAATATTCCTATTACGGGGATTTGTGGGTGAATTTTACAGGATGGGTTTCTGTTCTGGCTGTACTTGCAGCCGGAAAAAAATTTTTAAACAAAAAGACAGGCTTTACGGAATATTTTAACCGGGCGTCCTATCCCGTTTATATCCTGCACCAGTCCATTCTGGTTGCCCTGGCGTATTATGTTGTACAGACGGAAATCCCCCTGCCTGCAGAAGCATTTTTAATCTGTGCCGGAAGTTTCCTGCTGACGATACTGTCTTATCATATCATCGGTGCGGTTCCGATTCTCAGAAAAACAGCTGGAATCAGATAAAAGTTTTTGTTGACAAATTTTAGAGCCGCCATTATAATGCATACTAATAAAATAATTAAAGCTGTGACAGGAGCAAGTAGCAGAAAGCAGACACATACAGAAAGTAACCGGCGGATGAGAGGTGCATGGAGAGTTTTTTGCGAATACATCCCTGAGCTTCGCACCAAACCCCGGACGGGCAGTAGGCTGCGACGGTTTGTACACGTTAAAGTACAGGGTATTGACAGATACCTGGCAAGGCAGGCCATGTGAGTGGTCTGTGAAAAAAGGTGGTAACACGGGAGTAATCTTCGTCCTTTACGGGACGGGGATTTTTTTATGCACACGGACGCGGAAAGGAAAAATTTATGAATTTATACGATGAATTAGTTGCAAGGGGATTAATTGCACAGGTAACAGACGAAGATGAGATTAAAGAACTGATTAACAACGGAAAGGCAGTATTTTACATTGGCTTCGACCCTACCGCGGACAGCCTTCATGTAGGACATTTCATGGCGCTGTGCCTGATGAAGCGTCTCCAGATGGCGGGAAACAAACCGATTGCCTTAATCGGCGGCGGTACGGCGATGATTGGAGACCCGACCGGAAGGACCGACATGCGCCAGATGATGACAGAGGAAACCATTGCGCATAATGTGGAGTGCTTCAAAAAACAGATGAGCCGTTTTATCGACTTTTCGGACGGCAAAGCGCTTCTGGTAAACAATGCCGACTGGCTGATGGACTTAAATTATATTGATGTGCTGCGTGAAGTGGGCTCCCATTTTTCCGTAAACCGCATGCTGACTGCTGAGTGCTATAAACAGCGTATGGAAAAAGGGTTAAGTTTTCTGGAATTTAACTACATGATCATGCAGAGCTATGATTTTTACATTCTTTACCAGAAATACGGCTGCAACATGGAGTTTGGCGGGGACGACCAGTGGAGCAATATGCTTGGGGGCACAGAGTTAATCCGCAGAAAGCTTGGAAAAGACGCCTATGCCATGACGATTAACCTGCTGTTAAACTCCGAAGGAAACAAAATGGGAAAAACGCAGTCGGGCGCAGTCTGGCTTGACCCGGAAAAAACATCCCCGTTTGAATTTTACCAGTACTGGAGAAACGTATCCGACGCCGACGTATTAAAATGCATAAAAATGCTGACCTTCCTTCCGCTGGAGGAAATCCAGGCAATGGAAAGCTGGGAAGGCAGCCAGTTAAACCGGGCAAAGGAGATTCTTGCCTTTGAGCTTACAAACCTGGTACACGGGGAAGAAGAGGCAAAAAAAGCAGAAGAGAGCGCAAAAGCCCTGTTTACCGGCGGCAATGCGCAGGAGATGCCGACAGCGGTAATTACAGAAGCGGACCTCAGGGAAGGAAAAATTGATATCCTGGGACTTCTGGTATGCGCGTCATTGTCCAAATCCAGGGGCGAGGCAAGGCGTAATGTGGAACAGGGCGGCGTTACCGTAAACGGGGATAAGATTACCGATATTCACACATCCTATACACCTGGGGAGATTCAGGCGAAAGACTTTATCTTAAAGCGCGGAAAAAAGAATTTCTGCAGGATTGTGGCAGAGTAATCTGCGAATATAATTAAAAAATTTTTTCTGTATAAAGTTCCTTCATTTACAGATACTAACAAAAAGTACTGTATATGGAGGAATTTTTATATATGAAAGCAACAGGAATTGTGAGGAGAATTGATGACCTGGGAAGAATTGTAGTGCCGAAGGAAATCCGCCGGACACTCCGGATCCGGGAGGGAGACCCGCTCGAAATCTTTACCAGCCGTGAGGGCGAAATTATGCTGAAAAAATATTCGCCTGTCGGGGAACTGGGTGAATTTGCAGCAAGCTATGCCCAGGCGCTGGCACAGGCAGTGGATGCGCTTGTATGTATTACGGACAGGGATTATGTGATTGCGGCAGCAGGAAGCGGACGCAAGGAACTCGAAGGGGAGCACCTGAGTGCGGAGGTGGAACAGCTTATGGAAAAAAGAGGGACATTTGCAGTTGCAGACGTACACCACGAACTGCCGATTGTGGCAAAAGAATGGAACAGTGATTATAAAGAAGCCGTTATTTCCACTATTACATGCAACGGCGACTGCCAGGGGTCCGTTATCATGCTGGAAAAAAGCGGGAGCAACGAGGGGAAGGACGTACTCCGGGCGCTTGCGGTTTCTGCCGCGAATTTTCTTGGGAAGCATATGGAACAGTAGTGAAAACAGATTGATAAAAAAGCGGGCATGCACCGCTTTTTTTATTTTGTAAGGAAATTTTAAGAAAAAGATAATTTGCATATATGCACGAAAAGAGATAAAATACATCATGAACTATAATACCCTGGAAAAAGGAGAGTATATGGCGGACAAGAAGGACAAACGGAAAAAAAAGAAAAAGAAACACCGGGTTTTCTGGTTTTTTATCAAGCTTCAGATATTTTTAATGCTGGTCGTACTGGGATGTTTCGGCTACTATTATTTCGGCGGTTATGCGGATGAAATCCAGCAGCTGAAACGTGAGGCGGTCCAGGAAGTTGCGGACTCCGATGATAAAATTTTTATTCCTTCACAGACCTGCTTTGTATATGATACAAACGGGGACCTGATTTCGGAACGGAAAGGGCAGAAGGATGCGCAGTATGTGAAGTACGGGGACATTCCCCAGAGCTTTGTGACTGCAACCATCAGTATTGAGGACAAAAAATTTTACCAGCATAACGGTGTGGATTTTAAGGGTGTGGTCCGTGCCGCAAAAGGAATGGTTGAGGCAAAACTTAAAAAAACCCAGTCCACGCAGGGCGGCGCAAGTACCATTACCATGCAGCTTGCAAAAATTATGTACATGAAGCCGGACAAGACATGGCAGTACAAAGTAAAGCAGATGTTTCTTGCGATGGAGCTGGAGAAGCGTTACAGCAAGGAAAAAATCCTGGAATTTTACCTGAACAACGAATATTTTGCCAACGGATATTATGGCATTGATGCTGCATGCCACGGGTATTTTGACTGTGAACTGTCCGAGCTCGACATTTCCCAGGTGGCGTTTCTCTGTGCCATACCAAACAGCCCGACGTATTATGATCCGGTGAAAAATCCGGTGAATACAAAAAAGCGCCGGGACCGTATTTTAAAAAATATGTACGAGGACGGAAAAATCACCCAGGGGCAGTATTATGAAGCGGTTACGGAAGAAATTTCACTGAACCGCCCGGAAGAAAATGCTGCGGACAAACTCAACAATTATGTGGATACCTATACATACTATTGTGCCACCCGCGCACTGATGGAGCTGGAAGGGTTTGAGTTCAAGTACTATTTCAATTCCGAAGAGGAAAAAGAATCATATAATGAAGAGTATGACGAGCTGTACGGAATCTGCCAGAAAAAGCTGTATTCCGGCGGCTACAAAATTTATACGTCCCTGGACATGGACAAACAGAAAAAGCTGCAGAAGTCAGTAAACGACACCCTTGCCGGGTTTAAGGGCAAGGATAAGGAAGGGATGCATAAAATGCAGGGCTCTGCCGTATGTATTGACAACGAGACTGGAAATGTGGTTGCAATCGTCGGCGGAAGGGAGCCGCATTTTAAGACCTATACCTTAAACCGCGCGTACCAGAGCCACAGGCAGCCGGGAAGTTCCATTAAGCCGCTGATTGTTTATACGCCCCAGCTGGAACGGGGCTATGATCCCGATACCATTGTGGACGACCATAAATTTGAGGGCGGACCGACCAATGCAAACGGCGGATATGCAGGAAAAGTACCGCTTCGTTATGCAGTGGCGCAGTCGCTTAATACAGTCGCGTGGCAGCTGTATGAGGAGCTGACGCCGACCGTCGGGCTGCAGTACCTGAAAAACATGAATTTCAGCAGTATTGCAGAGAAGGATTATGTACCGGCGACATCGCTCGGCGGATTTACAAACGGCGTGTCTGCGGTGGAGATGGCGTCTGCCTATGCAGCGCTGGAAAATGACGGCATGTACCGCGCCCCGACATGTGTTACAAGCATTATTGATTCCGATGAAAATGTGATATATACGGCTGAGGTAAAAGAGATATCCGTTTATAAAAAGGATGCGGCGCGCACCATGACGGACATCCTTACCACTGTAATGGAGAGCGGAACAGGACGCAGGCTGAAACTTAAGGATATGCCGTGCGCAGGAAAAACCGGGACTACCAACGACCATAAGGACGGATGGTTCTGCGGGTTTACCAGGTACTATACCACCTGTGTCTGGGTAGGGTATGATTATCCGAAGGTACTGTCCAACCTGAGCGGTAATACCTATCCGGGGCAGATCTGGAATTCCTTTATGTCTGCGGTGCATGAGGATTTGAAACCGCTGGATTTTCTGCCGTATGCAAAGCTTTCGGATGAATTTGTGGACGAGAAGGAAAAGGAGGAGGAAGAGCGCGACAAGAGGCGCGAGGAGAACCAGATTACGGAAGATCCGGATGACAATAACGGCGATAATAACGGTGACAATAACGGCGGTGAGGATAATAATGACAATCCGCAGGAGCCGGATGACAACCCGGATGCAAACCTGCCGGAGGAGCCGGACGACAACCCGGAGAATCCCGATGAAAACCAGCCGGAGAACCCGGACGATAATCCAAACGAACCTGTCCAGCCGCCGGAAAATCCCCCGGAGGAGCCGGAAAATCCAGAGTAATGAACAGCTGTTACTATTCACGTGTCAGGAATGCGCACTAGCTGCGCATTCCGTGAGAACATGATTCAGGAGTGAGGGGCGATTTTTGCGAAGCAAAACTCTAATATCGCCCCGAATCGTTACTATGAGCGGTCTCCCGGGCCGTAAATAGTAACGAACGGCTGTATATTTCTGAAATAAAGTTTCAAATGTGGCTTGGCGTTTCCGGTTCCGTATGGTAAAATAAGGCATGTAACGGACAAGAAATCATATTTGGGAGGGTATCAGGTGAAGAAATACGGTTTTGGAGTTGACGTAGGCGGAACCAGCGTCAAAATGGGTTTTTTTGAGACAGACGGAAAGCTTCTGGATAAATGGGAGATACGAACCAATACAAATGATAAAGGGAAGGCAATCCTGCCTGACATTGCGCGGGCAATAGACAATAAGCTTGCGCAGGAGGGCATCAGCAAAAATGAGGTGGAAGGCGTGGGAATCGGCGTGCCGGGACCCGTGCGCTCAGACGGCGTGGTGAATATCTGCGTCAACCTCGGCTGGGGTGTGATAAATGTTGCAGAGGAGCTGTCCGGCATGACCGGTCTGAAAGTAAGAGTGGGCAATGACGCCAATGTGGCTGCGCTCGGTGAAATGTGGCAGGGCGGCGCAAAGGGAAGCAGCGACGTAATTCTGGTAACCCTTGGAACCGGCGTCGGAGGCGGCATTATTGTGGACGGAAAGATTGTGGCAGGCTTTGACGGTGCAGGCGGCGAGATTGGTCATATCACAGTAAATAACGACGAAATCGAGCCATGCAACTGCGGGCAGTACGGCTGTCTGGAGCAGTACACTTCTGCCACCGGGATTGTACGCATGGCAAAACGCAAGCTTGCCAAGACATCGGAGGAAACAAAGCTGCGCAGCTATGACAGACTGTCGGCAAAGAATGTTTTTGACGAGGCAAAGGCGGGGGATTCCGTTGCGCTCGGGCTGGTGGACGACCTTGGGGAAATCTTAGGTTCTGCGCTGTCCAACATGGCGTGTGTTGTAAACCCGGAGGTTATTGTCATCGGGGGAGGTGTGTCCAAAGCCGGACAGATTCTGATTGACACCATACAGAAACACTACGTGGAAACAGCGTTCCACGCATGCAGAAATACAAGATTTGAACTTGCCAGACTTGGCAATGACGCAGGGATTTACGGGTCCATGCGGATGATACTGGAATAATTTACAAAAAATATCTTGACAATCAAACTATTTGGAAATATACTGGCAGTATAAAATAGTTTGGTTGTCAAATTATTTTCATGCGCCCCGGCGTAAAAAAGAAAAGAAAAAGGAGATAAGACCATGTTAGAAAAGTTGAAAGAGATCATTGCAGACCAGTTAAACGTTGACGCAGATTCAGTTACCCCTGAGTCAAAGTTCAAAGAGGACTTAGAGGCAGATTCCCTGGATCTGTTTGAGCTTGTTATGGCCCTGGAAGAGGAGTACGGGGTTGAGATTCCTTCTGAGGATCTTGGAAACATTTTAACAGTACAGGACGTAATCAATTATCTTGAGAATAAGGGTGTAGAGGCGTAATCAGATGAAAACAAGAGTGACAGAGCTTCTTGGAATTGAAAAGCCGGTTATCCAGGGCGGTATGGCCTGGGTAGCAACCCATGAGCTTGCCAGCGCGGTTTCAAACGCTGGCGGGCTTGGTATTATCGGGGCAGGCGGGGCACCTGCATCATGGGTGCGTGAACAGATTCAGGCGGCAAAAAAAGAAACAGACAGGCCGTTCGGTGTCAACCTTATGTTGATGAATCCGGAGGCAGATGATATAGCAAAAGTAATTGCAGAAGAAAACGTAAAGGTTGTTACCACCGGCGCGGGAAACCCGGCAAAATACATGCAGATGTGGAAAGAAAAAGGTATCCGGGTGATTCCGGTTGTTGCAAGTGTTGCGCTTGCAAAGCTGATGGAGCGCGGCGGCGCGGATGCAGTAGTTGCCGAGGGAACAGAGTCCGGCGGACATATCGGCGCCCAGACGACCATGACACTGGTTCCGCAGGTTGTCGATGCAGTGGAAATTCCTGTGATTGCAGCAGGCGGTATTGCAGACGGCAGGGGATTTGCGGCAGCAATGATGCTTGGCGCGGAAGCAGTCCAGATGGGAACCCGCTTTGTTGTGGCAAAGGAATCCATCGTACATGAAAATTACAAACAGAAAGTAATCAAGGCAAAAGATATAGATTCTGAAGTTACCGGTATGTCAACAGGGCATCCAATTCGCGTTATCCGCAACAAGATGACACGCGAGTATCTGAAGAAAGAAAAAGAAGGGGCAACACTTGACGAACTTGAGACAATGACGCTTGGAGCTCTGCGCAAGGCAGTTGTTGACGGGGACGTCATGTATGGAAGCGTTATGGCAGGGCAGTCTGCAGGGCTTGTTAAAAAAGAAGAGACCTGCGCTGAGATTATCTGCGAAATTATGGCAGATGCACAGAAGCTGCTGGGCAGACAGGAGTAAATCATATGAAGCGTGTTTTTATGTTTCCGGGACAGGGGTCCCAGTACACAGGCATGGGAAAAGAATTTTATGACACCATGCCGGAGGCAAAGGCAGTCTACGACCTGGCGTCAGATGTGACGGGGCTGGATGTGGCTGCTCTCTGCTTTGAAGAAAATGACAAACTGAATATCACAGAATATACGCAGATCTGCATGCTGGCAACAGAAGCAGCCATTTATGCAGCGTTAAAAGAAAAAGGAATCGGCTGTGATGTGACCGCCGGATTAAGTCTCGGCGAGTACGGCGCGCTGATTGCTTCCGGCGCGATGACCATGAAGGATGCATTCGCAGTAGTAAGGAAGCGCGGAATCTATATGCAGGAGGCATATCCGACGGGCGGCGCAATGTCAGCCATCCTGGGGCTGGATGCAGATAAGATTGCGGAAATCTGCGGGGAAGTAAACACTGACGAGAACGTGGTATCCGTTGCAAATTATAACTGTCCGGGACAGATTGTAATTACGGGAGCTGCGGCAGCAGTGGAAACCGCGGGTGAAAAATGTAAAGAAGCAGGTGCAAAGCGTGTGGTACCGCTGAAAGTCAGCGGACCGTTTCACTCAAGTCTCCTTACCGGAGCCGGTGAAAAGCTTGGAGAGGCTCTTTCCGGTGTGGAGATTCATCCAATCCAGACGCCGTACCTTACCAACGTAACGGCGGATTATGTAAAAGACCCATCCGAGGTAAAGGATTTCCTGATCCGTCAGGTATCATCATCCGTGCGCTGGCAGCAGACCATTGAGCGTCTGATTGCAGACGGGGCAGACGAATTTGTGGAAATCGGACCGGGCCGCAGTCTTTCAGGATTCATGCGTAAGATAAACAGGGATGTAACTACTTACAATATTGATAAGATGGAGGATTTTGAGAAATATGTTGACCGGTAAAATCGCACTTGTTACAGGTGCCGGAAGAGGAATTGGCAAAGCAATTGCAATGGATCTTGCAGCAAATCATGCTTTTGTCATCGTAAATTACAATGGTTCAAAGGATGCCGCAGAGCAGACAGTCTCTGAAATCAAGGCAGCAGGCGGGGATGCTGCGGCATATCAGTGTAACGTATCTGATTTTGATTCCTGTGGAAATATGATAGGGGAACTGATAAAAGAATATAAGCATATTGATATCCTTGTCAACAATGCGGGAATTACCAGGGATGAGCTTCTGATGCGCATGAAAGAAGAGGATTTTGATGCGGTAATCGGCACGAATTTAAAAGGTGCGTTTAATACCATCCGCCATATGTCCCGTTACTTCTTAAAGCAGCGTGCAGGAAAGATTATTAATATTTCCTCCGTATCCGGAATTCTTGGAAATGCAGGACAGGCCAATTATTCGGCAAGCAAAGCCGGTGTCATCGGTCTGACAAAAGCAGTTGCAAGGGAGCTTGCAGGACGCGGAATCAATGTCAATGCAGTTGCTCCGGGATTCGTGGAAACAGAGATGACGGATGTACTCTCCGATGGTGTGAAGGAAGATCTGTTAAAGCAGATTCCGCTCGGCAGGGTTGGACATACGCAGGATATTGCAAAAGCAGTGACCTTCCTTGCATCTCCTGCAGCGGACTATATCACAGGACAGGTGCTGTCAGTGGACGGAGGAATGGCGATTTAATTTCAGAAAGGACAGAAAAATTCATGAGTAGAAGAGTTGTCGTAACGGGAATGGGTGCAATTACTCCCATTGGTCTTAGCGTGGACGAGTTTTGGAAGGGCGTAAAAGAAGGAAAAACCGGATTTGGTGAAATAACCAGGTTTGATACCACAGATTATAAAGTACATATGGCAGCGGAAGTTAAGGATTTTGTTGCAAAGGAGCACCTGGATTTTAAGGCGGCAAAGAGAATGGAGCTGTTTTCCCAGTATGCGGTGGCAGCGGCAAAAGAGGCGATTGAAGATGCGGGACTGGATATGTCAAAGGAAGATTCGTACCGTGTCGGTACGGCAATCGGTTCCGGCGTCGGCAGTCTGCAGGCAATTGAACGCGAATACACAAAGATTGTGGAAAAAGGTCCGGGAAGGGTAAACCCGATTTTTGTTCCGATGATGATTTCCAATATGGCAGCCGGAAATGTATCCATCCAGTTCGGGCTCCAGGGCAAATCCATCAATGATGTAACGGCATGTGCAACCGGAACAAACAATATCGGAGAGGCATTCCGCAGCATCCAGTGCGGGGAAGCGGACGTGATGCTGACCGGCGGAACAGAAGGGTGCGTATGCCCGACTGCAATTGCAGGATTTACGGCGCTTACAGCATTATCCACAGTCAATGACCCGGAAAAATGTTCCCTTCCGTTTGACAAAAACCGCAGCGGCTTCGTTCTCGGAGAGGGTGCAGGAATTGTTGTGCTGGAGGAGCTGGAGCATGCGCTGGCAAGGGGCGCAAAGATTTATGCAGAGGTTGTCGGTTACGGCTGTTCATCCGATGCATTCCATATCACTTCCCCGCTTGAGGATGGTGCAGGTGCGGCGCGTGCCATGACAAACGCTGTGGAGGATGCCGGAATCAGCACGGATGATGTGGATTATATTAACGCACACGGTACGGCAACACATCACAATGACCTGTTTGAAACCCGTGCCATCAAGCTTGCATTTGGAGATCATGCAAAGGATATTAAGATTAATTCCACCAAATCCATGATCGGACATCTGCTCGGCGCAGCAGGCGCGGTTGAATTTATTACCTGCGTAAAGGAAATTGAAGAGGGGTATATTCACCGTACTGTCGGATTTGAGTCGGCAGAGGAAGAAATGGATCTGGATTACTGTAAGGAAGCCAGTGAATGCGAAGTACAGTTTGCGCTTTCCAATTCACTTGGTTTTGGCGGACATAATGCAAGTATTCTGATAAAAAAATATCAATAAATAGAGAAGGAAGAGAAGCATATGCCAGAACAAATTACAAAGCTGACCACGGCGGAAATTATGGATATCCTGCCGCACAGGCAGCCGTTTTTACTGATAGACACGGTAGAGGAGCTGGAGCCGGGTGTACGGGCTGTGGCAAAGAAAAATGTATCCTTTAACGAGCCGTTTTTTGCCGGACATTTTCCGGGAAATCCGGTAATGCCGGGGGTGCTCATTGTCGAGGCACTGGCACAGACCGGTGCGGTTGCCATTCTCTCCCAGCCGGAATGGAAAGGGAAAACGGCATATTTTGCAGGAATTAACAGTGCAAAGTTTAAACAGAAGGTGCTGCCGGGGGATACCCTGACACTTGAGACGGAAATCATTAAAGTCAAAGGGCCGATTGGTGTGGGAAAAGCTTCTGCGCGTGTAAACGGTAAGCTTGCATGCTCGGCAGAACTGACTTTTGCAATAGGCTAATGTTCAGGTGAGGGGGAAAAGAAATGAAATTAAAAGATTTTATTCCAGGAAACAGAAAATCAGAAGAAGAGCAGCAGGTAACGGAAACCATTACCTGTAAAAAATGTAAGAAAGAGCTTGATAAAAGCCGTGTGGTTAAAAACAAGTATGTCTGCTATGAGTGCGGATATTATTTCCGTGTACGTGCAAAGAACCGCATTAAAATGGTTGCGGATGCAGGCAGTTTTGAAGCATGGGATGAAGACCTTATGACTGGGAACCCGTTAAATTTTCCGGAGTATGAGGATAAGGTATCAGCCACCCAGGAAAAGACGGGCTTAAAGGAAGGCGTTACCGTGGGCAGGTGTACGGTAAACGGGGAACAGACGGTACTTGGCGTCATTGACGCAAGGTTTATGATGGGAAGTATGGGACACGTTGTGGGTGAAAAAATCACACACGCCGTGGAACGTGCGACAAAAGAAAAGCTTCCGGTCATTTTGTTCTGCTGCTCCGGCGGAGCGAGAATGCAGGAGGGAATCATTTCCCTGATGCAGATGGCAAAGACGTCAGCGGCTGTGAAACGCCATTCGGATGCGGGACTTTTGTATATTCCGGTTCTGACGGACCCGACAACCGGAGGCGTAACTGCCAGCTTTGCAATGCTTGGAGACCTGATTCTGGCAGAGCCGAAAGCGTTAATCGGTTTTGCAGGCGCGCGTGTGATTGAAAATACCATCGGGCAGAAGCTTCCGGCTGGTTTCCAGAGAGCAGAGTTCCAGCTGGAGCATGGATTTGTGGATGCGGTTGTGGAGCGTGAGGACTTAAAGAACACCTTATGGAAAATTTTAAAGATGCATAAACCGAAAAAAGGTTTTGCAAACTTTGATCCGGCGCATGATGATGACCGGTATGAACCGACAGAGCTGATGCGTGAGCGTGCCGCCAAGTCAGAACCGCTCAGTGCATGGGACAAGGTAACGGCAGCCCGTCAGATGAAACGTCTTGGTTCTGTTGATTATATGGGGAAGATTTTTGATGATTTCATAGAACTGCACGGGGACCGTTATTTCCGTGACGACCCTGCAATCGTCGGAGGTATTGCATATCTGGACGGACAGCCGGTAACAGTCATCGGCGTGCATAAGGGAAAGGATTTAAAGGACTGCGCATACAGAAACTATGGTATGCCGTCACCGGAGGGCTATCGGAAGGCGGTCCGCCTGATGAAGCAGGCAGAAAAGTTCGGCCGTCCGATTATTACATTTGTTAATACTTCCGGGGCATATCCGGGAACAGAGGCTGAGGAGAACGGACAGGGTGAGGCGATTGCAAGAAACCTCTATGAAATGTCAGGAATCCGGGTACCGATTCTGTGCCTGATGATTGGAGAGGGCGGAAGCGGCGGTGCGCTCGCACTCGCAGTCGGAAACCAGGTATGGATGATGGAAAACGCAACCTATTCCATTCTTTCGCCGGAAGGCTTTGCATCCATCCTCTGGAAGGACGGGAAACGTGCAGAGGAAGCAGCAGGCGTCATGAAAATTACGGCGCAGGATTTAAAGGAGCTTCATGTGATTGATGATATTATTCCTGAGTACGGCGGAGCCAGCGAGGATGCACTTTCTTCCATTGCTAATTATATGAAGGGCAATATGAAGAAGTTCTTAAAGGAACAGGATGGAAAGAGCGGAGAACAGCTTGCACAGGAAAGATATGACCGTTTCCGCGCATTTTAGGAAGGTGGAGAAATATGAAAATATTAGCAACTGGAAGCGCGCTTCCAAAGAAAGTGGTAAGTAATGATGACCTGGCAAAGATGATGGATACTTCGGATGAGTGGATCCGCACCCGTACCGGAATCCGGACAAGGCATATTGCAACGGATGAAACCACAACGGGGATTGCAGTGGAAGCGGCAAAAAAAGCATTTCAGGCATCAAAGGTATCCATTGATGAACTGGATCTGATTATTTGTGCAACGGTATCGTCGGATTATATTTATCCGACGCTTGCCTGTGAGGTGCAGGCGGCGCTTGGGGCAAAGCGTGCAACGGCGTTTGATATCGGGGCAGGCTGCTCCGGATTCCTCTTTGCTCTTGCAACAGCGGATGCCTACTTCAGGACAGGAAGATACAAAAATGCTCTGATTATGGGAGCAGAGACCCTTTCCAAGATGATGGACTGGAGTGACCGCAGTACCTGCGTGCTTTTCGGCGACGGCGCCGGGGCAGCAGTCGTAAGTGCCGAAGGCGACCAGCTTCTTTCCATGGTGCAGGGGTCTGACGGAGCCGGGGGAATGGCATTAAAATGCAAAAACCGCTCGGTAAGCAACCTGTTTCACCAGGTGGCAGCTGAGCACTATTCCTATACCGAAATGAACGGACCGGAGGTCTACAAATTTGCAGTGCGCACCGTTCCGAATGCAGTCGGCGAGGCACTTGAAAAGGCGGATGTAAAAGTGGATGAAGTGAAGCTTTTCCTGCTGCACCAGGCAAATATGCGCATCATAGAATCCGTTGCAAAGCGTCTTGGACAGCCGCTTGAGAAATTCCCGACAAACCTGCAGGAATGCGGAAATATTTCTGCTGCAAGCGTACCGGTTCTGCTGGATTCGGTGTATAAAGAAGGTAAAATCTGTAAAGGGGACAAAATCGTTTTAGCTGGATTTGGCGCAGGACTGACATGGGGAGCCTGTGTCATCGAGTGGTAGGAGGCCCGGAATGACTCTGGAAGAGACGTTAAATGATCTTCTGGTAAAGCTGTTTAAGGATATATTGGAAGTAGAGGCAAAGTGTCTGATTACAGAAGAATTTGCCGATATCAGTTATAACGACATGCATATCATTGAAGCAATCGGCGTGGAGGAACCGCGTAATATGAAAACGGTTGCAAATATGATGTCTGTCACGACAGGGACGCTGACAAGGGCAATTGACGCGCTGTGTGACAAGAAGTATGTCGTCAGAAGACGGAGCGAGGAAGACAAGAGAGTGGTGAAACTGTGCCTGACCGACAAAGGAAAAAGCGCATACTATCACCATGAGCAGTTCCACCGTCAGATGATAAAAAATATTTCTTCTGAAATGACGGACAAAGAAGCAGAAGTGTTAATTTATGCGCTGGCCAAAGTGGTTGATTTTTTCCAGCTGAATTATTATGATACGGATGAAGAGGCGGAATTTGTGGACTGGGCGAGCATTAATAATGAACGGGAATAGGATATCTGGAACGCTGAATGGAATTCTGCAATAGAAATTTTGAAATTTCTATTGCAGAATCCTTCATTTTTTATTAAAATAATATCGCTGGTGTATGCCGGCAAAAAACAAAAGGAGATGTGAGTCATGGGTTATGTTGATGAAGTACTTGAAACTTTAAAAAAGAAAAATGCATCAGAGCCGGAGTTTTTACAGGCGGCAGAGGAAGTTCTGGAGTCTTTGCGTCCGGTTATCGATGCGAACGAGGAGTTATATAGAAAGGAAGCTGTTTTAGAGAGGATTACTGAGCCGGACCGTCAGTTTATGTTCCGTGTTCCGTGGGTGGATGACAAGGGACAGGTTCAGGTGAACAGGGGCTTCCGTGTACAGTTTAACAATGCAATCGGACCTTACAAGGGGGGATTAAGATTACATCCTTCCGTAAATCTTGGAATTATCAAATTCCTGGGATTCGAGCAGATTTTCAAAAATTCCTTAACCGGACTGCCAATCGGCGGCGGCAAGGGTGGTTCGGACTTTGACCCGAAGGGCAAGTCAGACCGCGAGATTATGGCATTCTGCCAGAGTTTTATGACAGAACTGTGCAAGTATATCGGTGCTGACATTGATGTGCCGGCAGGTGATATCGGAACCGGTGCAAGGGAAATCGGTTACATGTTCGGACAGTACAAGAAAATCCGCGGCACATTTGAGGGTGTTCTTACCGGAAAGGGATTAACCTACGGCGGTTCCCTTGCCCGTACAGAAGCTACAGGCTACGGACTTCTGTATCTGACACAGGAACTGGTGAAATGCCATGGAGAGTCCATGGAAGGAAAGACCATCTGTGTATCCGGGGCAGGAAACGTTGCGATTTATGCAATCCAGAAGGCACACCAGATGGGAGCAAAATGTGTCACCTGTTCTGATTCCACCGGATGGATTTATGATCCGGAAGGAATTGATGTAGAGCTTTTAAAGGAAGTAAAGGAAGTGAAGCGTGCGCGCCTGACCGAGTATGCTGCTGCAAGAAAGAGCGCAGAGTATCATGAGGGCCGCGGCGTATGGCAGATTAAGTGTGATATTGCCCTTCCTTGCGCAACGCAGAACGAGCTTCTGATTGATGATGCAAAACAGCTTGTTGCAAACGGATGCAAGGCTGTATGTGAAGGTGCAAACATGCCTACCACACTGGATGCCACAAAGTATCTTCAGGAGAACGGAGTATGGTTTGTCGGCGGCAAGGCTGCAAACGCAGGCGGTGTTGCAACATCCGCACTGGAGATGTCACAGAATTCAGAACGGCTGAGCTGGACATTTGAGGAGGTTGATTCCAAGCTGCAGAATATCATGGTAAATATTTACCATAATATTGACGAGGCTGCAAAGCGTTACGGCAAAGAGGGCGACTATGTTGCCGGCGCCAATATTGCAGGTTTTGAAAAAGTTGTAAATGCAATGATTGCACAAGGCGTCTGCTAGTTGGCAGTTCTTATTAAGTACCCGGAAAAACATCAGTGTTTCCGGGTGCTTTTTGGATTGCGCGGTGAGCAGTGTTCCTGTAATCACGGCTGAATGCAAAGGACATGGAGAAATCTGGGAAACGTTGTCCATATATAGACATAAGTGACGATTTTTGGTACAATATATATGGAGATAGCGAAGTCTGGCACTATATGTTGTAAAAACAAAGGAGAAATGATGTACCGGAAAAACCAAAACAGCTGGGTGAAGCATCTGGACTTTATGATACTGGACGTAATCTGTCTGCAGGTGTCATTTTTTCTGGCATATGCCATCCGGCATAAAAGCACAGAAATGTTTTCCAATTTAATATATGCGAATCTGGCAATTGTCCTGTTTTTTGTGGATATCGTTATGCTTTTTGCACTGGAAACGCTGAAAAATGTTTTAAAGCGTAACACCAGGCAGGAGCTTACGGCTGCCGTCAGGCATGTCTGCCTTGTTGTCATGATTGCAGTGCTGTATCTGTTTTCCGTGAAGGACGCAGGGGATTTTTCCAGAATTACATTATTCCTGATGGCGTTTCTGTATTTTGCGGACAGTTTTATTGTACGCTGTTTCTGGAAACAGCATATACTCCGCAAACTGAAGCTGGGACAGCAGAAATCCTTACTGATTATTACAGACCTGGAGCAGCTGGAGCGTGTGGAGTATGATATCAGCCGCCGCAGTTATGATATGTTTTCTGTTACCGGAATTGCAGTGGTGGATCTGGATGACAAAGAAGAAAATGTGCCAGGGAGAAACCTGGGCGCAGAAGAGATTATTCTGCACCAGGTGCAGACCGGGGACCGGATACATGGAATCCCGGTTGTTGCAGGCCGTAATACGCTGACGGAATTTATCTGCCGGGGATGGGTGGATGAGGTATTTATAGACCTGCATGTGAAGAATCCGCTCCGGGATGTGCTTGTAAATGAACTGGCAGAGATGGGCATGACAATACATATCAAACTGGCAGAACGTTTTGAACTGAAAAACCAGAAACAGTTTATTGAAAAAATGGGGAAGTATACCGTGCTTACGACAAGCATCAATACAATATCCGGAATGGAACTTTTCCTCAAGCGGCTGATTGATATAATTGGCGGTATTGTCGGCTGTCTGCTGACAGGGATTCTGTTTCTTTTCCTTGCGCCTGCAATTTATATCCGGTCGCCGGGACCGGTGATTTTTTCCCAGACCAGGATTGGCAAAAACGGGAAAAAATTTAAGATATACAAGTTCCGCAGCATGTACATGGATGCGGAGGAACGTAAAGCTGAATTTATGAAAGAAAACCGTATCAGCGACGGCATGATGTTTAAACTCGATTATGACCCCCGCATTATCGGCTGTAAGAAGCGTGCAGACGGCACCATTAAAAAAGGACTTGGAAACTGGATGCGTGACTGGTCGCTGGATGAGTTTCCGCAGTTCTGGAATGTGTTAAAAGGGGATATGAGCCTGGTGGGAACACGCCCGCCGACAGAGGATGAATGGGTAAAATACGACCTGCACCACAGGGCGCGCCTTTCTGTGAAACCGGGCATAACCGGTATGTGGCAGGTAAGCGGACGCAGCAATATTACGGAGTTTGAGCAGGTGGTGAAGCTGGACCGGTACTATATTACCCACTGGAACCTGGGGCTGGACATGAAAATTTTGTTCCGGACAGTTCCGGCTGTATTAGAAAAAAACGGATCGATGTAATTCTTAATCATGCGGTATGCCCGTCTGTATTGCCGGCAGGCGGGACAGAACGCATAAATTTTCCAGAAGAATGATTACAAATATTTTACAGGGCGATTTGCCAAGAAAAGTGTTGTGCCCTGCGCCGAAAGTGTTTATACTAGAGAAAGGAAAGAAAATATGGGGAACATGGAATCAGTAACAGACCGGGATGACAGACACCATCAGGAGGATTTAGAAAGGATAAAAGGATTCTGCCTGATGGATGATGAGTTTATGACGAAATGCTTTGAAGGGGACACAAAGTCCATGGAACTGGTTCTGGGAATTGTAATGGATATCCCTGGCCTGAAGGTGCGAAAAGTCCGCACGCAGGTATTTGTGGAAAACCTGCTGAACCGTTCGGTGCGACTGGACATACTGGCAACGGACAGCAGCGGAAGAAAAATCAACGTGGAAATCCAGCGTTCGGATAAGGGGGCGGGGAGGAAACGCGCACGTTACAATTCCAGCATGATGGATGTGAACCTCCTGAAAAAGGGTGAGGAATTTGATGTCCTTCCGGAAACCTGGGTGATATTCATTACGGAAAATGACGTAATAGGACGCGGAAAACCATTTTACCGGATTGAACGCTGTATGCTGGATACGGGAGAAAAATTCGGGGACGGTTCACATATTCTGTATGTGAACGGGGCGTACAGAGGGGAAACACCGATTGGAAGGCTGATGCATGACTTCGCCTGCACAGACCCGGATGAAATGTATTACGGAGTGCTGGCGGACAGGGTGAGATATTTTAAGGAAAGTAAGGAGGGAGTGGTAACCATGAGCCGTGTGCTGGAAGAAATGAGATACAAGTCAATGCAGGAAGGCAGAAAAGAAGAAAGAAAAGAAATGGTCGTTCGTATGTTACAGACGGGGAAACTGACAGTTGGGGAGATTGCGGAATACTCCGGGCTTGAAGTGGAGGAAGTTGAGGAGCTTGCCGGGGTACAGAAGGTATAAAGCTGGACGGGAACCATCTTATCCGCTGTAACCCGGGGCTGGATATGAAGATTTTATCCAGATAGTCTTGTCTGTAGAAAAAATGGATGAATTTAATTCTTAATTATGCGGTATGCCCGTCTGTATTGCCGGCAGGCGGAGTATAACCACATAAATTTTTCCAGGAAAATGATTACAAATATTTTACAGGGCGATTTGCCAAGAAAAGTGTTGTGCCCTGCACTGAATGTGTTTATACTAAAGGAAGGAAGATTTGTATGCAAAAAAAGACATCGGATTATGATAATGTATTTAAGACAATGAAGATGAAGCACAAGAGATTGTTTGTTTCTGTCATCAATGATATTTTTGTCAGGAATTATTCAAAGGATGCAAAAGTAGAGATTTTACCATCGGAGGGTTACCTGACAGAAAACGAAACGGCAGATGGCAGCGAGGCAATAGAAGAGCGGGTTTCAGATTTTCTGATCAAAATAGGAAGTGAAATTTATCTTTTAGAATGCCAGAGTTATGATGATGGTTCTATGGCAATCCGAATGGCGGAATACTCTTTTATCATTGCCAGACAGTTTGCAGCATGGGATATTGGGCATGTTGTCATACCAATGCCGGAATTTTCAGTAATTTATGTTAAAAGAACAGAACGAACGCCTAAAACAACAATAATTACCTTTTCATTTCCAGATGGGCGGACAATAGATTATAAATCGGACAATGTAATTCTGGAAGATTTTACTAAGGAAGAGATTATTGAAAAAAGGCTGTTTCCTTATATACCGTTTTATATTGCAAGATATGAAAAAGAAATTGCATCGGAAGGTTATATCGAAAATGTAATTGAGGAACTGGCATATTTCAGGGATGAAATGGTGCGCCTGCATCAGGCGGAGGAATTATCAGATGATGAGCTGATAGACCTGAAGGGATTTGTAAACACGATTATAACGCATATTGCAAATGGAAATAAAAATGAGGAAAGGCTGGTGAATATTATGGGCGGAACCATTATTGAGACAGAATCGGAAAGATTAATACGCTGTGGAATGACTCAGGGACAGGCACAGATGATTGTGGAGCTTGGGCAGGAGGATGGACTTGATGACAATACAATCCTGGAAAGGCTGCAGGAAAAAATTGGACTGTCTGCGGAAGAAGCAGGAGTATATTTAAAGCAGTATGGAAAACAGCTTGTATAAAGCAATGCCAAGAAAAGTGTTTATTCTAAAGAAAGAGAGGGAGTGGTGACCATGAGCCGTGTGATGGAAGAGATGAGATACAAGTCAATGCAGGAAGGGATAAAAGAGGGAAGAAAAGAAATGGTCGTTCGTATGTTACAGACGGGGAAACTGACAGTTGGGGAGATTGCGGAATACTCCGGGCTTGAAGTGGAGGAAGTTGAGGAGCTTGCCGGGGTACAGAAGGTATAAAGCTGGACGGGAACCATCTTATCCGCTGTACCCCGGGGCTGGATATGAAGATTTTCTTCAGACAGTCCCGTCTGTATTAGAAAAAACGGATGAATTTAATTCTTAATTATGCGGTATGCCCGTTTGCATTGCCGGCAGGCGGGACAGAACGCATAAATTTTTCCAGGAAAATGATTACAAATATTTTACAGGACGATTTGCCAAGAAAAGTGTTGTGCCCTGCGCCGAAAGTGTTTATACTAAAGAAAGGAAAGAAAATATGGGGAACATGGAATCTGTAACAGACCGGGATGACAGACGCCATCAGGAGGATTTGGAAAGGATAAAGGGATTCAGCCTGATGGATGATGAGTTTATGACGAAATGCTTTGAAGGGGATACAAAGTCCATGGAACTGGTTTTGGGAATTGTAATGGATATCCCTGGTCTGAAGGTGCGAAAAGTCCGCACGCAGGTATTTGTGGAAAACCTGCTGAACCGTTCGGTGCGACTGGACATACTGGCAACGGACAGCAGCGGAAGAAAAATCAACGTGGAAATCCAGCGTTCGGATAAGGGGGCGGGGAGGAAACGCGCACGTTACAATTCCAGCATGATGGATGTGAACCTCCTGAAAAAGGGTGAGGAATTTGATGTCCTTCCGGAAACCTGGGTGATATTCATTACGGAAAATGACGTAATAGGACGCGGAAAACCATTTTACCGGATTGAACGCTGTATGCTGGATACGGGAGAAAAATTCGGGGACGGTTCACATATTCTGTATGTGAACGGGGCGTACAGAGGGGAAACACCGATTGGAAGGCTGATGCATGACTTCGCCTGCACAGACCCGGATGAAATGTATTACGGAGTGCTGGCGGACAGGGTGAGATATTTTAAGGAAAGTAAGGAGGGAGTGGTAACCATGAGCCGTGTGCTGGAAGAAATGAGATACAAGTCAATGCAGGAAGGGATAAAAGAGGGAAGAAAAGAAGGCAGAAAAGAAGAAAGAAAAGAAATGGTCGTTCGTATGTTACAGACGGGGA
>CAJUND010000038.1 GCA_910587655.1 uncultured Agathobacter sp. | reverse complement strand
TATTTTTAACAAAAGCTATTTTGATGAGTCCTATTTTACAATGCCTGTTCACGATGGCGAAATTATATTATGCAACCGCAAGATTTCTACTTATGTAAACGCCTTAGCAAAGGCGGGATTTGTCATTGAACAAATGATTGAACAAAATGATAAGGTGTTTATGCAGGATGCAGTTGATTTAAAATCTCTAAAAGCGAAAATGCTGCCGATATCAGTTTGTTTTAAGGCGAAAAAATTATAAATGGTGTGGAAAATTTCTATATTGCCGAAGAAAGCAGCATTTAAAAAATATGAAAATTTTTTATCTTTAGGCAGCGGTTATCTTAACAGACAATCCGCAGCTTTTTTAGAAACTATCAACACAACATCGCACAGAAAGAACGAGGAATCAAAACGATTAGAAACGTATGTTTTTATGATATAGGAAGCGGAAAAGAAATGAAATGAAGAAAAAAGCGATGATGGCAGCTGGAATTTTTTGTATAAGTTTACTGCTTGGGACAGGCTGTGGGATAAAAGAGATGGAAGAGAAGGACGTCGCGCCTCGTTCATCAGGAGAGGATATGGTAGAGAAAGTGCCACCTTTTCCAAGAGAGGCGCGAGAAGAAATTCTGAATGAACTTACGGAGTTTTGTAATGAGCACAAAGAGAAACTGAATGAAATGTCAGAATATTATATCAACGCAGTGGAGGATGTCTCTGATTATAAAAATCATGAAAAACTTCCTGATATTGGCGAACTGTCCAGTGTGTTTACAGATGAAGAGGGCAGTGGGATATTGAAAAAGCTGCTGCCTTATTATCCTTCCGAAAGTGATTATGGGTATAAATTTAAACAGGTATATTACCCTTATGAACAGACTCCGGCTGAGTTATATATAGTTGCATATATAGGGGCAGATGGAGAAGAACTTGAGGCTTTTATGGATGACATGAGTGCTAACTGGATGGAAGTCAGGGAAATAGATAAACATCTCTTTGTTATCTGGGAATATACTCCGTTAGAATAATTAAATACCTAAAAGGATATATTACACATTCAGTTTGTCCGGAAAAAAGCAGCAGGAAGGAAATGATGTTGCATACACACATTATCATTTCATTTCCATGGAAGCAGACTGAAAGCAAATGCAGAATCTGATTAAAAGGAAAATTGAAGAAAAATGATATTCTTTCAGTCAGCAGCTTGCCTTTGATTCATATTTATGGTAAAGTGAAAATATCATAAAGGCAAACCCAGGGAAACCTGGGGACGCAAAGCCTGAAGTCTACGGAATGCAGTTTTTGGGTACAGTATGCGTTTTAAGACGGTTCAGCCGCAGTGAACAGGAATGATTCATTGCGGCTTTTTTGCGTTTATGTCAGTAAATGAAAGGAGAAATAATTTATGGCGGGGGCAAAAAAAGCAGGAAAGATGACAAAGCGGATGCTGGCATTGTTACTGGCAGCTGCAGTCGGAACAGGAGGTATGGATACGGGGATATATGCCCAGACGGTTCCGGCGGAAACGGAAACTTCCATGATGGCAGGAGATGATGTATCAGCGAATGAAAAAACAGAGTCGGACTATGACGGTGTTCCGGCAGAAGATATTTATGAGGGAAAAAATTTTAATGTAACTTTTACTTTAACAGAACGCTGGAAGGGCGGATATAATGCTGCTATAAAAATTGAAAATACCGGAGATGATATAATTGAGAACTGGAGCCTTGGAATGGATTACAGCGGCGAGGTTTCAAATATCTGGAATGCGGCAGTCAGCGCCCATACAGAAAATTATTATGTGATAAAGAATGCGGGATGGAACCAGGATATTGAAGCTGGTAAGAGCGTGGAGTTTGGTATCAGCGGACAGGAGAATTTTAACGGATTTCCGGAGGGATACCAGTTAATTGGACAATTAAATGATGTAAAAGATGATGCGTATGACATTGATTATGCGGTATCCAGCGACTGGGGAAGCGGCTTTACGGCTGACATATCAATTAAAAATAATACAGACAGTACGCTGGAAGACTGGGTACTGGAATTTGATTTTGACAGGGAGATAACAGAAATATGGAATGGAACCATTGAGTCCCATGAGAACAAACATTATGTAATAAAGAACGCAGGGCATAACGCCAATATTCCGAAAAATAACAGCATTTCTTTTGGATTTAAGGGAAAAGATGGCAGTAAAAGCGATGTTCCCAAAAACTATGAGCTGAAAAGCTACGAACTGAAAAGCCGTCAGGAATACATGGGGGATTCCTTTGAACTGGATACAGACGGGGACGGACTGCCTGACGGCGTTGAAACAAAACTGGGACTGGATTACCAGAAAGCAGATACGGATGGGGACGGTCTGGATGATTACGATGATGTTTTTCTGGGATTTAGTCCGCTCCTTTAGGATACAGATGGCAATGGCGTACTGGATTCGGATGAAAAATTAAACCAGAAGGTGGAAAATTCATTTCCGGATGACGAAGGGCGTGGAATTATAAAGGTTGATGTTTCGATGAAAACCAGCGGCAATATCAATAAAAATGTTGGTATTATCAATGTCTATGAAATGGACAGCCTGTCAAGGGATGTTGTGGGACTGGTCGGCGTACCGGTGGAGATCAGAAGCAGGGTGTCGTTTGATACTGCCACCATCAAATTTACATATGATGAAAAAGCCCTGGGCGATACAAAAGAAGAAGACCTGGCTGTTTTATGGTATGATGAAGCCAACGAATGGTATCAGATTTTGGACAGGGAAAGTGTTGTTGATACAAAGAATCATACAGTTTCGTATGAAACAACCCATTTTTCAACCTATATGCTGGTTGATAAAAATACTTGGTATGAGGCATGGAGGGAAAATATTGATTACCGGATAAGCAGCGAAGGGGATGAGACTGTGAATTCCTTTGACATAGCTTTTGTAGTGGATGTTTCCGGAAGTATGAGGGGAATGTGCCTGGAGAATGCCAAGACAGCCTTAAGTAATTTTGTTGACGCCATGCAGGAAGACGGGGATGCGGCGGCACTTATTTCGTTTTCTGCATATGCGAGTATATTAGCGGGGTTTACTAACAATAAAGCAGCATTAAAAAGAAAGATAAATTCATTACATGTCAGCGGGGGGACGAATGTTAATGATGGACTGCTTAAGGCACTGAATGTTTTTGAGTACCGGAAGACGGATAAGAAGAGGATTATTGTGCTGATATGCGATGGTGATGTAAATTATTACCAGCCTACAATTGACGTGTGTATTAAATATGGAATACAGATTTATGCTGTAAATGTCCAGAACGTTCCGGCGCATGAAAGCCTGCAGAAAATGGCGGACCAGACAAACGGCCAGTATTACTATGTAAGCTCTGCGGATGAGATTTCCAAAATGTTTGGAATGATTCAGAATGAAACAGTAGACAGAATAGATCCGACAGATAATGACGGGGACGGCTTATATGATATTTATGAAACGGCTGGGATAAAACTGCCGAACGGACAGGTAATATATACGGATCCGGAATTAAAGGACACGGACGGTGACGGGCTGACCGATTTTGAGGAAACCGGTATTGTTTACAATGTTGATGACAGGTACATCGGGATGGATGTGGTTCAGTCGGTGAAGTATTTTATGATGCACAGTAATCCTGCGGTTAAGGATACGGATGGGGATGGTATTGGGGATAAGGAGGATGAAAATCCGTGGAATAAAGATGCGGTTACTGATGAATTATCTAACAGATATTCCGGCATTAAATATCTAAAGTTTACCGGATTGGGTGATGTACACGGAGGAAACCAGGACTGGTGGTATGACAGAGCGGGTCTTCATCCTGATAATAAATGGGAAAAGTATGAAGACTATGTTTTGTCCCAGGATTACCGAATGGGAATCATGGGCTGCGGCATCATTGCGATGACAGACCTTGAATTATACCTGACACAGCAGCATGACGGGTATTCGGCTCCGTTAAATAACAGCATAGATTATAACGATAAAACAGGGGAGATTGACAGAAGCAAATATATGAGTTATGCAGAATTCAATATGAATCATGTGTATCATCTGGGGGATGACCTGCTTCATTATAATACCGGTGTTCTGCCCACACATATGGTATCAGGAATGAGGTATTATTTATTGTCAAATAAGCATCCGTATACAAAAGTGGTTTGGGCGCCATTACACTGTGGAAAAGCTGATGCAAAAATTGGAGTTGCCAGTAAAATAGAGCAAATGATTTCCAGGGATTTGCCGGTGGTTTTCTCATATTATTCACCTGATGATGGAATTGGCTTATATAGAAATCTTGAAGATGCTAAGGCTTTGGCTAAGGTTAATGAAGATGCTGGTGATAGTAATCCGGATTCTCATTATATGACGGTTATTGGTTATGCCAAATATCTGAAAGATGACGGGATTAATTACAGCTATATTCTTGAGGTTGTAAGCTGGGGAACAATTTATTATATTAACTATGACGAATATGCAAAGAAACTGAATTGGTTTTCAAATATTCTGGAAATAGGAGACTAGGGATTATGGTAAAATTGGTTCGCATTATCAGCGTGTTTGTAATTCTTTCATTTGCCCTATGTGGTTGTGGAAGGCATAGGTACCACAGTCTGAAACCGGATGATGCTGTATCCCGTGCAGTGTATGATGTATTAGGCAAAAAAGCATATTACCATGGAAAAGAAGAGGTTGATGGCAGGATTTGTTATGATTATGAGCTGGAAAAATTGGAAGTAGAAACCATGTCGGAATTTGTAAAAGCGGTAAACAGCGAACTGGGTGATGAACAGGAAAAAATAAAGATTGATGTAGATATACACATATACACATATCGTTCTACATTTGTATGCCGTCTGTCCAATTATTCCGATGACAGTCTGGAAAAAGCGGATTATGATGGGTTTTATTCTTTGCGTATTCGCAGTCCGGATATTACCAGAGAACAGTTGTTTTCGGAGCCTTCAACATATACGTGTATAGAGGGAATCAGGCAGCTTAAAATTGACATTGAAATGCAGCAGCGTGCAGAGGAAAAAGGAATCGACTGGTATGAGTGCTGGCCGGACCTGGAAGAGGTGACAGTCATCGGGGCGGATTCGGAGGATATCCGCTGAAAAGAAATCTGATATTATATCATCATTTGGCAGCAGCTGGATTTAAATGAAAGATTTATGGCTGTATACATGGAGGCAGACCGAAACATGCCATACACAAAAAACAGATGGATACCCTCAAAAAGAGAATATCCATCTGTTATAACCGTATCTGTATTAGTTAAAGAACTGATTTAATATACAAATCCTTACTCGCCGTAGCCAGATCCAGACATGAATTATCGTCAAACTGGACAAGCGGACGTGAAAGCGAATTCTGGTTAATGAGTACAATGTTGCAGCTTCGCCCGTCACTGAGAATTACACGGTTGCTCTGGTAAGTCGCTGCAATCTGCTGTAAAAATTTCAGAATATATTTTGTATGGTATTTCTGCAGCCCGTCCTGCTCAAAGTTTGCAATGACTTCAAACGGACAAAGCGGGGAACGGTATGCCCTTGCCGCAGTCATGGCATCGTAAACATCCGCAATACCGACAATCATTGCGTAGCTGTCGATAAAATCATCGGTCAGACTGGACGGATAGCCGCTGCCGTCAGAGCGTTCATGGTGCATAAGTGCAGCTTTTTTAATTCTGGAATCCATGTTTGGCTGCAGCTTAAGAAGTTCATAGCCTAATTTCGGATGCTGTTTAATCTGTGCAAACTCTTCGTCAGTCAGTGAGTCGGATTTATTGAGTATTTCTTCCGGAATCATCAGCTTGCCGATATCATGCAGAAGACCTGCAAGTGTCAGAATGTCCAGGTCATGCTGTTCATATTTGAGCCAGCGCCCGATCATACGTGAAATCAGTGCAACGTTCAGGCAGTGCGCGTATACGGAGTCTGCCACGGTCCGCATATTGTATATCATGTCAAACAGCTCTGAAATTGTGTTTCGGGAACGGAACAGATCCGCCACGCTTCCCAGCAGAAGCTTTGTGTCGATTTCCTGATTGTTTTCGACAGCAGCAGTAAATGCACGTTTCATCTGGTCTGTTGCCTGCACATACTGAATCTGGAATGTCCGGAATTCAGAGGAAGCAGCCACTTTCTGGGAATGGGTTTTGCTTTTTTGTGCATGGGTGGTTTTCAGTGCCGGTTCCGGCTTGGGCTGTGGTTCTTCCTGCTGTGGATTTTCCTGTGACAGGGATTCCTCCTGTACCCGGGAATCTTCCTGGGGCAGGGATTCTGCCTCCGGCTGCTGCGGCTCAGTCTGGATGCCAGCTTCTGCCGTCTGCTGCGGAAAATCCGCTGGTTCGGAATCCGGCTCGTCGCTTTCCACGGTGACATATTCCACACGGTACAGCTTCATCTGGTCAAGAAGCTGTTCGGTAATTTCTGCGCCTGCGGGAGCTGTCTCCTGACCAAGAGGAGTCATGACCGGTTCTGCAGTAATCATTCCTATCTCAAGTTCTTTAAGTTCAAGCTTACGCATTTTCGTCCTCCAAGTGTAATCTCTATCCACTAGTATAAATATCTTTTGCGAAAAAGTCAATAAGACTTGACATATGCAGCAAACAGGAGTAAGGTAACGTATGTAAAGAGGTTGAATCCGTTATATAAAAATTTCATATTGAGTCTTTCTCTTATTCAGAGTGATGGAGATACATAGGATCTATGAAGTCACAGCAACCCCACGCCAGTGGTAGGTGCTAACCTGAGCGCAAAGTCGATCAATAAGAGGATTTGATTTTCTTTATATTTCAGTCCGCTTATTTTATAAGCGGTCTTTTTTATTAAGAACATGAAGATTTTACAAAAAGGAGAAAAAAATGGAAAAACGATTGTTTACTTCAGAGTCAGTGACAGAGGGACATCCGGACAAAGTGTGCGATGCGGTTTCGGATGCGATATTAGACGCCTGCATGGAGCAGGACCCGATGAGCCGTGTGGCATGCGAGACAGCAAGCTGTACAGGATTTGTGCTGGTGACGGGAGAAATTACGACCAGTGCGAAACTTGACATTCCGTCAATTGTAAGAAAAACGGTCTGTGAAATCGGTTATGATGATGCTAAGACGGGATTTGACGGAAATACCTGCGCAGTCATGGTAGCTCTTGACCAGCAGTCAGCGGATATTGCCATGGGTGTGGACAAAGCGCTTGAAGCAAGGGAAGGTTCCCTGACGGATGAACTGGACACCGGAGCCGGGGACCAGGGAATGATGTTCGGTTATGCGACGAACGAAACAGAAGAGCTGATGCCTTACCCGATTGCACTTGCGCACAAGCTTGCCTTACAGCTGACAAAGGTCCGCAAGGACGGGACGCTTGCCTACCTGCGGCCGGACGGAAAGACCCAGGTATCTGTTGAGTATGATGAAAACGGCTGTCCGAAACGGCTTGAGGCAGTGGTGCTTTCCACCCAGCATGACGAGGATGTAACCCAGGAACAGATTCACGCTGACATTAAGGCAAAGGTATTTGACCCGGTTCTTCCAAAGGAAATGATAGATGAAAATACCAAATTTTTCATTAATCCTACCGGACGTTTTGTTATTGGCGGACCGCACGGCGACGCAGGACTGACCGGACGGAAGATTATTGTCGATACATACGGCGGATATGCACGCCACGGCGGCGGTGCATTTTCCGGCAAGGACTGTACCAAGGTGGACAGGTCTGCTGCATATGCGGCGCGCTATGTTGCAAAAAATATCGTTGCAGCAGGACTGGCCAAACGCTGTGAGATCCAGTTATCTTATGCAATCGGTGTTGCGCAGCCGACATCGGTTATGGTGGATACTTTTGGAACCGGTAAGGTTTCTGATGAAAAGCTGGTTACGATTATCCGGGAAAACTTTGACCTGCGTCCGGCGGGAATTATTCAAATGCTTGACCTGCGCCGGCCGATTTACCGTGAAACAGCTGCATACGGACATTTTGGACGGAGCGATTTGAACCTTCCGTGGGAGGCTGTGGACAAGGCAGAGGATTTAAAGAAGTATCTGCAGTAATACATTTAATAGAAAGTTTACATAATTTATTAAGAAAGAATGTTATAATAAGGCACAGGGTTTTTCTCTGTGCCTTATCGTATTCTGTAAGGATAAAAGGAATTTTTTGTATGAAAATCAAAACAAAACTGATGATATCATTCTGTATCATTATATTTGTTCCGACACTGCTTGCCGGAGTTGCAATCACGGCGTTCTGTAATTTTCAGATGCATGCCATAGAACAGAATGACGGGATAAAAAACGCAAGTGCATACAGCATTATTAATTCTGTGCAGGTGCTGAACCGTTATACTGCTTCGGATTTTGAAAAAATAAAGATGACGGCGAAATTTACACCGGAAAAGCTGGACGACCTGAATTTTTTAAATGAATTAAATGAAGGTCTGTCCCAGAAATATTCTTATCTCGTTGTCCGCAATGGAACACATATTTCGTTTAACGGGAGCAATGGAAATAAAAAGGTTTTAAAATCCCTGGCGGCGTATGGAAGCACGGAACCGGATTCCGGTACGGGGAGTTATATTGAGGATAAATACGGGATTCTGGTTAAACAGGCGGATTTTCAGAATGTAAACGGCGAGGATGCCACAGCTTTTATAATCACCTCCATGGAGGGGACGGTTCCTGAGATGAGACAGCTTGTCATCGGTACGGTGGTGGCAATTGTCCTGATTCTCCTGCTTACGGCATTTATGATGATATTCTGGACTTACCGGAGCTTGATTACCCCGATCAGAAAGCTGCAGGCAGCGGCGGAAAATGTCAGGGACGGCAATCTGGATTTTTCTGTTGACGGCGGCGGGGAGGATGAAATCGGACTGCTCTGTACGACATTCGAGCAGATGCGGCAGCGTCTGAAGGACAACGCAGAGGAAAAACTCAGAAACGAAATGGAAAACAAGGCGTTAATCAGCAATATTGCGCACGATTTAAAAACCCCGATTACTGCGGCAAAAGGATACGCAGAAGGGATTATAGACGGTGTGGCAAATACGCCTGAAAAAATAGATAAATATGTGCGTACAATTTACAATAAAACAAACGAAATGGATATGCTGATAAATGAGCTTACCCTTTATTCCAAAATTGATGCCAACCGCATTCCCTATAATTTTGCCAAAATTAATGTGGCGGAATATTTTAAGGACTGTGTGGAGGAAATGGGACTGGACCTTGAGGCTAAAGGAATTGCACTGTCTTATTATAATTACGCCATGGCAGACACGGTTATAATTGCAGACCCGGAGCAGATGCGCCGCGTCGTAAACAATATTATTGGAAACTCTGTTAAGTACATGAATAAAAGCGAGAAGTTCATTAATATCCGGATAAAGGATGTGGGGGATTTTATACAGGTGGAAATAGAGGATAACGGACAGGGAATTGCACAGAAAGACCTGCCGTATATTTTCGACCGGTTTTACCGGGCAGATGCGTCACGCAATTCTGCCACGGGCGGAAGCGGTATTGGTTTATCCATTGTTAAAAAAATTATAGAGGACCATGGCGGAAAAATCTGGACGACCAGCAAGGAGGATTCCGGTACGACCATGTACTTTGTAATTCGAAAATATCAGGAGGTGCCATCAAATGAGTAGAATATTAATTGTTGAGGATGAGGTCGCAATTGCCGACCTGGAAAAGGATTATTTAGAGCTGAGCGGGTTTGAGGTGGAAATTGAAAACGGCGGAAAAAGAGGTCTGGAACGTGCATTGAATGAAGAGTTTGACCTTTTTATCCTGGACCTGATGCTGCCGGAGGTGGACGGTTTTGAAATCTGCCACCAGATCCGGGAGAAAAAAAATACGCCGATTTTAATGGTATCTGCCAAGAAGGATGATATTGATAAAATCCGGGGTCTTGGACTGGGGGCGGATGATTATGTGACCAAGCCGTTTTCCCCAAGCGAGCTGGTGGCGCGGGTGAAAGCGCACCTGGCACGGTATGAGCGTCTGATTGGAAGCAATTCTCCGGAAAATGACATTATAGAAATCCGGGGAATCCGTATTGACAAAACGGCCCGCCGCGTCTGGATTAACGGTGAGGAAAAACAGTTTACCACAAAGGAATTTGACCTTCTGACATTTCTTGCGGAAAACCCGAACCATGTGTTCACAAAGGACGAGCTGTTCCGGGAAATCTGGGACATGGAATCCATCGGGGATATTGCAACAGTCACGGTGCATATCAAAAAAATACGTGAGAAAATTGAGATGAATACCAATAAGCCGCAGTATATTGAGACGATATGGGGGGTTGGGTACAGGTTTAAACTATAATGAAATATAATGTTTAAAAAGCGGATTACACGGACAAATCGTGTAATCCATTTTTCTGCCGTCCGCCGGATGCGCAAATATAATCCTGCAGGAGCAGAGTGCGAGAGGGGATACAGTCCCTGTACCGTATTTTGCATCCCCGCAAATCGGTGTGCCGGCATGGGCAAGCTGCACCCGGATCTGGTGGTGTCTGCCGGTATGCAGCCGGATAAGAAGGCAGGCAGCCCCGTCATGTTCTGACAGTACACGGTAATCGAGAACGGCTTTTTTTGCATCCTTTGTACCTGCGGGAACAACCGCCGCGGTGTTGTTTTTTTTGTCAAAGGAAAGATAATCCGTAAGTGTCCCCTCCGAAGGAAGACCGGCGGCGTCCGAAAAGTTTTTTCCGTCAGGAAGGGCGACAAGTGCATAGTAATATTTTTCCATGGTATGTTCCCTGACCTGGCGGGAGAGTGCGCCTGCAGCTTTTTGGTTTTTTGCAAATACCATAACCCCTTCCACGGGCTGGTCCAGACGGTGGACGATGCCGATATACGGCGGCAGTCCCTGGGACACAACGTGGGAAAGGAGCATGCTTTCCATGTCCTTTTGTCCGCTGCGTCTGGTCTGGGTGGCGGTTCCGGCAGGTTTGCGGCAGACGATGATGAAGTTGTCTTCATAAAGGATATTCAGATGATTCTGTATGTTCATGGTAGTAATTATATCATATGATCATGGATGATTACAGTATTTTTTCCGGCGGGAAAGTTCGCTGATGTTACTTACAGGCCAAATATGCTTTAAAACCGCGGAGATGACACAATTAAAGATTGTCGAACCATTCAAATAATGTTACAATAGAAGAAAGTTTAGTAAAGTTTAGAAAATTCCAGAAAATTGGGTGGGAGTGGGGTAAATGAACATAAATACAAACAATATCATCAATGCGCTGGTGCTTGGTTCGGAAAACATGGGGCAGGATGTGATCGTGATTAAAAGTAACGGTCCCTGCCGGATTACCTGCGATATGGTGAAGGAAAGTGTAAAAGAGCAGGAAGATATTAAGGCACTTTTTTATGAATTTAAATCAAATGTCATGCATGAGGCATACGAACCTTTTCTCGGGTGGGTAAAGGAAATCTATGAAAGCAGCGGAGAAGAAACACCGGAAGATTTTATGGAAAAATGCGACGTTTACCCACTTCACAGGGAAATGCTCTGCAGATATATCAGGGATGGTGTGTGTATCAGAAAAGAACCCGTGATTCTTTATGAAAAAGATTATGACAGAAAACGGTTTATGGAATCCCTGACAAATATTATGAAATCTGCGGCGGGAGACGGAAAGCTGCTGATGGTTTTCGGCAGAATCCATCTGGCGGGATATTCAACGATCAGATACCTGAATTCCCTGTTTCAGAACTGCGAAGGCGAAAGGCTGGCACTGCTCTGTACCTATGACAGTACTGTTGGAATTCCGGGATACATGAATAATATCTGGGAGGAAATGGTGCGTACCGTGGAAGAGCGGAATCTTGGAATGATTCTGCAAAGCCAGAATGCTGGTACAGTGCTGCCGGGGGACAAGGAAACGGCATACTTTAAGCCTTTACCGGAGGCAGTCGATACCTATATCCGGCGAATACATACAATGCTGGAGACACTTGCAATTGAGCAGGCGGTTTATTATCTTGATGAAATAACGTATAAATTTAAACATGAAAAAGAAGAGATTGACAGGGATAAAAGAATCAGCCTGGATGAGTTGTATACATTCGCGTATCTATATGCTGAGAAATACCAGAATACGCTTATGGTCTGTGACCGTGTGAAAAAAATGGAAACAGGCCGTCTGGATGTGAAATTTAACTGTAACTATGCCATGAGTCTTGCACAGTGTTTTCTGGGGCAGGAGGTTACTGCAATGTCTCTTGCAAAGACTTGTCAGGCAGCAGCAGTGGAAATGCATGATGAACAAAGGGAATTTCTGGCGAAAATGCTTTGCGGTATTGTACATTTAAAATGTTTCGGACATGTTATTATAGACAGCGATGAGTCCGTTAATTATATGGATGAACAGTTTATTACTGAGATGGAAAACCGGGGATACCTGAACCATGTTGCCTATTTCTGCATTTATGGATTTGAACGGAAACAGAAATATTTTATGGGAGAGCATCCGGAGGGGCATTTAAAGTTTTTCCAGAAGGGGCTTCAGATTATAGAGCAGATTGGAAATGACAAATTTGTCATTGAGGCATATGGCAAATGTGCAATGATGTATTCCATTGTAGGGAATATGGATGAAGTCGAGAATAATTACAAAAAATGTATTGAGGCGCTAAGAAGGCTGGACAGCAGCACGGAAGAGGCGGATATTTACAACGGACTTGGCTACAATAACATGCTCAGGGACAATTTTGAGCATGCAAACAGCTATTATAACCAGGTGCTGGAAATTTATTACAAACTTGGAAATCCGGTCATGGCGAGTGAAACATTATATAATATGGGAATCAACGCACTGATGGCGGAAGATTTTAAAAGATGCTGTGAGTACATAACGGCAGCGATTCAGCTTCTGGATTATTTTGGTGTGTATAAACCGCGTGTGTGCAACCGTGCAAAGCTGTACGGACTGGTTGCGGTATCCCATATTAAACTTGGCAATGGATATAAAGCCCAGATTTATATGGAAAAAATGGAGCGGATTATCCGGCATATATTTAAGCCGGATGGAGAACCGGTGTATGACTTCTGGGATGATGAACTGTTTTATTATTATCTTGGGCTTGGGCTGGTTTTACAGAAAGAGGGAAGGCTGGAAGAAGCTTTGCAGAAGTTTGAACGCGCCGGTTTTCATATGGACCGTTCCGGCGGCAGCAAGCTGGTTTCCTATCCCCTGCTGGTAAATGAACATGCAGAGGTGCTGCGGGTTCTGGGAAGGACGGAAGAGAGAAAAGAGCTTCTGGAGCAGTGCCTTCAGTATAATATAGAAAAACAGAAATCTGTTACAGTTGCAAAATTAAAAGCTCTTCTGGCTGATAAAAAGACGAAAAAACCAGAATGGAAACTGGAAATAAATACAGCCATGGATATGATTTTATCCATGGCAAGGGAGCTGGGGGCGGAGCGTGCTCTTACGATAAAAAATAAAAATATAGATTTTCTTTCCAGCTGGCAGGAAATGTTTCTGGCAGAGGATTTAAAAGAAGAAGAGATGATAGAAAAATCCATGCTCACCCTGAAAAACTTTTTTGGACTGGACCGGATTTTACTGTTTCAGATTGATAAAAACGGTCAGAAGGACATAAAATACTGTGACAGTGAAATATCAATGAAACCGGGAATGAGGGACAGAATCGTTGATTTTTTTGTTAACCGTAAGTCAAGTTTTGTTGTTTCACGCATAGATGGAAATTTTGAGGAATATGAGGAGATTATTTCCAATTTCGGGATGAATTCCGTGGTATCCATGATTGGTATTCCGCTGTTTTCCAAAGATGTACTTCAGACAGTGTTTATTACTTACCAGATTGTTTATGATAATTTTTCTTCCGCAGAGGTAATGCTTAACAAGTCCGACCTTCATATCATGGTACTGGGACTGCGGCAGTTAATGAACGAGATTTACCGTGCAGAAGCAAGAAAACGGATTCGCGAAATGAACGACGAGCTGAAAACAAAAAACATGCTTCTGGAAAATCTTGCCCAGACGGACAGTCTGACTGGACTCTTAAACCGGCAGGGCTTCAATAAGATTGTGGATGAAAGGATTGATGAAGAGGATGATGAGATGCGTTATCTTATCGTTATGTACATTGATCTGGATAATTTTAAATACTGTAATGACACTTTCGGACATGATGTGGGGGATATGGTACTGCAGTTATTTGCAAAGCTGTTTAAAACCATTATCGGCAAAAGCGGATATGTTGTGCGTTACGGCGGGGATGAATTTGTTATAGTTGCGAAAAACCAGAACCCGGATTATGGACAGAAGGTTGCTGAGTCCATTTTTGAGAAACTGAAAGAAAACCATGCATTTGCGGATAAAATTTCTGAAAATGTGGGAAGGACTGTAGATATTCCGGATAAAAACAAACTTTCCTGCTCCATCGGAATTGCAGTGGACAAAGCAAAAAATGTAGACATGATTTCTGATTTGCTGAAGCATGCGGACAGTTCCCTTTATAAGGTGAAGAAAACAACAAAGAACAATTATGAGGTCTGGAAGTCATGATTCGTAATATTATATTTGATGTGGGAAAAGTGCTGGTTTCCTATGAACCGGACGCGTATATGCAGAGCCTTGGGTTTGATGAAAAAACAAGAAAACGGATTCATGCGGCAGTGTTTGAACATCCGCTGTGGGATGAGTCCGACCAGGGACTCCGTACATCAGATGAATTCCTTGAGGCATTTACTGCAAATGCGCCGGAGCTTGCGGATGAAATCCGGCTGGTCCATACAACCGTCGGAGGAACCATCGAGCTTTTGCCGTATGCGCTGGAATGGATTACTGATTTAAAGGAACGGGGATACAGCGTTTACATCCTTTCCAACTATTCAGAAAATATGTTAAACCAGACGCGGGATAAATTAAAGTTTCTGCCGCTTGTGGATGGCGCAGTATTCTCTTATGCGTTAAAGCTGTTAAAGCCGGATGCTGCAATTTATGACTATATCTGTGATACCTTCCGGCTGAAACCGGAGGAGAGCGTTTTTATTGACGACCGTCCGGAAAATATAGAAGGCGCGGAGAAAAAAGGCATTCACGGAATTGTTTTTAAGGGCTATGAACAGGGAAAAAACGAACTGGAAAAACTGCTTTGTGAAACATAGGATATACCGCTGGAAAAAGGAGAAGACGAATGATAAAACGACTGGTTCCGGTTATCGCAGGAGCTGTGCTTCTTGTCATATTTGCAATTCCGCTTGTCATGCGCAGAATTATGAATATTGGAAATGCAACAGGACTTCTGCTTGGGAGTATATTATTGTTATACGGGATTTTTATGCCGAAAGTTCACCATAAAATCAGCTGTATCTGGAAGAAAACCCCTGGAAAAATATGTTTATCCATTATGGCATTTCTTATTGTTTCCGGGGTGGTTCTTGCGGCAGCCGAAACAGTCTGTCTGGTAAAGGCGGCAAAGAAAAAGCCGGCGGAAAATGCCACGCTTATTGTGCTTGGATGCAAGGTTTACGGGGAAAAAGCAAGCCGGACTTTACGGGACCGACTGGATGCAGCGTATGACTACCTTCTGGAACATGAGGATGCCGACTGCGTTCTGTCCGGCGGACAGGGGAAGGATGAGGACATCAGCGAGGCGCTGTGCATGTACCGTTATCTGGAAGAAAAAGGTATTGACACTTCCCGTCTGTATCTGGAGGACACCTCCACAACCACAAGGGAGAATCTGGCAAACAGCCTTGCCATCATAGAAGAAAAAGGGATGGATAAAAATATCGCCATTGCAACCAGTGAGTTTCATGAATACCGTGCCGGGGAGATAGCCAAAGAGCTTGGATTAACATACGGTGCGGTGCCGGGACATACGGCGTGGTGGCTTCTGCCAACTTATTATATGAGGGAATTATATGGAATATTATACCAGTGGTGTGGACTGGGGGAGGACGCCGTGCCGAAAAACACATCAGCCAAAATAGCTGAAACCCAAATAACAGAAACGGAAGTAATGGAAACAGAAAAAACAGGAACCGAAATACTGGAAACGGAAACGCCGCAGGCTGTGGAGGAAACCATTTATCAAGAAAGCACGAAACTGTTTTACGCCTCGGATTTAACAGAGGAGATAAAGGAAAAGATTACCGGGGTTTCCTATCCGGCTTCGGACGAAAATATTAAAATCAGTTACGGGGACCTGGCCCTTGTCCATGTGCAGTATTATGATTTTAACGGCAGTGTGCAGGAAGGGGACATGGTCTGCAACAAATTAATTGCGCAGGATCTAGTGGAAATATTTGAAGAACTGTATAAGGAAAAGTATCCGGTTGACAAAATACGGCTGGTGGATGAATATGGCGGGGATGATGAAGCGTCTATGGCAGACGACAACAGTTCCTGCTTTAATTATCGTGTGGTTGCGGGAACTGACCGTCTGTCAAACCATTCCTACGGACTTGCGGTGGATATCAATCCTTTTTACAACCCGTATATCACGACCAGAAACGGAAAAACCATCATTTCTCCTGCAGGCAGCGAGGCATATGCAGACCGCAGTGCGGATTTCCCCCATAAAATAGACGAAAATGATTTGTGCTACCGCCTTTTTACGGAGCATGGTTTTGACTGGGGCGGAGCATGGACGCACAGTAAGGATTACCAGCATTTTGAAAAAAATGGATTGTTGAAATAAAAGCGAAACTTTTAAAATAACAGTTGACAACCTGAAAAAAAGCCGTTATAATAAGCTTAACAGTTATCGAAACAACAAAAACGTTTTTGAAACAACAATGATTACTGCGGTTTTTTGAAAGGGGTGTCAGCTTTATGAAAGCAAAAGGAGTAAGATTACATGCGGCAAACGATTTGCGGCTGGAGGAATTTGAGCTTCCGGAAATTACGGATGACGAGATTCTGGTAAAAGTAGTTTCGGACAGCATCTGTATGTCAACCTACAAATGTGCGATTCTGGGAACGGAGCACAAAAGGGTTCATGACGACGTGGCGGAGCATCCGGCAGTTATGGGACATGAATTTGCAGGGGATATCGTGAAGGTGGGAAAAAACCATCAGGACCGTTTTAAAGAGGGGATGAAGTTTACCCTCCAGCCTGCGTTAAATTACAAAGGGGCGATGTGGAGTCCGGGATATTCCTATGAATTTTTCGGCGGGGATACGACTTACTGTGTGATTCCGTCCGAGGTCATGGAGCTGGGATGCCTGCTGGAATATAAGGGACGTGCCTATTATGAGGCTTCCCTTGCAGAGCCGATGTCATGCAGCATTGGCGCCTTCCATGCGGCATATCATACGCAGATGGGCGTGTATGAGCACCAGATGGGCATTAAGGAAAACGGAAAGCTTGCGATTATGGCAGGCGCGGGACCGATGGGACTGGGAGCGCTGACCTATGCGCTGCACTGTGACAGAAGACCTTCAATGGTGGTTGTGACCGATTTGAACCAGGAGCGTCTGGACCGTGCGGCAGAGCTCTTTCCTCCGGAGATTTACAAAGGAGAGGGAATTGCGCTTCATTTTGTCAATACCGGGAAATCAGAGGATGCGGTAAAAGAGCTTCTGGAACTTTCCGGAGGATGCGGTTATGACGATGTGCTCTGTTATGCGCCGGTGGCGGCAGTGATAAAGCAGAGCAGTGATATCCTTGGAAGGGACGGCTGTCTGAACTTTTTTGCCGGACCGACGGACAAAGAGTTTTCTGCAACGATGAATTTTTATGATGTGCATTACAATTCCGCCCATGTGATGGGGACGACCGGAGGAAATACAGCGGATATGATTGAATCGCTGGAACTGACGGCTGCAAAGCGCATTGATCCTTCGGTCATGGTAACGCATATCGGGGGACTGGACGCAGCAGCGGAAACAACCCTGCACCTGCCGGAAATTCCGGGCGGAAAGAAGTTAATCTACACGCATCTTACCATGCCGCTGACAGCCCTTACGGATTTAAGGAAGGCGGGGGAAGAAAGAAACGACGCGCGTTATGGCGCGCTGGCGGATATTGTGGACGGGCACAAGGGACTGTGGTGTCCGGAAGCGGAAGAATATCTGCTGGAACATTTTATTACCGAATAAACAGCCGGAATCTTTCCCGTCTGCCGTGCTGGTGTTCGGGGAGGTTGTGTCAAGTTTTCTATGAAAACTTGACATGCAGCGCGTGTCGTACATCTTAGATGTACGACTATAGCTCATTTGCCGAAGGCAAATTTTGCATGAGCTGATGTTCATGGGGGGAAGATTTATGGATGCAATGGAGACACGCAGAAACCAGATTACAGAGCTGGTAAACCAGAATGAATATGTACGGTTTTCACAGATTAAGGAGGCTTTTCCGGATGTTTCTGAAATGACGCTGCGTACGGATCTTAAGGTACTGGACCAGGAAAAAAAGATTGTGCGGATACACGGGGGGGCAAAATCCGTGCGTATGGTAATCGGTACGGACGACTATCTGACAAAACGCGCCATACGGAACCTGACGGAAAAAGAAGAAATTGCAAGAAAGGCAGTAAAGATACTGGAACCGAACACGGCGGTGTTTCTGGATTCGGGAAGCACAACGACAGAGATGGCGCGCTGTTTTCCCAACCAGTCAAACTTAATCTACACGACCGGGTTAAGCTGTGCAACGGAGCTTGCAAAGCTGTCAGAGCCGGAGGTGGTGATTCCGGGGGGAAGACTGAACCGCTACAGTATCAGTGTCTACGGCACCTCCGTTGTCCAGGAGCTGGAGAGGGTAAACTTCCAGCAGACATTTCTGGGGATTACGAATTATACAAAGGAAACCGGGTTTACCTGCGGCAACAGTGAGGAAGCGGTGTTAAAACGCACGGCAATCCGCCAGGCAGGGCAGGTGATTGTCCTGATGGATTCCACGAAGCTGGGCGTCAGGGGCACCTATTCCATCTGCGGACTGGAGGATATTGACATCATCGTATCCGACGGAAACCTGCCAAAGGATTTTCTGATGGACTGCAGGCTTCACAATGTAGCCGTTTATTAAAAATAAAAAAAGCTCTGTAATTTCTGTATTGCTGATGTTCAAAAGAGGAGGGTTTTTCTATGAAAAACAAGGTACAGAAATTTGGGAAGTTTTTATCGGCAATGGTTATGCCGAACATCGGTGCGCTGATTGCATTTGGCTTTCTTGCCGCACTGTTTATAGATACCGGATGGATACCGAATAAAAATTTCAGTACCATGGTATCACCGATGCTTACCTACCTGATTCCGATTCTGATTGCCGGAACGGGCGGAAAAATGACCGGCGGGGACAGAGGTCAGGTGGTTGGCGCGATTGCCGTTGTCGGGGCAATTATGAGCAATACCGAGATTACCATGCTGATGGCGGCAATGGTAATGGGACCGCTTGGCGGATTCTGTATTAAGCAGTTTGACAAATTTATGGAAAACCGGATGCCTGCCGGGTTTGAGATGTTAATTAACAACTTTTCCGCAGGTATTATGGGACTGGTTCTCGCGCTGCTCGGTTATGTGGCGATTGGTCCGTTTATGAGCCTTATTCTTGCAATTTTATCCGCAGGAGTTACATTTCTGGTCAATCATGGACTGCTTCCGCTCGTTTCCATCTTTATTGAACCGGCAAAAGTGCTGTTTTTAAACAATGCGATTAACCATGGAATTTTTACCCCGATTGCAACGGGGCAGGCGAATGAGCTTGGAAAATCCATTATGTACATGCTGGAGCCAAATCCCGGACCTGGTCTTGGCGTACTGCTTGCCTATATGTTTTTCTGTAAGGATAAAACAACAAGACAGTCCGCACCGGGCGCCGTGATTATCCACCTGTTTGGAGGAATCCATGAGATTTATTTTCCGTACATACTGATGAACCCGCTTGTAATTATCGCACCGATTGTCGGAAATATGGCAGCCATTTTCTGGTTTAACCTGACCGGATGCGGACTCCGGGGACCTGCTTCACCGGGCTCCATCATTGCATATCTGATGATGACGCCGGGAAGCGATATGTGGAAAGTAATTGTCGGCGTCGTTCTTTCAGCCGCGATATCATTTGTGATTTCGGTTCCGGTTGTGAAAATGGCGGGCGGAAAGAGCCTGGAGGATGCACAAAGCGAAATGGCAGCCAGAAAGGCGGAGGCAAAGGGGCAGACCCCGGTACAGATTGGAGATACAGCCGGTGTCAAAAAGATTATTTTTGCCTGTGATGCAGGTATGGGTTCCTCTGCCATGGGCGCGACAAAATTCCGTAAACGGCTGGAAGCTGTCAGGCCGGATATCAAAGTGACGAATACTTCGGTGGACAACATTCCGTCGGACTGCGATATTGCGGTGGTGCAGGTAACACTTGCGGAACGTGCGAAAAAATCCGCGCCGCAGGCAGAGATTATTACGATTGGAAATTTCTTAAGCGACCCGAACCTGGACGTTCTTTACGGGGAGCTGGCAGCGGAAACTGCAGCAGAAGAAACGGAAAAACCGGCAGCAGAAACTCCGGCGGAACCAGAAAAGAAACAAGTAATAGTGGCAGAGGGAATCCGGCTGAACCAGACTCCGGTTACGAAGGAGGAGGCAATTCAGGCAGCAGGAGAACTGCTTGCAGAGCTTGGTTACGTGGATTCTTCGTATGCAGACGCCATGCAGGAGCGTGAAAAAATTGTTACAACCTATATGGGCATGGGAGTTGCAATTCCGCATGGAACAACGCAGGCAAAAGGTACGGTGAAAAAGACGGGAATTGTTCTGCTGCAGTATCCGGACGGTGTGGAATTCGGGGATGAAAAAGCGCAGCTGGTATTCGGCATTGCCGGAATCGGGGACGAGCATCTGGATTTGCTGGCAAAAATCTGTGAGATGCTTGAGGATGAGGAGCTGCTGGAAACGCTCAAAACAACCGCGGATACGGACTGGGTACTTTCTAAATTAACATAAGGTTTTTTGCAGCAAATGAAAGGAGGGGTGACATGATTTATACAGTTACGTTTAATCCGTCGCTGGATTATATTGTTTCGGTTCCTGATTTCCAGCTGGGAATGACAAACCGTACAAGCTCGGAGCTTATGTTTGCGGGGGGAAAGGGAATTAATGTTTCCATCGTATTAAAGCAGCTCGGTCTGGACAGTACGGCGCTTGGGTTTACCGCCGGATTTACGGGGGAGGAAATTGCAAAGCGTCTGGAAGCGGACGGCGTGCAGACTGATTTTATCAAGGTTCCCGCAGGGATTTCCAGAATCAATGTAAAGCTGAAAAACATTGACGGAACAGAGATTAACGGTATGGGACCGGAAATCGGACCAGAGGAGTTAAAACAGCTTCTGGCACGGCTTGACCGGCTGGCGGCAGGTGACGTCCTTGTACTGGCGGGCAGCATACCAAAGTCCATGCCGGACGATATTTACCAGGATATTTTAAAACGGCTGGACCAAAGAAATATTCTTTCCGTTGTGGATGCAACCGGGGAGCTTCTGGTAAATGTGTTAAAACACCACCCGTTTTTAATTAAGCCGAACAACCATGAGCTGGGAGAACTTTTCGGGGTGGAACTTAAAACAAAGGAACAGGTGGTTTCCTATGCCAAGAAGCTCCAGGAACAGGGGGCAAAAAACGTGCTCGTTTCCATGGGCGGACAGGGCGCCGTGCTGGTAAGTGAAACCGGAGAAGTTTATATGGCGGACGCACCAAAAGGGGAACTGAAAAATTCGGTAGGCGCCGGGGATTCCATGGTGGCAGGTTTTATTACCGGATGGACAGAAAAAAAGAGTTATGAACATGCATTTCGTATGGGGGTTTCCACGGGAAGCGCAAGCGCTTTTTCAGACAGCCTTGCAACGAAGCCGGAGGTGGAAGCCGTTTACGAAAAATGCGAAGTGAGAAAAATGAATTAACAGACAAAAGGAGGTACTTACTATGAAGGAATTTACTTACGTTATCACAGACACGGAAGGAATCCATGCACGCCCGGCAGGAGAGCTGGTAAAGGCGGCAAAAAACTATTCCAGTACCATTAAAATTGCAAAAGACGGCAAAAGCGGGGACTGCAAAAAGATTTTCGGAATCATGGGACTTGGCGTTAAAAACGGCAACGAGGTAACCATTACAGTGGAAGGGGAAGATGAGGAAGCTGCATTTGAGGGTATCATGAAGTTTATGCAGGAGAATTTATAGGAAAGCCGCATAAACTGGTGTTCAGACAATAAGGGGGCAGATGTATGGAGGTTTTTAACGGAAAAAGCGTGTTTGGCGGAATCGCCATCGGAAAAATCTACGTTTACCAGAAAGGGGAACAGCAGGTCAGGCGAATCAGGACAGACGATACAGAGCAAGAAAAGAACAGATACCGCGCGGCTTCCAAAGAGACCATGGAGCAGCTGCAGGCGCTTTACGAAAAGGCGCTGCAGGAAGTCGGGGAGGAAAACGCAGCAGTTTTTGAGGTGCACCAGATGATGCTGGAGGACGATGATTTTGTGGAGTCCGTGGAAAACATCATTGATACGCAGACCGTCAATGCGGAGTATGCAGTGGCAGTCACGGGGGATAATTTTGCACAGATGTTTGCGGCAATGGATGACGATTACATGAGGGGGCGCGCGGCGGATGTGAAGGATATTTCCGAACGTCTGATTACGGTGTTAAGCGGCGGCGCAGCCGGTGGAATCCAGTCGAACGAGCCGGTCATTGTGCTGGCGGATGACCTTGCCCCGTCTGAAACGGTGCAGATGGACAAGGAGAAGGTACTGTCCTTTGTAACGGTGCACGGCTCCTTAAATTCCCACACTGCGATTCTGGCGCGCACCATGGGGATTCCGGCACTGGTCCAGACAGGCATTTCCCTTGATGAAACACTGGACGGTAAAATGGCGGTCGTGGACGGCGCAAAGGGCTGTATTTATGTAGAACCGGATGAGGATTTTCTGGCAGAAATGCAGGCGCAGAAAAGTAAGGAAGAGGAACAGAAGGAGCTGTTACAGACCTTAAAGGGCAAAGAGAATGTGACGCTTGACGGGCAGAAAATTATGCTCTACGCAAATATCGGAAACATGAAAGACCTTGCCACAGTCCTGCAGAATGATGCCGGCGGAATCGGGCTTTTCCGGAGTGAATTTATTTACCTGGAATCAGAGGATTTTCCGACAGAGGAAGAACAGTTTGCAATCTATAAAAAGGTTGCGGAAACCATGGCAGGAAAGCGCGTCATTATCCGGACGCTGGATATCGGCGCAGACAAAAAATGCGATTATTTTGAAATGGAACAGGAAGAAAATCCGGCGCTCGGCTGCCGCGCCATCCGTATCTGCCTGACGCGTCCGGAAATATTTAAAACCCAGCTGCGCGCACTGTTACGCGCCAGCGCGTTTGGAAATATCGCGATTATGTATCCGATGATTACCAGCCTCTGGGAGGTGTATAAAATCAAACAGATTATGGCGGAGGTAAAAGCAGAGCTGACCGCGCAGGGAATCAGCTACGGCAACCCGCCGGAGGGCGTAATGATTGAAACACCCGCGGCCGTCATGATTAGTGAAGGCCTGGCAAAAGAGGTGGACTTCTTTAGTATCGGCACCAACGACCTCACGCAGTACACACTGGCAATCGACCGCCAGAATTCAAAACTGGACGATTTTTATGACAGCCACCACCCTGCGATTCTGGAAATGATCCGCATGGTGACGGAGAACGCGCACAAGGCGGGCATCTGGGCAGGCATCTGCGGCGAGCTTGGAGCGGACCTTACGCTTACACGGGATTTTCTGGAGATGGGCGTGGACGAGCTGTCGGTATCGCCGGGGCGGATTCTGCCGGTGAGGAAGATTGTGCGGGAGACGGATGTTTCGGAATATCGAAGGGAGAAAAGGGAAAAAGAATAAAGCTGCGGTGCAGTTTGTGCAGGTAATATCCCAAGGGATATTGCAAATATGGATGCCGGGAACAGGGGGACTGTTTCCGGCTGTTTTTTGTGACGTGAAAAGAAAACGGGGGTGGGGGATGTTTACTTGAGGGGGAAGATAAATTATAATGAAAGTGGAAGTTTATAGGAATGCAGATTTTATGGACAGAGGGGGGATGAGTTATGTCATCTGTTACTGTAAGAATTGGACAGATAAAACAGCCAAGGGGTGGGTATGTGAAACCATCTGAGTTTGAAATGATTAAGCTGGATGACGGGGTTATATTAAATCCTGTTGAAAATATTCATGGAACCATTACTGGTATGGCGGTGGATTATCTGACGAGGTTTGCCATGGGAGATAAGGCGGTGGATGCATTTGCTGTTTCTGTTCATGGTGCTGTGATTGCAGAAAATTTGGGTATGAATGGAGCGCTTGATGGAGCGGAAGAACTTTTGAAAGGAATCAGGGGACTGGATGATGTATCCATTATAAATGCCTGCAAACTGGTGACGTTCGATGCATGGCGCAGAAATCCAGAGGGCGCAATGCTGGGAAGGGGTTATGATGAAATAAATCCGGACAAAGATACCATTCAAAATATACGTACATTTGTAAAGCGCAGTACCGCATTCTGGGAAAAATACGGGCCAGTAGTAAGGGATGGATTCACATTTGAACCGGCAGATGCTGATAAAGAAGAATGCGAACGAGTGAAAGAAACGCATACTGGCAGTTTCGGAGGTTATACGGCAATTGTCGATTCCGGTGATGGTGATTATCTTACGAAAGATACTTTATGGGATTTTAAGGTGACAAAATCAAAGCCTGCGGCAAAGCATACATTACAGCTTCTTATGTACTGGATTATGGGACAGCATTCCGGACAGGAAATATATAAGGGAATTACTAAGCTGGGGATATTTAATCCAAGACTGAACATAATTTATCTGCTTGATATATCAAAGGTGTCTGGTGATATAATTAAGGAAGTGGAAGAAAATGTGATATGTTATTAGGGCTGGAAAGGGAGGACTTTTTTGATGGCAGATAATACAAAAGCCAATATTGGGTTTGAGAAACAGTTATGGGATGTAGCATGCGTACTGTGGGGACATATTCCTGCGGCTGAATACCGAAAGATTATAGTAGGGCTTATTTTTTTACGGTATATATCAAGCGCCTTTGAAAGAAGATATCAAGAACTTGTGGAGGAAGGCGATGGATTTGAAGACGAACGGGATGCCTACACAATGGAAAATGTCTTTTTTGTACCGGAAAAAGCAAGATGGAGTACTATTGCGGCAGCAGCACATACACCTGAAATTGGTACAGTGATAGATGATGCCATGAGGGAAATTGAAAAGGAAAATCCATCCCTGAAAAATGTCCTTCCGAAAAATTATGCAAGTCCGGATCTGGATAAAAGGGTGCTTGGTGATGTTGTGGATATTTTCACCAACAATATTGATATGAGTGATACGGAGTCAAATGAAGATTTGCTGGGACGCACATATGAATACTGTATCGCGCAGTTTGCAGAAAAAGAGGGCGTTGGCGGAGGGGAATTCTATACGCCGTCAAGTATTGTTAAAACACTGGTTTCAATATTGAAACCATTTGAAAACTGCCGTGTGTATGACTGCTGCTGTGGTTCCGGGGGAATGTTTGTGCAGAGCGCGAAATTTATCCAGGCACATAATGGAAAAAGGGGTGCAATTTCCGTATATGGTCAGGAGGCAAATCCGGATACGTGGAAGATGGCAAAAATGAATATGGCAATACGGGGAATTGATGCAGATTTTGGACCATACCATGCAGACACGTTTACCAATGACCTTCATCCGACATTAAAAGCGGATTTTATTCTTGCCAATCCGCCATTTAATTATCATCCATGGAATCAGGACCAGCTGTTGGAAGACAAACGGTGGAAATATGGTATCCCGCCTGCAGGAAATGCAAACTATGCATGGATCCAGCATATGATTCATCATCTTGCCCCGAATGGTAAAATCGGTCTGGTGCTGGCAAACGGCGCGCTTTCCACCCAGACCAGCGGTGAAGGTGAGATTCGTAAAAAGATTATCGAGGATGACCTTGTGGAAGGAATTGTGGCAATGCCGACACAGCTATTTTACAGCGTAACCATTCCGGTTACTTTATGGTTTATTTCAAAAAATAAACAGCAGAAAGGGAAAATACTTTTTATTGATGCGCGGAAAATGGGACATATGGTTGACCGCAAGCACCGCGATTTATCGGAAGAGGATATTGAAAAGCTTGCCAGTACATTTTCTGATTTTCAGAATGGAACGCTGGAAGATGTGAAAGGGTTCTGCGCAGTGGCTGACTTGGAGACGATTGCAAAGCAGGATTATATTCTTACACCGGGGCGGTATGTGGGGATTGAGGAACAGGAGGATGACGGGGAACCGTTTGAGGAGAAAATGAAAAGACTTACTTCGGAATTGTCAGGGCTGTTTGAAAAGGGGCATGAACTGGAGGAGGAGATACGGAGGAAATTGGGGGCGATTGGGTATGAAATTTGATGAAATGAAAATATCTGAGCTGATTTCCGAAATATCAATGGGGCCGTTCGGATCAAATATAAAAGTCGAATGTTTTGTGGATAGTGGAATTCCGGTATTGAATGGTAAAAATTTAACAGATTTTGTTTTGAAAGAAGATTTGTTTAGATATGTTACGGCAGAAAAGGCTGATTCATTAGGCAAAGCCAATGCTTACAGAGGAGATGTGATTGTAACTCATCGGGGAACTTTAGGACAAATTGTTTTTATACCTCAGGAATCTAAATATGAGAGATATGTTATTTCTCAGAGCCAATTTAGATTAAGATGTAATGAGAAAATTTTGCCAGAGTATCTTGTATATTATTTTCATACAAGAATCGGTCAGCATAAATTACTATCAAACGCTTCTCAAGTTGGTGTTCCTGCGTTGGCTCGTGCAACAACGACTTTTCAAACTATAGGAATTGAAGTGCCAAAGATAGAAATTCAGAAAAAGGTTGTTAATATATTGGAAATCATTCGCCATAAAATCAAAATAAATGAACAGATAAACGATAATTTAGAGC
>CAJUND010000037.1:12764-29264 GCA_910587655.1 uncultured Agathobacter sp. | reverse complement strand
AAAAAGGGCTTCCCGATTTCTCGGAAAGCCCCATAAAATCTAGCTTTTTACTAATTACTCGATGATAGTAGCCACACGACCTGAACCAACAGTCCTGCCACCCTCACGAATAGCAAATGTAAGACCCTGCTCCATAGCTACCGGATGAATCAGCTCAATTGTCATCTCTACGTTATCACCAGGCATGCACATCTCTGTACCACCCGGAAGATTGCAGACACCAGTTACGTCAGTTGTTCTGAAGTAGAACTGCGGACGGTAGTTGTTGAAGAACGGAGTATGACGTCCACCTTCGTCCTTGGTTAAAACGTAAACCTGAGCGGTAAACTTGCTGTGGCAGGTAACAGAACCCGGCTTAGCAAGAACCTGTCCGCGGACGATCTGGTCACGGTTGATACCACGGAGTAATGCACCGATGTTATCACCAGCCATAGCCTCGTCTAACTGCTTACGGAACATCTCGATACCAGTTACAACTGTCTTCTGAACTTCTTCCTTAACACCAAGGATTTCAAGTTCGTCATTCAGGTGTAAAGTACCACGCTCTACTCTACCAGTTGCAACAGTACCACGACCGGTAATTGTAAATACGTCCTCGACCGGCATCAGGAACGGCTTATCTGTGTCACGCTCCGGATCAGGGATATACTCATCAACCTTAGCCATGAGTTCCATAATCTTGTCGCCCCACTCACCGTTCGGATCCTCAAGAGCCTTAAGGGCAGAACCCTGGATGATTGGGCAGTCATTGAAACCATACTCCTCTAACTGCTCGGTAACTTCCATCTCTACCAGCTCGATTAACTCAGGATCGTCTACCATGTCGCACTTGTTTAAGAATACGATGATATAAGGTACACCTACCTGACGGGAAAGAAGGATGTGCTCCTTTGTCTGTGCCATAACACCGTCAGTTGCAGCAACAACAAGGATAGCACCGTCCATCTGTGCAGCACCGGTAATCATGTTCTTAACGTAGTCAGCATGGCCCGGGCAGTCAACGTGTGCATAATGTCTGTTGTCTGTCTCGTACTCAACGTGGGCAGTAGAGATTGTGATACCACGCTCTCTCTCTTCCGGAGCCTTGTCGATGTTCTCGAAATCTGTTGCCTCATTACCAGCAACGCGAGCTGCTAATACCTTTGTAATAGCTGCTGTTAAAGTTGTTTTACCATGATCTACGTGACCGATGGTACCAATATTACAATGTGGTTTTGTTCTTTCAAATTTAGCCTTTGCCATTATGAAATGTCCTCCTTAATTTTTGTCCGATACGGACTTATTATTTTTCCAGTTATTAACCAACTGATTTGATTATATAAAATAATCAGCACTTTTTCAAGCTATTTTTATGCAAATCCCCCTGATTACAGGGGATTCGCATATTTTTAATTATTTCTTTGCTGCAAGCAGCTTTTCCTGTACGTTCTTTGGTACCGGCTCATACTTCTCAAAGAACATAGAGTAGTTACCACGTCCCTGTGTCTTGGAACGTAAATCCGTTGAATATCCGAACATTTCAGCAAGCGGTACAAATCCGCGTACAATCTTGCCGCCGCCCAGATCATCCATACCTTCGATACGTCCGCGGCGGGAGTTGATATCGCCGATAACGTCGCCCATATACTCCTCAGGCATGGTTACTTCCACCTTCATGATTGGCTCAAGAAGTACCGGTGAAGCCTTCTGCATTGCCTCCTTGAAACACATGGATCCTGCAATGTGGAAAGCCATCTCGGAAGAATCGACTTCATGGTAAGAACCGTCGTATACCGTCGCGTGTACGCCGACAACCGGGAATCCTCCAAGTGAACCTGCCTTTGTTGCTTCCTCAATACCTTCACCGATTGACGGAATGTATTCCTTCGGAATAGAACCGCCGACAACCTCTGAATCAAACTTGAACAGCTCTTCTCCATTGGCGTCCATCGGCTCAAAGCGTACCTTACAGTGTCCGTACTGTCCACGACCGCCGGACTGCTTTGCATATTTGTATTCCTGGTCAACAGGCTTTGTGAATGTCTCCTTGTAAGCTACCTGCGGAGCACCTACGTTTGCTTCCACCTTAAACTCACGGAGCAGGCGGTCAACGATAATCTCCAGGTGAAGCTCACCCATTCCGGCAATGATGGTCTGTCCTGTTTCCTGGTCAGTATGCGCACGGAATGTAGGATCTTCCTCTGCAAGCTTTGCAAGGGCCTCGCCCATCTTTCCCTGTCCAGCCTTGGTCTTAGGCTCAATTGCAAGCTCAATAACCGGCTCCGGGAATTCCATGGACTCTAAGATTACAGGATGCTGGTCATCACAGATGGTATCACCGGTAGCCGTAAACTTGAATCCAACTGCTGCAGCAATATCACCTGAATAAACAACGTCCAGCTCTTCCCTCTTGTTTGCATGCATCTGAAGAATACGTCCAACACGTTCCTTCTTATCCTTTGTAGCGTTTAATACATAGGAACCGGACTTGCAGGTACCTGAGTATACACGGAAGAATGCAAGCTTTCCAACAAACGGGTCAGCCATAATCTTAAATGCAAGTGCTGAAAACGGCTCATCGTCAGATGAATGTCTCTCAATTTCATTTCCGTCCAGATCAGTTCCCTTAATTGCAGGAATATCTGTCGGAGCAGGCATATACTCAAGAACCGCATCCAGAAGCTTCTGTACACCCTTGTTACGGTATGCAGAACCGCAGCATACAGGTACTGCTGTACATTCGCAGGTTGCCTTGCGCAGAACCTTTTTCATCTGTTCTGCTGACGGCTCCTCGCCTTCCAGATACATCATCATCAGGTCGTCGTCCAGCTCGCAGATTTTCTCTACCAGCTCTGTATGGTATTCTTCTGCCTGGTCAGCCATATCCCCAAGGTCATCGGTAACTGTAATATCATCACCCTTGTCGTCATTGTAGATATATGCCTTCATTTCAAACAGATCAATAATTCCCTTAAAATCATCCTCCTTACCAATCGGTAACTGGAGAATGATAGCGTTCTTTCCCAGTCTTTCACGAATCTGTCCGACAGCTCCGTAAAAATCCGCACCCAGGATGTCCATCTTGTTGATGAACGCCATACGCGGTACATTGTAGGTATCAGCCTGACGCCATACATTTTCTGACTGAGGCTCTACACCACCCTTTGCACAGAAGACACCAACGGCGCCGTCCAGTACCCTGAGTGAACGCTCTACCTCAACCGTAAAATCCACGTGTCCCGGTGTATCAATAATATTAATACGGTGCTCAAGAGCTCCTGCTTTCGGCTTGGTCTGCTCTTCCAGCGTCCAGTGACATGTAGTAGCGGCTGAAGTAATTGTGATACCACGTTCCTGCTCCTGCTCCATCCAGTCCATGGTGGCAGTACCTTCGTGAGTATCACCAATCTTATAATTTACACCAGTGTAATAAAGAATACGCTCAGTCAATGTGGTCTTACCCGCATCGATATGGGCCATAATTCCAATATTTCTGGTCCTGTCAAGTGGATATTCTCTTCCAGCCAAGGTTCTTTCCTCCTATAATTGTGATGCCCGTCGGGCATTACACTAGAATCTGTAATGTGCGAAGGCCTTGTTTGCCTCTGCCATCTTGTGCATGTCCTCTTTTCTCTTAACGGCTGCACCTGTGTTGTTAGCGGCATCCATAATTTCGTTTGCCAGTCTCTCCTGCTGTGTCTTCTCACCTCTTGCACGCGAGTAGTTTGTCAGCCAGCGAAGAGCCAGCGCCTGGCGGCGGTCCGGACGAACTTCAATCGGCACCTGGTATGTGGCGCCGCCGATACGTCTTGCCTTTACTTCGAGTGCAGGCATGATATTGTTCATAGCCTCCTCAAACACCTCAATTGCAGGCTTGCCTGTCTTCTCTTCCACTCTGGCAAATGCACCGTAAACAATTTTCTGTGCGACACCCTTCTTACCATCCAGCATGATGTTGTTGATAAGCTTGGTAACCACTTTATTGTTGTACAGCGGATCTGCTAATACGTCTCTTTTCTGAGTATGTCCTTTACGTGGCACGTTACTTCCCTCCTTAATCATAGTATAATTCAGTGATTAGTTCAACGGTACTCACATGTGTCTCTCTAATGTGTTCGTGCTGTACTTCCATCTATTCTATGTGATGCCCCGCAGGGGGCATTGCTTACGCAAAGCACTCCGCGTAAGCGGATTTGCATGTGCTTTGCTCCATAACTGATGTGAAATAATCCAACACTAACCTATTTAGTTCTGTTTGTGATACTATCGACCTTGCCTGACAGACTATTTCGCTGCCTTAGGCTTCTTTGCGCCGTACTTGGAACGGGCCTGTTTTCTGTTCGCTACACCGGCAGTATCCAGTGTACCGCGGATGATATGGTAACGTGTACCTGGTAAATCCTTCACACGGCCGCCACGAATCAGAACAACACTATGTTCCTGTAAGTTATGTCCCTCACCCGGAATATAAGATGTTACTTCGATTCCGTTGGAAAGTCTTACCCTGGCAATCTTACGCAGTGCTGAGTTCGGCTTTTTAGGTGTTGCTGTCTTAACAGCGGTACAAACTCCGCGCTTCTGCGGTGAAGAAGCATCAATCGGCTTCTTCTGCAGTGAGTTGTAGCTTTTCTGCAGGGCAGGTGCCGTAGACTTCTTTACAGATGTCTGGCGTCCTTTTCTTACTAGCTGGTTAAATGTTGGCATTGATTTCACCTCCTGTATTTTAATATAATTGCTCAAACATTATATATTTTTATTCCCGGATTGTCAATAAAAAATTACGAAAAAGTTACAAAACAGGAAAAAGCCGCGGAAATTCCGCAGCTTTCCCCTGTTTATCTTATTTTTTATTCTTCCTCCGGAAGTTCGGCAACCGTTACTGTCGGAATCATTTCTTCACCGGAAATTTCTTCCATACCGTCCATATCACCAATCTCTTCCAGCTCTTCCATATCATCAAATTCCAGCTCTTCCTCAATGTTTACATCGCTGTCAAGTTTGATGTTGCGGTATCGCTTCATACCGGTTCCTGCCGGTATGAGTTTACCGATAATTACATTTTCCTTCATACCAATCAGCGGGTCAATCTTGCCCTTGATTGCAGCCTCGGTCAGCACTTTCGTTGTTTCCTGGAAGGAAGCCGCAGACAGGAATGAATTGGTGGCAAGGGAAGCCTTTGTGATTCCGAGAAGTACCTGGGAACCAACTGCAAGCTCTTTGCCTTCTTCCGTAAGCTGTTCATTCAGTTCAAGAAATTCAAGCGCATCAACCATGCTTCCCGGCAGAAGTTCCGAATCACCGTTTTCTTCCACACGGATTTTCTGCAGCATCTGCCTTACGATAACCTCAATATGCTTATCGTTGATTTCCACACCCTGCAGACGGTATACGCGCTGTACCTCGCGGAGCATGTAATCCTGGACCGCACGCACACCCTTAATCTTTAAGATATCATGCGGATTGACAGAACCCTCGGTAAGCTCATCGCCCGCCTCAAGTACCGCCCCGTCCATAATCTTAATACGTGAACCGTAAGGAATCAGGTAAGTCTTTGTCTCTCCGTCCTCCGGATTTGTTACAATAACCTCACGTTTTTTCTTGGTATCCTTAATCGTTGCAATACCGCCAAACTCCGTAATAATTGCAAGTCCCTTCGGCTTACGCGCCTCAAAGATTTCCTCGACACGCGGAAGACCCTGGGTAATATCGTTACCAGCCACACCGCCGGTATGGAAGGTACGCATCGTAAGCTGTGTACCCGGCTCACCAATGGACTGCGCAGCAATGATACCGATTGCCTCGCCGACCTGCACCGCCTGGCCGGTAGCCATGTTTGCACCGTAACATTTTGCACAGACGCCCATGTGGGAACGGCAGGTCAGAATCGTACGGATTTTTACCTGCGTAATTGGTCCGCCCTTTTCATCCACTCCGTTGTTTACAACAGCCGCTGCACGTCTCGGTGTAATCATATGGTTAGCTTTTACAATGACGTTTCCATCCTTGTCACAAATCGTATCGCAGGCAAATCGCCCGGTAATTCTTTCCTGGAGGCTTTCGATTTCTTCCTTGCCTTCCATAAAAGCTTTCACAACCATTCCCGGTATCTCACGCTGCTTATTTGCACAGCAGTCGGATTCACGGACAATCATATGCTGTGACACGTCAACCAGACGCCTTGTCAGGTATCCGGAATCGGCGGTACGGAGCGCCGTATCGGAAAGTCCCTTACGCGCTCCGTGCGCGGACATGAAATACTCCAGTACGTCAAGTCCTTCACGGAAATTAGACTTAATCGGCAGCTCAATCGTTCTACCGGTTGTATCAGCCATCAGGCCTCGCATTCCGGCAAGCTGCTTAATCTGTTTGTCGGAACCACGGGCTCCGGAATCCGCCATCATAAAGATGTTGTTATATTTATCAAGTCCGGTAAGGAGCGCAGTAGTCAGATTATCATCCGTTTCCTTCCAGGTCTCTACGACTTCCTTGTAACGCTCTTCTTCCGTAATAAGACCACGTTTGTACTGGCGTCCGATCTTGTCAACCGTATCCTGCGCATCCTCAATCATCTGCGGTTTCTGTGGCGGAACCGTCATGTCAGAAATGGATACCGTCATCGCCGCACGGGTGGAATAGCCATATCCCATCGCCTTGATATCATCCAGCACTTCCGCCGTCTTGGTTGCACCATGGATATTGATAACCTTTTCAAGAATCTGCTTAATCTGCTTCTTTCCTACATGGAAGTCAATTTCAAGTCCCAGTGCTTTTTCCGGGTCAGTCCTGTCAGTAAATCCTAAATCCTGCGGAATAATCTCATTAAAGATGAGAAGTCCGAGCGTAGTTTTTATAAAACCGGATATCTCCGTACCATCCTCCATCTGCACCCTGCGGTACACATAGATGAACTGGTGCAGGGAAATCTGTCCGTTCTCATAGGCAAGCAGCGCCTGGTTCATGCTTCCAAAACGGTAACCGAATAAATCCATCGGGGTACATAACACCCTGCGGTTTCCATCCGTCACATCTTCAAACCAGATCATGTCATAAAGTCCGAGCTCACTCTTTCCGGTCTCCGGATCTGTTTCCACCAGCTTCTTTAACTCTTCAATATCATTATAAACTTTGTCCGATACAGGTACTGCATCCTTGTCATCCTGATGGTCTGCAAGCTTCTGCATGGTCAGATAGTAAACTCCGAGCACCATATCCTGGGACGGAACGGCAACCGGACCACCGTCTGACGGCTTTAACAGGTTGTTCGGGGAAAGCAGCATAAAACGGCACTCTGCCTGTGCTTCCACTGACAGCGGAAGGTGAACCGCCATCTGGTCCCCGTCAAAGTCCGCATTAAACGCAGTACATACCAGCGGATGAAGCTTAATCGCCTTTCCTTCCACAAGAATCGGCTCAAACGCCTGAATTCCCAGTCTGTGAAGTGTAGGGGCACGGTTTAACATGACCGGATGCTCTTTGATAACCTGCTCCAGCACATCCCAGACTTCCGGCTGAAGCCTTTCCACCATCTTCTTTGCACTCTTAATATTATGCGCAGTTCCGTTTGCCGCAAGCTCTTTCATAACAAAAGGCTTAAACAGCTCAATTGCCATTTCCTTCGGCAGACCGCACTGGTAAATCTTAAGCTTCGGCTCCACACAGATAACCGAACGACCGGAATAGTCCACTCGTTTTCCAAGAAGGTTCTGACGGAACCGTCCGCCCTTACCCTTTAACATGTCAGAAAGGGATTTCAGCGCACGGTTACCAGGTCCGGTTACCGGACGGCCTCTCCTGCCGTTGTCAATCAGCGCGTCAACTGCTTCCTGAAGCATACGCTTTTCGTTACGGACAATAATATCCGGCGCACCAAGGTCAAGCAGCCTGCGCAGACGGTTATTCCGGTTAATAATTCTTCTGTATAAATCATTCAGGTCAGAGGTCGCAAAGCGGCCGCCGTCCAGCTGTACCATCGGACGTAAATCCGGCGGAATCACCGGGATAACAGTCATAATCATCCACTCCGGTTTATTTCCTGACTCACGGAATGCCTCGACAACTTCCAGACGTTTGATAATACGCGCACGTTTCTGTCCGGTTGCATTTTCCAGCTCCGCCTTTAATTCCTCAGAATCCTTTTCCAGGTCAATTGATGCAAGAAGCTCATGAATCGCCTCGGCGCCCATTCCGACACGGAACGCACTTCCGAACTTTTCCCTCGCCTCCTGGTATTCCGCCTCCGAAAGCACCTGCTTATATGCAAGGGAAGTATCCCCCGCATCCAGAACAATATAAGATGCAAAATACAGCACACGCTCCAGTACGCGCGGGGATAAATCAAGAATCAGTCCCATACGGGACGGGATACCCTTGAAATACCAGATATGGGAAACAGGAGCCGCCAGCTCAATATGCCCCATACGCTCCCTGCGGACGCTTGACTTGGTAATTTCAACACCACAGCGGTCGCAGACAACGCCTTTATATCGAATTTTTTTGTATTTGCCGCAGTGACATTCCCAGTCCTTCTGCGGTCCGAAAATTTTCTCACAGAACAGACCGTCTTTTTCCGGTTTTAAAGTTCTGTAATTGATTGTCTCCGGCTTTTTAACCTCGCCGTGGGACCATTCACGGATTTTTTCAGGTGACGCCAGCCCGATCTGGATTGCATCAAACTGCATTGCCTGGTTTGTATCCTTACTATTTGTTTCCGGCATTGTATGACACTCCTTCCCAATTATTCTTCATCATCAAGAATCTCTTCTGCGTCATCATATAAGTCTTCCGCATCATCGAAATCTTCTTCCTCTTCCTCTTCGGCTTCGATATTTACCAGTTCTTCATTTTCCACATCGAACTCCTGCTTGGTAAATCCGTGTGATTCAAAGGACTCACTGTCCTCAAATGCGTAATCCTTATCACTGCCGATAATTGCATTGATGTCTGTGTTTCCATACTCGCTGGTTTCAATCAGTTCGACTTCGTTATTTTCTTCATCAAGCACCTTGACGTCCAGACCGAGGGACTGCAGCTCTTTTAACAGCACCTTAAAGGACTCCGGAATACCCGGTTCCGGAATGTTGTCGCCCTTGATAATCGCCTCGTAGGTCTTCACACGCCCGACAACGTCATCCGATTTCACCGTCAGGATTTCCTGCAGGGTATATGCTGCGCCATATGCTTCCAGCGCCCATACTTCCATCTCTCCAAAACGCTGTCCGCCGAACTGTGCCTTACCGCCGAGCGGCTGCTGGGTTACCAGGGAATAAGGACCAGTGGAACGCGCATGAATCTTATCATCAACCAGATGATGCAGCTTCAGGTAATGCATGTGTCCAATGGTTACTTTTCCATCGAAAAATTCTCCGCTTCTTCCGTCACGCAGCTGGACTTTTCCGTCACGCGAAATCGGAACGCCTTTCCATACGCTTCTGTGCGCACGGTTTTCAGACAGGTAATCCATAACGGAGGAAAGGAGCGTATCTTTGTATTTATCGTAAAAATTCTCCGTTTTGCCTTCTGCTTCCGCTTCCGTTTCATCAAACGGCATATTTACATAGTCATTTGCAAGCTCCAGGGTATCCTGGATATCAATTTCCTTTGCACCGTCAAACACCGGTGTCGCAATATTAAATCCAAGAGCCTTTGCTGCAAGGCTTAAATGAATCTCAAGCACCTGCCCGATATTCATTCGGGAAGGCACACCCAGAGGATTCAGCACGATATCCAGCGGACGGCCGTTCGGAAGATACGGCATATCCTCAACCGGCAGCACACGGGAAACCACACCCTTGTTACCATGACGGCCTGCCATCTTGTCACCGACTGAAATCTTACGTTTCTGTGCAATATAGATACGGACAGACTCATTCACACCCGGAGACAGCTCGTCGCCGTCCTCCCTTGTAAATACTTTTGCGTCCACAACAATACCATAAGCCCCGTGCGGAACCTTTAATGAAGTATCACGGACCTCGCGTGCCTTTTCACCAAAAATCGCACGCAGAAGCCTCTCCTCTGCGGTAAGCTCAGTCTCACCCTTCGGGGTAACCTTTCCAACAAGGATATCGCCGGCACGGACCTCTGCACCAACACGGATGATTCCTCGTTCGTCAAGGTCTTTTAATGCATCATCACCGACGCCCGGCACATCCCTTGTGATTTCCTCAGGTCCCAGCTTGGTATCACGTGATTCTACTTCGTATTCCTCAATGTGGACAGACGTATATACATCATATTCCACCAGTCTTTCACTTAACAGAACCGCATCCTCGTAATTGTATCCTTCCCACGTCATGAATCCAATCAATGGGTTTTTACCAAGGGCAAGTTCACCGTTTGCAGTGGACGGTCCGTCAGCAATAACCTCTCCAGCCTCTACCTTCTGCCCCTTAAATACAATCGGTCTCTGGTTATAGCAGTTGGACTGGTTGCTTCGTGAAAACTTGGTCAGAATATACTCCTTGCGCTTACCATCCTCCTCACGGATGATAATACGGTTGGATTCAGAGCTTTCCACCACGCCTGCTGCCTTTACAACCACACAGACGCCGGAGTCAACTGCTGCCTTTGTTTCCATTCCGGTTCCGACAACCGGAGCCTCTGTGGTAAGAAGCGGCACCGCCTGACGCTGCATGTTGGAACCCATCAGCGCACGGTTCGCATCATCATTCTGCAAAAACGGAATCAGCGCTGTAGCAACAGAAAATACCATTTTCGGGGAAACGTCCATATAATCAAATGCTGTTTTATCATATTCCTGCGTCTCTTCCCTGTATCGGCCGGATACGGAGTTACGGACAAAATGTCCGTTTTCATCCAGCTTTTCATTCGCCTGCGCTACATGGTAGTTATCCTCTTCGTCCGCTGTCATATAGACAACTTCATCCGTAACACGCGGATTTTCTTTGTCTGATTTATCTATTTTACGGTACGGTGCTTCCACAAAACCATACTCGTTAATCCTTGCATAACATGCCAGTGAGTTGATCAGTCCAATGTTCGGACCTTCCGGCGTCTCAATCGGGCACATTCTGCCGTAATGGGAATAATGTACATCGCGGACCTCAAATCCGGCACGATCCCTGGAAAGACCGCCAGGTCCCAGTGCGGATAAACGTCTCTTATGTGTCAGCTCACCCAGAGGATTGTTCTGGTCCATGAACTGTGACAGCTGGGAAGAACCGAAGAATTCCTTCACGGCAGCCGTAACAGGCTTGATATTAATCAGGCTCTGCGGGGAAATACCCTCCAGATCCTGTGTCGTCATACGCTCACGTACCACGCGCTCCAGACGGGATAATCCGATGCGGTACTGGTTCTGCAGGAGTTCACCGACTGCACGGATACGGCGGTTGCCCAGGTGGTCAATGTCATCATCTGTACCCAGTCCCCATTCCAGATGCATATTGTAATTAATGGATGCGAAGATATCCTCTTTGGTAATATGCTTCGGAATCAGGTCCGGAATATTTCTGCGGACCGCCTCCAGGCGCTCCTCTGTAGTCTCGTATTCTTCCAGAATCTGCTTTAAAGCCGGATAAAATACCAGCTCTGTCACGCCAAATTCCCTTGGATTTTCCATTTCCGGAATCCAGCTCTTTATGTCAACCATCATGGAAGACAGTACCTTGACATTACGTGTCTCTGTCTGAATCCAGACAGCAGGCACTGCGGCATTCTGAATCTGGTCCGCAAGTTCACGGCTGACCGTTGCACCTGCTTCTGCAAGCACCTCGCCGGTGGACGGGTCAATGACATCCTCTGCAAGAACCTGTCCGTAAATACGGTTCCTCAGTGCCAGCTTTTTGTTAAATTTATATCGTCCGACCTTGGCAAGGTCATATCTTCTCGGATCGAAGAACATGGCTGTAATCAGACTCTCCGCACTTTCCACGGAAAGCGGCTCGCCCGGACGGATTTTTTTATATAATTCCAGCAGACCAGCCTCAAAGCTGCCCTGCGGCTCGCGTTCGGTAATTGCCGGGTCCTTCTGCAGGGATGCAAGAATTTTCGGCTCCTCCCCGAACATATCAATAATCTGCTGGTTTGTACCTACGCCAAGTGCACGAAGCAGTACCGTAATCGGCACTTTACGCGTTCTATCTACTCTTACACTGAAAACGTCATTGGAGTCTGTCTCATACTCTAACCATGCACCACGGTTTGGAATTACAGTACAGGAATACAGCGTCTTGCCGACCTTGTCATGGGCAATACCATAATAGATACCTGGAGAACGCACTAACTGGCTTACAATTACACGCTCTGCGCCATTGATTACGAACGTACCTGTTTCCGTCATAAGCGGAAGGTCACCCATGAAAATTTCATGTTCGTTAATCTCATCTGTCTCTTTGTTATGAAGTCTGACCCTGACCTTAAGCGGCGCTGCATATGTGGCATCCCTTTCTTTGCATTCAGGGATTGTATATTTTACATCATCTTCGCATAATGTAAAATCAACGAACTCCAGACTCAGGTGACCACTGTAATCCGTGATCGGGGAAATATCTGCAAATGCTTCTTTTAAGCCCTCGTTCAGAAACCACTGATACGAATCTTTCTGGACTTCAATCAGATTTGGCATCTGCAAGACTTCCTTTTGTCTTGAGTAACTCATACGCAAGCCTTTTCCAGCCTTGACCGGACGTATTCTGTTTTTCTCCATTGACGTTTCACCTCTCGTTTTTATTTGCAACCAGTATTCCTAAAAAAGAGCATGGAATGCCTAGTGCACCATAATAGTGCAACCTATACTATACAACAATTTACGGGGAAATGCAAGAACTTTTTGAAAATAGCAAAAATATGCGAGCGGAGACTCGGGAGCTTCGCTCCCTCGTGCGCTCCGGCTGTCGCGCAATAAAATAAAAAGAACAGTCCCTTAAGCAAATAATAATTTGTCCAGGACTGTTCTTTTTATTTTACTCCGCTCGTAGTCTGTCCGGCTATTTTAAAGTAACCTTTGCACCTTCTGCCTCAAGCTTAGCCTTGATATCATCAGCGCTTGCCTTGTCAGCAGCCTCTTTTAATACCTTAGGAGCTCCGTCTACAACATCCTTTGCTTCTTTCAGTCCAAGACCGGTTACTTCACGGACAACCTTGATAACCTTAACCTTGTTTGGTCCGACTTCTGTCAGCTCTACGTCAAACTCAGTCTTCTCTTCAGCGCCTGCGCCCTCAGCGCCGCCTGCTGCTGCAACTACAACGCCTGCTGCTGCAGATACGCCGAATTCCTCCTCGCATGCCTTTACAAGATCGTTTAACTCTAATACACTTAACTCTTTAATCGCATCGATAAACTCTGCTGTTGTTAACTTTGCCATTATTTTTTCCTCCATTTTCTTTTTGATTGATTTTCTTTCAATATCCGTTACTCTGCTGCAGGTGCTTCTTCAGCCGGAGCTTCTTCTGCCGGTGCTGCATCTGCTGCGCCGCCCTTTTCTGCGATCTGGTTAAGAACGCGTGCAAGATTTGTAACAGGTGACTGTAAGCTTCCAAGTAACTTGGAAAGAAGAACTTCCCTGCTCGGAACGCTTGCAATTGCTTTCATTCCTTCTGCATCATAATATGTTCCTTCAACGATACCAGCCTTAATTTCCAGCTCTGGAGCCTTCTTTGCAAACTCAGCCAGAATTCTTGCCGGCGCTGTTGCATCATCTGCAGAAATTGCAAATGCGCTCGGTCCCTCAAGAACATCTTTGATGCTTTCATAATCGGTACCTTCAATCGCACGGCTTACCAGGGTATTCTTGTATACTTTGTAAAGCACACCAGCTTCCCTTAACTTCTTACGAAGCTCTGTATCCTCGGCAACCGTAAGTCCGAGATAATCCACTACAACTACGGACTGTGCGCCATTCATTGCATCAGAAATCTCCTGAACGATTGGCTGTTTTAACTCTACCTTTGCCACGATTCATTTACCTCCTTATTTTATTTTCGGGTTTTGCCCTTTATCAAGCAAAAACCCCTCTGCCTGCTGACAGAGGGAGATTCATCCTGTGATGATATATTTATGATGGTTTACATCAAAAATTCCCTCGGCTGGCGGTTCCCCTTTACACTGTTGTCAGTAACTGCAACAGTACCTGCTGTCTTCGGCAATATGCTTTGTTATTATAATATGGTATTTTACGGTTGTCAAGCTTTAACCGCAAAAATTGCTTGTGTAAGTCTGTCTGTTTTACTGTGTAATCTTTACAACGTTAAGCTTCACGCCCGGTCCCATCGTGGAGGTCAATGTTGCGCTCCTGATATACTGTCCCTTTACGCTTGAAGGCTTAGCTTTGTTGATTGCACCCATAAGAGCCTGGAAGTTGTCGTCCAACTGCTCGTTTGTAAAAGATGCTTTTCCAACTGGCACATGGATAATATTTGTCTTATCCAGACGGTACTCAATCTTACCAGCCTTGATGTCGTTAATCGCCTTTGTAACATCCATGGTTACAGTTCCGGCTTTCGGGTTCGGCATTAAACCTTTCGGTCCAAGGACACGTCCCAGACGTCCGACAACGCCCATCATATCAGGGGTTGCAACAACAACGTCAAAATCCAGCCATCCGTCGTTCTGGATCTTAGGAATTAATTCCTCGCCTCCCACATGGTCAGCTCCTGCTGCCTGTGCCTCGTCGAGCTTGGTTCCCTTGGCAAAAACCAGAACCCTGACTGTCTTACCGGTTCCGTGCGGCAGTACAACTGCGCCGCGGATCTGCTGCTCTGCATGACGTCCATCACAGCCTGTTCTAAGATGAAGTTCAACCGTCTCATCAAATTTCGCTGTCGCGTTTTTCTTTACAATATCAATTGCCTCAGCAATATCATACTGTGCTGCCTTGTCAAACGTCTGCACAGCGTTCTGATACTTCTTTCCTCTTTTCATAAAAAATTAACCTCCTTTGTGGTATATGTCGTAAGCTTCCAGCTTACGACCCAGCCCTTTTCCGTAAGGAAAATGGGTTCTCTGCGGTTTTTCATTGACTGAATTTCCCACATCCCAGCCCTTTTCCGCCAGGAAAACAGCTTTTCATATCGGGCAGGAAACACCCTCCCACTAATACTCTGTCTGTTTGCTTTTCCGGCCGAATTAATCAACCACTTCAACGCCCATGGACCTTGCTGTACCAGCAATCATACTCATTGCCGACTCAACAGAAGCCGCATTTAAATCAGGCATCTTAAGCTCTGCAATCTCCTGAAGCTGCGCCTTTGTAATTTTTGCAACCTTCGTCTTGTTCGGCTCACCGGAACCGGACTTGATTTTGCATGCCTTTTTAATTAATACCGGTGCAGGAGGAGTCTTGGTAATAAAACTGAAACTTCTGTCTGCATATACCGTAATTACTACAGGGATAATTAAGTCGCCCTGGTCGGCTGTCTTTGCATTAAACTGCTTTGTAAACTCCACAATGTTTACACCGTGCTGTCCAAGAGCCGGTCCGACCGGAGGAGCAGGTGTTGCCTTTCCAGCTGGAATCTGCAGCTTAATGTATCCTTCTACTTTCTTTGCCATTGGAATTGCCTCCTTAATTCATCTTTTTTACGTCTGCGAAACTTACTTCCACCGGTGTCTCGCGACCGAACAGTTCTACATTGATTGTTACTGTCTGCTTGTTGTTGTTCATCGCTGTAATCATGCCGCAGGTATCTTTCCAGACACCGCCGATTACTACAATCGTATCGCCTTCGGCGAAATCAACCACAACATTTTCCGTTTTGATTCCAAGCGGTCTCATTTCGGCATCCGTGAGCGGCACCGGCTTGCTTCCCGGACCGACAAACCCAGTCACACCACGGGTATTGCGGACAACGTACCATGTGTCGTCATTCATAATCATATGAATCAGCACATAGCCCGGAAACATTTTCTTGGAAACCTGCTTTCTGACACCGTTTTTCATTTCCGTCACTTCTTCGAGCGGAACACGGACTTCCAGAATCTGATCTTCAAGATGTCTGTTTTCAATTGTCTTGTCAATATTCGCTTTGACTTTGTTTTCATACCCTGAATAGGTATGAACCACATACCAGTTTGCCTCTGCCATAAATCACTCTGCCTCCTATTGTAATATTCCCGTAAGGGATATTGCCATTAAAGTTCCAGACCAACAAGAAAATTCACACCGTACTGAATCAGCCAGTCCAGCAGTGCAATAACCAGACCGGTAACAACAGATGCAGCAACCACCGCAATAGTCTGTCTGACAACTGATTTCTGCTCAGGCCAGATTATTTTGGAAAACTCAGCCTTAAGCCCGGTAAACCAGCTTGTCTTTGGAGCCTTTTCAACGTTTTCTGACTTTCCCATTCTGTAACTCCTTTTCACTCTATTTCGGACTATTTGGTTTCCTTATGCATTGTATGCTGTCTGCAGAACCTACAATACTTTCTGATTTCCATTCTGTCCGGATGAGTTTTCTTGTCCTTTGTCGTGTTGTAATTACGACGCTTGCAGTCTGTGCAGGCTAATGTAATCTTTGTACGCACAACTTCCACCTCCGTTTTTATTCTTAGTGTTGTTCT
>CAJUND010000037.1:0-12735 GCA_910587655.1 uncultured Agathobacter sp. | reverse complement strand
AAAAAGGCATAAAAAAAAGACCTACGTCCAAGCCCTTATACTATAACATGGCCAAAGCCAGCCGTCAACACATTTTTTCCTCTTTTCTTTCCTAAAAATGAAAAAATATAAAAAAATGCAATTAAACCACTAATGTAATGTGTATAAAATGACGATATAGCATTATATACGTAAATGGATTTTTTCGCCCCAATCACGGATGAAAGGAGGGGAAACATATGTCTAGGATTGACAGTGCATATGACTACTATGTCTCAACTTATGCCAATAAAGAGGTTTCGCGTTATGACGCCCACAAAAAAAGCGATCTGCGCAAAGTATACAACAAAATTCAGAAAGTAAACAAAGACTCCCCTTTATATAAAATCCTGAATCTGGGGGAAGCAAAAAAATACGCCATCGACATCAAGGAAAATGCCAAGTCAATTCAGAACGTCGTTTCATCCCTGTCTGACAAATACGGTTCTTTTACTGATTCTTTCCAGAAAAAGGTCGCCGTTTCCTCAGACGAGGAAAAAGTCGGCGTTACCTACATCGGAGACGGCACGGAGCAGAACCAGTCGGAAAGCTTCCGGATTGCCGTACAGCAGCTTGCAGCCCCTCAGGTAAACAAAGGTAATTTTCTGGAGAATGACGCCCATTCTTTACGTCCCGGCGCATATTCTTTTGATTTGAACACAAACGCTGCCGCCTATGAATTTCAGTACAGCGTCAGCGCGGAGGAAACCAACCTTGACGTTTTAAACAAGCTTGCCCGTCTGGTCAACCGCTCAAACCTCGGCATTACCGCCGCTATAGAGGATGACGGCAATAACCGCAGCGCACTGACACTGACCTCCACCCAGACCGGACTCGGGGAAAGGGAAGGTTCTCTTTTCTCTGTTTCGCCTGATGCAAGCACCGGTTCCACGGAAACCATGGGTATTCTTGGCATCGACCAGGTATTCTCACAGGCGCATAATTCAGCTTTTACATTAAATGGAAAACCACACAGCGCTTTTTCCAATACGTTTTCCATAAACAATGCGTTTGAACTTACTTTAAAAGATGTAACAGGCGACGAGGAAACAACCATCAGCTTTAAACCAAACACAGACGCCATCGCAGATAATATCCAGACGCTTGTGGATGTTTATAACGGTATTATTACAACCGCGGACGCTTATGCCGGAAGCGAGGCAAGCGATGGCAACAGGCTGCAGCGGGATGTGGCATCCTTATCCATAAAGAACCAGGTATCGCTGGAATCCATCGGACTTATGGTTGCGGATAACGGTTCTGTCAGCATTGACAAGGAAATTCTGTCAGCTGCTGTGGCACCGGAACGCGCCGGCGAAACTTTTGAAACACTTTCCGGTTTCCGTGACTCCATTGGGAACAAGGCGGAAAGTATCGCTGTCAACCCAATGAACTATGTCAGCAAAATTATCGTTGCATACAAAAATCCGGGACATAATTTTGCAACTCCGTATATCAGTTCCATTTATGCCGGCATGATGCTTGACGATTATGTATAAAATGACAAATACCCGTGAAAGCGGGGCATCCAGACAGTATTCAGGCTGAATTTCATTGTATGAAAATGAAATTCAGCCTGATTTTTTTCCCATTTTCGGAACAGGCATAATCATGATATGTCCGGGCAAATAACACAGTTATTAAAGCGGGCCGCATAAAAGGGAATAAACAAATGAAAAAGGGGGATATTAATGTAGTAAAAAGCAAAAAAGGAGCGGCGCAATGACTACATTAAAAGAGCTATACCATAAAATTGCAGAGCAGGAGCTGGAAAAAGGCAGGGATCTTACGAAACCGGACTCCGAATCCCTTGACTGTCTTCTCCACCCGGAAAAATATGCGCCTGTGGTTTCGTCCGGGGACTGTACAGACTGTGAGGAGGACGCTGCCTGTGTAAAAAGCTGTGACTTTGATGCAATCGAAAAGACGCCGGACGGAAAAGTCCTGATTCATCCCGATAAATGCGCCGGCTGCGGCGTCTGTACAGACGTCTGCAAGCTGGGCCACATTAAGGAGAACCGGGAAATTTATCCTGTTTTAAATGTGCTGAGTGAGGAAAAAAGGCAGGTATTCGCCATTATTGCGCCTGCCTTTACCGGACAGTTTGGAAAAAACGCCACACCGGGGCGTTTAAGAAGCGCATTTAAGGCACTGGGATTCCAGGGCATGGTGGAAGCCGCAGTTTTTGCAGACATTCTTACATTAAAGGAAGCGCTGGAATTTGACACCCATGTAAAAAAACAGGGGGATTTCCAGCTTACAAGCTGCTGCTGCCCTGTCTGGATTGCCCTGATTCGCGGAATCTATAAAGAGCTGGCTCCCCATGTGCCGGGAGCGGTTTCCCCGATGATTGCCGCCGGAAGGGTGATAAAGAAACTCCATCCGGATGCCGTGACGGTATTTGTAGGACCATGCATGGCGAAAAAGAAGGAAGCCAGGGAAGAGGATCTGAAAGGCGCGGTGGATTATGTGCTGACATTTCAGGAAATGGGGGAAATTTTTGAAACAGCGGATTTAAACATTGAAACATTAGAAGACGAAGAAAAGGAACACTCCTCCAAAGCCGGCCGGATTTATGGAAGAACCGGCGGCGTAAGCCAGGCGGTCAAAGAAACGGTAAACCAGCTTGATCCGGATAAGGCACTCAAAGTAAAAGCCATGCAGGCAGACGGGGTGCCGGACTGCCGGAAACTGATTGAAGCGGTAAAAAACGGGACTGCAGACGCTAACTTTTTTGAAGGAATGGGCTGTAAGGGCGGCTGTGTCGGCGGTCCAAAGGCAATGATTCCGGCAACAGAAGGGAAACAGTATGTGGATGCATACGGGGAGAGCGCAGGCTTCCAGACTCCCCTGGAAAATCCTTTTGTGCGGGAACTTCTGGAGCGTCTGGGATTTCATGATATTATGGATTTTGTGGAAAACAGCGATTTGCTGATCCGGCATTTCTAATTTTTACAGGGCGGTGTATTCAGCCCCGCTGTTTAGGGCGGGACCTGCATCAGCCAATGTTTTTACCACTCGATGACCTCCACTTCCTCCAAATCCGGCCAGATTTCATACCAGTCGATTCCCGCTTTCTCTGCCTGCTTCTTCATCTCGGCATTAATTGTCAGCTTCCTTATCCCCTCTATTTCTGTGTAAACGGAAGGGCTGTCAAAACATGTGTCATGCGTATTGTCAGGTTTTCGAATGTGTATGGCATACATTCCATCATAATCCGCCTCATCCAGTCCGTCATCAGAGAAATTATCTACAGAAAATACAGGGTCTAATCCCCCTGGAATTTTTATTCCTATCCACACCGTGATTTTTCCCTGCTCATTCTTTACAGCATCATTTAATGTATTTACCAGGTTCGTAATTGCAGCCCTCTCCAGTTTCTTTACCTGATAATCATACCGGGTAACGCCGGAATCACATTTCTCTTTTCCCTGATAATAAAAATCATCTCCAATCGCTTCCTTCACTGAACGCGACAGTTCATCATTCGGTCTCCGGTTGCGTTCCCTGCCCCCAATCGGATTTATCCAATAAACGAGCAGAATAACTGCATACTTCACTGCAGTCAGAATAATAATAATTAAAACACCCCCGGCAATGAGGGACAGGATTCTGGATTTGGGAAATAATTTTTTCATTATGTAACCCCCCAAAATATTTGTAAAACGGCTTAGCCATTTTGCATAATCGACATAATTAATACAAGAAATATCCCCGGCTGAATGCCTGTAAACTTTTACTGCCCGACAACCTCTACTTCCTCCAAATCCGGCCAGATTTCATACCAGTCAATTCCCTCTTTCTCTGCCTGCTTCTTCATTTTCGGACCAATATACAGCTTCCTTATCCCTTGTATTTTTGTATAAAGCGACGGAATACAATTTTCCTCTGCATACTCAGGGAAGCTCTCAGAATCCATAATATGTATTGCATACATTCCATCGAAATCTGCCTCCTCCAGTTCCCCATCAGAAAAATTTTCAACAGAAAATTCCAGAGTAGAACCCTCTATCTGTACCTGTACCTGAATTTTTCTTTGCTCGTCCTCCAGAACATCATTCAGTATTTTTACAAAGTTCGCAATAATATCCTTATCATCATCCATCGTCAGATACTTATAGCAGACCAAACCGGAATCACAGTTTTCTACTTTGCCGTTATACCTAAAATTGTATCCTGCTGCCTCCTCCAGCAAACAAACAAGCTCATCATCCCGGATATCATTATCATACTCCACAAACATTTCCTCCAGGTCCGGCCAGAGTTCATGCCAGTCGATTCCTTGTTCCTCCGCTTTCTGCTGCATTTCGGAATCTATACACAGCTTCCTTATCCCCTCTATTTCTGTATAAATTGACGGGTCAAAAAAGTACTTGTCGCTTACATGGTCAGGTCCCCGAATATAAAGCGCATACATTCCACTATAGTCTGGCGCTTCCAGTCCGTCATCAGAAAAATTTGCAATAGAAAATATAGGTTCTAACCCGTTCCTCATAAATTCTGCATATACCCATCCTCTGATTTTTCTTTGTTCACCTTCCCCAACATCATTGAATGCGTTTACCAGATTCGCAATTGCAGCCTTGTCTTTTTTCTTTATCTGGTACTCATACTCAACCTCATCCCCAGTATATTCTTGTTTTCCACGATAATGAAAATTCTCTCCGGTTCTTTCCCACACCACGCGGGAGATTTCATCATCCGGTTTCTGCCCACTCTCCCTATACCTTTCACACCCACACAAAAACAAGGATACCGCAACAAAAAATATCTGCATCACAATTTTTTTCATCTCGAAACCTCCAGAATATTTGAGAAATAGCTCAGTTTATCCGCATATTCATCATAATTGATATAATATATTTCTCCCCAGCTTACAACTTTCAGGACATAACTACACCTTTTTTTATCCTTCCCAGAAAACTTGGAATAGCCAATAATTGTCATATAATGAGAATTAATCTCTCTATGACTTCCCTTCCCGTCTTCTGCAGCTTTTTCATCAAAATACAGATTGATTTTATCGTCTTTATCAGAAGAATAGTACGAAAAAACAACCGGTAAATCTCTGGAAATCATGGTTTCTATCTTAATGGCAATTTTAGTTTTTGCTTTTTTATCTCCAGCGGAAACAGGTGCCCATTTAGCCTTTTTATATGGATGATTATTGGACTTTAAATAGGATTGAATTCCAAGTTTCATATTTAAAGGAAGAACTCCCGTTTCATATTCCAATATACTATCTCCCGGACCATATACGTGATTCATATTGTATTCAGCATATTTCATATAGTCATCTTTTTTTATAAAGCCATCAGATTTATCATATTTAATCTTATTGTGCCGCCTACTGTACCCGGCATGCTGTTGTGTCAAATATAATTCAACATCCGTCATTGCAATTACGCCGCATCCCTTTGTTCTCATCCGGTAAGCCGGAAGCGCAACATAACATCCAAGGTCTTCTAGATCATTCTTTGGCTTAATGTTCACTCCTTCTAACCACCACCCTTGATTACCTCCATTTAGTAAAGCGTTCCTATTTTTTCCAACTTGCAGGTATTTCTCCGCTCCAAATTTATTAGTAAGAGTTTGCATACCAGTGCTGCCCAAACGCGGAACAGGACCTTTCGTATCCCATTCACCATCCCCGTCCGTATCTTTCATGGTTGGATTGGTATTCAGTATAAAATATTTTATATTTTTAAATTCCCCGAATCCAATATACCTATCATTGACGCAGCAAACGTTCCCTATTTCTTCAAAGTCCGTCAGCCCATCCCCATCCGTATCCTTCAAATTCGGGTCAGTATATATCACCCGTCCGTTCGGCAGCTTCATTCCGGCTTTTTCGTAAACATCATACAGTCCGTCACCGTCACTGTCCGTCGGATCCACTTTATTTACCGTATCACCCTGGATGTTTTCCAGCAAACCGGCCAAATCATCTGCTGAAGCCCCATAATAATAATGCCCGTCCGTCTGCTCCGCCATTTTCTGCAGAAGCCCGTGGGACGGCGTGTATCCAACGTTCACCGCATATATCTGTATTTCATTTTCAATACAGCGGTCAATGGTAGACTGGCAATAATTTACATCACCATCGCAAATTAGGACAATAACTCTTTTCTTCCCAGTCTTATGGTCATCAAACACTTCCAGCGCCTTTAACAGTCCATTATTTACATCTGTACCGCCACTGGCATACAATGAATCAATCTTATCTTTCAACACATCTTTATCACGCGTAAAATCTGACACGAGGTGTGCATCAAAATCGAACGAAATAACTGCCGCCTCATCTTCAAAATCCATGTCATCCACAAATCCGTTTAATGCTTTCCTGGCATTTTTAATTCCCTTTCCATCCATACTTCCTGACGTGTCCACGACAAAGGCAATATCAAAAGACTGAACATCACCTTCTCCGTCAGCATCTGTCCTATAGTCAATATTTTCACACCATGCATCATACCATGCTTTTCTATCTACCAGCATATAGGTAGAAAAATGCGTAGTCTCATATGACACGGTATTATTATTTGTATCGACTATGCTGTCCTCATCCAGAATCTGATACCAGTGATTGTCTTCATCATACCACAAAACCGCCAGGTCCTCTTCTTTTGTATCGCCTAACGCTGTTTCATCATATGTAAACTTAATCGTGGCAGTATCAAATGATACATCGCTGCTGATTTCCACCGGCACGCCAACCAGTCCCACGACATCCCTGGACAGACTGTCCAGGTCATAAATATCAAGGATTCCAACTTCTTTTTCAATATTCCCACTGATATTCATTGAAACTTCAACCCTGGTTATTCCCCTTCCATCCTGAAGCGGAAAATCATTTACTGCAGTCTGGTCCAGTTTTTCATCCGGGTCCAGGACTCCGTTCCCGTCCGTGTCCTGAAGAAGCGGACTGAAACCCAACACAACATCATCATAATCGTCCAGTCCGTCCCCGTCCGTATCTTCCACTAACGGGTCTGACTGATACTCAAGTATCTCTTCCCCGTCTGTTAAATTATCTCCATCTGTATCCGCGCACGCAGGATGTGTCCCATACGTTATCTCCTCTATATTGCTCAGTCCGTCCCCGTCCAAATCTTCATCGGCATCACTAACCCCGTTGCCGTCCGTATCCTTTTTCAGCGGATCCGTCCATGTCATATACACTTCCTGATAATCAGATAACCCATCCCCGTCTGTATCTGCATTCTTGCAGTCCAGCCCGAACGCTTTTTCCAGACTGTCTGCAAGTCCGTCCCCGTCCGTATCCATATCATCTGATTCGCTATCCCCTGAATTATAACTTTTTACCACAATGTTATCCGGAATATCCAATTCGGTTCCCTTTTCCCCTGAAAAACCGATGGTGACGGACTTTCCCTTGTCGATATTGGCATTGTACCCTGCATTTTTAATCACATAATGACTATCTTCACGGGATTCAATCACGCCATTCCAGATATTTGTGATATCCCTGTCATAATCAAACTCTAAAACCCAGTCCTCCAAAGCCTTATCCGTATTATTGGTAATTGTTATATTTGCATTAAAGCCGCTGCCCCAGTCATTCACAACGGTATAATCAACGCTGTAATCATCCTCACCAAGGTCATTAAGCTGTCCAGGCATCTTGTATTCCCCCGGAAATCCGGCAAAATCGCCCTTACCGCTAAATCCAAATTCCACACTTTTGCCTGGAGCAATATCCTGATTCCATTCAGCATTTTTTATAACATATTCCGGCAGTTCTGAAGAAACAATCACAGCATTCCATATATTTACAATCTCTCCCTGATAATCAAAGCCAAGCGCCCAGTTCTCAATAGTTTTATCACTGGTATTTTCAATCTTTACATTTGCATTAAATCCGCCATTCCAGTAATCCTGAAGTTTAAACACTACCTGGAACCCGTTTCCCTCAAATACGTCTTCCTTCGTGCTGCCATCCCAGCCCTCACTGTTTTGCATGTCGTCATCTGACGAAACAGCTTCTGTTTATGTATCCTCTGTTCCGTTTTTGCTGCTTTCTGCAAATATCTCAGGATTTGTTCCTCCTAAAAGTATCCCAAGAGATAACAGTGCTGCCAGTATCCTTTTCGCTCCCTTTTTTAGCATCACCTCTCCTCCATTTTTCCAGGATAAAACCTGTCTAATTTATTTTATTTTCATTGTAAATGATTCAATATATAATGGCAAGGTTTTTATGGTAATTCAATATTTTCGTCTTATTTTATCTAGAAGTCTGTCATAATACGCAAAAAAATGCCCGCGCATACGATAACGGATGCGCGGACATTTTTGTACACAATATAATCAATGTTATGTTATCTTTATTATGTAGAAACTGTCATGTTCTTCCCCATGCCGGCATTTTTTAAAAGCTTTATATAATCCGCTTTCTACCACTTCCAGTCCGTCATCATAGAAATTTGCAAAAGAAAATACAGTCTCTAACCCCTTCCTCATAAATTCTGCATATACCCATCCCCTGATTTTTCTTTGTTCACCTTCCACAATATCATTTAATGCGTTTACCTATTATAATCATTATAATAGATTGTCCTCCGGCTTACAACAAAAACTCCGGAGTTTTGCACATGCAAAATCCAGGAGCTTCATACCTGTAAATTTTTATCTCGGAACGACCTCTACTTCCTCCAAATCCGGCCAGATTTCATACCAGTCAATTCCCTCTTTCTCTGCCTGCTTTTTCATTTCGGCATCAATCGTCAGCTTTCTTATTCCCTCTATTTCTGTGTAAACGGAAGGACTGTCAAAACATGTATCGTGTGCGTCTTTTGGTTTATAAATCCCAATTGAATACATTCCGTCATAATCCGCCTCGTCCAGTTCAGCATCAGAAAAATTTTCCAAACTAAATACTTCTTCTAATCTCCCCTGGGTTTCCATTCCCACCCATATACTGACTTTTTCCGGTTCATTTTTTACGATGGTATTTAATGTATTTGCCAGATTTGCAACTGCTTCCCTATCCTGTTTCTTAATCTGATATTCATATAGGATAACACCGAAACCCCATTCCTCTTTTCCACGGTAATAAAAATCATCTCCAGTCACCTTCTTTATTACACGAGATAGTTCGTCATCCGGTCTACGATTACGTTCCTTATAAGTCCCCATCGGATTTATCCCATAAACGAGCAGAATAAGTGCATACTTTACTGCAGTCAGAATAATAATAATTAAAACACCCCCGGCAATGAGGGACAGGATTCTGGATTTGGGAAATAATTTTTTCATTATGTAACCTCCAAAATATTTGTAAAATAGCTTAGCCATTTTGCATAATCGACATAATTAATACAAGAAATATCCCCGACTGGATGCCTGTATACTTTTACCGCTCGACAACCTCTACTTCCTCCAAATCCGGCCAGATTTCATACCAGTCGATTCCCTCTTTCTCTGCCTGCTTTTTCATTTTCGGACCAATATACAGCTTCCTTATCCCTTCTATTCCGGTATAAAGCGACGGAATACAAGCTTCCTCTGCATATTCAGGGAAGCTCTCAGAATCCATAATATGTATTGCATACATTCCATCGAAATCCGCTTTCTCCAGTTCCCCATCAGAAAAATTTTCAACAGAAAATTCCATGGCAGAATACTCTGCCTCTACCTGTACCTGAATTTTTCTTTGCTCATCCTCCAGAACATCATTCAGTTTATTTACAAAGTTCGCAATTACATCCCTGTCCCGATCTGTCATTTGATACTCTGACTGATTTGTCATCTTATACTCATAACAGACCAAACCGGAATCACGGTTTTCTACCTTGCCCTCATATTTAAAACCTCTCCCCACTGCTTCCTGCAGAGCACAAACAATTTCATCGTCCTGGTCCTGATTATCATACCTGACCAGCATTTCCTCTAAATCCGGCCAGATTTCATGCCAGTCGATTCCTTGTTCCTCCGCTTTCTGCTGCATTTCGAAATCAATACACAGCTTCCTTACTCCCTTTATTCCTGTATAAATTGACGGGTCATAAAAGCACTCATCACTCGCATGGTCAGGTTCTCGAATACAGAGTGAATACATTCCATCATAATCTGCCGTTTCCAGTCCGTCATCAGAGAAATTTTCCACGTAAAATAAAGGTTCTAATTGACCACGAATATATTCGTCTGTATATACCTGCACCCCGATTTTTCCCTGCTCCCCCTCCACGGCATCATTTAATGCGCCTACCAGTGTCGCAACTGCGGCCTTGTTTTTTTTCTTTATCGAATACATATACCACCCCCCGCCGAAATCAGCTTCGCGTTTTCCCTGATAATAAAAATCATCTCCAACCGCTTCCCGCACCAAGCGGGACAGTTCATCATCCGGTTTTTTGTTATATTCCCGATGTAAAACAAAATTCGGTGCACAAAGCAAAAACCAAAGCAGAATTGTAGTCGCCACAACAACGGAAATCAAAATATCCGCAGCAATGAATACCAGTATTCTGGCTCTTTTCGTCAGTTTTTTCATCTCTTATTCCCCTATTGAACATCAGTCCATACATCATCCGGAGCCGAATGTCTATGAACTTTTACCTCGCAGTAACCTCCACTTCCTCCAAATCCGGCCAGAGTTCATACCAGTCGATTCCCTCTTTCTCTGCCTGCTTCTTCATTTTTGGACCAATATACAGCTTCCTTATCCCTTGTATTTTTGTATAAAGCGACGGAATACAAGCTTCCTCTGCATATCCAGGGATGCTCTCGGGATCAAAAATATGTATTGCATACATTCCATCGAAATCCGCCTCCTCCAGTTCCACATCAGAAAAATTTTCAACAGAAAAATGCAGATTGGAACCCTCTGCCTCTACCTGAATTTTTCTTTGCTCATCCTCCAGGGCATCATTCAGTATTTTTACAAAATTCGCAATTACATCCTTGTCCCGATCTGTCATTTGATACTCAGACTGGTTTATCATATAATACTCATAACGGAGCAAACCGGAAGCACGGTTTTCTACCTTTCCCCCATAATCAAAATCGTTTCCCACCGCTTCCTGCAGCGCACTAACAATTTCATCGTCCTGGAAATGATTACCATAATCAATCAGCATTACCTCCAGATCCGGCCAAATTTCATGCCAGTCGATTCCCTTTTTCTCTGCTTTCTGCTGCATTTCGGAATCAATACACAGCTTCCTTACTCCCTCTATACCTGTATAAATTGACGGATCATAAAAGCACTCATCACTCACATGGTCAGGTTCTTGAATACAGACTGCATGCATTCCATCATAATCTGCCGTTTCCAGTCCATCATCAGAGAAATTTTCCAAAGTAAATATATATTCTATGCCACTCGAAAATTCTGCCCCCACCTGCACTCCGATTTTTCTCTGCTCACCCTCCACAGCATTATTTAATACATTTACCAGATTCACAACTGCAGCCTTATCTTTTTTCTTTATCAGATACTTGTACCAAACCCCACCGAAAACATCTTCGTGTTTTCCCCGATAATAAAAATCATCTCCAACGGTTTCCCGCACCAGGCGGGACAGTTTGTCATCCGGTTTCCGGTTATTCTTCTTATACCCATTATGGACATTATCAATGAAGCACAGAACGCCCGCAAATATCGCAGCACTCACTACGATGGAAATCAGAATGTCCGCAACAATGAATATCCGCATTCTGGATTTTTTCGTCAGTTTTTTCATCACCTGACCTCCAGAATATTTGAAAAATAGCTCAGTTTATCTGCATACTTATCATAATTAATATAATATATTTCCCCCCAGCTTACAACTTTCAGAATATAACTGCAATTTTTATCATCTTTTCCAAGGTACTTGTAATATCCAATAATTGTCATATAATGAGAATTAGTTGATTTTTTAATTTTCACATTTTCTTTTGCTATTGTCCAGTTAGAATATAACATAATTTCATCGTCATCATTAAAAGAATAATATGAAAAAACAACTGGCAAATTTTTGGAAACCATAGTTTCTATCTTTCTGGCAATTTTAGTTTTCAACTTTTTCTTTCCTCTCGCGAAATCAGGCGCCCATTTAGCCTTTCTATACGGACAATTATTATGCTTTAAATAGGATTCAATTCCCCTCTCCATATCCCAAGGTATGACATCAGCTACGGCGTTCAATAAACCACCTCTAATCGCATTACCTTCCAGATGATATACATGGGCCCTATTGTAGTCTGCATAATCCATATAATCCGTTTTTTCGATTGCCGCTTCGCCGGTTTTGATGCATGGGCATGGATTTGATGGTGCAGAATAACCTTTATGCTGTTGTGTCATATATAACTCAAAATCGGTCATCGCAATTACACCGCACCCCTTTTTTCCCATCCGTTCATCTCCTTTTTTCGCAGCACGGGGATTTTTCGCCCTTGTTTCCCACCAGCCCTGATTACCTCCATGCAAACCTCCAACATTCAGGTAATCAACTCCTGAATATTTATTATAAAGAATGTTCATACCAGTACTACCCAAACGCGGAACAGGACCTTTCTTATCCCATTCACCATCCCCATCCGTATCCACAAAGGTCGGGTTGGTATTCAATATAAAATATTTTATATCTTTAATTTTTCCAAATCCAATATATCTATCATTGACGCAGCAAACGTTCCCCATTTCTTCAAAATCCGTCAGCCCATCCCCGTCCGTATCCTTCAAATTCGGGTCAGTATATATCACCCGTC
>CAJUND010000036.1 GCA_910587655.1 uncultured Agathobacter sp. | reverse complement strand
CTAATGAAATTTCTTTCCATGGATTTTCCATACTCTTACCTCGTCCAATGCAAATCTGTTGTTTGAACCGATTAGAGTATATCACACCCCTTTGAATTATTCTATCAATGACTTTTTGTATTTTCAGATGCTTCTTTCTCTCTGCTTTCTGTGTAGGTCATGATGGCTGTTCCCCCTTTCAATGCAAGGCAGCCTTTCATAATGGGATTACTGTTGATATAATCCAGGACTTCACTTAAACGTACTACTTTTTCCAGGGTATCCCGGATGAAATTCTGCTTATTCGCAATTTCTGACAATTCTGACTTTGTATAATTAAACAAGCGGTTCTCCTCCTTCATTCATCAGCTGCATGATATCTTCCGGTATACATAAATTCCATTCTTTTGAAAATATACTCTTTTCTTCTTTCAGATCGTGGTAGAGATAGCGGGAACTGTTCCCTATGTTCTTTTTACAGTAATCAAAAAATCCATCTGACAATTTCAGCTGCGGGTAAAAAGACAAAAGGTATCCTACCTTCTGCGCCAGGAACTGGTTATGGTACTTTTCGAGATAAGTGGTCAGTCTGCCCTCATCCAGTACGGTAATCATCTCCAGGCAGCGCAGCAGTTCTTCCAGCCCCCCGACCTTATCAAAATCCTTTATATTATCAAGCACAGTCCTCTCCATGTCTGTTACACGTATCGTTTTTTGCAGTGATACCCCAAAATCCCTTTTGGTCTTTATACAATGATACCACCGCCCACCAAACTCAAATTCCCGGAACTCCCGCCCCGTAGAAACATATATATCAGAAAAAACCTGGTTTGCAAGCCCGTAAAATTCAAAAGCGGAATGATGGGAAATATAACTGTCTTCTGTTATGGATGATGCAATCTCAAAAGGAGTCGCGACAGCCTCTTTCGTTTCCAGGCTTATCGTGGCATAATAATTACGGCGTACTGACTGTAGCAGCCCCTTTTTCTTTAGAGTGTATAATATATTCCTGGCCTTGCGCTCATCCCCAAATATCTTTGCTGCGTCATCAAATGAAAAACATTTTAACTGCAGCAATTTTTCATAGTATTTAAGCAGCATAAACTCCTCCTTTTCTTTAATAATACAGCAATAATCATCCTATTTCAAGATTAACGTCATAAAAATAAAGTATTGTTTTATGATACCTGGTTTTTCTTATTTTTCCACAATAAACCTGCTGTATTCAATTCCCCAGATCTGCCTGTTTTTTGGGGGTAAGTAAAAATTGGTACAGCATCAGTACAGCATTGGCACGGTTCCGCTCTTTCCCCGTAAAGGCATCCATGCTATACCTGGTACAACAGAAAAGCGGTGGTCTTACGTTGCCAAAGGCAATTCCAACATTATTTCCAAAATAGCCGGCAGGAACCTGGCATCCATAATGAAAAGCGAGAATGGTGATGAGGGCTGTTTCAATACGGTGGTGTTCATCTTCATAGCGGTGCTTCTGCTGGCATTTATCCTGGACCTGTTCAGCATCATCTCCACCAAACAGGAGCTGGATTATTGTGCAGACCAGATAGTGAAGCAGATCCAGCTCTCCGAAGGCGTCAATGGAAAAATAGAACAACTGTTTAATTCCCTCTGCTCCCAGATTGAAGGGGCAGAAAACATTTCCTACTCCATTGACGCTTCCCACAAGTCAGCCACTCCGTCCGGCATGAGCCGGATCATCCAGCTGGGAACCCCCTTCTACATTGATATATGTCAGCGATGTCGAGGTGTATCTGGCGGATAAACTTGTACTGGAATACAAACAGCAGTACGACTGGCATGAATCTTTTTACATACCGGAAATAACGACAAGGCTTTGGGATGACAAGACGGGTGTTGACGTAACCTACGCGGAGGAAACCGTGACGGTGCATGATACCATAACCTATCGGAAGCTTATGCCGGGGACGAGGTATAAAGTCGAATCCCGTCTCGTGGACATGGAAACGGGTGAGACCTTACTGGATGTGAACGGCAGCCCGGTGGTAAGGGAGACCATAAAAAACGTCACACTTGCGGACGGCGAAATTACCGTGGATTTTGAATTTCCTGCCGTTATCCGTGATGACAAAGGGGATATTGTAAAATCCCTTGCAGGTACAATTTTCGTCTGCTACGAAAAGATTTACATAGAGCAGGGAGAGGAAGGCAGCAGGAAATGGGTACTCGTCGCGGACCATGAAGACTTCTGGGACGAGAGCCAGCGGATCTATATGCCCTATATCGACACGACGGCGCTTGACCAGAAAACGGAAGAACACATATCTTATGCCGGGAAGGACATGAAGATATATGACACGGTGCATTACGAGGCAGTCCGTCCGGAATACACATACAAATTAGTGTCGGAACTCCGCGATACTGCGACAGGCGAGATTGTCGTGGACAATGCCGGGAAGAAACAGGTAATCACGACCTATTTTAAAGCTGATTTTGACTTACAGGACAACCAGTACCTCACATATGGCGACGTCATCCCGGAGAACCATGAGGGCAGCGGGATGACGTTTGACGTCGATGCGGAAATCTTCGCTGGCAGGACACTGGTGGTGTACGAGCGGATGTACCTCGAAAATGGCTACGGCGCAGGAAGCATCTTGTGGCGGAGCATCAGGTCCTTCTGGACGAGGACCAGACCATCCATGTGCCGAAGGTGTGGACGAGTGCGATTGACAGCGACACATTCACGAAGACGTCGTTTGCAGACGGCTCCACGACGATTATAGACACATTCAGCTATGAGAACCTAATACCGGGCTTTACCTATGAGCTGAAAGGCTATGTGCTCGACAAAAACCAGAGCATCACGACCGGTACGAATGTGACCGTTTTGGGCACGGATGGAAGGCTCGCACAGAACTCCGTCGTGTTCACACCGGAATCATCTGCAGGGCGGCAAGGCTTTCGTTTGAGGTGGATACGAGGAAGTTCGGCACGGAAGATTACAACGGCATGACATTCGTGGTATACGGGGAGCTGTATGTGATACAGCGGTATGACGGCGACGATGCACGGTCGATCGTTGCATCACATACGGATATTGCCGACCTGAACCAGATCATATATGTGCCGAGGATTACGACGGAACTGAACGATAAAAAGACGGGAACGAAAATCGCGGATGCGGACGGGGTTATGGTTTGCTGATGGCAGCAGGAATATGATGTGTATTACATGATTATTTTTGATCCAGGTGTTACTTTTCTACCATTTAATTTAAAGGCATATCGGATAAGGTGGACTTATCTGGTATGCCTTGTTGTTTACGAACTATAAGTAATAATTTGATGTTTTGTGAACTATAGGCATTTTGGTATAAATCACCCTGCCCTTGCAGTAAGGATACCAGAACAGCAGATAAGAATAAGTTTTGTCAAAAAACAGTAATGGAAACGATTGCCATTACCGTTTTTCAGGTGTCAGTGAATGTATGCATACTCCATGGCTGCCTGCATTACAAGGGAGTGCTGGAGCCATATCTTCGGATACTGTTCAAAGGTAAACGGGCATTCCGCATTTCCTGTCTCAAAAGTGATGGAACATACGGGATTATCACCGCTGTAGATCCAGTCCAGATAGCTTCCCGAGGCAGTCCCGCTCCCCATTCTTTTATAGGGCACCAGCGACAGCATATAGCTGGAAAATTCTGTATTTATCCCTGTATACAGGCTTTCCCTGGTGTCCCAGTATGCCACTTCCCCCATGGAATGGTAGTTTATAATAACAGACGGACGGCACAGCAGGGTGACGGCTCCGAGCGACAGGGTTTCCGGCTCGGTAAAGGGAGCTGCTCCCGGATATCCCGCATAGGAGGGAAGCAGTGTCTTTGCATCAGAGCCAAATCCCGTGACGAAGTTTTTGTTGAGATCCGTCCCGTGGGCATTGGCCTTCCACCGTGCAAGATAGCCTGCATAGGAGCTTTTTGTCCGTCCGGAAGCTGTATCATATGCATAGCAGGCCTGCAGTACCTGTACCAGCTCTGGAGAACGGAGGCCGCCTTCACCAAACTGGCTGACTGCGATGCCGTCGGGGTTGACCATGGGCACAATGTGGACTGCCACACCGTCAAGCAGCTCCCGGTAACTACGCCCATGGAAACTGCCGCATTCATAGCATTCAAGCATCTGTTCCAATTGTTCCATGACCAGGTACGGATTGATGTATTCGCGGGCATGGATACCTGCATGGATCAGTATGCTTTTAGGAGCGGAACTGTTTCCAAGGATAAGCTCGTAGAGATTCCTGCCGTCAGCGGACTGGCCGGTTACACCGGCATGGAACAGCCCGGGATACCGTGCCTGCATCTGTGCGATATCTTCCTGCATTTCCTCGTAAGTATAAATGTCACAGTCATAGACAATGGCATCAAGCCGTTTCAGGTATCTCATGTCCGCATAGCCTTCCAGCCCTGTGCCACATATCCGTATTCTGGCGAGGGAATCCACCGGACCGGACAGGAGCTGTACATAAGTGCCGTCGGGGAGCAGGGCTGTGGGCTCTCCTGCCAGAGACGGATCTGCATAGATACCAAGCCCTGTACCTGAGAAGCGGACGTAGTAAACAGGGGGCTGGGAGGTTCCGGATGCAGAAGTGTTTATGGTAAAAAAACCGGAACCGGATAATAAAAATAATAAGGAAAGGATTAAAATGGTGTGTTTTAAAGGTTTCATTGCGGATTCTCTTTCTATGTGCAAAAATTACAATATTTTGAATCGGTATTTTACTGTCCGCAGTCAGCGAGCGGGTGCCAGTATGCATAAGCCTCCGGGGTACAGGTATAGGCATAAGGGTCTACCACCCATGTTGTCCCGTCCAGGTCAGCCCTGCACCACTGGTGGCACCATTGGTTCTCATGGACATGCTCGTAATTGATGCCAAGCATGTTAAGGCATAGCCCGGTTGTCCTGGTGGAGCCGGCACAGGATGCCACATGGTTTACAAGATAGCCGTATGCATCATTATAGTGGGGGTAGCTTGTGGAATATGCGACCTGCCCGCTGTCAACCATATTCCTGAGGGCAGTCATGATTCCCATTGCCTGTTCTTCCCTGCTTAATCCGACAAGCGGCTGCACGATTTTGAGTGCCTCATTGTAAGCCGTTTGGAATTCTGCATCTGTCATTTTCTTTTTCAGGCTGGTGTCATTCTGCAGTTTGTCGATTGTTACGATACCATTAACCGTGTCATCTGTTACTGCGGAAGTTTCTGCTGCCACTGCTGCCGTATCTGCAATCCCATCAACGGCTTCACCGCCTGCTGCCCCGGCATATGGCATCCGTCCCTCTTTCTGTCCGAAAGCAATGTAATGGTTGTACAGGGCTTCTGCATCTGTTCCGAATACTGCTGCCACATCCGCATACACGGCGGCATAAAATACAGGGTCAAATTTTTCGGCTGCCCTGACCTGTACAGGGTTTTGCATGGTCACTGTTATGATTGCAGCCGCGGCAATTCCCATAAATCTCCTCAATATCTGTTTCTTCATCAATAATGCCTCCTCTTTCTTATTTCCCTTTAGTGCACTTTTCAAATTCCTCACTATTTCAGTGAAGAAATTTATTCTGCAAGTTAATTTTATACCGCATTGTGGAATATTGTCAACAGCTTAAAGTATGATTAGTTTTTTGTTAAAATCATTTCTGCCTAACGGCAGCAGGAGTATGACGCAGCTCCGATGGTTATGGCCGGTTTTATCCGGGCGGGGAAGAACAGACTGATTTGTTGTGTTGACAAATATAAACATAACAATATATAGTATTAATAAATATAAAGAAAACGGAGGTATACGGAAATGTCTGGGCCGGAACTAAATGTACAATTGGGAGAAGTAGGTAAAAGGATTATGGAGCAGAGGAAAAGGATGGGACTGACACAAAAGGAACTCGCGGAAAAAATCGGGCATACAACGCAGTATGTTTCCTATATGGAAACAGGAAAAAGAACAATAAATTGGGAAAATATTGTAAGGATGGCTTCAGTGTTCGGCGTGAGCGTGGATTATATTCTTACGGGTAATGTGGTTGATAAGGACAGATTACTGCTTGCGGAAAAACTGGAAAAGCTTACAGCAACGGAAATGCGGATGGTTGAAGGCATTATTGATGAATGCATTGCCCTGAATCATCAGAACAAATAAGAATCGATAGGAATATTCCATACATATAGCAAATTATCTGCGCATATAATCAGAACTCCTGTTTTCAATATTAATACATGTTCCTGTAGGTTTCAAGGAAAATATTCGTGTAGCGTTGACAAAAATTAACAGTATGATATACTCTATTCGTCCAATAAAATAAAAATACGACGGAGGAAAAAAGAGAATGAAAAAGAAACTGACAAAAATAATCGCCATGTGCGCCCTTGCGGGACTGATGGCATGCTCGGTGGGCGGATGCGGAAAGACGGAGATTGATGTCATGGACGGGCTTACACTGGAATTTAACGGTGTGGACGGACAGGGTACGGCGCGTATTGCGGACGAATATTTCTGGGAGGATGCAGCATTTGAGGCCGCGGGCATCGATGGGGACTCGGAGGACCTGTCGCTGCTGGGCAGGGTGATGACGATAGAAGAGGCAGTATCCTACAAGATATCCCCTCGGGAAAACCTGTCCAACGGGGACGAGGTGACCGTGACATCTGTCGTGGACAATGAATCTGTCGAGGATTATAAGATAAAGTTTGCGGCAGGTGAGAAAAAGTATACGGTCGAAGGACTTAAGGAGATTGAGCAGGCGGATCTGTTTGAAAATGTGGAGGTGGAGTTTACGGGAATCGCCCCTGATGTAAAAGCCTCTGTCAGATATGGAAACAGCGCCCCGGTGTTCGTCACCTATTCGCTCGACAGGGATCAGGCTCTTACCGTGGGAGATACCGTTACCGTGACTGCGGAATATGATGCGGACCAGCTTCTGGAAAAGGGGTATGTGGCAGAAGGGGACACAAAGGAATTTGTAGTACCGGAATGTGACAGGTATGTCTCGGAGCTTTCGCAAATACCTTCCGATATCATGGAAAAAATGAAGCATCAGATCGAGGATGCCATCCAGGCGAAGGACTGGGATACGGTTACAGAGGTGAAATTTATCGGGAATTATTTCCTGTCATTGAAGCCGGGCATGGACGGCAGCGACCACAACGCAGTTTATGTGCTGTACCGGATTGAGGATGTGGACATGGAGTATCCGGACGGGGACCAGAAGCTTTATTTTTATACATATGGAAAGTTCGAGGACCTGCTCCTGTTAAAGGACGGGACGTGCAGCGTCGATCTGAGCAGGTATGAGATGCCGGAAGGCTCCGCCTTTACGAAATCCATATCCAGCGGGGACTTATTCTGGAGGGGGGACTATTATTATGTAGGCTTCGAAGACCTGGATACGATGTTCAACAAGTGTGTCACAAAAAATGTCGAAAATTATGAGTATGAGACAAATGTTACCGAGGAATAGCTGCACGAAAGGCAATTTCGCGTCGGCTAATATTTATATAAATAAAAAGGATGCACAGATGAAAAAATATTTGATAATGTCCCTTGCCATGGCTGCCTGCAGCGTAATGGTTTCCGGATGTGCAACAGACGGCAGTGCAGGGGAGGATACGGATGGCGGTATACAAGAGACACCGGTTGATGCCCATGGCATACCGGAAGGGACAACGGAACCTGTTATACAGGAATCCATAGTACAGGAGCCTTTTTCGGAGACGGAAGATATCGGAAACAGCGATGCGGACAGTGCGGACGTTACAGACAGTGCAGATACTGCCTATAACGGGATACTGGACATGTTTTATTACAAAATCATGGGAGGATGGGACCATACGGAGGATGTAAGCTATATGTTTTACTGGGACTATACCTCTGTGAAAGACCTGTCCGATGCGGGCTACGCCCTGACGGACCTGGACGGAAACGGGGTGCCGGAGCTGCTGGTCAGCACCACGGAAGCCGCAGAGGAAGGCCTGATATACGACCTGTACACCTTTGCGGATGGCGTGGCGGTCCATGCAGCCACAAGCGGCGAGAGATACTGTTATTACCTGTGCGCTGATAATACAGTTTATTACCGGGCTTCGAGCGGTGCAAGCAACAGTACACAGATATATTACAGTATCGATCCGGATACGGGCAGGCTGCATCCGGATGAGATCGTGGCATTTGACCAGATACAGGACAGGGACAATCCATGGTTCCACAGCACCCAGGAGGATCATTATGACAGGGCGGAAGGGCTGGACTTTGACAGGATGTCCCATATTACGGAGGCGGAAGCACAGGATATCTGTGCCGGATACCAGGCTGTGGCCATTGAGCTGACTCCGTTTGACCAGTATACCCCGCAGGAAGGAATGCCAGATGAAATCCGTTTAAAACAGGCATTCCGGTCGGCAGCGGGATCTGAAAATGAACTGTATTTTGTGTGTGATGATTTCGACGGGAATGGAAGCATGGAGGCTTTCGGAATAACGGGGACGGATGACGGGATTGACCTGTCAGATGCCATTATTTATTACGCCGGTTCGGACGGCACGGTTTCCGTCATTGACACATTTCCAAAAATATATGCTTACGGGGGCATGTATCCCGGCATGACTAGGAAACTGACCATAAATGCCGGAACCGCAGAATTTCTTATGATAGGCGGGGCAGACGGACAGGAAACCTGGCTGTACGGAGTAAAGGACGGGAAGGCATACCAGCCTGAAGTATCCGGGCAGCATGCCGATTTCAGGAAGACAGAGGACGGCCGGTTTATCACGCAGCCGCACGAAGGCGGGGAAGGATACTACAGTATCGTTTATGATTATGATCCTGCATCCGGGGAATTTGTCGTGGCGGAAGGGGAAAGTTAACCTGCTGCCCCGGCAGCAGGAAAGGGGCAGCAGGCATTCCGGTGAAGGGCTGCCTGCCATAAAAAAGTAGGAGGATATATGAATAGTGAATATGAAGAAAAGCAGGCAGACCACTCCCGGGAAAAGCGGCCTGCCGGATATGCCAGGGCAGGAAGGCATAGAGAGATTACTAAAACAGGCTGATGAGGGGAATGTACAGGCGCAATGCGCGCTCGGAAACATTTTTTATAACGGAGAGGGCGTAAGGAGAAATTATTGCGAGGCGCTGAGATGGTTCCGTAAGGCAGCAGAGCAGGGATATGATAAGGCACAGAATATTTTAGGCACCTTATATGCAATTGGCTATGAAATAAGGATTCCGGATTATGCAGGGGCGCTGAAGCGCTATCGGATATCAGAACGTCAGAAAAACGGCAATGTCGAGGTACAATTTTATTATGGGTCCTATAACATAAAGCAGGACTATGCCGAGGCGCTGAAGTGGTTCCGGAAAGCGGCAGGGCAGGGATGTGATAATGCGCAGAACAATTTGGGTATATTATACGCAAATGGCTATGGAGTGGAACAGGATTATGCCGAGGCGCTGAAATGGTTCCGGAAAGCAGTGGAACAGGGAAACAGCAAAGCCAAAAGCAATTTAGGTGACCTGTATAGATACGGTCACGGAGTGGAACAGGATTATGCCGAGGCACTGAAATGGTACAGGAAGGCAGCCGGGCAGGGGGTTGCGGCAGCCTGGAAGAGCCTGGGAAACATGTACTGCAGGGGTGAAGGGGTGGAGAAGGATTTCGTCACGGCTGCGGAGTGGTATAGAAAATATGTGGAAGTCATGTATCCGATCCGCCAGGGTGTGGAGAAAGACAGCTGGGAAGATATACAAAATGAATATAATGCAGTTATTCAGGATTGTGTCATCAAGGTTGTAAAAAATTTTGACAGGCCTGTTGTTATTGCGAAGACCCAGCCGCTTGAACCATGGCACCAGCATACAGTTGCTATTGCAGTGCTATCCACAACAATGAAAGTCCCGTTTATTGTGCTTGGAAATCATGTACAGGGAGGATATCTGGACGGGATCGGGGTAGGAGAGGATGACGACATGGATTTCATCATGCGGACGGAAATGACACCCAGAATAAGGAAAGGAGCCAGGCATTGTTATATGGTAACAATCCGGTCAGGCGACTACGATAAATTTGTATCTTCCGTAACCCGGAATTACATACAGTTATGTAAAGAAAAAAATAAGAACCCCTTTACGGAATACGGCGCAGAATTTATAAAAACCAGATAAAACTGTATAATTATGTAAAACAGCATCTTTCATAAAACCGGAAATGGGGGTGTGAACTTTGTATGGGAGATATGAGGAAATAATAGAAAGACATGAAATTGATCCTGCGGATAGTGATGAAACAGCAGAAGAAAATGAAGATGACTGGGAACTACAGGAGGACGAAACAGATGATACCGATTATCCTGAAACTATAAGCCATTACAGGGATGCCGCTGAACAGGGGGATGTCATTGCCCAGCTAAAGTTAGGAATTTTGTACTATATCGGAGACGAAGCCGGACGGGATTATGCTGCAGCGGAAAAGTGGCTTATGATGGCAGCGGAGCAGGGATATACCCGCGCACAGGTCGAACTGGGGAATCTGTATAGATCCCGGGAAAACGGGGCCGATTATGATGAAGCATTTAAGTGGTACAGAAAAGCGGCGGAGCAGGGGAATACAATTGCCTGGTATCATATGGGGGAAACGTATTATACAGGGAAGGGGGCAGGGCAGGATTATGCCGAGGCTGTAAAATGGTATAGAAAAGCGGCGGAGCGGGGAAGTGCCGAGGCGCAGGAGAAGCTGGGGAATATGTACCATGACGGAATCGGCGTGGAAAGGGATTATACCGAGGCGCTTAAATGGTACACCAAAGCAGCATGGTGGGGATATGTATCCGCCCAGTATAATCTGGCCGGAATGTATCTGGAAGCCAGGGGAGTCGTACAGGATTACGGTAAAGCGGAAAAATGGTACAGGGAAGCGGCAGAACAGGGAAGTGCTGAAGCGCAGGAGAAGCTGGGGAATATGTATCGTGACGGAACCGGTGTGAAAAAGAATTATGCATGGGCATTTAGATACTACAGGGAAGCAGCATATAGTGGACTTGCATCTGCCCAGTATAATCTGGCGGGGCTGTATCTGGAGGTCAGGGCTAAAAAACAGGATTATGCCAGGGCTGTATATTGGTACAGAAGATCGGCGGAAAAGGGATATACGCCTGCCCAGGTACAAATGGGAAATATGTACTATTGTGGAGAAGGGGTGGAAAAGGACTATGATGAAGCTGCAAAATGGTATAGAACAGCAGCGGAACAGGGAGATCAGGAAGCCTGGTATAAATTGGGGAATATGTATTACAGGGGAGAGGGCGTAAAAAAAGATACCGCCGAGGCAGCGAAGTGGTATCAAAAAGCGGCAGAGCAGGGGCATGAAGAGGCACGGCGGCTTCTTGCGTTTTGCAGATGCCCTGTATATGTACAATAATGAAGGGGAAGGACAAAAAGCCTTCCCCTTTTATTGAGCAGATAATAGGGACGGTTCAGGTTTAATTTAAAATGAGGAAGTTAAGGACAGACTGAAAAATGGCAACATGGAAAAGAGGGATAGATATTACTCCACCCCCTCCTTTTTACTGCTGACAATTATTTTACCGCTATTTTTTTAGCCTGACCGGAAGTCGTGATGCTGTCGATGTTTATCAGGACCCCCATGATGTCTATGCATCCAAAGCTGGGAAACACCGGCTCCCCAGACTTAGTATCAAGGTTAAAAAATTTTTGACTGTCCCTGCCTGTGCGGACTGCAAAATATCCATGATCAGTGTCATCAGGCCTGCTGCAGGCATATGTCTGCCCGACAATACGATATTGGAAGCCTCCGTTGTCTGCAGATTTCCGCACGGCATAGTAACATCCTTCACATCCGCCGTCAGGGGTCCTTACCTGCTGATCCATTACCGCATAGTAATTGTCGGTTCTGCAGATACGGACATCAAAATCTTCCGGGCTGCATAACTGCAGAAACCGCCGAGCCCGCTCCATGATTTCCTGATTGTTTAACGGAATCATTTCCGTTTTCAGGCCGGAATACGGCATATTATTCTGTTTTAAATATGAATATATGGCACTGCAGCAGTCCGCATAAGGTTTCTGCCGCACGGATTCCAGCATCAGGCGGATATCTTCATGGGAAAGATTTCCCAAAAAGGAAACGGAGTGGATGTTCCCGTCGCTGCCGAACTCAAACATAAATTTTTGCATGGCCGTCACGGAAGACGGACAGGATGACTGCATGGCTTCTGCCGCCACTGGTGGCTGTAGTATCGTAGTTATATTGTTATTTCCGCTGGGAAAATGTTGAAATCTTTTATCTGTCATATCTTTAACCTCCTCGTAAATTATATATTAATTATAACACATGCACTGCAGGCTTCTGCTTCCGCGAAAACACATGATAACAGTATACATGGAGGATTCAGTTTCCGTCTTTCCTGTCTGGTGTCTGAGAAAGGTATATAAGTCTAATCCAGCAGATTATATCATATTGTTGTAACTTGCCAACAGATAGCGATTAAATTTCAATGATTCTGTTGATATAATTTAACAGTAAACAGGAGGTAACAAAATGAAAGATCTGGAACTGTATTTGAATGAGGTAGGAAAAAGGATCATGGAGCGGCGGAAAAAACTGGGGATGACACAGGAGGCACTTGCAGAAAAGGGAGAAGTAACAACCCAGTTTGTGTCCTATGCGGAGTCAGGGAAACGGGCGATGCGACCGGAGAACCTGATGAAGATAGCTTCTGCCCTCGGTGTCAGCACGGACTATATTTTAACTGGTGACATTATAGACAAGGACAAACTGCTGCTGTCAGAAAAACTTGATAAGCTTACGGCCCGGGAGGTGCGGATTGTCGAGGGCATCATAGATGAATGTATAGCCCTTTACCACAGGAACGAGTAAGCCCTGACGGATATCCCTGTAGTGGCACGGAGCCGGCGGATGCAGAAGGATTCAGGCTGTATTCGCCGGAATTCAATAAAATGGATGTAAATGCAAAAAAATAGCGGGTTTCCTGCAATGGCAGAAAACCCATGTGTGCCTGTATTGTTCTTTTGCCGCTATCCTGAAAAACTGTCGCTGTCATTAGAATGACTGTCATGAAAGCCTGATTCCGGAATGTTATCAAGAACCAAAAAGGATGGGAAAAATATCCTGATGACACTGATGATATCGGAAATAAGGCATCCGAAGGAACCGAGCACTATAATGCCACTGAAGATATACTGTCCGATCATGCCCGGAAAAATGGCAGCCAGAACATAATAGCTTATACCGATGACCAGCAGTGGGGCAGCCAGTGTAAACAGGATTCCCAAAATCCCGTCTCCAATTGTAACGGAATCCATATCGCTGCTGGTAAAATACCATATATAGTATGTTACGAGTCCGTATACCAGTGCGAAGACTATGACAGTATCCGTGATTCCGTCAGGATCGAATGCAAAAGCGACCAGGCATCCTGCTATGGTGGATTTGATGATTAATTTCAATATACTCATATTACCCCTCCGTTCATTTTTTCAGCCTGCATGACCAGCTCGTCAAAAATGTCCTTTACGGGGAGGAGTTTTTCAGGGAATCCGTAGGTCAGGGTTTTGCTGATAAATCCCTTTTTTTCAACAGGCAGTGATTTGCCTGGGGCAATACTGTATTCATAATCAAGAATCGGGTCCCTGTAGAGCAGACGGAGTTTTATGTTTCCTTCGGCAGACGGACCGAGCATGCCGCCCTGATTCACTTTTACCTTGTCAAGCCGGATGACCGCCATGGTGACGGATGAGAACTCAAAAACAGGCATCCGGTCGGATGGCCGGCCGCCATTTTTTTTCATGATATTGTCATAATCGCCGTCACTAATGCTGAAAAGCCTGTGTTCCGCATCTATGTACAACCCGCCGTAAAAGCACGTGGTTTTGAATATTTCCCGCATTTTTTTCGTTTTTTCATAGTATGGCAGATAATGATCCCTGTAATGTTCGAGACTGAATTGCGCATTTAGACTGTTGAATCCCGTATATATTTTGTGGAAACACTCGTCACAAAGGTGTTTGTTGTCTTTAAGGGTATATGCCAGCAGTCTTCCGGCATCTTTTCCGCAGATGCCGCATTGTTTCTTATCAAAAAATCCCATCCTGTTATCCTCTTTTCTTTCGTCTGTTTTCTGTATTCCCCCGGATTTCTGCCGCATGGTTTTACAGTGTCCGCGGTGAACTGACAGTCTGTCCGGATGTATGCGGACCCTGCCAGTATATTATAGCATACCGTTAAATAAAGTCAACATTACACGATTAATCAATCAATACATTGCTGACCTAATTTAACAATATATTGATTTATGCAGGATTTGACAGGCAACCCGGTATAGTATAATGGTTGTGTCAGGAAAAAGCTGAAAGTGCAGCTATACAGGAGGTGGAAATGAAACAGAGAACGCCGCCATGGCAGGTGAATCCGGCAGGAGGATAAGTATATCATGACCGGGATGACAGCAAATCCTGCTGCCGATATAAGATTGCGCTGGTGCAGGAAAAGAAGGCCGTAAGCCGGGGACTGTACTGGTGCTGATGGTTGACAGAATTTATAAGGCAGCTGCGGAAAGAAACAAGACAGTTACAGGGAAAGTAAATTTATGGATGGCAGTTTGTGAAGGAGGAGAAAAAAGCGTGGAAAAAATTGATAAAGGATCTGTAACAATGTGTTATGGATACAAAGATGGGAACGAGGGAAAACGGCAGGGGGAAATAGTTTACAATAAGACATCCGAGAATCTGGTGGAGATTTCCCTTGTTTATGCAGACCTTCTGGAAAAACACAGGGAACTGAGCAGCATTGACAGCATCAATTAGAAACAGATGTTTGTACAATGGGCAAATGATTTTGAAACAGTAAATGAAGGCATTGACTGGAACCATGAAGATTATCTGGAAAAAATAGAGAAGTTTGCCCACCATAAGATTCTGGAATATGCGGGTCTGGAAGGATAAATGACATGCCGGGAGAAAACTTTTGTTGCCGGGCACGGACCAGATAACATACAGGATTTTGCACAGAAGATAAGGAGGGGTAAAGAGTGGACAATGAATGGAAAAATGAAAAAGGGAAGTGGGATCTTGAAAAGATAGCGACCGAGTGTATTTCTGAACTTAGAAAACTCGGCATTCCGATTGGAGACTGCATTGATATAAAGGTGTGCAGGGACAGGTTTGTAACAGGGAAGCTGGCTAAGGTGCAGGAAGGCCTTTTTGGCCTGTATATACCTAATATATACAGGAGTCCGCGGTATGGGCTGGAAGAGATAAAAACGGTCATTTTCCACCAGCTCCTTCATTCTGCCGGCGGATGTATGGATCACGGGGAAAAATGGGAGAAATATGCCGCAAAAGTGGACCGCGAATACGGCTGCCACATCCTGGAGCGGGCATCTTTGAATTTAAAACCCATGGCAAACTGGGAAACAGGCAGTAAAGGTACAAAAAACAGCGGAAGGTTCTGCTATCTCGATTATACGCAGAGGCTCATGGAGATTGTGGGGGAATGCGCGGAAGAATTAAAAAACATTCACCTGCCGGTTGGAAAGGTTACAGCCGTACAGTTTGTAAGGGAAAAAAACGTATACGGGCGGTGCCGGAAGAATAAGGACGGGACATTTACCATTCTGGTATCACAGGCATATGGGAGCAGTGAAGCTGATATTTATGGACTCAAAAAGCTGCTCTACCATGAACTGCTGCATACATGCCCGGAGGATGATTCCAGCCCGTATACCGGCATACATGGTCCTAAATGGAGGATGATGGCAAGAAAGGTTGACCGTGAATTCGACTGCCAGCTTATGGGGCAGTCGTTTACGGATGTTATTAAGAAGGCATCAAAACCTGCCAGTGTGCGGTTTGCATGTCCGCGATGCGGCGGATACAGAAGTGTTTATGACGAGAGGGATGTAAGAGGGTTAGACTTGAGTGAAGGCGTATTATGTACATGGTGTTTTACGAGAATGAATATTATCTGGGGAATGGATATTAATGTGCTTGGAACCATGTATTCCCTTTTGGGTGAGTGCCAGGATGAACTGAGGATTCTAAAGATTCCAATATACAAGATCAGCGGGGCCGGTTTTGTTAAAGGAGACAGCCCGAACGGACCGCATGACAACTGGAACGGGAGTTTTTCCATAGATCTGCCGGAAATCTATAACAGCAGGGAAGCTTTAGAGGGTAATGAATTTAGGGCATATCTGTACGGGGAACTGATTAAGGGGAGCAGGGAGCGCGGACTACAGTGGCAGGAATATGTGAGGGAAGTGGAAAGCGTATTTGGTTTACCCATTATTACAACAGGGCAGCAGGATTGATCTGCATGCAGACAGGCAGTCGTAGTGCGGAAGATCCACATTGAAACGGAAATAGGGCTGTTTTTGTGGAGTTGTAGACATATAGACATGCTTACATGCATTCAGCGGATCTGCAGAATAAAATTCTAATATCAGAACCTTGGAGAACCTGTTTCCCAGGGTTCTTTTTCTATACAAATTTTTCGGATTATATCATGCTACTAATATTATATCGGTGTTCTTAATGATGTTATTTTTGACTGGTGTATGAAATAGCAACCAGGTTACGCCCCGGAAGAAAGAATCAGGGAATTTAGAAACAGGGAGATATTGTTGCAGCGTTTATGGGATAAAGTGTGGAAATTTGTTTTTCTTTCTATCAAATAGCTGATTATACACCGTAAAAAAATACAAAAAGATATATCATACATAAATATATTTATTATTTAGAGGAATCTGTTGTTAATCTCTCACAGAATATTTAATTTCAATTGTCTGGTACACTGGTGTTGTCTCGGAGACGGAAGACCAAAAGCCCTTTATGCAGAAACAAGGCTGGTAAGGGAAAGCATACATGAAATGCAGGGACTTCCATGTTTCCGTTTGACAGCCAGATACAGAAACTGTACCATGACAATTTCATCCCGGTCCCGACGGATTGATGGAGCAGAGGATGAGCGATGCCCCCAAGCGAGCTTATCAGAACCAGATAGCCGTCTGGCAGCCGGACATACGGCAGAAATCCACAAGGATTTATCTGACGGACAGATGCACATGGGATTTACCGGAAGCCCAGGATACCGGTATAGTATAGGAGGAGAAAATATGGCAAAGAAAAATTTTAAAAATATCGTACATATCACCATGAATACTAAGGAAACAGTGATACTTCCGATCGATTCAGTGAAACTTGATTGGATGAAATTTGATATCGAAAGAATGGTTGGCCAGGCAATGACATCAGGTATGGTGTCAGTAGTGGATGACGAAGATGCATGTATCAAGGCTAAATGTGACCTGAATCTGGAAAATGGCACATATATGGCAACACTTTTCTTAAAAGGATATCCTCAAATGCCATTAATGGTTACGGCAGGTACACTTACAGCGGAGGTAATGAAAAAATTATGGTCGCTGATGAAATCACATTGGCGTTTGGGATGGGGGTATGAGGCTCCATATATGAAATCTCCCAGAGACCCCTATATCTGCGATGTTTTCTTTAACGATATGTTTTTTCTTGGGCCATACATTATGACATGGATGCGGGATTTTGCCAAATGCTTTGGAATCTACATGTTGAAAATGCTGTCACAGTACAAGGAAATGCAGAAAATGGTATCATCTGAAGCCGTGAGGGAAGGAACGATCATGCGCTGCAGTACAGAACATGAAAAGAGCGGCTCAATGGAAAAACAGGATCATGTGGCATTTAATGTTGACCATGACGGGATTGTAATGAAGATATCTTTCAATAATCTGACGCAGACTGAAATAAAAGAATTTGCAACAGGAAAAGACCTAAATATAGGGCTGACAGATTTGGAAGGTATATCTATGTTTGCAGTAAAGGCCGGAAACCTTAATTGGATTGCTGTTCCATATATACCCTGTCTGAGTGAGTGCGTAAAAAAATTTAATGTCTGGAACAAGGATAGCAGTATCAGGCTGAAACTGGTACTGGATGAGGGCGAAACTGGTAAGGCAAAATGGGTGAGGAGCATAAGGCTGACAAAGAAATGGCATGAAGATTTAAATACTGCCTTAGTGAAGCAGGAAGACAGGGTAATGGATAGAAATGAGTATGACAGGGCAGTGGAAAGGATATACTCCAACTATTCCATACAGCATGTTGTAGAGAGACTTGAATCCGTGAAATCGGAAGAATGATGTTTTGAGTATAAAGCATAGGAATACATACAGACAGAGTCCCGGAAGATATAATCCGGGACTTTTTCTGTTTAATGGGCTGATATGTAAAGAATAGATTTATTTTGCTGGTTATTACCAGATTGATATCTGTATGGAGTGTCCCCTACGTTCATCCATATAACATGCAGTTCATGAGTCTAGTTTCTGGCCGGATGGAGTACCAGGAAGGAAAGATGAAACCTGAGGGACATCCGATCAGGAATAAGGGGATATAAGCATAGTGGTTTTTACGGAGAAGGTGAGAATTGTTTTTAGGCGCAAAATATCTAATTATAGATTAAGAAAGAATACAAAAGAATATTATGCGCACGAAATACGGTTATTGTTTGAATAAATCTGCAGTTAATCTCTCACAGAATATTTGATTTCAATTGTCTGGTACACTGGGATTGTCCCGGAGACAGAAGGAAAAATCCCTTCATGCAGAGAGTATTGTAAGGAAAGAAGACATGGAAATACATGGGCTTCCATGTTTCCGTCCAGAAGACAGTTTCAGGGACTGTACCATGACAACTTCATCCCGGCCCCGACGGATTGATGGAGCAGAGAATGAGCGATGCCCCCAGGCGAGCTTGTCAGAACCAGATATCCGTCCGGCAGCCGGACATACGGCAGAAATCCACAAGTGTTTATCTGCCGGACAGATGCCCAAGGGATTTACCGGGATCCCTGAAATACCCGATATAGTATAGGAGGAAATATCGATGGAAATTGTAATTAAAAATGGAATGGCAAATGTTTACACGCCGTATAATCCATATTTTGTGAATGCAATTAAGGGAATCGGCAAAGCGACGTGGAATAGGGAAAAAAAATGTTGGGTTATCCCCGAAACAGCGATAGATGCTGCCAGGGAGATTATGATTAACGTGTATGGTTATTCCGACATAACGGAAAACGAGACAATATCTCTAAAAGTGTACTTTAATGAGGAAGTAAGTGAATGGCATTGGGATGTTGTTTTGTTCGGTAAAGTTATCGCACATGCATACAACCGTGACAGCGGGGCACGAATTGGAGATGATGTTGCTTTCATTCATGGCGGGGCAATGAGCGGTGGAAGTGTAAAAAACTGGGAAAGCATTGTGGAAAAGGGAAGCGTGGTTATCCTTTCAAATGTAAATAAAAATATTTACGAGAAAGAATCAACAGAATACGATATTACTGTAGAAGTTCTTGAAACCGAAATAAACAAACAGGAACTTTTGAGTGAGAAAGAGCGTTTGTTAAAAAGGGTTGCAGAAATTGATAAACTTCTTATTCAGTATGAAACGGAATGCACAAAGAAGGAATGAGAGAACTGAAAAACAAAATGAGACTGTTCGAGAGGTAATTTACCGAATAGTGATATCAGAATGACGGTTTGATGCCGAAAAGTTAGGCGAAAAAACTTGTCTAGGTACATACTGGAACGATTAGAGAGCGAATATAATAAAAAACCAGCCAATAGACGGCTGGTTTTTTATTATACTTCATATTCATCATTTCCCTTGGCGTGTTTCAAAATCCGCAATGGTTAGTTGACAAATTACAGAAATAGATACGTCTTACTTTGCCGTATTTATAAGCTTTTCATCGCAGCTCGTGAACATGCATTTGTCAACTGGATATGAAACACGCCTTTCCCTTATTTTCATGCAGCTTCTATTGTGTCATCAATATCTTCGAAAATAAGCATGAAAAATATAAACGGACAGAGGATCATTGGCAAAGTCTGAGAAATAGAAAGCAAAAGAATATATGACCGGGAATAAGAGGATATCAAACGTAATGGTCTTTGATTCAAGGAGATTACGCAGTATTCATTCGAAATATATATTCAAAAATATATTTTTTAAAGATATAAAAGAATATAGTATGTGCGGAATATAGTTATTGGAAGTATGAATCTGCAGTTAATCTCTCACAGAATATTTGATTTCAATCGTCTGGTACACTGGGATTGTCAGGAGACGGAAGGCAAAAAGCCCTTTATGCAAAGACGCTGCCAGTAAGGGAAAACAGGCCTGGAAATGCAGGTCAGCCGATTTCCGTCCTGCGGACAGATGCAGGAACTGTACCATGACAATTTCATCCCGGTCCCGACGGATTGATGGAGCAGAGAATGAGCGATGACCTCAGGCGAGCTTGTCAGAACCAGATATCCGTCTGGTAGCCGGACATACGGCAGAAAACCACAAATGTTTATCTGCCGGACAGTTGCGCAAGGGATTTGCCGGGAGCCCTGGAATACCCGGTATAGTATAGGAGGAGAAAAAATGATGAAGAGCGATTTAAGAAATATTGCACACATTACCGTGAACAGCAGGAATAAAACGATATATCCGGATAACTCGGTGATACCTGGCGAGATGAAACCCTACATCGAAAAAATGGTGGAACAGGCAATGACGTCAGGTGTAGTATCAGTGATGGATACTGAAGATGGAAGCGTCGAGGCACAGTGCGTTATAGACTGGGAAAACGGGGTATATATGGCACGTCTGTACATAAAAGGATTTCCTGAAATGATACTGGCGGAAACGGCAGGAGCACTTACAATGACAGCAGGGAAAAAAATATTGAACAAGATGAAAGTATTTTTCAAAGCGTCATGGGGAATTAATGCTCGACCCATAAAATGTTCCCATGAAGTATTTATCTGCGATGTTTTGTTTCCATCTGTAATGTTTACACCTTGGTTCACACAACGGAGCGGGAATTTTACAAAATGCTTCGGAATCCGTATGCTGGAGATGCTGTCATGGTATAAAGCAATAAAGGAAACAGAGATATCATCTGAAACTGTGAGGGACGGTATGATTTTATGCTGTGAGGAGGAACCGAACAGAGTCGGTTTAATGGAAAGCAAGGATTATGCGATTTTTGATACGGATTGTGATGGGATTATGATGAAGATATTTTTCGACAACCTGACACAGACCGAAGTGAAAGCATTTGCCACCGCAAAACTGATTGGCACAAGTGTGGTAAATCTTGATGCCGTATCACTGCTTGCAGTGAAGATTGGAAACCTCAATTGGTTTGCTGTACCGATCAGTCCCCGTCTAACCGAATGTCTAAAAAAATTCGGCGGTTCCGGCATAGATAACAACATCAGATTGAAACTGGTATTGTCTGATGCCAGAACAGGCAAAACAGAATGGGCACTGGGCGTAACGTATACAGGGGAATGGTACGAAAATCTGATCAGTACCCTAAAGAAACAGGAAGGCAAAATAACGGATAGGAATGAATATGACATGGCATTGGAACGGATATATTCCAACTATTCCATTCAGCATGTTGTAGAGATGATTGAATCCGAGGAATCAGAAAAATGATGCTGCCAATATAAAGTTTGTACCATAACAATTTCATCCCGGCCCAACGGATTGAAGGAGCAGAGCATGCGCGGTGGATGTAGGCAGGCTCGTCAGAACCGGATATCCGTTCCGGCAGCCGGACCATTACATAATAAGGGATTTACCAGGAGCCCTAGAATACCTGGTATCAGGAGGAGAAAAAATGATAAATATTTATTTGAATAATATTCAGCACATTAACGTGAACAGCGGAGAAACGGTGGAGTATCCGGATGGTTCAGTATTACCTGACGGGGTTCGTACTGATATGGAAAGAATGGTGGAACAGGCGGTTACTTCGGGAATCGTATCAGTTATGGATAACAAGTATGGAAGTATAGAGGCCAGATGCTTTGTAGATTTGGAAAAAGGAAGGTATACAGCAACACTGTACTACAAGGAAATGCCCGAGGAACTATTATTGGAAACAGCAGGCAGCATTAACGCAGAATATGGAGAAATGACATGTGAGTACTTTAAAAAATTTCATGAAGCTTCATGGGATGAGGCGGCTCCGGCTGTAAAATACCCCACAGGACCATTTATCTGCGACTGTGTGTTTTCCAGCATAATTCTTGCACCACGGTTATGGGACGGTGATTTTACAAAATGCTTTGGAATCTATATGCTGAATATGCTGTCACAGTATGAGGCGATGCAAAAAATGGAAGAGTCATCTGAAACTGTGAGGGACAGTATGATTTTAGGTTGTGAGACAAAACCGGTCAGAGACGGTTTAAGGGAAAATCAGGAGCATGTGATATTTGATACTGACCGCGATGGGATCGTGATGAAAATATTCCTTAATAATCTCACACAGACTGAAGTGAAAGAGTTCGCTACGGGAGTAATTATTTATACAGGAATGGCGCATTTGGAAGATATATCTTTCTTTGCAGTAAGGGTTGGAAAACTGAACTGGATTGCTGTACCATGCAGACCCGGTCTGACCAGGTGTTTAACCAGATTAGATAATCCCGAAACAGGAAACAGGATTCCTCTGAAAATAGTTTTGTCTGATGCCGAATCAGGAGAGAAAAGGTGGGTAACGAGTGTAGGACTGAGAGGACCACTGTGTCGGCAAGCCCTAAAGGAAGGTGAAAAGCTGGGCAGGAAAGAATATGACAGGGAATTGGAAAGGGTACTTTCCAGTTACTCCGTTCAACACATTGTGAAACAGCTTGAACCCATGGAATCGGAAAAATGATGATCTGAGTATATAAAATAAGAGGACAGCCACAAAAAGTCCCGGAAGATATGATCCGGGACTTTTTTGTTTGATAAAGCGATTTATAAAGAAAAGATTATATTTACGACTGCCACAAAACTGATATTCATGAGAGTGAGATGGAACACGCTATTCTAAAGTTGTAGGTCACCAAGGCACATCTGGCCAAATTGATTGCTGGATGCAGGGATATCCGTGTCGGCAGGAGATGCTGTTTTTTTGATTTTTTTCTCAGTAAGGGAAGCAAGTTCATTTGTAATGTCTGGGAAATTCATTTCCACATCTGCCACATTAGTTGAAGAAACGACACGACTGAGGGCTTTAAGGTACATATCCATAAGTTTGTAAATATTTTTTTGTTTGCCTGCTGTGGTGCATTCAGACATATGTAATAAGGTGTCCCGCAACGACCGGGCGCATTTTCCGGCATATTCTGCTGCTTCCTTTTTCGGGAGCCGCTCCATGTGTGTCAGAAATATGTAATACAGGATATGATGTTCCAAATCATGCAGGTCAGGAATATCAGGGCAGACGTCACAGGAATCCATATATTGACGGACTTTTGTCATGGTTTTCTTTGAGCAGGAGATTGTATGAGATTCTATTCTTTTTACCAGTCCATGGCTGATGCCGATTGCTCTGGCCCATTCCTCCTGGGTCATTCCGTATCTGATCCGGCATTTAGAAAATTCCTCACAGACTTCCTGTTCCTTTTTAGTTAATTCATTCTTTTTCTTCTGCCCGTTTTCGGACTCTTTTTGTTTTTGCACTTTTTTCATTATTCTGATGATCTCCTTATAATCCAGCGGATAATGGCTGTTTATAGATATTATGGTGCCATAAAATAACAGGAATTGCAATGATTAAAAATAAAGGGGCACCCTGAAAACCAGAAACACAGGGCGAAGGAAAAGGGAGCATCTGATACGGAGCTGGAAAACAGAAGGATACCTTTTTCTCGATAAGATGGACAACACCGTAGTGGTTTTGGAGCAAAGATAGTTAAACAATATCTTTCTGGGCTGAAATAGCTAAATATATGTACATTGCTACCACAAAAGAATATAAGGTGGTTACTATTTGAAAGAATATAAAGTTGATTTCTCACAGAATGTTCAAATCCATAGGTCTGATATACTGGGATTGTTCCGGAAACGGAAGGCAGAAAGCCCTTTTTCAGAGAGTGCAGTACATAATGAAAATTGCTGGTTTTAAGAAGGAATAGACATATAAGGGCTGCTATGTTTCCGGCGGCAGTAAGACGCAAAGGTCTGTACTGTGACAATTTTATCCCGGCCCCGACGGATTGATGGAGCAGAGAATGAGCGATGACCCTAGGCGAGCTTGTCAGAATCGGATATCCATCGTGGCAGCCGGTCAGTTGCACATGGGATTTCCGGGAGCCTTTGAATACCCGGGAAAGGAGGTTAAAGAAATATGATACGATATGAAGTAGGACAAGTGGTGGAGCAGTTCAAAAATCATCAGGAAGGGTCATGTTTCGATATTGATGACAGTGGTGCCGGATTAAAGGTGTATTTCAATAATCCGAGAAAGGATGAAATAGAGCAGTTTGCCGCAGGTAAAAAATTCGAGATCAGGTTTGTCGAATTATATGGAGTGATAATGCTTACCATAAAGATTGGAAATCTGCCATGGATGGATGCACCATATACACCTCACCTAAGTAAAAACCTTACCAGACTTGAGGTTCTGGATGAGGGACAGGGCCTTGCACTCACAATGATGCTGATCAATGCAGTGACAGGTGAAATTAAACATCTGCGGTTAATCGGATTACCGGAAAGATTCAGCAGGAAACTGTTTGCCGCAATAAAAGAACAGAAAGAAAAAAGTTTTGATAAGGCGGAATACGCCATGGCAATAAGAAGAATTTATTCTTCTTATTCCAGCGGACAGCTTGCAAAGATGGGTAATGCTTACCGTTAATTTGCTGGTATATAAAAAATCGTGCATTTCAACGGAAAACCTGTTGATGAATTAACCAGATGACTGATATATGTTGCAATGCCCGCTGTCAGAAAGGGGGAGATGGCGTAGACAGCGGGATACCAAAGAATAATTTATGGATAAAGACATTGAATTATTAATGGAAAGGGGGACTATGAATATGATCAAGGTTATTACCAATAAGGGAATAATATCAAATGACTTGTTTCACAACGTATCATGGGTTAGCAAATTGGAAGAATGTTTAATCCCGATTCAAGAAATACTTACCATAAAAAGAGGGGAACGCAGCGGATGGAATGCCCTGTTTTATCCGCCCGAAAATAGTGGTATTGAAAGTGAATATATAAAGCCGGCACTTAGAAATCCGGCATTATTGAAATCATATACGGTACAATCCGACAGTGCTGTATTCTGCTGTCATAAATCGAAAGATGAATTACGACAATCAGGGCATACAGGAGCACTGAATTGGATTGAAAAATATGAAAATATTAGAAATGGAAGAGGTAAATTATTGCCAGAAGTGTTAAGTCATCGGGGGGGATTCTGGTATGAATTGGATGATACGGCAAAAGCGGACTTTGTGACGGCGCTTAATCCTGACAAGCGTTTATTTGTATCCATGCCTGAGGAGAATACATTTGTAAATCAGCAGTTTATACAAATTATTGTGAAAGATGTAAATGTTTCAAAAGATTTAGTGCATGCATTGTTAAATTCCTTATCTGGCATGTTTGTAATTGAGACAGCCAGAGAAACAGATGGATTAGGCGTGAGCAGCACAAAGTTAAGGAACATGTACATGATAAACCCGCAGGTTATATTAGATTCAGATGCTTTGGAGATAGTGGAATTGTTTGATAAAATTAAAAATCGAAATGTTATGGATATAGAAGACGAATTAAAGGATTCAGACAGGGAAATTTTTGACCGTAAGGTTTTGCAGGCAGTTGGACATGAGGAGATATGCGATGCGCTAAAGGAATCTTTGTTACTGTATACACGGTATGATTGAAAAATCGAAAAACCAGCTTATTTTTGAGTTAATTAAAGGAGGATTTGTATTATGGACAAGGATTTTGAAAAGCTCAACAGGCTGATACAGAGCGCGAAGGAGTTCTTTGCATGTCCGGAGTGTAAGGAACTGGCGGCAAGGGCAAAATGGTACGCGGCGGACTTCCAGCGGCGGTATGAGGATGAAATAACCCGTATGCCCACGGATGACACAGAGCGTATACTTTACACGCTGGAGATTGTGGAGCGGCTTGCGGACATGGTATTTAACGGTACGGGTGAGGACCGAAGCAACGCATTTTATGATATGGAGGACTTTCTGAATGATTATCTGCAGTGGGCGTTTTCCGATTACATGGACGCCTGCGGGCTGGGGGAAAGCTTGCCGTTGTGTACTGATGATGACATGGGACAGCCTGCGGATGTATTGGAGCAGAGGCTGCACGGTTTAGCGGAGGAGCTGCGTCGATATCTGCCAGACGGTGGAAACGTGTTCCGGCAAAGGTCGGCTGTTACTGTTATGTGGCAGTTATTGGATCTGGAGCGTGCAATACGTTACTGGTATTGCTGCCCACCAGAAGATTTTCCCAATTTATATGTTATAAAAGATAAATAGTTATGTAAAGTCAGCCATCTCAGACCTGAATTATCAGGGTTTCTGCCCTTGTAATGTTTTTGAAAAATATTATTTCTATATAATTCCAACATTCTTTTTAAATGTTAACAATATATAAAGTAATACTTTTTATATCTCCTCTTCTTCTTTTAGTATACCTTTATTTTCCCTGACATATCTGCTTATAATCATATTCAAGGCGCTGTTATTTGAGATACCCTGCGCCTTATTAATCTGCGTAAACAATCCGTACATCCTCTCATTCACTTTAGCAGAAATCTGTTTATCCTTTGATCCATTATTACTTGCAATATCCGTAGCAACAGATTTTTTCTTTACTTTTTCCTGAATATTATTTTCCAATATTTCCTTCGCTTCAACATTATCTAAAAGTTTTCCCATAAGCACTCCTTCCACGGGTATATAAAATAATACTTTTTATATATTTTCAATATTTATACTATATAATTGAAATATTCATTTAATATTATAATTATACTATCTTAACAGCTATTTCCATATATGCCTTCGCCGTTGGCGCCTTCCGGTTCAGGACAACCGGTTTCCCATCAATAACATCCCTGGGAACATCTGCCGCCTTTTTAATAATCCCTAGCAAGGGCGCATCCATCTTTTCAAGAAGTGTAAGTACATCTTGTTGATCATTTGTCTTTTCATAAAATGTCGCAATAATCCCGTCAAAAACCAGGTCGGGATTCAATGAGCGGTCTCCATCGCCGGTTTGTATTTCTCTGATCGTATCCAAAAGCGCCTTTAATCCCCTATATGCGAGATAATCTGTTTTTACAGGAATAATAACTTCATCTGCGGCAACCAGGGCATTAATTAAAAGCGTCCCAAGCTGGGGCGGGCAGTCAATAAATACGTAATCAAAAAACGGCTCAAATTTTTTAATGGCTTTCCGAAGCTGCACATCGCTGTTTCTTCCAACTACAAGCTTTGTCTCCGTCACAGCCAGGTCTATATTCGACGGAATTATGTATAGGTTGTCCATACCACTGGCCTCAACACTGAATGCACATTCTGCAGGATTGGTTTTCCCATCGAAAAGGTTGCATACATTTGCATCATCATACTCATTTGAATCAGGATTCATTGCACAGCTGATTGTAAGACTTGCCTGCGGATCAAGATCAACCATTAATACCCTCTTGCCCGTAGTGGCTTTTGCGGCTGCTAGGTTGTATGTAGTCGTAGTCTTGGCAACTCCGCCTTTTTGGTTTGCAATTGCTATTGTTTTCATATTTTCTCCTTTAATTAGATATCAAAAGTAATACTTTTAATATAAATTTTATATTAATAATTTCAAAATATCAAGAGGAAATTACAAGTTTTTTTATTTCTGCAAACTCTTTTCAAGATGGATATTCTTATTTAAAAACATCTGAAATAAAACTCTTGCTAATTATATTTTACGGGCGATGTCCGCCGTTTCCGGATCGGGCTTCATCATTTTCGTGCAGATGCTTCAATTTTGCCGTATTTGCCACATCCCCGGCGGGGTATATTCCAGACCGCTGCTGGCACATCTGTCATAGTTCGACAATACCGCCGTCGCAGGGGCTGACGCATACCACAGGACTCCTCCGCAAGTCTATGGGAAGGCATAAACAAGTTTCATTATCCCCCGCGCTGTCCTCGCGCCCGGTTGATGCCGAGTATGTAGTGAACATAGACACTACAGAAAAATAACTCACGCATCCTTGTTTTTCTATTTCTCAGATTATGCATGTCAAAAAGACTCGGCGTCCCCGCTATGCAAACGTTTTTTAACAATTTATCCTCGGAGAAATATCCTGCGCAAACTGTATCGGTTATTTTTCAACAGTTTCTTACTTCATATTAATTATCAATATCATTCATTTTTTAGCAATATAATATTTATTATATTGTTTTTATATTATAAGTAATACTTTAAATATATATTTTATACTAATTATCAATTCTTATTCTAGTCCACATCAAAAGACCATATTTTCAGAACTTCATGTAACCGTATGGTACATCATGTTCATGTGAAATCTGATAGCAACAACACTCTTACCCTCTTTTACATACTCATACTTCATCCGAAACATAGTGAGCTCATTAATTTCCCTTCTGGCAGGCTCAATCACCCTGTCCTTGAAATGCGTAAACCGGGGATACTTTTCCTCACAATCACAACACTGCCTTAGTTCCTGCAGGGATATCTCAATATACTGCCCCTCTTTTGGCAAAACCCTTGTCATTATTCTCTCCTGCAGAAGTTCAAAAATACGAATCGCATATACACTTTTCATACACAATATATTATCCAGCGTGTACTGTGTATAATGCTCTTTCAGCCGTATCAGAAACGGTCTCAGGTTATCATTTAACTGAATGGAAACCCCGACATCAGAATTATACTCACACTTTGACACCCAAGGAATCTTTACCCATTTAATCTGACGGTTAATCGCCTGTCGTATAAAGACCGGATTTTTAATTATGTCGTCTGTTATATCGTCTATATCCCTGTATAAGTTGCTTTCAGACACTCCAAGCAATTCTGCTATTTCCTTAATACTGACTACATAAGGTTTTAATTCATCATCTTCCGGAACAATCTGCATGATCGCCGCCCTAATCAATTTTGCACTATTCAATTTCAATGCCTGTTTTCCACCTATCAAATCATTCGCCTGTACCACGTAGTTATCTTTATCAAGTGAAAAATCAAACGATAACTGTCCGTCAATTACCTTTTTACCTCTTCCCATATATACCCTTTCTTAAATTATCTTTTGCATTTTCGAATTATAACACAAAAGCCACATACTTACAATATATGTGGCTTTTATTATAAACTATCAATTTGTGGCTTTAAAAATATTTCATAACAACATATTTTCCTATTTTACTTATTATATATAAAGTATTACTTTTTATATAAAATATATTTATTAGCACAAATATAGTCACATACCGCCTTCCATGCGCTCCCTCTCATATTGCTCTTTTACCCGGAATCTCCCCTACGTCCTTACGCGATGCTACAAACATCATTTTTCTACGATAGTTTGAAATAAATATAATATAACACGTACAATTATCCCTGCTATGTGCTAAACTTAAATTGTCCATTGGACATTTCTCCGTTGTATATGATGTGGTTTACCAGACCTACATTCATTATATAACGGAGTTTTCTTTTTTGGTACTCTACTCACCACTTCTGGCATTTGTTAGTCTCCCCAGTGACGTTTTGTAAAGGACTTTTTAATCAAATTCACAAAAAATTTACATTTCAGGACAAGAAAATAAGGCCGGGAACCTGTTTTTAGATTCCCGGCCTACGGTTTTACTATGCTGTCTGTTCTGCTTTCAGTTTTTTTACTTCGTCAAGTGGAAGTCCTGCGTATTCCGCAATTTTTTCAAGTGTCAAAATCCCATCTGCCAACATTCTCTTTGCGGAATTGATTGCTCCCTCTTTCAATGTCTGATTCCTCATATCTTCCATAGCACGGCACATAATCTCGATTC
>CAJUND010000035.1 GCA_910587655.1 uncultured Agathobacter sp. | reverse complement strand
ATATTTCTTCCTGCGGCGGCTATACGATTGTGCCTAATGCGGTAACATATTGTGCGACAAAGTTTTACGTCAGTGTTTTTACGGAGGGTCTGGCGTGGGAGTTAAAAGCTTCCCATGCAAAAATGCAGGCAAAGGTATTAGCCCCTGCTGCAACAAAAACAGAGTTTGGAAAAATTGCAAATGACGTCAGTGAATATGATTATGACAGATTATTTGGCACTTACCATACAAGTACACAGATGGCGGCATTTCTGCTCGAATTGTACGACAGCGATAAAACGGTGGGGTTCGTGGACAGGGAAAACTTTTCATTTCATTTGTTTGAGCCGCAATTTCAATATGCAGGCAGTTCACGCCATAACCAGAAAATGTAGTACTATTATTCCATCACGGATAAGGGGCGGGCGTATTTTGGGCAGCTTATGGAAACTTACGCAGGTCAGAAAGTCCCATTGCAGTTTGACTTCAATGTTGTCATTACAAACTTAAACAAAATGGAAAGGGAAAAGGCACTGGATTTGATAAAGAAGCTGCGGGATAATTTTACTGCTTCAGCTAATTCCATTGATGAATATGCCGCCAGCTATCCGGAAATTCCATTGGGCGGGAAAGCGATTTTTGAACAGCAGCGTTTATTATACCAATCCCTGTTAGAATGGCTTGATAAATTTGAAAGCCGGTTTAGGGGGAGCCTGTAGCATGGCGATGAAAAGCAGCCCGCCAGTTAAAACAAAAAAATCTAAGAACGGAAAATCAATCCCAAGCGTATGCAGAGGGAAATCAACAGCCAGTTAGAAAACAAGTGGATTGGCACAAAAGCGAGGCAAGCCTTAAAGCTCCAGCATGAACAGGGAAAACTGGAACGAAAAGCTATAGCCCTTGATTTTGAAATAACTGTTTCATTTCTTCTGCGGATTCCTGCATTCCCCTTTGAAACCATACCTCAATCCATCCATACAGACTGTATGCGGCAAATGCTTTCGCATAAGCTTCGCCTTTCGGCAAATCTGGTTTTAATTCCATAGTGTCCAAAATGACGTCTTTTAACAAATAAATAAGATGCCGTTCATTCAAGAGACGGTAAAAAGCTCTATGCTGTTCAAAATGTTCAAATATCATACCGATAGCTGAACTGAGGGGAATGTTGTTATTTTTCTCCCAATCGCTTTTCCACCCATTAAAAAGTTTATTGATATATGCCTTTAAAATATCTTCCCTGCTGTTGTAATTGCGATAAAAAGAAGCCCGTCCAATGCCTGCATTGTCACATAATTCGCTGATGGAAATATCCTCAATCGCTTTATCTTGCAATAGTGTCAGGAGAGATTCCGTTATATGCTCTATCACATAAATATTTCTTCCTTCATTGCTCATCGGTGATACAGTTTCCTTGTTTTGTCTCATTTTTTCTCCTCCTATTGACTTTTTAAAAATCGCTGATACAATTATACCGACAATACAAGTGTAAAAAAATAGTATCACACCATAATCAGAAAATCAAGTTGGCAGAAAGGAAAGATAACATGACACTTATACAAAAACGTATTCTTATTTTATGTATCATCATTGTTGTAGCAGTAATCTTAGGACGGCTCGCCGTAAGAGCGGTTATGAACCTCCTGCTTGGCGGCACCATGTTTGGAGGTAATTTCCTATGAGCAAAGAAACGAAAACAAAAAAGAAAGGCAGGGTTATGTGGGGATTTATCTATGTTTTTACGTTTATCATTGCTTTTAGCGGGTCGGTCGCATTTAAGATGAAATATAACCCGTTTGGCAAAGAATTTTCAGTTGACTGGAATGATTCGGTTGGTATGGTACATAATGATATTTCTTATGGCAGCGGCGAAGCAAACAAATTTGACCTTTATGTTCCGGCAGACGATTCCAGGGAAAATTATGGTTTGATTGTATATCTCCATGCCGGCGGTTTTACGGGTGGGGATAAGTCGGGCGATGTCGGGATACTTGAATGGCTCTGCTCTAAGGGGTATGTGACCGCAGGTATCAATTATACCCTGTTTAGTGAGAAGAACCCTGATGCAAACGTGTACCATCAGTCAGTGGAAATCAAAGAGAGTATGCCCTGCGTGATTGCGGAAGCAGAAAAACTTGGCTACCATATCAATGAAATGTCAATCGGCGGCGGTTCGGCAGGTCATGCTCTGGCAATGATATATGCCTATCGTGATGCAGACGAATCTCCAGTGCCAGTCAAAATGACGTTTGGGGCAGTGGGGCCCTCCTGTTTTTATGTGGAAGATTGGATTAACATGGGGGCAAATCCTGATAAACCTGTCCCATTTGACCAGAACGGGGATTATCAGGGCATTGCTGATTTATTTTATGTAATGTCGGGAAATGAAATTACAAACGATATGTTAAAAACTGGCGAATATAAAGAGTCAGTGAAAAATATTTCCGCTGAAATGTGGATAAATGAAAATTCAGTTCCTACTGTTGTGGCATACGGTTCATGGGATAGGGTACAGCCATTCAGAGCCTCCCTTAAACTGAAGCAGGCGCTGGAAAATAATGGCATAGACTATCAGTATTTCGAGATGAAGCATTCAGGACATGGCTTACAAAATGACAGTAAGATGTATGCGCAATACATGCGGAAAGTACTGGAATATCTTGATACTTATATGCCTGTAAAATAAAAAATCAATGAAAGAAAAGGGGATGCAGATAACCGTCATTCAGAAGCAGGATTTATCATCTGTCTATATGAACGCCGCCGATTATGGATAACACCATAGCGGCGGTTTTTGCGGTCTGCATCCTGCTTTGGCGTTGTCGGCTTTGATTTTGGAAGACATACCGAAGAACATCTGCATGAGGTGTTTTCTGCAAAACCGATGATTGAAATTGCCCTTTTGAGCGGGTATGAAAGCCAGCAGGTATTTACGGATATTTTTAGTGCGATGTATAAGACTTCCCCTGCGGAATTTCGGGAGACGGAAAACTTTTATCCGTTACAGCTTGAAATTTATCTGAAGGAGGAGCCTGTAAAAATGGATTTGACAAAAGCTGATATTTTCTAAATTGGTTGACAATGCAGTTTTTTCGTAATATATTTAAATCGACAGTCGGTCTATTGATAATAGGAGTGAACAGATTCAATGCGTGTAGTAAAAGAAGCAGAAGAACGTAAAAATGAAATATTGGATGTGGCAGAGAGACTGTTTGGGACAAAAGGCTTTGACAGCACCAGCACCAGTGACATTCTGAATGAGATAGGCATTGCCAGAGGCACGCTTTATTACCATTTCAAATCCAAAGAAGAAATTCTGGACGCAATGATTAGCCGCATGATGAACAGGCTGATTGGGAAAGCGGAAGCGATTGCAGCACAAAAAAATGTGCCTGTGCTGGAGCGCCTTACCATGATGATGCTTTCATTAAATGTGAGCGACGGTAATTTTGGGCAGGAACTCCTGAAACAGATACATAAGCCGCAGAATGCCCTCATGCACCAGAAAATGGAGAAGTCCCTGCTCTTTGGTATCAATCCTGTTATTACGGACTTAATAAGAGAGGGAATGGAACAGGGGATATGTCAGACGGATTATCCCGAAGAAGCAGCGGAAATGACTTTTTTGTATGCCAGTACGGTATTTGATGACCTGATGGAATACAGCGAAGAAGAAAGGCAGAGGAAGATAGCGGCATTTATATATAATCTGGAACGGCTTCTGAATATGGAGCAGGATAGCATGAAGCTGGCTATTATGCCCCTTTTTCAAGCTGGCAGTAAGTAATATGACTTGTAATTGCCGGAGGAATAATTATAAGCAGCAATGGAAGTCTGATTTTGGCAGTTATATGGTATGGATGTGTATATTCATGTAGACAGTGTTTCAAAGACCAACAGCTTTACAAATTTTTCATAAATTACGAGGGAAAAATGGAGGAACATGGTATGGAATTAAAGGCAAGTGACATTCAAAAGCAAAGAATTAAGGAATTGATTGATGAAAGGTTGTGACTATGGCAATGTGGAATCCGTGGCGTGGCTGTCACAAACATAGCGAGGGATGCAGATTCTGTTACATTCATAAAGGTGATTTGAGGCGTGGGATGGATACAGACAATATTGTTAAAACAGACAATTTTTATGCGCCTGTCGCTAAAAAAAAATCGGGGGACTACAAAATCAAACCGGGACAAACAGTATATCTCTGTTTCTCCACGGATTTTCTGATTGAGGAGGCTGATGCATGGCGTCCAGAATGCTGGCAGATGATACGGGAGCGTTCTGACCTGCACTTTTTGTTCCTGACAAAACGTATTGACCGGTTTATGGATTGTGTCCCGGAGGACTGGAACGATGGATACGACAATGTATCGGTTGGATGTACGGTGGAAAATCAGGACAGGGCTGATTACAGGCTTTCCATTTTCAATGAACTGCCAATCAGACATAAAAATATTATCTGCCAGCCATTGATTGAGGAAATAGACATTACCTCCTATCTTGATAATATTGACTTAGTCGTTGTCGGCGGCGAATCTGACAGAAACGCCAGACCGCTTGACTATGCTTGGGTGCTTTCCATACGGGAACAGTGTATTGCACGTAAAGTACATTTTGAGTTTCGGCAGTGTGGGACACATTTTATCAGGGACGGAAAGAGTTACGTTCTGGCCACCCGTGATTTGTGCAGCCAGGCGAGAAAAGCAAATATTAATTGGCAGCCAGCTTTTTCAAATAATGAAAGGAGCATGACATAAGCTATGGAAACAGTCATGTTGGAAATACTGGAAACGGCGGCAATCGCAGTCAGCGGTTTCCTGATAAAAAAGTATGTGTTTTTAGAGCCGGATATGGAAGAAAAGAAGCAGAAATTGTTTTATCTGGTTAGTTTTTTTCTGATTGGCGTTGTGTTTTCAGGTTTTGGAAAAGATGCGGCAAATATGACAGCGCTGCTTGTGATTGGGCTGAATATCTGTCTTGGCAGGAAAAAGTATCGTCTGTGCGGGCTGATTCAGATGCTGCCGTTTCCGGGCATTATCAACGGGCTGCTTGTTCCGGTACTGCTTGTACCGCCGTATTTCTTTGCGCTGTCGGCACAGGAAACTTTTGTTTATCAGTTTATCCTTTACGGGGTATTATCCGTACTGTTTGTTTTATTCTATGTAAAAGGAAAAAGCTGGCGCAGCTGGTTTCAGGAGAATATGCAGCACAGGAGTCTGCGGAAATCGGAAAAATACCTGCTTTGGACAATTGGGATTCTGATGCTTCTCTTTTCCAACCATACGACAATGCAGATTACAGTGGACAGCGGTAATGTACGGGCGGCAGACAGCATTTATGGGCGGGGACTGGCTCCGTTTATCGGGATAACCAGCGTTTCCGCCTTTGTCATGACGATTACGATTATCGTGCTGATTATACAGGGAAATAAGCGTTCCTTTTACCACGAAAAGGTTTCCCGTATGCAGTCGGGCATGATTACGTTCATGGCGGAGGTCGTGGAGAACAGGGATGATAATACGGGCGGACACATCAGGCGTACAGCGGCATATGTGGAATGCATTGCAAAGGAGCTGAAAAGGCGGGGAGTATACAGTAATATTCTTTCGGACAGATATTTAAGCGATATGGTGGTTGCAGCGCCGCTTCACGACATCGGGAAAATACATATACCGGATGCTGTCCTGAACAAGCCGGGGAAGCTGACGGATGAAGAGTTTCAGATTATGAAAACGCATACCACGGCAGGAGAGGAGCTGCTTATCCACGCAAAGGCGGAGCTTGGGGAATCCGGGTATCTGAATACGGCGGTGGAGATGGCGGCGTATCATCACGAGTGGTGGAATGGGAAAGGCTATCCCTATGGCATCAGCGGGGAAGAAATACCGCTCTGTGCAAGAATTATGGCAGTGGCGGATGTTTTTGATGCACTGATTTCCAAACGCTGTTATAAAAATGCCATGCCCCTTGAAAAGGCGTATGCAATCATCAGGGAGGAATCCGGCACACACTTTGATCCGGCAGTTGTGGAAGCGTTTTTTGCGGTAACGGCAGATTTGGAGGAACGGGAGAAACTGAATAAAATGATTTAATGGTTTATATTTCATCAAAGAGCCAGATGCTGTCATTGACAAAAGCGTTCCCGCAGTTTATAATATAATCATTGTTATATAACGTAAACAATTAAACGAGAGGGAAAAGCCATGCCGCCAAAAGCAAAAATCACAAGAGATATGGTTATTGCCGCTGCATTTGAGGTTGCCCGCAAAACAGGTGCAGAACATATCAATGCAAGGACAGTATCCAAAAAGCTGAATTGTTCCACACAGCCCGTTATGTACCATTTTGCAACGATAGAAGAATTAAAAAAAGCCGCTTATAAAAAAACGGACGAATATCATGCACAGTATCTGATGAGCATTCCGGAAACACAAAAAGATGTTATGCTTGGAATCGGATTGAATTATATCCGTTTTGCAGTTGAAGAACCTCATTTGTTCCGCTTTCTGTTTCAGTCGGGATATGTAGCTGAAAATAATCTGCCTGAAATGACAGACTCCCCCGAGCTGGTTCCTGTTATTTCCGCAATGCGGGAAGAAATGGATATGACGATGGAACAGACAAAAGAAATTTTTATCACGCTTGCGATGTTTGTTCATGGATATGCCAGTATCATTGCCAACAACTCATTCGAGTATGATGAAAAACTGATTACGACGCATTTAAAGAGGGTATACACAGGAGCGGTATTGGCAATGCGGGAGGAAACAAAATGAAAAAGTTATACGGGAAAAACGAACAGACATTTCAAACGGATAAGAGCACTGTTTTCACAGCCACTGGAATCATTGCAATGATTCTGTTAACGATAACAAAAGTGGTACCTTCATCACAGATTGCCGGATATTCTGTATTTACAGGCATAGCGTTTTTCTTCATTGTGGAAGCTGTTGCAAAAACAAGGGGTGCTGAATCGGGACTGCGTTTTCACACGGTTCCTGCGGATCTGAAGAAACCGGGTGTGCTTCTCTGGATGCTGCTGCCGGTTGTGAGCGCTATTGCGACACTGATTGTGGGAAACCTGATTTTCGGCGGGGAATTTGTTTCCCATGTCATGGGACGGGCGGGGGCTTTTCTGTCTTTCAATAAGATCCCGCTGCTCATCGGTCAGGTGGTGATTGCGGCATTAAGCGAAGAAATTGCGTTTCGCGGTTTCTTCGCTGGTAAAGCCATGGAAATATTTCCGTTCTGGCCCTGTGCGGTGGTTTCGTCCGTTGTCTTTGCCGCAGGACACATTGCTGCAGGAAATGCAGGTCTTGTGGCATATGATATTGCTACAGTTTTCATTGACAGTATCATTTATTCGATTATTTACCGTAAATCCGGCAACTGCCTGATTTGCACCTTTTCCCACATTCTCTGCAATGCGACCGGTATTGCTGCCGCCTTTCTCTTTTTTTAGGTTTAAAACTGTGCGGCGCCTGTTTCAGTGCGAGCGCCTCCAGTTTTTTGGCGAAACGCCGTAAATGTTTTTGAATGCCCTGGAAAAATGCAGCTGGTTTGGATAGCCCACGGCATTTCCCACATCGGCAATGGACAAATCTGTCATTTTCAGCAATTCTGCGGCTTTCATCATCCGGTAGCTGATTAAAAAATGCTGCGGTGTTTTTCCTACGGATTCGTGGAATATTTTTCCAAAGTAGCTTCTGTTAATTCCGCAATGGGATGCAATATCCTCAATGCTGATATCAAAGGGAAAATTTTGTTCTATATAATTGATTGCCTCCCGGATATAATATTCGCTTAATTTCCCGGAACTGTTTAACCTGACACTGGAAACAGAGCGTGTCAGCGCATCTAAAAAAATATAAAGATGTCCGATTAAGTGAAAGGGCGTTTCATCAGAATGGTTTGCGATATAAAGCATCTCATTCATCATTGATTCCCGGTACTCCTTTATTACGGCATGGTAAATGGGATTGTCCAGGGAAAATCCGGCAATGTCCAGCATTTCTTTTACCCTCAGTCCATCAAATTCAATCCATGCATATTCCCACGGTTTTTCTTTGTCTGCAATATATGTGCTGATTTGTCCCGGAAACAGCAGGAAGCCCTGGCCGCTCCGAATATTATACGTGACAGTATCCCCCTTTTGATTGTCCGCCATAAGAGTGCCTGTTCCGGAAATAACATAGTGAAAAAGAAAATGATTTCTGGCTGCAGGACCATACATATGCGCCGGGTCACAGCGCTCCCACCCATACTGGTACAGCCCCAGATCAATAAACTTTTCGTTAGGAAATATAGAAAATAGAAGATTATGCATGCCGTTCTCCATTCCTGAATCTGTCCGTTTTGCAGTTCCTGACTACAATATATACCAATATGCTATGTTAATGCAAGATAAAAGTGAAAAAACTTCATTTTGGTATAAAAGTTGCGATAAATGGATATTCTAATTCGCATTTTGGTATATTATAATGATATTAGCGAAAAGGAAATCGGTTTTCAAGAAAGGAGAAATGCTAAGAAGAATGAAGTATGTGCTTTTATCTGTTGTTACAGCTGCTGCCTCCCTTTGTTCATCCGGCTGCGGTAAAACGGCAGATAACGGCAAAACGGTGATTGAACTGGTACATTATAAGCCGGAAGCCGTCAGTTTTTTTGAAGAAATGGAGGAGAAGTTTAACAGCACCCACGAGGATATTGAATTGAAAATTTCCTCGCCAAATGATGCCATGACCGTGTTAAAAACCCGTTTTGTAAGAGAGGATTATCCGGATATTATCGGCATTGGAGGGGACATCAACTTCTCAAATTTTATTGATGCAGAAATGCTTGCGGATGTTTCAGATTTTGACGGGCTTGCGGATATTAAGGAAAATTACCTGGAAACCAATGAAAATCTGGAATTTGTCCCGACGGAAGGAATTTATGGTGTGCCTTATATGGCGAATGCTGCAGGGGTGCTTTACAATAAAGATATTTTTGATGAGCATGGCTGGAGCATACCGGAAACCTGGGATGAGTTTACTGCGTTATGCGATGAAATACAAAAAGAAGGAATTCTGCCTCTGTATATGGGGTATAAAGATACATGGACAACATTATCCCCATGGAACAGCGCCGCGACATCTTTGTCATATGCAACGGTGTGCGCTGACGTAAATAAAGGTAAGACTACGTTTTCGGCTGAATACCGGGAGGTCGCAGAGCAGATGAAAGAGCTGCTGGCTTACGGACCAAAAGATCCGGTTGCATACTCTTACAATGATGCATGCACCGCGTTTGCCAGGGGTGAATCTGCCATGTACATGATAGGAAGCTATGCGGTTCCTCAGATCAAGTCGGTAAATCCGGATATCAATATAGATTCTTTTGTCTATCCGGCCTGCCGGAACAAAGACGATAATATTCTGACTTCCGGTAATGATCTGCAGTTTTGTGTGATGGAGAACTGCCCGGATAAGGAAGCGGCTTATGAGGTACTGCGGTTTTTCCTGGAGGATGCAAATGTGCAGGCATATATTGACGACCAGAATGCAGTTCCCTGTAAAACCGGGGATTTTAACCTCCCATCCATGCTGGATGGAATGAGCAGTTATATTGAGGAAGGAAAAATTGCAGATTTTCAGGACCACTATTATCCTTCGGAAATGGCGGTGGATGCCCTGGTACAGACATATCTGCTGGATCAAGATACGGATAAATTCCTGAAGAAGTTTGATACAGAGTGGACTCGTTATAACCGGGATTTAATCGAAAAGGTCCAAAAGTATGAAAAAGAGCATGGAGGAGAGGAGGAATAGACATGAAGGAAAACGCAAAAATGAAACCGGAAAAGAAACCAGGGGTAACCAAAGGGATTTCCCCAAAGGAAAGAACCTTTCTGTTCATAACCGTTCCGATTGTACTGCTGTTCTTCACCTTTAATACATTGCCGCTGATTCAGGGTGTCATCTACAGTTTTACAAACTTCAGGGGGTATGGCAGTTATGAATGGGTTGGACTGCGGAATTATATTGATTTATTTCATGACGCAAGGGTAGGAAACTCCTATCTGTTTACCTTTAAGCTGGCTGTGGTTACAACCATTATCGTAAACGTCATAAGTCTGGTACTTGCAGTTGCACTGAACAGTAAAATACGTTTTAAGAATACGCTGAGAGGAATGTATTTCCTTCCCAATGTATTAGGAGGGCTGGTGGTAGGTTACATATTTAATTACTTCTTTACCTATATTTTGCCAGGGCTTGCAAAAATGATGGGTTTTGAAGGAAACAGTATGTTGGCGAATTCCGGCACGGCATGGTTTTGTATCGCGGTTGTGTGTGCGTGGCAGTCGATTGCCATGAATACGATTATTTATATTTCCGGTCTGCAGACTGTTCCGGAGGACGTGTATGAGGCTGGTTCCCTGGACGGTGCGATGGGATGGAAACAGTTCAGGCATCTGACTTTTTCTCTGATTTTACCATTTTTTACAATTAACCTGGTGCTTTGCATGAAGAATTTCCTGATGGTATTTGACCAGATTATGTCGCTGACAAAAGGAGGTCCTGCCCAGAGTACGGAGTCCATTTCATATCTGATTTACAATAACGGTATGAGCGGCGGACAGTTCGGTTTTCAGAGTGCAAATGCAGTTGTGTTTTTTGTGGTGATTGTTGTAATTTCTGTATTGCAGATGAGATTTCTGGGGAATAAGGAGGAGCAGCTATGATGGAAAATAAACCAAAAAAAGATACAGAAGAATACGTGGGTAACCATTTTGCTGATGCTTGGCCTGGTAACTATTTTGTTTCCGCTGTATATGACGGTCATGATTGCCTTTAAGCAGCCGTCGGAAATGACGAACAGCATCAGTGGAATTTTATCCTTTCCTGAAAAATGGAGCCTGGATAATTTCAGGGAAGCAATGAAGGTGACGGATTTCTGGAATTCCCTTGGAAACAGCCTGGTAATTACACTGGCAACGATTGCATTATCCATTGTTGTGCATTCCCTGATTGGTTATGTACTGGGAAGGAAGAAGGCGCACAGCAAGGCGTATAATGCGGTATATCTGTACCTGGTCAGCGGTATGTTTGTTCCATTTGCCATTTTAATGATGCCGCTTGTAAAACAGACTGCCCGTATGGGGATTTCAAACGGGGTCGGAGTGGTTTTACTGTATACCGTATTTTATATGCCGATGAACACGATGCTGTATTCGGGCTATTTATCCAATCTTCCGCTGGCGCTGGAAGAGGCCGTCTGTGTGGACGGGGCGTCAGCGTGGAGGACTTTCTGGAGGATTATTTTTCCGAATATGCGTCCTATGCATGCGACAGTAGCTATTTTAACGGCTCTTGGAACATGGAATGATGTAATGACCCCTCTGGTTATTATGTCCGGCGACAAGAATACGCTTCCGCTGGCACAGCTTAATTTCCAGAGCCAGTTTGGTACAAATTATAATCTGGCATTTGCATCTTATCTTCTGGCACTGCTGCCGATTGTTATTTTCTATCTGGTATGCCAGAAACAGATTATTGCGGGAGTTGCCAACGGTGCAGTAAAATAAGTATAAGAAGGAGAACTGGAATGGCGATTTTATTTGATGCGGAAAAGCAGATTTTTTTCCTCCACACACAAAACACCACCTATCAGATGAAAGTAGATGGGCAGAAATATTTACTGCATCTGTATTATGGGAAAACCATGGATGCATCCACAGAATATATGCTTACTTATTTTGACCGTGGATTTTCCGGAAATCCGCATACGGCAGGAACGGACCGCACGTATTCCCTTGACGCACTGCCGCAGGAGTTTCCGGTACTGGGAAACGGGGACTACCGAAGTGTGGCGTTTAAAGTCCGCGAGGAAAATGACTGCTATGGCTGTGATCTTCGTTATCTCCGTCATGAGATTTCCGGTCATAAATACGGCATTCCAGGGCTTCCTGCCGCATATGGAACAAATGCGCAGACCCTGACTGTGGTGCTGGAGGATGCAAGGCTGGGCCTGGAGGTTTCCCTGTTATATGGTGTGCTTGAGGACTGCGATGTGATAACAAGGGCGGTGCAGGTGAAAAACAAAGGGACAAAAACCGTATATATAGAAAAGCTGGCAAGTGCATGTCTGGATTTTCTTTATGGAACATATGATGTGATAACCTTTTATGGCAGACACGCGATGGAACGCAATATGCAGAGAACCAGGGTGTCCCACGGAAGGCAGATGGTGGGAAGTACAAGAGGCTGTTCTTCCCACCAGTATAATCCCTTTATCATTCTTGCAGGGGAAGACACTTCCGAACGCAGGGGAGAATGTTATGGCGCCGCATTTGTGTACAGCGGAAGTTTTGGAGCCGAGACAGAGAAGGACCAGTACGACCAGACCCGTTTTCTTATGGGACTTTCCGAGGAGCAGTTTTCCTATCCGCTGGAGAAAAATCAGGTGTTTTATGCACCGGAAGTTGTGTTGTCCTATTCTGAACAGGGGATGAACCGGTTATCCCAGCAGTTCCACCGGTGTGTGAGCAAACATATCTGCCGTGGCGCCTGGCAGCATAAAATCCGTCCGGTATTAGTCAACAGCTGGGAGGCCTGTTATTTTGACTTTACCGGAGAGGATATTGTAAATCTTGCCAGGCAGGCGGCGGAACTTGGCATAGAGATGGTGGTGCTGGACGACGGCTGGTTTGGCCACCGTAATGATGATAATTCTTCTCTTGGGGACTGGGAGGTTAATGAAGAAAAACTGGGATGCACACTGGGGGAACTGGCAGACAGAATTCAGGAAACCGGTGTACAGTTCGGCATCTGGATAGAGCCGGAAATGGTTTCCGAGGACAGCGAATTATACCGGACCCATCCGGAATGGATTATGCAGATACCAGGCAAGAAACCGGTTCGTGCCCGGAACCAGCTGATTCTTGATTTTGCCAATCCCAAGGTGGTTTCCTATCTGTATGGGAAAATTGCTGCGGTGCTCTCCCAGGGAGAGATTCATTATGTGAAATGGGACATGAACAGAAGTCTTTCGGATATTTATTCCAATTACGCCGTAAAGCAGGGGGCGGTATTATATGACTACATGCTTGGCGTGTACCGCCTGCTGGAACAGCTGACCGCTGATTTTCCCGAAATCTTATGGGAGGGCTGTTCCGGGGGCGGCGGACGTTTTGATATGGGAATGCTTTATTATACGCCGCAGATTTGGTGCAGCGACAATACAGATGCAGTAGACAGGGTAAGGATTCAGTATGGGACGTCTTTTGGTTATCCGCTGGCTGTTATGGGAGCCCATATTTCGGCAGTTCCCAATCACCAGACCGGGCGGACGACAGACTTTCATACCCGTGGAGTGGTTTCCATGACGGGAGCTTTTGGGTATGAGATGGATCTGGGAAAACTGAGTGATGAGGAAAAAGCGCAGGTACGGGAGCAGATTTCCAGATATCACGAGGCTGCACCGTTATTACAGTCGGGGGATTATTACCGCCTGAGCAATCCTTTTACAGATGAATTCGGGGCATGGATGGTTGTGGATGCCGGAAGGCGTAAGGCATTGCTAAGTGTTGTAATGCTGAACATACATGGCTCGCTGCCGGTTATTTATGTGAAACTGGATGGCCTGGATGAGACGAAGGAGTACCGGGATACAGAGTCGGGCAGCGTATATTCCGGAGCAGCGCTGATGTCCTGCGGACTTCCGGTTACCCTGCGATTAGGGGATTATCAGGCATACCAGATTCAGTTTGAGGCAACAGAATAAAGATATAAAAAAGGCTGGGAAGCGGATGGAGGAAATGACATGGACACTGTAGAAAAACAGATGCAGTTTGCAGATGGACAAATTCATAATGCGGAAATACTATTTCCTGCCATACTGGAAAAAATGAAACAGAAAAAATGCGGGAAGCGTCTGGTAATTTCTATTTCCGGCGGTTCCGGAGTGGGAAAAACAGGAATGGCTTATCTGATAAAAGAACGTTTTGGCAGACAGGGAATCAATGCAATTGTAGTCTCAGGCGATTCTTACCCGCACCGGATTCCGGTTTATAATGATGCAGAAAGACTGCGCATTTTCCGGACGGCAGGACTTCACGCATTATTGGAAGAAAAACTGTACAGCAGAAATGTCAGTGTTTTACTGAGGAATCTGCAAATGCAAAACAAAGATGCAGATTGGGACCTTGTTATGGAACACCCATGGATTGCCGTTTACCAGAAAGCGGGGGAAAATGCCCTGAAACAATATCTGGGAACAGAAAAGGAAGCGGCGCTGGAAGAACTCTCAGCCGTCCTGTGTGCATATAAGGGAGGGGCTGGACAGATTATGCTTCGCCAGATGGGCAGGAAGGAACATGAAATCTGGTATGAGGAAACTGACGTATCCGATAAAAATGTGCTGATTCTGGAATGGACGCATGGAAACAGCAGTTCCCTGGAAGGAATTGATATTTCAGTCGTACTTGTAAGCAGCCCAAAGGAAACGTTGGAAAACCGAAAAAAGCGAAAAAGGGATGCGGCAGTAGACAGTCAGTTTGTTGCAAGGGTACTGCAGATAGAGCAGGAAAAAATTAATGCCAGCCTGCATTGTGCCGACCTGCTTCAGAATATGCAGGGCTGTATCCTGAATGGATGAAGGGAGACTGGAAAATGGTTTTAAAAAAGACTAAGATGGATAATGGTCCGATGCTGAATCTGTATCCGGACAGCCTTGGCGGTAAGCTGCAGATATTATGTAACCTGCTGGATGACAGTAAATTTTCCGGAGCATTTTCAGCGGTCTATGTTCTGCCCAGCATTTATCATTCCGATCTGGACAGAGGGTTTTCGGTTATTGATTATGACTTAGAAGAAAAATATGCAACAAGGGAAGTTCTGGAAGCGCTTGGCAGAAAAAAACTGTACTTAAAGCTTGACTTTGTGTTAAACCATGCTTCTGTAGCGTCCCCCCAGTTCCAGGATTTACTGGAAAAGGGAAATAAGTCGGAATACCATGATTTTTTTATCGACTGGAATGAATTCTGGTCCGGATATGGAGAGATGACGGAAGAAGGGTATATTATGCCCGAAAAGGAGTATCTGGATGTCATGTTTTTCAGGAAACCGGAATTACCGTTTCTTATGGTAGAATTTGCGGATGGCAGCAGGGCTCCCTACTGGAATACTTTTTATCAGGAAGTCAGGGATGGTGAAGACTGTCATACAAGATATTCGGGGCAGATGGATTTGAACATAAAATCTCCTAAAGTATGGGATTTCTACAAAGAAACCATAGAAAAACTTGCCGGATATGGTACGAGGATTCTGAGACTGGATGCTTTTGCATATGCACCCAAGGAACCTGGAAAAAGAAATTTTTTAAATGAACCGCAGACATGGGAATTTCTTGAGCAGATGAATCATCTGGCGCAGGGATATGATATGGTTTTACTTCCAGAGATTCATGCCGGTTATAAGGAAAAACGCTATGAAACGATTGCAGCCAAAGGCTACCTTACCTATGATTTTTTTCTGCCAGGTCTGGTGATTGATGCAATCGAAAATCAGGATGGGACATATCTGGAGCTTTGGGCCAGAGAACAGGTACAAAAAGAAATCCATAGTGTAAACATGCTTGGCTGTCATGATGGAATTCCCGTCCTGGATTTGAAGGGGCTGCTGCCGGAGGAACGGATTGGGCAGATGATTGCCCTATTGGTGGAACGGGGAGGTTATGTGAAGGATTTACACGGCAGTAAAAATATGTATTACCAGGTAAATACCACATATTTCAATGCACTGGGAGAAAAAGAGGAGGCGCTGCTTCTCGCAAGGGCAATACAGTTATTTATGCCGGGAAAACCGCAGATCTGGTATCTGGATTTGTTTGCCGGAACAAATGATTATGAGGCGGTAAAGGCGGCAAAAGCCGGAGGGCATAAGGAAATTAACCGTACAAACTTAACATTAGCAATGCTCAAAGAGCGGCTTACATGGAATGTAGTGCGAAAACAGCTTGAGATGCTGCAGTTTCGGAATACATTTCCTGCGTTCGGATTTCAGTCCAGGCTTTCCGTAGAATGTAAAGGCGCGGGAATGGTTTTTAAATGGGAAAAAGATGGATATGCGGCGGAACTGGATATTGATTTTGCGGATATGTCTTTTAGCATTAGCTGTAAAGAACCGGGAAATCAGACTGGATATGAGAAATTTTTCTCCAGAAGAACAGAATACATTTTTGAAAACGGTAGAACATAACTGGTATAAGGAAATGTTTTATATTATGTTTTTAATAGGAATTCGAATTTGAGAAGTGGGCGGTCTTATGTGGAGTGACATTGATTTTGACATTAAGTGTTTCTGCATAAACCGCTCCTTGTCATGTTCATAAGAATATGGAGAGGAAGGATGTGAGGATTTAGTTTTTGTGACAATGCTGGCTGGGAAATAGGTGCAGAAAAATAGGTTGAATTTATCCTAGAAACTGAATATAATAAAACTATCAAACCGTCAGGAGGTTTGAAAAATGACGATTAACACAAACACATTAGTGTCTATTACCGAGGCTAACCAAAATTTTTCCAAAGTTGCAAGGCTGGTGGATGAACATGGAACAGCAGTGATTCTCAAGAACAATGTACCAAGATATCTTGTGATTGATTTTAGCAAGGCAGAAGATGATACCATTGCATCCGATGAAGATATAATGAGTATTTCAAAAAGATTGATTAAACAGAACAGAGAGGCCTATGAGGTATTGGCAAAATAACTTGACCAACCACGCACTGCGGTATGAACAGTGTTTCCGAGAGCCTGTATATGGCGGCTCCGATGGTTCTTTATCCGCAGACAGGTGAGCTGAACAGGGCGGTTGCAAAGTTTCATCTTCTATATTGGCTGATTGTAATTATCGCAATTAATCTTACGGGAATTAATTAAGAACACAGGAATTTCGTGAGGTACTAATATGAATAAAACAATAGCAGAAACTGGAGCTTTGATTGTAACAATTACGGTAATACTGTTTGCCGTCTGTATGCTGATTCCCTTTGATTTTGGAAGCTATTTCGTGTGTATGATACTGCCTGTTGGGTATATCATGATGACTGCCGGATTTTTTTATGAAAGTGATGAAAAACACAGAGTGGCAGCCAGTGTTGGAATGACGTTTGCTGCGGTTTATGCAGTTCTGGTATTTCTCGTGTATTTTGCACAGACGACTTCCGTTCGTCTGGACCTACTTGATGAGCAGGGGAGGAGAATACTTGATTTTTCAAGAGGCGGATTATTTTTTAATTATGATTTGCTGGGCTATGGTATGATGGCGCTTTCTACTTTTTTTACCGGACTTACAATTGATACAGAAACAAAAGTAAATAAGTGGTTAAAATATCTGATGATGGCTCATGGAATATTCTTTTTTTCCTGTTTTATTATGCCGATGACAGGTATGTTCAGTTCTATGTCAGATGGGGGAACTAACATGGGCGCAGTTATTGCACTTGAATTCTGGTGTGCTTATTTCATTCCTGTCGGTATTTTGTCATTGATACATTTTAGGAAAAGTAAATCAATGTAAAAACGGTTAATTGCTGCCTGATAAGTGAGGAATTGGAGTTGAAGGAGAAAAATATGATGACACCTAAGCTGGAAACAGACCGATTGATTTTGAGAGAAATTCGTTCAGAAGATACAGAGATAATTTTTGACTGCTGGATGCAGGATGAAAATGTGTCAAAATATATGTGGTGGAAAGCCAGCAGCGATAAAAAAGAAGCAGAAGAGTTTGTGAAATTTGAACTTGGAAATTTGGAAAATGACAAGTGGAACAGATGGATGGTTATTTTGAAAAGCACAAAAGAAATAATTGGAACCTGCCTGATTTATTTTAATGAGGAAGAAAATCACTGGGATATTTCCTATAATCTTGGAAAGAAATTCTGGTGCAACGGTTATGCGACAGAAGCTATGAGTACAGTTATGGAATATGCAGTTGAAGAAATGAAAATAAAAGAAATCTGTACCGCGTATGCTGTAGAAAATCCGGCTTCTGGTCGTGTACTTCAAAAATTGGGGTTTCAATCTGTAAAGGAAATACCTTATGAATGTAATGGAGGAGATATAGTTACGACGGGGCTATACTGCAGATATGAAGCAGATTCCGTTTCAAATTGAAAACGTAATGCTCAAAAAAGAAAATACTTTAAGGAAAGAAAGATGCTGGATATATTAATTGTAGAAGATAACAAAGAAATAGGTACTTTGCTGTGTGATTTTCTGCGTAAGGAGAATTACACGGTCAGTGTGGCATGTACCGGTGAAAAAGCCCTGGAACTGTATGAAAAATATGGCGCTAAATTGATTGTGCTGGATATTATGCTTCAGGGAATCAATGGATTTGCGGTTTGTTCTAAGATCAGGGAGACTTCCAATACCCATATTTTAATAGCCAGTGCCAGGACGGAAAAAAATGACCAGTTAAAAGGCTTAAATCTTGGCGCAGATGATTACATTGAAAAACCATATGATGTGGACATTTTAATTGCCAAAATTAACGGCATTTTTAAAAGAAAATATGGACAGGCAGAGATTGTAGAGGGGAATATCCGGTTGAATACGGTGCAAAAGTCGGTATATGTAGACGGGCAGAAAAAAGTAGTTACCGAAAAGGAGTTTGAACTGTTAAAGCTGCTCATCGAGAATAAGAATGTAACGATGAAGAAGGAGTATTTGTTCAATACCGTCTGGGGAAGTGACAGTGCTTCGGAGATTCAGACACTGGCGGTACATATTAAGTGGCTTAGGGAAAAAATAGAAGAAGAACCGAAAAAGCCCAGACATATTGTGACAGAGTGGGGAGTAGGGTATCGGTTTGAGTAAGTTTAAAATCTTTATGCTTTGGATTGTCATTGCTGAGATATTACTGATACTGTCAGCGAATATACTGTATATTTATCAGAATCATGACAATGACGGAAAATTATATCGTGTGGAAGCAAGGCGTGTGATAAAAGAAATAGAAGAAGAAAAACCAGCGACTTCCGAAATAGAAGCAATGAGTTTCGATAAGTATCAGACAATCATAGGAATCAGGGAGTTTGTTGCCGGAGAAGCCTGTGATCACGATTATTTAGTGGAAGAAATAGCCGGTAAACTGTACCGGATTGAATATGCAGTGGAAACAAGGAAGCATCTGCCTTTGTATATAAATTTCTCGTTGTTTGGTATGATGATTGTGACAAATACTGTGCTCGCGTATGTGTACCATAAAATCCTAAAACCATTTCAGGATATGAGTAATTTATCTTATGAGCTGGCGAAAGGTAATTTATCCATGCCTGTAAAAGAAGAAAAAAGCAAGCTGTTTGGGCGCTTCCTGTGGGGAATGGACATGCTCCGCGAAAAGCTGGAGGAAACAAAAGAGAAAGAACTTGAATTTCAAAAGGAGAGGAAGACACTGATTCTTTCTTTGTCCCATGATATTAAAACGCCGCTTTCTTCCATTGAATTGTATGCCAAAGCGTTGTCGGAAGATTTGTATGACACGCAGGAGCGAAAAGACGAAGCTTTGCATGGCATTGCAAGGAATGTGGAAGAAATAAAGGGGTACGTGAATGAAATTGTAACTGCATCCAGAGAAGATTTTCTGAATCTGGAAGTGCATATGGGTGAGTATTACCTTTCAGGGGTTATCAAAGCCACAGAAAGTTATTATAAGGATAAGCTGTCCGTGATTCACACCGAATTTCAAGTGGATGAATTTTCGGAATGCCTGGTCAAAGGGGATAAGAACCGTATGGCTGAGGTGTTGCAGAATGTCATGGAAAACGCCATTAAATACGGTGATGGCAGGCGTATCCACATTTCGTTTGGGGAGGAAGAGGACTGCAAATTAATAGAGATAGAGAACTCAGGGTGCGGTCTGAAAAAAGAGGAACTTCCAAATCTTTTCGATTCCTTTTACCGCGGAAGCAATAGTACCGGTATAAAAGGAAGCGGTCTGGGGCTTTATATCTGCAAAACACTGATGCGTAAAATGGATGGCGAAATCTTTGCCGGAATGCATGAAGATGTTTTTGGTGTGACGATCGTAATTAGAAAAGCATAATGGGTATGGAAACTTCAGGGTCAGATTTACGGACTCTGAAGTTTTGTATTTAATGATTATTTAATAATTTCCGTGTTAGTATATCTCCTGTAAATCAATTTGAAAGCAGGAGAAGGAGTAAAGGAATGTATTTAAGCATACTAAAAAAAGACTTAAAACGAAAAAGGGCAATGAATATGATTCTGCTATTATTTATTGTTCTTGCCACGATGTTTGTATCGTCAAGTGTAAACAATATTGTAAATGTTACCACAGCGCTGGACAGTTACTTTGAAATGGCGAAAGTGCCTGATTATTTTGCGACTGTCATGAATAAAAATTGCACCATTGACATTGATGAAACAGTAAGGTCGGCAAGTGCGGTAGAGCGCTATGCAACGGAAAACGTATTATTTTTATCGCCCGAGAATTTTATCTATGAGGACGGGGATATCGTTGTTGAGGGTACGAATCTGCTTCAAAGCGACATTTGTATGAATTATTTTCTTTCCGATGGCAGTATCCTTGAAACGGTCAGGCAGGGTGAGTTTTATATGACGGAGATTGAGGCGGACGAACTCGGGGTTGATGTGGGTGACAGGCTTACCATAGAATGTAACGGTGTGCGCCGTGAATTTGTTCTTGCAGATAAAATAAAGGACGCGCTTTTGGGTTCAAAGTCGGTAACAGATTACCGCTATATCATAAGTAAGGAGGATTTTGAGAGTTTCCTTTCCGCAGAAAACACAGAAAAGTATTACGGCGGTAAGCTTGTCTACATCTATTCTTCCGATATGGAAACGGCTCTGTCGCAGATCAAGCCGCTCGCAGAAAACAGCACCCTTACAATGGACAGAACCCTTATGAAATTCTTATATTCTTATGATATGATGATGGTAGGTATTCTGCTTATCGCAAGCATGATTCTCATTATGATAGCGTTTGTCGTTTTACGTTTTACCATTTCCTTTACACTTTCCGAGGAATTTCGTGAAATCGGAGTCATGAAGGCGATTGGCATCGGCAATTTTAAAATCCGGAGCTTATACCTTGTGAAATATATGGGACTTTCTGTCATCGGTGCGGCAATCGGACTTGCCTTAAGCTTCCCCTTCGGTAAAATGCTTATGGGCGTTTCTTCGCCGAACATGATTGTCGGAAATCAGAGTCCGGCTGTGGTAAACATTGTTTGTGCCATTCTTGTCGTTGCGGTCATTTTATGGTTCTGCTATGGCTGCACAGGCAGGGTAAAGAAACTGACGCCCATTGACGCAATCCGAAACGGTCAGACAGGGGAGCGTTTCCGTAAAAAGAGCCTTATGAGTCTGGGAAAATCCAGGCTTTCCATGGCGCCATTCCTTGCACTGAATGACATTGTAAGCAGCCCCAGGCGATACGGCGTTATCTCACTTACATTCTTCTTATGTCTGTCTCTTCTGCTGATACTTTCAGCAACGGTTTCTACCTTAAACAGCGACAGTCTTGCCGCATCACTTGGATGGGCGGACTGCGATATCTATCTGAACAGTAAAATCACTGCGGAATGTATGATGGAAGACGGACACGAAAAGCTTGAAAAGCACCTTGACGAAATGGAACGGACGCTTGCACAGCATGGCATTCCCGCAAAATGCTATAAGGAAATGATGTTTTTCCTGCCCGTCTCTTTCGGAGAAAACGAGGGCAATAATATCTGTATCTTTCAGGGCACAGGCTCCACGATGGATATGTACGAATACACGGCAGGAACAGCGCCGCAGAATACCGATGAAATCGCGATTACACGGATTGCCGCGGATCAGCTGAATGCAACGATTGGTGATACTGTTACGATAAAAACCATTGACGGAGATAAGGAATATATCATTTCGGCGTTTTTCCAGTCTTTTAACATGGCGGGCAGCGATATCAGGCTTCACACCGATGCGTACATCAATTACGGTCAGGCAGGAGGAGGCGGCGATACGCAGATTACCTTTACGGATCATCCGGACCGAAAGGAAATTGAGCGTAGAATAGAAGAAATTCAGAGGATTTTTCCCGATTATGGAAATATCAGAACCTGCGCCGAAGCAGTAGAGGATATGGTCGGTATCGGGGGAACTCTTGATGCGGTAAAATCCCTTGTAGCTGTTCTCACAATCGTATTAGCAGCACTCATAACCGTACTTATGGAGCGTTCTTTTATCGCAAAGGAGCAGGGCGAAATCGCACTCATGAAAGCTGTAGGCACACGAAACGGAAAAATCTATGCATACCACGCATTGCGATTTGTATTTGTGGGAATGACTGCAGTCATTATGGGGGAAATTTTTGCAGTACCGCTTACCCACTTATGTTTTGATCCGATTTTTAAAATAGCGGGTATGGAGCTTGCCCCCTCCTACGTTATCAGTCCTGTTGAAATGTATCTGATCTTCCCTGTAATCATTCTTGCCACAACAGGCGTAAGTGCATTCCTGACCTCACTTTACACAGGAAAAATCAAGTCAGCCGACACTGCTAACATTGAATAACTATGAAATAAGAAAGGAAATTATTATGAATATCTTAGAAGTAAAAGACCTCTGCAAAACATATATCGTAAACAAACGCCAGAACAACGTTTTGAAAAATGTAAACTTTACCGTTTCCGAAGGCGAAATGGTAGCCGTTATGGGGCCGTCGGGCTCGGGGAAATCAACCCTCCTGTATGCCGTTTCGGGCATGGATTCGATTACCGCAGGCGAAGCAGAATTCTGTGGAAAGAACATTGCAAAAATGAGTGAAAAGGAGCTTGCAGACCTGCGTCTTGATGAAATGGGCTTTATTTTCCAGCAGATGTATATGCTGAAAAATCTGACCGTTCTCGACAATATTATCCTTCCTGCAGTACAGTCCAGGAAAAATACCGAGACACGTAAGGAAACGGCGAGGCGCGGACAGGACTTCATGCGTAAGCTGGGGATTATTGACATTGCTGATAACGACATCAATGAAGTTTCGGGAGGGCAGCTTCAGAGAGCCTGTATCTGCAGAAGTATGATGAACAGTCCTAAGGTTTTATTTGCGGATGAACCTACGGGAGCTTTGAACAGAGCTGCGTCAGATGAGGTAATGGAGGAGCTGGTAAAGTTAAACGAAGAAGGAACAACGATTATGATGGTAACCCATGATGCAAAGGTGGCTTCAAAGTGTTCCAGAGTGCTGTATATTGTAGATGGCAGCATTAAGGGCGAGTATATAAGTCCCAAAGACCTGGAAATCAGGGAGAGATTATTAAATAACTGGCTGTTGGAACTGGGATGGTAGGTATATTTTTTCCTTCCTTTTTGACCGTGTTCTAATTCCCAAACTCCTGCCGCAGCCTTTCCAGAAACACTTCGGCAGCAGATGAAAAAACCTGGTATTTTTTCCAGACGATATTCAGTCCGGAATCCAGCCGGGGTTCCAGTGGGCGGAAACAGAGACTGCTGCTTTCTGATGTGTTGGCAATCTTATCAATCGTTACTGCATAGCCGATACCCGCCTCAACCATGATAGTGGCATTGTATACAAGGTTAAAGGTAGTGACAATATCCAGCCTTTCAAAATCTTCTCCGAACCAGTCTGCAAATTCATTCTGGGAACGTTCATGGGAAATCGCCTGCCTGGAACAGATTAAGGGGACGTCCAGCAAATCTTCTTTGAAAACAGCCTCTTTTTTTGCCAAGGGGCTGTCTTTTCTCATGACAACTCCCCAGGTGTCTTTTGCGGGAATATTGATATAATCGTATTTTGTAATATTGGCAGGCTGGATTAAGATACCAAAATCTAAAAGCCCTTTGTCAAGGCGTTCCGTCACATCCTCGGAATTGCCGCTGTAAAGATGGTAGCGGATGCCGGGATAGTTCGCGCGCAAATCTTTTGCTATATTTGCAATCAGCTTGACGGCATCCGTCTCACCGCCGCCGATGTAAATATCCCCGCCAACTGCATTTTCCATATAATTAAATTCTGCCTCTGTCTTATCCACCATAGATATGATTTCTTCCGCCCGTTTCCGCAGAATCATTCCTTCTGCCGTCAGTGTCATGCTGTGACTGCCCCTGGTAAACAGTTTTTGCCCCAGTTCCTTTTCCAGATCATGAATCTGACGGGAGAGGGTAGGCTGTGTCACATGCAGAAAATTAGCGGCGTTTGTGATGCTGCCTTCTCTTGCGATTGCTAAAAAATACCGTAATACCCGGATTTCCATGGGTTCTCCTCCGCTCTTCTTTGATATGTATATTGTACATAATTATGATATGTCTGTAAAGCATAACATGATTTACAGTTTAAGTATTTGCTATTTCACAGCCTGATACCTATCATAAAAGTGTAAAGAGGAGGTGGTCATGTGGATGGAATGTCAGCCAGCAAAAGATTGACTGCCTCGACTATCTGGTATACGCAATGAAAAAAGAAGAAAACAAATAATTTTAGGAGGAATGGAATATGAACATGAATTTTAACTTTAACAACCCGACAAATTTGATTTTTGGAGCAGGAAAACTGAATGACCTTGGAAGCGAACTTCTGGCAAAGAAAAACAGCGGAAAGGTTGGAAATAAGGCTTTGCTTTTCATTTCCAATGGCACTTCCGTAAAAAAATACGGGACGCTGGAGCGTGTGGAAAAACAGTTAAAAGAGGCAGGCGTGGAATATGCCGTCTGTGCCAGTATTCATGAAAATCCATCAAAGGAAGTTGTCATGGAGGCAGCTGCATTTGCAAAAGAAAACGGCTGCGATTTCATTGTCGCTTTAGGTGGCGGGGCAGTGCTGGATTCTTCTGTGGCGGTAGCGGCGATGGCAACCAATCCGGGTGACTTGTGGGATTATGTGAATGGCGGAACCGGCAAAGCACAGCCTCTTGTAAATCCGGCACTGCCGATTGTAACGATTGCAACAAGTTCAGGAACCGGTTCTGAAATCAACTGCTGGGGTGTGATTTCCAACCACCAGACAAATGAAAAAATTGGCTTTGGAGACCCGTCCATCGTTCCGGTGCTTGCGATTGTGGACCCGGAGCTGATGAAAACAGTACCGCCGGAATATACGGCATATCAGGGATTTGATGCACTGTTCCACAATACGGAGGTTATGATTTCCAATGGAATTAATATTCTGAGTGAGACGATTGCCCTCTCTGCGATTGAGAGCATTGCAAAGTATCTGCCCCGCGCGGTTTGGGATGGGAATGACCTGGAGGCGCGTGAGCATGTGGCATATGGCAGTACGATTGCCGGAATTACAATGCAGCTTACAAATACAACGGCGCAGCATTCGATGGAGCATGCCATGAGCGCATACCATCACAATCTGCCGCATGGCGCCGGGCTGATTATGATATCAAAGGCATTTGCAGAGTTTTTCATTGAAAAACATGCCTGCGACGGGCAGTTTATCAAGATGGCAAGGGCGATGGGAATCCCGGATGCCGACAAGCCGGAAGATTTTATTACGGCGCTTATGAAACTGCAGAAAGACTGCGGTGTGGATGATTTGAAGATGAGTGATTATGGTTTCAAACCGGAGGAGTCCATGACGCTGGCAGTCAATGCGAGGGAAACGATGGGCGGTCTGTTCCTCTCTAATCCCTGTGAGATGACAAATGAGGAATGCGCAGGAATCTTTGATCAGTCATACCGTTAAAAATAATTTTTTCCGAAAGAAACGCAGGATTGACCGGAATGAGAAACATGACTGGCACAGAGAAATGGAGGTAAACCATGAGACAGAGCAGGGACAAAAAGATTTACAGGCACTGGCTGGCAGTGTCTGCAGTAATCGTTGCCATGACGCTGCCTTTGGTTTCTGCCGGGGCATATGCCGCAGGAAACTCTGGTAAAATTGCCCTTGGCAAAACCAGCATCACTATAAATAAAAAGGGCGGAAAGAAAATGACGGAAACCCATAAACCAGTAGAAACTGTGAGTAAAAATAAGCAGGTTTATCCAAAACATAAGCCCTATGGTAAGGGAATCGGGGCAAAACCCGGAAGGGTTGTCTGGAGCCATAATCCGAAATCCGTCAGCTGGGATGGGAAAGGCTACTGGTGGAAAACGGAGCATTTTGATGAGAAAATAATTATGAAAATGTTCCGTAAAAGCATTGCTTCGCTGGGTGGTGAAAAGAAAGCAGAAGCAGGATGGCAGAAAATGTTTCAGGCACAGAATAAGAGACTGGGAAAAGGGAAAAAGAAATATAAAAAGGGGGAAAAGATTGCCATCAAGGCAAATATCAACGGTTCCGGTGTATTTGATGATGACAGGAGCGGCAGGACGAAAATGAGTTATACAAATCCGGTTCTTTTGAAGGTACTGCTGACTTCGCTGGTAACGGATGCCGGTGTGGAGCCGTCAGATATTACCGTATATGATGTATCCCGTGTTTTTCCCACTTATATGGTTGAAATGTGTACGGAAGGGAAACTGAAAGGAGTCCGTTTTGTGGACAGGGATAATGGGATTGCCGACAAGAAACACCCAATTCAATGGTCATATTCTTTCAGTGGTGCTGTGAATTATCTGCCAACCTGTGTGACGCAGGCAGAGTATGTCATCAATTTTGCAAATTTAAAGGGACACAGTTATGGAATTACTCTCTGCGGAAAAAATCATTTCGGTTCTTTTATAACGGGAATGAAATGCGTCCCCCGGAAGGGGCTGATATCAGCGGCAGCAATGCAAGGTGGAAACAGAGCCCTTTTCATGGACATTATACATCAAGTATCTTTGTCTCACAGGACCCGGTGGCGATTGATTCTGTTGGCGCTGATTTTTTAATGAACGAACCGGCAGTGACGGAAGTAAACGGCAGCCTGAAAGATAATGCCACAGTAGAAAATTATCTGCATGAGGCCGCACTGGTAAAGAACGCGCCTTCCGGAAACATATATAAAAACGGAAATGGAAAAAAGGTTACAAACCTTGGAGTGCATGAACACTGGAACAATCCGGACAGTAAAAAATACAGCCGGAATCTTGGTAAAAAAGAAGGGATTGAATTGGTGAAGGTAAAAATATAGGAGGAGCAGAAATCCATTTTTCTTTCAATATCATTGCACCAGCCCCGGAATGTCTCTTTGGTCCCTGCAGAACAAGGAAATGGCACAAGCGTTCCAAGGCTGTTTCGGGAAATGAAGGAGTACGGACTTCCTGAGCCTGAGTTTGTTGATATGGAGATTGAACTTCGGATAAATTTATTCAGGAGTCTGAGTGACAGCAGGAATGACACTAACCAGGAAACGATAGTGGATAATTAAAAAATAAAAAGTGAAAAATCCGATTGACACTGACGTAACGTAATAGTTTAAACTGGAATTACACGGGAGGAATCAATTATGCGAACAGTAAAAGAAGTCAGTAAACTCACAGGTGTTAGTGTGCGCACAATGCACCACTATGATGCAATCGGACTTTTAAAGCCTGCGAAAGTAACCGCTGCAGGCTATCGAATGTATGACGATATAGCACTTTGCCGTTTAAGCATATAGGCGAACTGATTATCCTTGCCCGTGAAATTCAAAGCAAAGGGGTAACAACAATGAATTTTGAAGCTTTTGACAAAAGTGAGATTGAACATTATAAAGCAGAAGTGAAAGCAAGGTGGGGAAAAACAAAAGAGTATCAGGAGTATGAGCAAAAATCGGCAGCACAGTCAAAAGAGGAACAAAAAGAGACAGCCAGCCAGTTACTGGACAGGTTTTCGGAACTTGGAACACTCCGGCATCTGCCGCCTGATGCAAAGGAGGTGCAGGGAAAGATATCTGTCATAAATCTGTCGAAAACGCCCTGGAGCGTTTTCGCAGCAGGGGGATTGAACTCAAAGTTCAGGAGTACCTGTTTTCTGTTTTTCTTGCAAATCCGGAGAATGCTTATACGAAAATGAATGAGGGCTATTGCGGAGACGGAGGTATCCCCGGCTTCGTAATGGGATGGCTGGTGCCAAATGAAAATAATCTGAAAAAACTTCCTGCCGCGCTTGCACATGAAACAAACCATAATGTCAGATATCAGTTTATTAAATAGACGAACGACATCACCCTTGGCGAGATGCTTGTGGGAGAGGGTTTGGCAGAGAATTTTGCTACGGCAATATATGGCGGAGAATTTTTAGGACCATGGGTGGGCAAAACAAATCCTGAACTATTACCGCTGATCAAAGAGATTATTTATGACGGTCTGAATGCAACGGGTTTTGAAAACATCACAGCCTATCTGTACGGCGATGAAATGGCGAGAATGCAATGCTTTCCTGAAGCAGGCCTGCCCTATTGTGCGGGATATGCCGTCGGATATTACCTGATTAAATATTTCCTGCAAAAAACCGGCATCAGTATCGAGGAAGCTACAATTCTTCCCCATGAAGAAATATTGAAAGAGGTTGAAGAATTCTGGGAAAATTCCTATGCAGGTAATCCCAAAGGTGCTATACTTATTAAATAGTGTTATCAATCAGAGATTGACGGCAGGGTATGATACTGCAGGGGGAACGGGCATGAACATAGTTGTAAATATTTATTATACCGGCACAGACGGTAATGCGGGAAAATTTGCAGAGGAAATGGAAAAAAGCGGGACTGCTGCGGAAATCCGCAGGGAAGTGGGAAACCTTCGGTATGAGTATTTTTTTCCAATGGCAGACCCGGAAACGGTGCTGCTGATTGACAGCTGGAAAGACCAGGAGGCGATTGACAGACATCATGCTTCCCCGATGATGGAGAAGATTGCGGAGCTTAGGGTGAAGTATGACCTGCATATGAGGGTGGAGCGGTATGTGTCTGACGAGGGCGGGATACCGGAGGCGGACAGCCGCTTTATAAAAGAGTAGAAATGAAGGGAACATTATGAAAATAATTAATATTACAGGGGATAATTATTCCGGACAGTGGGATAAGACCAGGCTGGCATGCCGGGCAGTAATTATAAAAGAAGGAAAAATGCTTCTTTCTTATGAAACGGTCACAGACCAGTGGATGATTCCGGGCGGGGGAATTGAAGGTCTGGAATCGGAAAAAGAATGCTGTATCAGGGAGGTTGCCGAGGAAACGGGAATTGTGACTGACCTCTCTGAATGTCTGCTTGAAATTAATGAATACTATGAGGACTGGAAGTGGGTGAACCGCTACTTCACAGGAAGGGTTACTGGTGAAACGGAGCGCCATCTTACAGAACGTGAAAAAGCTGTCGGCATGGAGTCAAGATGGATTCCGCTTGAAGAAATAAAAGAAATCTTTTCAAAATATCGGGATTATGCGGATACTGATGAAATGAAAAGAGGAATGTATCTCAGGGAATATACGGCGTTATGTGAGCTGGATGGATGCCGTTAGTATTTTGGATACCACCATTAAATAGCATTGGTTTAGCAAGAGCGCAATTTGTCGGATTGAAATCAGGGTGGGGTTCATCACGGTGGGTGGTGGATTCCGCTTTTTGTGTTTTTAGAAATCTGAAAAATGAAGATATTTTACAAGACGCAGGAAAAAATAAGAGGTAAAATGGCTCTTGACAAGGAGGAAATCCACATGAAGAAAGAAGTAAGGACAGTGGTATATGATGATGAATTGAGGATGGAGGCATACCGTTTTGAGGGAATCGTGCAGCCGTTTCCAAACCATTTTCATGAACATTATGTGATTGGATTTGTGGAGGATGGGGAGCGGGTACTATCCTGCAGGAACAGCGAGTATGCCATAGAGAAGGGAAGCATCGTGCTTTTCAATCCGGGAGATAACCATGCCTGTGTACAGAATGATGAAGGGACATTTGATTACCGGGGATTTAATATTTCTAAGGAGGTCATGCTTGATCTGTCGGAGGAAGTTATGGGGGAACGGGAACTTCCGGGATTTTCAAAGAATATTATCTGTGATGAGGAGATAGCCTGTCATCTGCGTTCGCTGCATGAGATGGTCATGAAAGGAATGGGGGAGTTATGCCGCCACGCCGGGCTTAGCATGTCAACGCTGCTGCGGGCATCTGGCGGCGCTGTTCACCATCATCATATGGGGGACGACATTCATATCC
>CAJUND010000034.1:6915-30397 GCA_910587655.1 uncultured Agathobacter sp. | reverse complement strand
ATCCATGTCTTAAGGGTGTTGAGAGAGGAACGTGATTGGGAAAGCATTCTTACAAGGCAACGTGATTATACATACTAAAACGGTAAGATAATAGATTTTCTGAATGGCATATTTTAAAACATTAAAGGTTTAAAATTCACACCGCCCACCATTCGGTGCGGACGATTCCCCAGACAGATTTTTAATCCGGCAGTGTCCTTTGAAATCCGCAAACGCTTCATCTGCAGTTAAGTTGTCTGAGTTTTTAAGGGATAATTTTTTCATGGGAACGCTCCTTTCTTAAGACGCTCAGAAAACCATCAAGCGGTCTTACGAGTAAAAAAGAGACAAATAGAAAATTTTAGAAAAGAAAAAACCCTGCAAATCCATGATTTACAAGGCTTCCCAAGGGTTAAATGCGGAAGATGGGACTTGAACCCACACGTTCGCAATGAACACAAGATCCTTAGTCTTGCTCGTCTGCCAGTTCCGACACTTCCGCATGCCTTAGCGACTTGAATATAATACCAGACATCCCGGTAATTGTCAATGCCTATTTTCAAATTTAAAAAAATATATATTCGTTCATTTATTTTACATTTACCCCTTGACATTTGTTCTGAGATTAGATAAAATATCATTTGTTCGCAGGAGTGGCGGAATTGGCAGACGCGCAGGCTTCAGGTGCCTGTGGTAGCAATATCGTGTGGGTTCAAGTCCCATCTCCTGCATTATTATAAATTTATATTTTCACCTTTCCCCTGTAGATGTTATGTTTGCAGGGGATTTTAATGCAAAGGATGCATTAGGAAGTTCGTTGATTTGCATGAAGAACAGAAAGGCGGCAGTAACCAGGGAAAGCGTGATATGGGGAATACAGGTATCAAAGAGAAATGTTCCTCCTGCGGGGGAAGCTTGAGATTAAAAAATAAACTGACATACTACTGTGAAAACTGTGGGCAGGAATACTATATCTCAACGGACAAAACCCACAGGGTCAGTATCCGCCTTACGGTTTCCAGAATTATTGTCATGATTGCGGCTGCAGTGATAGCTGCCGTACTGGTCGCTGTGGCAGCATACGAAATTTACACGGGAAGACTGGCAGAAAAAGCCAGCCGTTTTTCCGTTGCGTTCAGGGATTTTCTGCTGGAAGTATATGACAGGCCCCTTCCGCAGATCTCCGCTGAGGATTTGAAAAAGATACGCTACCTGAAAATTGAAAAAGACAAAACCTATCAGTTTACCTACAGCTTTGAAGACTACTATGAATATGATAACCGGGAAAGTTATGAGAAAACGTTGGAAACCGTGGAGGTGACTGCCATAAGGGAAGATTTTTCCCCGGCGAACCTGGAATATTTTTCCGGGCTGACAAGGGTGGAGCTTTATACGGAAGCATGGGAAAACTATGTGCTGCCAAAGGAAAACCAGTTACGCTATATTTCCTGCAATGACGGACTTTCCAGATACGGAAAATCAAAGTTTTTTTCTTCCTTAAATCCGGATACGATAGAAGAAGTTGTGATAAATAACGCCCAGGACCTGAGGGATTATTCTTTTCTTAAGGATTTAACGGATGTGAAAGTCTTTACATTACAGGATGCCGTTTTAAAAAATGTAAACGATTTTAAAAACATGAAAGCCCTTGAAGAGCTTTCACTGAAAGACCTTGTGATGGATGAGGAAAAAGTTTATGAAAACATGGAGGAGTTATTATCCCTTCCCTCTTTAAAGAAACTGACCATATCAGGAAGCAGTATCTGGTATATTACGGAAGAACAGTGGGCACAGCTGCAGGAAACATACGAAGGAAAGATTGAAATCAGGAGAGAATAAATGAAAAAAGAGGATCAACCGTACACGGTACATACATCAGCTGACAATACGGCTGCCGAACTGGTTCAGCTCATATGCACCAACTGCGGCGGGGGGCTTACGCTGACAGACAGGACACATGCAAGATGTCCTTACTGCGGCCAGACATTTCTGGTCGATGAAGCAAAGGGAGTCGTAATTAATATTAATATTGATTACGAAGGCGCGGAAGAAGTAAACCAGACCATCAGATCCACAAAAAAGGTGTTGGTGTGGTTTCTTGTGATTGCAGTCATAACGGTACTGGTAATTCTGGGCGTAAACCTTGCGGCGAATTTTTCCGTACTCTCTTCCTCGGACCGGGATGCAGCGTTTGAAGAAAACGGGGAGCTTCTTGCCATTTTCTGCAAGGATATTTTTGGAAAGGAATATAAGGATATTACAGATAAGGAGTTTGCCAGTATCCGTTATATCCGTTATGACAGTGACAGGGATGTAAACGACGGGTTTCATGTCATAAAGTACAGCTTTACCAATTATGAGGACTGTGAGAGCGAGGAAACGTTTCAGGATACCATAGAGACATGGACATACCACAGCAGCAAAGCCAGCTGGCCGTCGGATTTTACGATGTTTACCGGACTGACAAGGATAGACAACAGTAACACGCTGTGGCTTTCCCAGATGAAATATTCCAAAGAGGCAAAAATCAGTTATATTGAAACCAGTGAGTCCCTTAAGAATGTAACGGCATGTTTTGAGCCTGAGTACGTCAGGGTGCTCCACATGGGCGCACAGAACGGAAACCTGGAAGGAATCGGGGAATATAAAAATCTGGAAGAAATTGTGGCTGACGGTTACCCCGGTCCAGACGGGACGCTGGATATTACGGGGATTGGAAACTGTACCCGCTTAAGAATTATATATTTAAAATCCGGTACGGTCAGTGCCGGGCTTAAGGAACTGGAAAAGCTTGGCAGCGTCAGAAGCCTTTATGTCAGTGGGGTCATGCTGAAGGACAGTGCTTTTCTGGGGAAAATGCCAAAACTGGAAGAGCTTTGTACAGAAATCGGAGAGAGTGGGGACCTCTCCATGCTGGCTGAGGTACCGGACTTAAAAAAACTGTATTTTACGGATAATGGGGAAGTTGAAATCGAACCCCTCTTTGAAATGAAGCAGCTGGAAGAAGTCAACCTGGATATTGACCAGGAGGAAAAACTGCAGCAGCTGCAGCAGCTGACCAGTTTAAAGGCGCTGGACCTCAGGCTGAAAATTTTTGCCAGGGCGGGAAATCCTGTTGATGTGTCCGGACTGGCGGGGATGCCAAAACTGGAAAAACTTTCAATTGAAGATTTCTGGGGGGACGGCATTACCGGTATGGAATCTGTTTTTAATAAACCGGGGATGAAGGAGATTTCCATTGGGGATACGGGAATCAGCCCGGACAGGACGAAGCTGTTTTTAAATCCCGGCGTGCTTGAGGATAATTTATCGGTTGAGAAAATCAAGATGACCGCTTGGATTAATGCAGATAATTCCAAAAAAGAAGAAGATTTTAAGATCCTGCTGCATTATCCGAATTTAAAAAAGCTGGATCTTAAGGGAAACGGGATAGAAGACATTGGCTTTACTGCAGACCTTCAGAATCTGGAGGCAATTAACCTGCAGGGAAATAAAATAACGGATTATTCCCCGCTGGACTCCTGTAAGAAACTGAAAAGAATTTATATATACGGGAATCCTGAAAAAGACCCGGTTTTTTCCGGCAATGTACAGGTTTATAAAGAGCCGCATGTGGGAAGTCTGTAATACAGGATGGTATCATAATTTCTGAAGGGAAAATGGTAACTGGAAATGACTAACAGAACACAAAAAGCAGGAATCGTATGCTGTTCCGACGGACAGAAAAAAGAATGGGCAGGAAATTTAAAGAATCTCGAAAACGTATTGTTAGATATGGGAATACAGCCGGAATTTAGTGAATTTATCTTTGAAAAAGACGGTACATTCAGCGGGACGGCAAAAGAGCGTGCCAGTGCCCTGATGGGTTTTTACCAGGACAGTGAAATCACGGAAATATTTGATATTTCCGGCGGGGACGCGGCAAACGGTATTCTGCCGTACCTGGACTATGAATATATCAAAAGCACCGGAAAAAGATTCTGGGGATACAGTGATTTGACAACCGTATTGAATGCCATTTATGCGAAAACAAAAAAGCCTTCTGTGCTGTACCAGATTCGCAATATGGTTTACGATTTTAAGGAACAGCAGATGCGTGATTTTAAAAACACCGTTGTGGAACAGGGGCTTGATCTGTTCCGGATAAATTACCGTTTTATCCAGCGAAAGCAGATGCAGGGAATTGTTGTCGGAGGAAATATCCGCTGTTTTTTAAAGCTTGCAGGAACAGAATATATGCCGGACATGGAAGGGAAGATTTTACTGCTGGAAAGCTTAAGCGGGGGTGTTTCCCGTATAGAAACGTATTTATGCCAGCTGCAGCAGCTGGGCGCGTTTGAAAAGGCGGCGGGTGTTTTGCTGGGGACGTTTACACAGCTGGAACAGGAATCCGGCACGGAGGAAGCCGGAAGGCTTTTGAAAAAAATTGCCGGAAAAGACCTTCCCATTGCAGTTACACCAGATATCGGTCATGGTACAGATGCGAAAGCTGTTGTCATCGGGGAGGAAATGAGGTTTGAATCCGGACCGGGAGCAGGATGTCCTGCCATGTAAACCGCCAGTTTACATTCTTAAATAAAAATGCAATTTCTGTATGGTGGATTCGTTTTTCCTGATTTGTAATAATAAGCTTACAGCAGTTACAACAGTTTAAGGAGGATGCTTATGAGTCTGGGAAAAAATATTCAGTATCTGCGGAAACAGCAGAAGGTCACACAGGAGCAGCTTGCAGAACGTATGTCTGTATCACGGCAGACCGTTTCAAAATGGGAGGCGGACGAGGTGGTTCCGGAGATGGACAAGCTGATAGGATTAAGCGATATGTTTGCATGTAAGCTGGATGCGCTTGTGAGGGAGGATTTGTCTGCGTACAGTGAAATTTATTCGGAAATTCAGATCAGGACCGTAAGGCCGTTTCACATGGCGCAGTATGTTATGGTTACCCCGAATCCGGAGGATAATGCAAATGATTACATGGACCGCTGGGCAGAGCAGGCAGGGCTTTTTAAGATAAAGCCCGATGCAAAACGTATTGGCTGGGATTTCCCGTTTGTTTCCATGGAACAGCAGAACCGTTTCGGACTGCGGGGGTATGTGGCGGCATATATTCTGCCGGAGGAATTTGAGCCGTCCTGTCCGGGGAATGTGCATTTTGTGAAGCAGGAAGAGGCCGACTATGCGGTAATTACTGTTTACGACCCGTTTGCGGCGGCATTTGACCGTATTCCAAACGCCTATAAGCGTATTATGGAATATCTGGAGGCAAACGGGTTTAAGGAAAAACCACAGGAAAATGTGTTAGGCTGTTTTGAATATGTATATGAGAAAGACGGCTGTACCTGCATGGACGTATACATCCATGTGGACAGCGTTTCCAAAGCCGGTGTGTTTACCAGCTTTTCATTTTCATAAGCAGCAAATGGCAGGACCCGCTAGAGTTTCCGGCGGGTTCTGCTTACTGTTCTGACATAGTAAACCAGCAGCTTCCATGCCCCGTAACCGGCGGCAAACAGAAAGATTCCGGTGAAAAGCGCCAGAAAAAATGTCATTACAGGTCCGGCTTCCGAGGAGCCGTACATAAATACAATATGCCCTGCAAAAGGAATTTTAAGGTTCAGCAGCCCGACAACTGCCTTGAACAGTCCGGCAACCGGACAGAGAATCCCGCATACCATAAATACAGGAGCTATGATTCCGAGTGTTGGTATGACAAATAATCCGGAAAAACCAACGACACTGTAAAATGCAAGAACCGTCAGGAATCTGCCAAAACTAAAGCCGCTGCCTTTGGAAATGGCGTCTCCCAGGTATGCAGATGCCAGTTCCTTCGGGTCTCCCAGACGCGCCACAATCTGTTCGCTGGAGAGGTGTTCCGTCTTCTGCAGTTCTGAAATCTCACTTTTTATTTCCTGAATAATATCGCTGCGTTCTGATGCAGGCATGGGTTTTAAATATCTGTCTGTCTTGTCAAGATAGCTGCTTAAAATCGTATCCATAGTTTTATTCTCCTTTTATTTTTTTGATTGCTGAAATTAAATTGTCCCATTCCACGGACATGGCATCCAGGTATTTTCTGCCGGTGTCTGTGATGGTGTAATACTTTCTGGGCGGTAAGCCTTCTGCTGTTTCCTGCCACGAGGATGTTAAGTATTCTTCTTTTAATAACCGCCGCAGCAGCGGGTAAACCGTGCTTTCCTTTGCTGATAAAATATCCCACTCGTTTAATCTGTTAATAATTTCGTAGCCGTAACTGCTGTGTGCCTGTATCATCAGCAGAATGGAGTATTCCAGGGTTCCCCGTTTGATTTGCGATTTCCATTCATCAATATTCAATGTATCTTCCCTCCTTGCGGTATATCGTACCACACAGTATGTCGTGTGTCAACTTAAACCTGCGAAAAATAAAAAATGAACAATTGTTTTTGATATAGCAGAGGTATAATGGGGGATTGGCACGACCTGGAAACTGTTTGAAAAAACAGGGATTTAGTGATATTATGAATATAGGAAAGTTATTTATAGGAAAGTGAGATATCAACTTGGGTTATGTAATGACAAAAGAACAAAAGCATGAAGAAATGCTGCAGCGAATCAGAAATTTCCGGCTGCTGGATGTGATTTTATGACAAAGTGTTTTGAAGACAATAAAAAAGCTACTGAGCTTGTGCTTCGTATTGTACTGGAAAAGCCTGATATGAAAGTGGAGAAGGTACAGACACAATACAGTATGAAAAATATCAAAGGACGGTCCTTAAGGCTTGATATTTATGCAACTGACAGCAGGGGCAGAAAATATAATATTGAAATTCAAAGGGATGAAAAAGGAGCGGGGGCAAGACGTGCAAGATACAACAGCAGTCTGATAGACAGCGATATTCTTCCAGCAGGTTTTGAAGTGGAGAATCTTGCAGAAACATATGTTGTATTTATTACAGAGAGTGACGTCATTGGTGGTAATAAACCAATTTATCATATTGACCGGTATATAAAAGAAACGGAAGAATATTTTAATGACGGATCCCATATCATTTATGTGAATGCTTCTTATAGGGATGATACAGACCTGGGAAAGCTCATGCATGATTTTTCAGTTTCAGAACCGGACGATATGATTTTTAAGGAACTTGCCGATGCAGCAAATTACTTTAAAAAGGACAAGGAGGGCATACGATCTATGTGTAAAGCGATGGAAGAAATGATTACTGATTTTGTGACGGATGAAAAGAAAATGGCGGCTGTGCGTATGCTGGAAAGAGGAAAACTGACCAGGGAAGAAATAGCAGAATATCTGGATTTGCCGTTATCAGTAATACGAGAGCTGGAAGAGCAGGTCAGATAGAAGCTGATGCCGCATATTTAAGCCGTAAATTAGGCAGGGATATTCCAGAAAATAACATAGTGGTTTTGTTATCTGAGGGGAAAAGATATTATGTGGTGGCATGGAGCTTATCAGTGGATAGAGCATGATTCGGGACAGCGTGGACCATAAAGGTTTGCAGCTGTCCGTTTTTTATGGAATAAACAGTTCTTCCGTAGGGAAAAAATAGAGAATTATATGGTAAAATAAATGAAAGTGCATTGCACATATCGCATCGTCAATCAGAGATTGACGATATGGTAAAATAAATAAAAACAACTATAGGAGAACTGCAGTGAATACATCAGTTTTAATTGTGGATGATGAAAAGGAAATCCGGGAAATGCTCAAAGCATATTTTTCGCTGGAGGGCTATACGGTATACACGGCAAAAAACGGAGCGGAGGCGCTGGAGAAAATATCCGCGGGATGCGACCTGATTCTCCTGGACGTGAATATGCCGGAAATGGACGGCTATGAAGTCTGTGAACGTATCCGGGAATTTGTCAACTGTCCCATCCTGTTTCTGACGGCAAGAATTGAAGAAGAGGACAAGGTCAGGGGATTCCGCTGCGGCGGTGATGATTACATTGAAAAACCGTTTGGCATGATGGAATTAAAAGAGCGGGTGGCAGCGCATTTACGGAGGCAGCAGAGAGGCAGGGAGCCGGAAGCCGTGGGATTTGCAGGGGAATTTACCATATCCTATTCTGCAAGGCAGGTGAGGTTTGGCAGTGAAGCAGTCCGCCTGACAAAGACGGAATATGAAATTGTGGAATTTTTAAGCCGGCATAAAAACCAGGTATTTACAAAGGAAATGATATACGAACGCCTATGGGGATTTGACAAAGACGGGGAAGACAGCATTATCACGGAACATATCAGAAGAATCCGGCAGAAGCTTGGGAAATATTCGGATGAAACGATGGTGGAAACGGTCTGGGGAGTGGGATACCGATGGATTGGATAGAAAAACTGTACCAAACGTGGAGATATAAAATAAAAAATTTTTCGCTGAAAAAAGCGATGGTTGTATATCTTCTGTGTGCGATTTTTGGCGCAGCGCTGGCATCTGTCATCACAATCGGTCTCTGTCATGACTGGAAGAACCTGATTAAGCGGGTCAATGGAATTGAAGAGGATTACCAGTATGCAGGAGACGGAAGTTTTGTGATATACTACAAAACCAGGGGAAGTGTACGGGTACGGGAGGATGGATTAATCAGACTTGGGAAAACGGATACCTTTTTCTTTCAGATGCTTTCCTTTGTCCAGATGTTTTGTATTCCGGCTTATTCTGTGATTACGGTTTTTCTGGTTTCTTTTTTTTATTATAAAAACAGACTCAAAGAGCCGCTTTTGCTGCTTAAGCTGGAGATGGAGGCGGTAAAACGGAATGATTTAAGTTTTTCCTGTTTTTACGGCAGTGCGGATGAAATGGGGGAAATCTGTAAAGCCATGGACCTGATGAGGAAAGCTGTCGTGGATAACCAGAAACATATGTGGGAGCTGATGGAGGAGCAGAGAAAAATCAATGCGGCGTTTGCCCATGATTTACGGACGCCTTTAACCGTGATTTCCGGTTATGCGGATATGCTGATGGAATATTATCCTGCGGGGCAGATTAGTGAAAAAAAGCTGATGGAGGGACTGTCGTCCATGAAAGAGCAGGCCCTGCGCCTGAAAACTTTTTCTGAAACGATGAAAAAGGTGGACAGCTTTGAAGTTCTGGAGGTGAAGAAACGGAAATATCAGACGGAGGATATAAAAAAGAAAATTACAGATTTTGCCAGGGGGATGGAGGGGGAAGATACACCGGAAATTGCCGTTTCCATGGAGTCTGACGGAGGGGAAATTTACTGTGACGAAAATATCATACTGGAGGTGCTGGGAAACCTTTTATCCAATGCGCTGCGGTATGGAAAGGAAAAGATTGAAATTCTGGCAGTTAAGGAAGGGGACGGTCTTTTTATATATGTGAAGGATGACGGAAGAGGCATGACAAAGGAAGAGCTTTACAGGGCGGACAGTCCTTATTATTCGGATAAAACATATGAAGAGGCCGGGCAGGAGATGCATTTCGGGCTGGGACTTACCATATGCAAAATTCTTTGCAAAAAACATGGGGGAAGCCTTGGATTTGCAAACAGCGTGGAGCACGGGGCGATAGTCTCTGCCCAGTTTTATGTCGGATAAAAAATTTTATATTTGTAGGGAAATTATAGAGAATTTACTGGTATTCTTTTTTGCAGGCAGAAATCTGCCATAACATTTTTATCATAAAAATTTTGGAATAAGGAGGAAAAATGGGAATGGAAATATGGCTCAAGGATGTAAACAAGTCATACGGACCAAAGCATGCATTAAAGGATATCAGCTTAAGGATCCCGCAGGGGATGTTCGGACTGCTGGGAAGAAACGGCGCCGGAAAAACGACACTGATGAAGGTGCTTGCGACCCTTTTAAAAGCAGACGGCGGGGAGATTTCCGTATGCGGCACGCCGGTGAAACATACGGAAAAAATCAGGGAAATGACCGGATATCTTCCGCAGGATTTTTCCATGTACGGAAATATGGGAGCATATGAAGCAATGGATTATCTCGGCGTGTTATCCGGTTTGACGAAGGCGCAAAGAAAGGAGCGGATTCCCGTCCTTCTGGAGCGGGTGAATTTACAGAATAATTACCGCACAAAGGTGAAGGCGATGTCCGGCGGTATGAGAAGAAGGCTGGGGATTGCGCAGGCAATCCTGCATAATCCGAAGGTGCTGATTGTGGATGAGCCGACCGCAGGGCTGGATCCGGAGGAGCGTGTCAGGTTCCGGAACCTGCTGTGCGAAATGGCGGAGGAGCGGATTGTGATATTATCCACCCATATTGTGGGGGATATTGAGGCAACCTGTGAGAATATTGCGGTTATGGATGCCGGGGAAATTCTTTATAAAGGAACCGTCGCAGAGCTGTTATCCTATGCGGACGGAAACATATATACCGCGGATATCTCCCGTATGGAGCTGGAAAAAGTAAAGCAGGATTATCTGGTGACCGGAATGCTGACACAGGGAAACCATGTGACGGTGCGGTTTTTACTGCGGGAACCGTCGCAGAAGCTGTTTGAAGGAGCTGCGCCGTGCGAGGTCAGCGTGGAGGATGCCTATATGTATCTGATGTACCAGAAGAGAGGTGACGCGTCATGTTTTTAGCATTGTTGAAAAAAGAGTGTGCCTGCTATCTGCGCAGTGTTACGTATTTTATCTATCTGGCTGCCATGATCCTTTTTTATTTTTCCCAGATGGGTGATTTTGAAACGGTGGAGAAACCAGTTCCGGGGCAGGAGGATTACGGCGTTGTCAGGACAGCGGATAAAGATTTGATTATGCGAAACAAACTGCAGCGGCTGCTCCAGGAATATACAGGAGAGGAATATACCACCTATCCGGTTGGTTTTTACAAAGCAGTGCGGTTAAGTGACGGGGAGCAGGAAAAGGTAAAAGAAATGCTGCTTGACATGACCAGTTTAAGTGAAGAGGAGCTGGAAGCAGTCTGTGAGGGAACAGCCGATGAAACAATACGCATGGAAGTAAGAAAAGGGCTGACCTTTGAGGAGTTCTCGTCGGAAATGGAGAAGCTATGCGGAATGCTGGGGGCAGGAAGCGAGTACAGCAAAGAAAAACTTAAAACAACAAAAGTACCCGCGACATATGAACAGGCAGCGGCAGAATATGAGAGCCTGATAAAGGATGACAAGGTGACAAACGCCTATGCAAGGCTGTTTTGTGATTACATGGGAATCCTGCTTGCAGTCCTGCCGGTGTTTCTGGCAGTAACCAGGTCACTAAAGGACAGGAAGGCACAGGTTTGGCAGGTGGTTTATATGGCAAAAGCCAGTTCAAAAACCCTGGTATCCGTCCGCTTTCTGGCAGCCGTTCTTGTGACAGCGGCTCCGGTTTTTCTGCTGGGATGTATGCAGATGCTGCAGGCAGTGTATTATGCAAAAAGTATTCATGTACCGTATGATCTTTTTGCATGTGTAAAATATACCGGATTCTGGCTGCTTCCGACCATTCTTGTCAGTCTTTCCGTGGGATTTTTCCTGACAGAGCTGACGGACAGTGCCATTGCAGTTTTTGTGCAGGGAATCTGGTGGTTTACCAGTATTTTTCTGTCAACAAGTGATTTGGTTGGAAATGCGGGCTGGAACCTGATTCCAAGGTTTAACACCGTGGGGCAGTTTTTTGTATACGAACAGATGAAGGAGCAGCTGTTTTGGAACCGGCTGGTCTATACGGGGGCTGCTGTCCTGCTTATGATTCTGACGGTCCTGGTTTATGACAGAAAACGGAAGGGGGTATTTGTAAGTGCTGGAACGAAATTACGAAATCGCAAAAATTAATTTTAAGCACCATCTTATCGGTCATTTTGCGGTTGCAGTCCTGTTTGTGGCGATTGCACCCCTTCTTATGGGAATGAAAAACCTTGACGAGATGCAGGTGGCGAAAATCATGGAATTTTATCTGGGATTTTTAGGCGTGATTCTTCTGGTTCCTTTATTTCTTCCGGATACGGATAAAAATATCAGGGACCTGCTGGCGTCGAAAAAGACGGCGCTTACCACAGTGCGGCTGATTCGGCTGCTGGAAGCTGCACTGTGCCTTCTGGCGCTTCTTCTGGTGTTTTTGTATGTATTAAAGACAGGGGACTGCACGTTCCGTTACGGGGCCTGTCTGTTTGCGGCGGCAGCCAATGCCGTCATGATGGGCGGTACGGGACTTTTGTGCTACAGTCTTGTGGACAATGTTGCACTTGCCTATATGATACCTTTTCTTTATTATGCCATGTCCATGGGAGGCGGGGAAAAATACCTGGGGCATTTCTGGCTGTTTGGATACAGCGGGGGAGGCAGCATACAGGAAAAGGGCTGGCTTTTTGCCGGAGGAATTTTGCTGGGGGTATTATCACTTGTGATACGGGGAAAAGGGGGATTGTGTAAATAAAAGACGTCATGTATAATGAAAAAAATGGGAGGTGCATATGTATGGGGTTTTATCTGAATCCGGGAAATAAAGGTTTCTGGGAGTCAGTCCGGTCTAAAATTTATGTAGACAAGACCGGACTTATCGCGGATACAAATGAGTTTATCAATACAGAAGAAAAATTCATCTGCGTCAGCAGGCCGAGGCGGTTTGGAAAGTCCATGGCGGTTAAAATGCTTGCAGCATATTACAGCCGCGGCTGTGATTCGGCGGATTTGTTTCAGGGATTTCAGATAGAAAAAAACGGGAAATTTAAGGAGCATCTGAATCAGTATGATGTGGTTTATTTAAATATGCAACAGTTTTTGATTGAGGCTTCTGCGGGTAACGTAACAGAATATCTTGAGCAGGAGGTACTGGAAGAATTACGTGAGGAATACGGGGGATTATTAAAAGAACGTGATACCGGGCTGGCTGCGGCACTCAGGAGAATTTATGTAAAAACAGACAGGCAGTTTGTCTTTCTGGTGGATGAGTGGGACTGCGTGATGCGTGAACGGCAGGAATCCGAGACACTGCAGAAGCAGTACCTTGATTTTCTGTGGAATCTTTTCAAAGACCAGCCTTATGTTGCGCTTGCCTATATGACAGGAATCCTTCCTGTTAAAAAATACGGGCAGCATTCTGCCCTCAATATGTTCTGGGAATATTCGATGACAGACCAGGGCGTTTTTGAGGAATATACCGGATTTACGGAAGATGAGGTAAAGTCATTGTGCAAACAGTATGATATGGATTTTGCCGGAATCAGCAACTGGTATGACGGATATGTTTTCAGGCAGTTTAAGCACATCTATAATCCCAGGTCTGTCGTAGCGGCAATGAAAAGCCGTAATTTTTCTAATTACTGGACTGCCACAGAGACCTATGAGGCGCTGAAAATCTATATGGATATGGATTTTGACGGACTCCGGCAGGATATTGTGCGGATGCTTGGAGGTGAGCGTGTCAGGGTAAATACCTTCAGCTTTCAGAATGATATGCACAATTTCAGGACAAAGGATGACATACTTACGCTGCTGATTCATTTAGGCTATCTTGGCTATGATTCCGAAAAAAAAGAGACGTTTATTCCCAATAAGGAAATTATCGGTGAATTTGAAAATGCCATGAGCGTGGGCGGCTGGACGGAAGTTATGCATGTGTTAAAAGCGTCGGAACAGCTGCTTGAAGCCACACTAAATGGTGATGAAGAAAGTGTTGCCAGAGGGCTGGACAGGGCGCATACGGAAGTGGCATCCATACTGACTTATAATGATGAAAATTTGCTGGGATGTGCAATCGGACTGGCATATTACAGCGCAAGAAAAGATTACAGGCTGATTCGGGAATTTCCGGCTGGACATGGATTTGCGGATGTTGTATTTCTGCCGCTGCCGCATACGAAAATGCCTGCACTTGTCGTGGAACTCAAATATGATAAAACAGCGGATTCTGCAATCAGGCAGATCAGGGACAGGAATTATACCCAGGCACTCGAAGGCTATACGGGGGAAATCCTGCTGGTCGGTATCAGTTACCGGAAAACAGCCGCAGATAAACCGCACAGCTGTATCATTGAGAAAATCAAAAAGTAACAGGAAAAAGAAAACATAAGCAGCCGTCCCCTTTCATAATATGTAATATTCCAGCGAAGAGGGGATAATTGTTTATGGATAATAAAAATCTGATGGTTAATGACTGCAGCCTGGAAGGGGTCAGGCCGGTTATGGTGGCGCTGCCGTATCCGCCGATTCAGGTAAGAGGAAAAAACCAGAAATATGCAGACTTATTAAGCGTTGATTACTGCGGCTCCGTGTCGGAACTGTCCGCAATTTTACAGTACATCAATAATGAAAACCGGATGGGCGGCGAACATTGTTCCCTGGTTAAGACAATTCTTGGGATTGCGATGGCGGAAATGATGCATCTGCAGAAACTGGGGGAACTGATTCACCTGCTTGGCGGAAATGTCTGTTTTGAAACAAAAAAGGATGGTATGTGGTCCCCGTCCTGCCTGACACTGCCGGAGTGCATCCCGCAGATGCTGCGGGCGGACCTGGAGTCTGAAAAGGCAGCAATCCGGCAGTACAGAATCCATATCAACGCTATAGCGGATGACTGTGTGAATGCGGTGCTGAGACGGATTATAATGGATGAGGAATACCATATTATGATACTGCAGTCACTGATGAAAAACGGGTGCGGCTGTTAAAACAGCTGGAATAAAATAATGCCGGCGGCGCACAGAAGGCTTCCCAGAAGGTTTAACCTCGTCCGTTTTTCTTTTCTTATCAGTCCAATGATAAAAAGCGTAACAAGAATCATTGGCTGGATGAGCGAATAGCTGGTAAGGCTGACTGCAATTACGGCATTTTCCAGCAGCATTCCGGCTGCGTTTGGTAATCTTGCAAGGGTTACGATAAAAAATCCCTTTGGATTTTTCCGGTATATTTTTTTGGCGAAACCCTTGCAGGAAGTACCAGGCTGATTAGTACCAGCGCAGGCAGAAGCTGTGCAGTGGATGAAATAAACGGCGTAAATCCTTTAATTACCAGTCCGTATTTGGAAGCAAGATACAGTATTAACGGCAGCAGTATCTGCCGGTAATCTGTTTTCTGCTCCTTTTTTGATTTTACAATGAAATAAAGTCCGGATGCAGTTAAAACAAGGCAGCACAGTTTCGACGCCCGGAGGCTGGCGCCGTAAACCACATCCGTAAAATATGACACAAAACATGTCGTTCCCATCCATGCTTTTAGTTCAAAAGAGGAAAGCTGTTTTAAAACAGCCGCGCTCATCTGAAATTCCAGCGTTTTACATACCGCAACAAGTAAAACAGCAGCAGCGGACTGCCATGCGCAGGTAACGCGCAGCTCTAAGAACGGCAGCAGCGGAAGCAGGAAAAGGGACAGGGAGGAGCACATCAGAAAAGTGAACTCATCGCTTGTCAATTTTCCCCTGGAAGCGGCATATTTATCACTCAGGGAAGTGATGGTGTAGCATATGGTAACGCCTGCCATTAAAGTAAAGATATTCATAACTGCTCCATGGAATGATAGAAATCATGCAGCACATAAAATGCCAGTTTCTTCACGCCGTCTGCCGAAACAAGTCCTTTGGTATTGTAGTATTTCTGGGTTGCGGCGGTTCTTCTCGGACAGCGGAAATCCCTTAAAATCCACGGCGTCATCCCTTTGATATAACTGATTTTTTTAATGTTTTCTATCTGCTTTTCATACACATATGCCTGGCAGTCCTCTGTGCCTTTGTCAGTGATTGTGCCCCTGTTGCCGGAAAGCGCGTCCGCGCCGAATTCCGTAATGATGACGGGCTTTTGCGGTCTGCTGTTTTCAAAAAGCGCAGGCAGCATGTTAAGGTCTGCGGTGTACCAGCCGCAGTATTCGTTTACGCCGATGATATCCAGGTATTCTTCCAGCCGGTCTTCAATGGCGTTTTTGGAAAAGTTTACCAGGCATGCTGCGGAAACCGCTCTTGCCGGATCAGTTTTGCGGGCAAAATCCGCCAGGTTTTTCATGAATGCCAGCCTTTCGTCTGTATCCTCGTTTTCATTTCCCACAGATCAGATAATCACACTTGCCCGGTTAAAATCCCGCGTAATCAGCTCGTGCAGCTGGTTTCTGGCGTCGGCGTAAGTATCCCTGGAATCAAAATGCACGTTCCAGTAAACCGGAATTTCCTCCCAGAGCAGTATGCCAAGTTCGTCAGCAAGCTGTGCCATCCGTTCATTATGGGGATAGTGCGCAACGCGCATAAAATTACAGCCGAGCTCTTTTGCCAGGCGGATATTTGCCAGGCGTTCCTCGTCGGTAAGCGCTTTTCCGTTTGCCGCGCTGTCCTCGTGGCAGCTGATGCCTTTTAAGAAAACCGGGCTGCCGTTTAACAGGATGTCCATGCCTCTGACACGGATTTCACGAAATCCCACTTTGTCGCGGACAGAATCATTTCCGCAGGATAACGATACGTCATACAACACGGGATTTTCCGGCGACCAGAGCTTTGGGGAGGCGGTAAATGTAATTTCGCCGCTGCCGTCTGTGACTGTTATTTTTTCCCGTATTCCGAGTTCTTCAATGGTTAAAACGGCAGAGGAATTTATCTTTTCTGAAACTGTGACTGACACATGGATTTTTTTCAATCCGCTTCCCGGCTCCAGAAAAATCTTAAAATCCTTTATGTGTATCTCCGGCACACGGATGATTTCGATATCCCTGTAAATTCCGCCGTAATTAAACCAGTCCGTAACCGCGGGAGGAACCTGCCCGTCCCTTCTGGTGCTGTCCGCCTGGATTAACATGCGGTTATCATGTGCAAGAAAATCCGTAATATCAAAATAAAACGGGGTGGAACCGCCCCTGTGCATCCCCACATATTTTTTATTCAGAAAAACACGGCAAAGATAATTTGCGGCGCCGATTTTCAGAAATACGCGTTCATTTTCATCCTGCTTTTCAAAAAAGAATTTCCGGGTAAAAATCATGCTGCCCTCGTAAAGCAGAAAAGTTTTATCAAAGGTATTCCAGCAGCAGGGCAGATTTATGGTATCCCATTCATCAAAGGAAAAATCAACCGGCAGAAGATTGCCTTCTTTGTCATAATAATTTTCCTCATACCATTTTGCACTGATGCAGGTATCGTACTGGTCAACGGCGTAGTGCCATGTTCCGTTTAAGGATTCTTTTTTGCGGAATCTGTCATACAGCATTGTTTTTGCAGATGCATTGTTTTCATCGTTCATATCATTTACCCCTTTTCTAATTTGTCCCGCAAAACGGTTTTGTGCAGGCTGTTTCACCTAGTATAATTCAGGGAGGTTCAAAATAAAATATCAAAAACTGTTAGAAACGACTTGAAATATTTCAAAAATTGCTGTATAAGTAGAGATATGAAAAATAATTTTCAGATTTCCCATAATAGGGACAACTACACAGGTGCAGTTGAATTTCACAGTCATGATTTTTACGAGATTTATTTTTTTGCTGACGGGAATGTAATCTATTATATTGAGGATGAAAGTTATCATCTGAAGAAGGGGGACGTACTGGTGATTCCTCCCGGAAAACTTCACCGTCCGGTGATCGAAAATAATATTCCGTATGAGCGTTATGTACTCTGGCTTTACGGCGGATTTGTCAGTGAAAATAAAGAGCTTGGTTTATTTTTAAAACAGACGGAGGAGCTTTCTGTGGAAAAGAACACAAGGCGGGTATCTTTTGACGGGGATGCCTTTGGCTATCTTGTCCGGCTTTTTGACAGGTTAAACGATGCATTTTACCGGAACGCGGAGGGGGACCGTTATATCTGCGAAGGATGCATAGCACTGATTGCGGGGGAAATATACGGGGCAATGGCTGCTGTAAAACCTTTTTTGGGACAGAAACATGAGCTGGTTACGCAGGTAATATCTTATATAAATGAGAACCTGACATGCACACCGCCGCTGGAGGAGCTGGCAAAAAGATTTTTTGTTTCAAAGTATTATTTATCCCATAAGTTTAAGGAATACACCAGAACTTCCATACACAAATACATCTTGATGAAGCGGATTAATCTTGCGAAGCAGCTGCTTGAGCAGGGAAGGACGCCAAACGAAACGTGCAGTCTCTGTGGTTTTTCCACGTACTCAAATTTTTACAAGGAGTTTAAAAACCAGACCGGGATGTCGCCGAAAAAATATACAAAGGAGAGTATGACCATATGAAACCAGTAAATCCACACGCAACAGAAAATGCTAAAAAGCTGTTTGAGTTTCTTTTTAAAACCGGGGGAAGGGGAATTATCACGGGACAGCATACCCAGACGCAGGCCATGGAAGAAATTACAGAAATAAAAAGGATTACGGGAAAGGAACCTGCGCTCAGGGGATTTGAACTGCTTTCCTGTTCCCCGAATATCCGTTATGAAACGGGGGACGAGCACTGCAAAAAAGAAATTGATGAAAACGCCGGCACGCTGGAACAGGCGCTGGCATTCGGAAAAAGCGGCGGTATTGTGACCCTCACATGGCACTGGTTTTCCCCGCTGGGCGGATATGACAAGAGCTTTTATTCTGAAAAAACTGAATTTGACCCGCAGAAGGTGCTGACAGAACATACGGAAGAAAGGCAGGCTTTTTTCCATGACCTGGATGTCATTGCAGAATGCCTGATGCCTTTTTTGAAAGAGGACATCCCGGTTCTGTGGCGTCCGTTCCATGAGTCGGAGGGCGGCTGGTTCTGGTGGGGAAGAAAGGGACCTGGGGTTGCAGCGCAGCTTTACCGTCTGCAGTATGATTATTTTGTAAACAAATACCATCTGGACAATCTTTTATGGGTGTGGAACTGTCCGTTAAAAGAGGGTTATCCGGGAGATGACGTTGTAGATGTGATTTCCCGTGATTTGTATGCGGAACCGGGCACAAAGACGGATTATAAAAAGGAATACGAGGAACTGGTATCCATTACCAGTGCCAAAAAGCCTGCGGCGCTGGCGGAAATCGGTGTTCTGCCTGATATTGGGATGCTGGAAAAGAGCAGGGTTCCGTGGTGTTATTATATGGTATGGAGTAAGAATTTTGTACTGACGGAAGAGTTTAATTCCCATGAAGCGCTGCGCAGCGTTTATGAAAGCAGCTACACGTATAAATATCCGCCGTCATTCTGATTTTTTATGCAGGAAGGTCTGTTGTGCCGAATACTTTTTTTGCAGAAGGACATAATAAAGGTAATTAATTTTCGCAGGCATGCTTTGCGGCAGAATTATCAGAAAAAGGAGAAAAGGTATGACGCAGGAACAGGAACAGAAACGTAATGATGAATATAACGAATATGTGGAGCAGGTAACGCCGGTCCATAACCTGTTTGCAAATATGAGCAAGGCATTTATCCTTGGCGGTATCATCTGTCTTCTCGGACAGTTTATTACCAATATTGCCATGCAGGAATTTGGACTGGACAAGGATGATGCAGGAATGTGGTGCAGTATGGTTCTGGTGCTGCTTTCCATCATACTGACAAGCTGCAATGTATACGGCAGGCTCGCAAACTGGGGAGGCGCGGGCGCGCTTGTTCCGATTACCGGGTTTGCAAACGGCGTATGCGCTTCTGCCGTGGAATTCCAGAAAGAAGGACAGGTATTCGGTATCGGCTGCCAGATTTTTAAGATTGCGGGACCGGTTATTTTGTATGGGATATTCAGCAGCTGGATACTGGGACTGATATACTGGGTTTGCGGGATGTTCGGATGGATTGGATAAGACAGAACCAAAAAATTAAGGCAGAGTCTAACTGCTTTGTATACAGATTAAGAGCTTCGCTTTGGGGGCTCTTTTTTTGTTTGTAAATATTACAGATAAACATATTATTTGTTGCATTTGGAGTAATTAATGTTAAAAAGTGGTAGTATTTGGAAGGAGTATTAAGGATAGATTTTACAAAAGAAAGGAAGAACCTAAGATGAGAAACCTTGTAAAAAGAAATTTAAGTAATGTTATGACAGCTGCGCTTGGAAAAAAGACAGGAGCATCCGCAAAATGCTGTTATTTTATCCAGCACCATCCCGGAGAGCTGAAAAACATGCAGCAGCTGCTGAAAGACCGGAAATGAAAACTCCTGCGGTTATTAATCTCTGGCAAAGTAAATTAGCATACACAGCATTCTTAAAAAGTAACAGAAAAGATATGATAAATACAACAGAGAAGAAAGGAAAAATTACCGGCAGAAGTGTCAGGTTTTCGATGAAAACTTAACATGAGGGGAGGAACACATATGATAAGAATTGGAATATGTGATGATGCAGAGGAGCAGTTAAATATGCAGGGAAAAATGGTGGAAAATATTGTGGACCATTTAGGCATAAATGCGAAAGTAAACTGCTTCAGAAGCGGGGAGGATCTGCTTTGCGAAATTGAGCAGAAGGGGAGCATGGACATTATTCTGCTCGATATAGAAATGGAAGGAATAAACGGGGTGGAAACTGCCAGGCTCATACGGGAAACGGACTTTCGGGTTATTCTGGTTTTTATATCTTTTTATGACCAGTACTGCAAGAAAATGATCAGTGTTCAGCCGTTTGCATTTATTGACAAACCGGTTACCGTAAAGCAGCTTGAGGCGGTATTAAAGCATGCGCTTGAGTTTCTGGGAAAGCTGGAGGAAACATTTGAATATACGTACAAAAAAGTTTCCTACAGGATTCCGGTAAAGAAAATACGTTATTTTGAAAGTGAGAAAAGAAAAGTCCATATTTATGCAACGGACGAGGTATGTTCCTTTTACAGGAAACTGGACGAAGTGGAGCAGGAAATGGACAAAACGGATATAAAATTTTTAAGAATCAGTAAATCATATCTGGTGAACACGAATTATATTAAAGAACAGAGATTCGGAAAAGTTGTTATGAATGACGGTACAGAAATAAAAATCGGGCCCAGCTACAGGGAACGGACAAGGAAGGATTATATTGAAGTGATAGGAAAAATTTAAAACAAATGTTACCGGAGAGGAGAAACGACAGATGGCTGTTGTTCTTGTGCTGGCAGAAATATTTGCTGTGCTGATGGAGCGGAATGTCTGTGAAAAGGTATTTGACAATAAACAGAAGGGAACACTGATACAGTTTATGGCGTGGACATTCTTTTATTTACTGTCAAATGGATGTACTTATTTATTAAAGCTTCCCGAATGGCTGAATATGTTTGTTTTTTCCCTGCTGTTTCTGGCTGTTTTGTCCGGACTGTATGAGGGGTTTTTTAAAATAAGGCTGGCATTTGTGGTGTTTTTATGTCTGCTTGGAATGCTGTCGGAGGTAATGATATGGTTTTTTGGTATTTTATGCGGAATTGATATACTTTATATGCAGCAGGATGAGGAAGTAATGCTGGTATGTACGTTCCTTTCAAAGCTGGTCTGGCTTATTGAAATAAAAGCAGCGCTGTTGATATTAAAAAAGAATAAAAATTTGAAAATAAGCGCCATGGACTGGGTGGAAGTGTTTACAGTTCCGGTCAGCAGTATCATTATTGTACTGGCAATGTTTCTTCCGTTTACGGATGATTTTATATGGCTCAAAATTACTGCTTCAGTTCTTGTGCTTGTAATTAATCTTTTTACATTTTATAACTATAACGAGCTGCAGGAAAAAGCCCTGTACCGTATGGAAAAAGAATTTCTGACACAGCAGGTTCGAAATTATGCTGTCCGGCTGAAGGAGATGAGCAGAAACTGGCAGCAGACGAGGAAATACCGCCATGATATGAAGCAGAAATACCTGCTGGTGGATACATGGCTGAAACAGAACCAGTATGACAAGGTCAGACAGCTTTACAGGCAGGATATGGGGATTCTGGAAGAGGAAGAATGTTTTTCCAGAACCGGAAATATCAGTTTTGATACGATTGTAAATTACAAGGCGTCAGTTGCAGTGAAAAGCGGTATCAAAGTAAATCTTACGGCAGTTATTCCGTATGACGCGGTGTTTGAGGACGTGGATTTATACAGTCTTCTTGGAAACTTGTTTGATAATGCAATTGATGCTGTAAAACAGATTATGCAGGAGGAAAGGATAATTACACTGACAGCAAAGTTATCGGGAGAAAATCTGTATCTTGAGATGGGAAATCCCTATGCAGGGGATTTGAAAAAACGTGGTTCTGGGTATCTTACAACTAAAGAAAACAGTGGGGAACACGGTCTTGGACTGCGTATAATAAAAGATATTGCAAAACGGCATGACGGAGAGGTAATAATCAGTGATACAGACCATTATTTTAATGTAAAAATACTGCTTTACCGTTTTGCAAAATAGTTCACGGACCTTTTCGTATACAGGACTGGATTAGGAAGTTGTATGCACAATACAGTTTTCTGGTCAGGTTCTGTTTTTTTACATATATGTATATTATTTTTTACATTTGCAGGATTTTTTGTCGAAATATGGTAGTATGAAAGAAAAAAGGAGGACGAAAACATGAAAGAATCATGGAAAAGAAAACTGGCTGGTTTAATGACATTTGGTTTTGGGAGGGTAGCTGCAGGAACTGTAACAAAATGCTGTTACTTTATTTTTCACCAGCCTGAAGTGCCTGCAAATCTGAAGGAGTTTTCCCAAAAACAGAAATGAACAGGTTGTTTGAGGTAATTGTTGATTTTCTGGAGGAAAACGGGAACGCCGAAAAGGAGTACCGGGATGTATACCTGTATGCAGTCCAGACAGTTGCTGTTTACCTGTTTAACATCTGCTCCGGTCTGGCAATCGGTGCACTTATGGGGGAAACAGTATACTGCATACTTTTTCTGGCGGCATTTATTCTGCTGCGCCAGGAGGCAGGCGGATACCATGCCCCGGGATGGAAAAGCTGTTATGTTCTTTCATGCGGGGTACTGGTTCTGACACTGCTCTGGATGAAAGGAAGCTTTTTGTACCAGACATATATTACCGTGGCTTTAGCAGTTGCTGCAGCCGCGGTGATTCTGTTTCTGGCTCCCCTGGAAGACAAAAACAGGCCCCTGGATAAGCAGGAGAAAAAAGCAATCCGTAGGAAAGCGCAGCTGGTTACCGTGGTGGAGATGCTGACCGCGACCGGGTTGTTGTTCTGGGATAAGAAAGCGGCTTTTGCGGTATTTAATGCAGTGGCGTGGTGCGGCGCAGGCTGTATGGCATGGGTGGTGAAAAGGCATTTCAGAAAAAAGGGTATTCATCTCTGATGGGGAAAATTCCATGCGGATAAAAAGCTGCAACATGCTTTAATACTGAAAATTACTTTTAAAGATATTGTGATTATTTATTTTCTGTGTTACAATTTATTTAGACAAAATAGGGGGCAAACTTATGGAAACATAAGGACGCAAAGCTTGAAGTCTACGGAATGTAACAGTAACCGGGTTATATTTTAAGACGGTTCAGCCGCAATGGGTATTCATTGCGGCTATTTTTGCGGACACACCAAAACGCGAAAGGAGAAAGAAAATGACATTTAACACAGCATTTAAGCACGTGTATGCAGAGAAACTGGCGCCCTACGGGTTCCAGAAAATCAAGGGAAGGAAACCCTATCTGGTACGAATGGTGGGGGATGAAATTCTTCAAGCGGTTTCGTATGCGGATGCCGGTACATCTGTCAGACCATATAAGGATT
>CAJUND010000034.1:0-6815 GCA_910587655.1 uncultured Agathobacter sp. | reverse complement strand
TCCAGAAAATCAAGGGAAGGAGGCCATATCTGGTGCGGATGGTGGGGGATGAAATTCTTCAAGCGGTTTCGTATGCGGATGCTGGTACATCTGTCAGACCATATAAGGATTTCAATGTAGTATGGGGAGTGGCGACGGTTTACCGCCCAAAGATTAATCTGGAGGGAAACCCGCGGTATGAGATTTGGATGAAGAATTACGTCTGGGATGCGTCAGGACACGTGACATTCCAGTACCGGGATGACAGCACACTGAAACCTGGCCTCCCCTTTCAGGTCGGAGGAAATGACGTGGACATGATGGAGGAACTGGAGCGGTCCGCAGAGGCTGTCATACAAGAAACCTTGCCGCAGCTGGACCAGGTGAAAACCCTAAAGGACTGCAGGGAAATATTGGGTTCAGATGCGGCTTATGTCCGTGATTATGATCTTGGGGGAGAATACGATAGTGATGAGGGGATGCTGAATTACAAACTGTATACTCTTGAAGAATTTACAGCACGAAAGAAAAAAACTGTGGATAGTGTAGAAGCCAGGGACAAAGAGAGACGTACCCAAATTATGAATGAGCAGGTTGCCATATTCCGAAAGTACACGGAGGATGAAAGATACCACCGGAAGGTGCAGGAGGAAATGGAGAGACGTAAGGCAGCAAACCAGGAAATTTTACGGTGTTACGGTCTGAAATTATAAAAAGTATTGTAAGTATTAATGTTTCATGCTATATTTAATATAAATAGAACAAAATGGCAAACTTATGGAAACATAAGGACGCAAAGCCTGAAGTCTACGGAATGTAACAGTAACCGGGTTATATTTTAAGACGGTTCAGCCGCAATGGGTATTCATTGCGGCTTTTTTGCGGACACGCCAAAACGCGAAAGGAGAAAGAAAATGACGTTTAACACAGCATTTAAGCATGTGTATGCAGAAAAACTGGCGCCCTACGGGTTCCAGAAAATCAAGGGAAGGAGGCCATATCTGGTGCGGATGGTGGGGGATGAAATACTTCAAGCGGTTTCGTATGCGGATGCCGGTACATCTGTCAGACCATATAAGGATTTCAATGTAGTATGGGGAGTGGCAACGGTTTACCGCCCAAAGATTAATCTGGAGACAAACCCGCGGTATGAGAATTGGATGAAGAATTACGTCTGGGATGCGTCAGGACACGTGACATTCCAGTACCGGGATGACAGCCCGCTGAAACCGGGAATTCATTACAGTGTTGGAGGAAATGACGTGGACATGATGGAGGAGCTGGCGCGGTCCGCAGAGGCCGTAATACAAAATGCCTTGCCGCGGATGGATCAGGTGAAAACTCTGGATGACTGCATGGAAATACTGGGATCGGATGCAGCTTACGTTTATGACCTTGGTTTTGAGTATGAATGCGATGAAAAGGAGGGGATGCTGAATTACAAATTGTATACGTTGGAGGAATTTACAGCACGAAAGAAAAAAACTGTGGATAGTGTAGAAGCCAGGTACAAAGAGAGACGTACTCAAATAATGAATGAGCAGGTTGCCATATTCCGAAAGTTTACAGAGGATGAGAGATACCACCAGAAAGTACTGGAGGAAATGGAGAGACGCAAGGCAGCAAACCAGGAAATTTTACGGGGCTACGGTCTGAAAGTTTAAAGTAATGATGGAGTATAGGGAGGAAAAACCATGAAGATAAAACAGAGATGGAAACAGTGGATTGCCATGATACTGGTAATCGCATTAAGCGTGACATCGGTACCGGTGTCACAGGTGCAGGCGGAAACAGGCAGCAACGTGAAGGCAGTGGAGTTTCTGTCAGATATAGCTGCAGCTGCGGAAAGTCGGGTGGAAGCGTCAGCGGAAGCAAGGGAAGATGCAAAATCTTCGCCAGTATTAAAACAACAATGGTATGTTGCATACGATGTGGATGGTCTGGCATGAAAGTAGGTGAAATTACATATATGCGGTAACGGAGTAAATGGGATAATCTTTCAGGAAATCAAAAGATGATCTTGGGGACGAAGTCTGGAAAGAAAAACTTAAAACATGGAATAAAATGAAGGAGGTTTACGATTGGGCTATTTTAGCACTGCGGTTTTTATCCGCAACGGGAAGCAGATGACAAATGAAGAGTTTAAGGAAAAATTCTGTAAGAGCATGGAGAAGCGCGGGTACAAGCGCGCAACGGAAAAAAACGGAAGCGGCTATGTGCTTGTTTTTTCGGAAAACAGCGAGTGGGTGACTCTGGAAAGGGATGTCTACGAAAGCGACCGGGACGCCCTGATGGAGGATGCGGGCTGGTTTTCGGAAAGCCTGCAGACAAGCTGCATTGGCATGGAACTGGTGGACAGCGATTTTGCGACGCTTGCGCTTTATGCCAGAAGCAGGGAGGAGACGGACATGGTGGCGCTGGGGGACGTTTCGGGATACCTGGGGGATGAAGATGCGCCCAGGGGAATGAAAAAATACTGGGAACCCCTGCTGAAAAAAGGCTGTACCTGGGAGCGGTTCCAGGAAACGCTTGCAGGCTCCCGTACCTATGCGGAGGACGGGCTGAGGGAGCTGGGACCGCTTTTTGGGATGGACGTGGGCAGCGCCGGGGCGGACGGAAACGGATTCTGCACTGCCCTTTATTTTAGAAAGGGGAAACGGACGCCGTCCTTTGACGCGGCGTTCAAGCGGCTGTATGCAGAGAAACTGGCGCCTTACGGGTTTCAGAAAATCAAGGGAAAAAGACCGTATTTTGTGCGGATGGAAGGGGATGAAATTGCCCATGTAATTGCATATGCAAACAGCTGGGCATGCAGGCCGTACAAAAGCTTTATTGTAACATATGGTGTGGCAACGGTTTACCGCAAAAAGATAGACCTGGAGGAAAACCCGCGGGATGCCAACTGGATGGACGGCATGGGAGACCCCAGAAACGGCCCGTATTTCGAATACCGGAATGAGTATGTAATGGAACCGGGGGTTTCCTACCAGGTTGGCGGAAATGATGTGAGCATGATGGAGGAACTGGAGTGGTCATTGGAGGTGGTAAAGCAGGAAATACTGCCAAAACTGGACCAGGTGAAAACCCTTAAGGACTGTATGGAAGTGCTGGGACCGACAGCAGCTTATGTATATGATCTTGATGGTGATAAATATGAGGAAAATGATGAAAAGGAGGGGATGCTGAATTACAAGCTGTATACTCTGGAGGAATTTGAGGAGGGCTGGAGAAAAGAAGTGGAGAGTGTAGAAGCCAGATACAAAGAGAGTCGAACTAAAGTTATGCAGAAACAAGTGACAATATTTCGAAAGTACACGGAGGATGAAAGCTACCACCGGATGGTGCTGGAGGAAATTGAAAGACGAAAGGCAGCGAATCAGGAAATTTTACGGGGTTATGGACTGAAGTTTTAAAGTGATGAAAGAGAACAGGGAGGAAAAAACATGAGGATGAAACAGAGATGGAAACAGTGGATTGCCATGATACTTGTAATCGCATTAAGTGTGACGTCGATACCAGTGTCACAGGTGCAGGCAGAAACAGGCAGCAGCGTGAAGGCAGTGGAGTTTCTGTCAGATATAGCTGCAGCTGCGGAAAGCCAGGCGGAAGCGATTGCAGAAGCAAAGGAAGATGCAAAATCTTCGCCAAAATTAAAGCAAAAATGGGATGTAGCAAGAAAAGAAGATTATCTGGCATGGAATTTTTTCCATATTCAGGTGCAGAAAGATATCAGGAATAACAATATAGGTGTTGAACAAAAAGAAATTCCAATAAAAAACAAGTGGAAAGACGGAAAACCAACGGGAAAACCGGGGCGGGCAGATATTGGAATGAAAGCAGGTAAAACTACATATTTGTGGGAGGTAAAACCGGTTTCCTACAAGGAAAATGCAGACAAGAAAGCCAAGGCGGAAGCCCAGCTGCAGGGATATGTGGATTCTGATAAAAACTTTGATACTGGCGGAAACCAGATTAACGGCGGGGAAACTACATATTCAGATACATATGACCGAGGAGAATACTATGAGGACGTCACCTATTTAATCACATATACTGTAGAAAACAACGGATTAATTATCTACGAGTTTGAACGCACCTCCAAAAAGCGCGAGAAACAAAAGCAGGAGGAAACCGCACGCGCTCCGGTTTCCCTTCCGGAAAAGGATGATGCAGTCGTGGATGTAATAGGAAATCCACAGCCTGTAACCGCAGTGATAACCCCGGTACAGGCAGGAATCATTGCAGGAATCGTAACGGGATTAGTGGCTGTCCATAAAGAAATTATAAAAAAAGGCGGTGCGAATTCCCTGTCGGCTGCAATAGTGGCGACGGGTTCAGGAATCCTTACCACACTGACTTTATATATCGCCAGCCCGGAAACCGTAGAAGCGGCAGAAGTAAATGCAGCAGTTGATGACTTTATGCTGATGATGGAGATGTTTGGCCCGGACGGGGCGATGGAGCAGATTTTACAGGCGCTTACAGATAATGATGAAGAGGCAGTGGACGACATCATCCGGCTGATCCAGGAAGAAAATGATGATTATGAGGAAGCAGGGGAAGCACAGCCTCCGCGCGATCCGCTGATTATCGACCTGGGGGAAAAGGGCATTAAGCTGCACAACGTAAAAAACGGGGTATATTTTGACCTGGATAACAACGGATTTGCGGAAAGGACCGCGTGGATTGACACGGAGGACGGCTTTCTTGCGCTGGACCGGAATGGAAACGGAAAAATTGATAACGGAGGGGAACTGTTTGGCGACCAGGTGGTCCTGCAGGACGGGAATGTTTCTGCATCCGGTTTTGAGGCACTGGGGGAACTGGACGAAAACCAGGACGGGGTAATAGATTCGAAAGATTCCGCCTTTGCCAGCCTTCTGGTATGGACGGATACGGACCATAACGGAAAATCAGGGGCAGCGGAACTGCATACGCTGGATGAACTGGGAATCGTGTCCATCAGTCTGGAACATGAGGAAAGCAACGTGGTTGACGAAGAGACAGGAACCCGAATTGCAGAGAGTGCAGAAGTAATTATCCAAAAGGCAGGAAATAAAAAGGTTACGAAAATCAGTGAATTCTGGTTTCCGGTTAATTCCTCGGATACAACACACGGGGATACCGTGACGGCAGGAAATGTACCGGACCTTGCAACTGCGCTCGAACGGGATGAAAGCGGAACACTGTATTCCCTGTGCTGTGAATTTGCAGAATCGGATGACATTGCATACAAACGCTTCTGTACAAAGGAGATTTTATATTACCTGACCGGCGCATCGGATTTAAAACCAAACAGCCGCGGCGGGAACATTGACGCGAGGGATTTAAAGGTAATTGAAAAGTTTATGGGCCGGAAATTTGAAGGTGTCGGCGGTACGAATCCGAATGTTAATGCCGCCCGGATTTTAAAAGAGATATACGGCCGCATGGAGGATGATTATTACAATATCCTGAATCTTTACGCCAAATTTGGGACTTATTTAAAGTTTACATTTGAATACCAGGACGAAAACGGGGATACAAAACTAAACAGTCTGGTATTGTCTGACCTGATCCGGTCAAAACTGGAAAACGGCGAAAATGCAGATGCCCTGCTTTATGACCTTGGAATGTACCTGCGTGCTTATGACAGTATCCATAATACCAAATACTACAGGGAATTCAGCGGGGAATTTTCAGAACTGTCAGAACACTGCCGGGACATTGTAAACCTTTCCGGTTCAGGAACCACTTATGTGGGAACGGACGGTAATGATAATTACCAGGGGACTCATGCGAATGAGTTCATATCCGGCAAAGGGGGAGACGACACCTTAAGCGGGGGAGGCGGAAATGACCGGCTTTCCGGCGGGGAAGGAAATGATACCTATATTTTTGCAAAAGGATTCGGACATGATACAGTTTTTGACAGCAGCGGGCAGAACACCATCCGCTTCCAGGGCTTAAAACCAGAGGACCTGCTGGTAAACGGTACGGGGGAATACGATGCAGCCATCCGTATTAAGGGAACAAATGATTCCCTTGTGATTCAGGATTTCTGTAAGGGGGAAAAGTACCAGGACTACATGCTTGAATTTACAAAAGTAAAGGTACACGCTGCCGCTCCTGACAGCCCGTTCCGCTGTATCTGTGGGAATGAAGGGAATAATACCTTAAGGGCAGTGCTGGATAATTCTGCTGTTTATGGATTTGACGGAAATGACACACTGCATGGAAAAGACGGTAATGATGTGATTTATGGAAACGGCGGCAACGACAGTATTTCTGCAGGCGGCGGAAAAGACGTCATTTTCGGCGGTGCCGGGGATGACATTCTGGACGGCGGCGCGGGGGATGATTTCCTCTATGGCGGCGAAGGAGACGATATTTATGTCTGGGGAAGGGATTACGGCACGGACATTATCAGCGATTCCGAAGGTGAATCCGTAATCCGGCCTGCGGAAGGGGCCGCTGTCCAGGACCTGGAAATCAGTACTGCCGGGAACAATGCGGTCATTTCCATAAAAGAAACAAATGACCGTCTAATTATCCAGGGGTACACGGACAACCCAAAACAGTATTTTATCCAGACAGAAGAGGACAAGGTACTGCTCGGAAGTTATCTTTTGGGTGAAAACAGCAGCTTTTATTCCGGCACCGAAAACGGGGATTATTTTGAAAATGACGGAAAGGAAATCCTGGCAGGCGGAAAGGGCGATGACCGGCTTATCGGCACGGATGAAAAAGAATATATATTTGGCGACGGCGGAAACGACCAGCTTCTTTCTGCAGACGGCGATGACGTGATTTCTGGCGGCGCCGGGGATGACTACATCAATGGCGGAAATGGAAAT
>CAJUND010000033.1 GCA_910587655.1 uncultured Agathobacter sp. | reverse complement strand
GCTGCATGTCTGCTTTCCGTCCCCTGCTGAATCAGTCAGCTTTGTTATAATAGCATGTCCATCCCCTAAAGTCAACAAAAATTTTCAATTTTTTTATTTTTTTGGCAAATGCAGTAATAATTGCATTTCTAAGGGTCCCGGCTCTGACCAGCTCAGCAATTTAAATAATGGATAAATTCCATATAGCCGACAGCAGCAACAAGCATATAAAACCAATCATGACCACCGGCTTAGCCGGTGGTTTGCACTGCGGCTATAAGCCGCTGTTCCCTGCTTGCCTCTAAAGAGGCTCTGAATAGTTCGCCTTCCGCACTGCGGTCACGGGCTGGCTCTAAAGAGCCGCTTTATTTGCCCTTGTTTACCGGCTCGCCCGTAAACGGGTCTATATACTCTTTTAGTGTCATTTGGTCATATTCTAGATCCTCCTGTAACTGGTTCCTTATATACTCTTCGATTTTCTTTGAAATTTTCCCTACCGTATCAACATAATATCCTCGGCACCAGAAATGGCGGTTTCCATACCGGTATTTCAAATTTGCATGCCTCTCAAATATCATCAGGGAACTTTTTCCCTTAGGTCACCCATAATTTCTGACACGCTATACTTCGGCGGAATCCTCACCAGCATATGGATATGATCCCTGCAGCACTCTGCTTCTATAATCTCTATTCCTTTCCTTTTGCATAATTCACTTAATATGCGCGCCACATCTGCCTTAATTTTTCCGTAAATAATCTGTCTCCTATACTTCGGGGCAAATACCAAATGATATTTACACTCCCACGTCGTATGTGATAAACTGTTCTTGTCCATTTTGGATACCTCCTTGGTAAAATTTATGCGGTTGGCGAACCTGCATTTATTATACCATGGAGGTTTTTGATACTTGAAGCTAAAGCAATCCGGGAACACACCTGCATAGCAGGTGGTTTATTTTTCATTGCCGATACAATTATGAAATCCCCTCCCCGACGGGAGGGGATTTATTATGCAGCGGAGTTATATTTATTCTATAACTCTTTTAATTATTTCCAGAACCGGATTATTATGGTAGAACCAGAGCAGGAGAGGTGAAGTCTGTATCTGTTCGTACAGCATGGCTCCGGTATCAGTCGCACTTCCCATTGTTATAAAGGAGAAGATGAGCCAGACCAGAAAAATTCCCTTTAACAGACCTGCCGCTCCGCCCAGTGCGTGGTTTAATCCACTGATTACCGGAAGGCTGCCGACTAAATCCAGAATTTTTGTCAGAAGAAATGACAGGATGAGGCAGATGACAAGTACCAGAATATATGAAATCATTTTTATGGTAACGGCAGTCATCTTCTCATAGGCACCGCTTTCTTCAAGAAACATGTCTGCAGGACCTGGGGTGTCCAGCACGGAATCCCAGAAAAATATATCCTGCTTTTTTGTGTCTGCAGGATCTTTTTCTTCTGCATTTTTTTCTGAAGCTGTTTCTCCAGAGGCATCTTCTTCGCCTGTTATTATCCGGTGTATCTTTTCTTTACAGCCGCTTTCAATACGTTCGGCAATGGCAGTATTTTCCGTGAGCCATTCTGCCACATACGGGGATGTCCATGTAACAATAACCAGAATCACAATCCAGGCAATCATGGAATAGACCACCCGCAGCAGCCCCCTGGAAAAGCCCCAGACGATGTTTGCTGCCACAAAACAAACAGTCAGAATCAGTAACCAGTTCATTGCAGCCGCACCTCATTCTTCTCACCGCTCATGACAAATGTATAACCCTGGCTGTCCGTTCCTGAGAGTATTTTGTATAATTCTTTATCAAAGGTACAGGAAAATTTTCGTATGCTGTGTATGGTATAAAGCTCACAGTGGAAGGAATCACGCACACAGATTTCATTGTTGTCCAGAAACTCCACCCGGCTGTATGCAATTTCTGTATCATTTTCCATAACTGTTTTCCCGTTCATGTCATATACCTTTATATGCCAGCTGCTTTCCTTGTCAGGATTGCTGTATACGATTCCGGCATATTTATGGTTGTAGAACACGCTCTGGATTTCTTTTTTAAATTTTATTTCTTTTTTCGGTGCCGGTTTCTGGCCGCCTTCAAATATGATAAATTCGGAATTTCCAATGGCAAGCATCTGGTCCGGACCGACATATGCAATTTCCGAAATAAACATGTCGTCATAGCTGTATGTACCCACGTTATTGTCAATTTCATTCTGCCCGACCGAGCCAAAATTATAAAAGCTTATGGTGGAACATACTTTTCCATCTGTTACATCCAGCATATCCACCGCCAGCTTCTGTGCATCGCTGGAAAATGCAATATCCACCGGAAAGCTGTGTGTTTCTTCAAAAAATTCTCCGTTTGCAAGCTCTTTTCCTTTACGGTCATAAATCTTCACGTAGGAAATATGGTCTTCCTTCATCAGGACAGCCACGCTTCCCTGGCTGGCAATGCACACTCTGCTGACCGGCATGGCGGTTTCAATTTTCCGTACAAGTCCGTTCACGGTCATAATGTAAATGGAAGTGCCGCCACGGTCGTAAACCGCAAGATAATTTTCGCATTCCGCCAGTGCCGGAGACGACATTTCAAATGACTGGTTCCATACCAGTTCATCATCAGAATCACGGCAGACCATTCCGTCATTGTTGTATTCCAGAATGTTTCCCATAAAGGTCTCGTATTTTGTGGAGGCATTATCCCTGCATTCTGTACTGCTTCGTATTTCAAATGAACTGTAGCTGCGCAGCACGGACCACAGCTGGATTCCCGCCACAATAACTGCCAGTACCAGCACAACTGCGGCAGTCCGCTGGATGGTCTGTTTTCTGTGCTTTCGTATCTTTTCTTCCAGTTCCTCCAGTTCTTCGTAACTGGTTTCTACGGTTTTAAAATCCGTTTTATTCGCCACTGTTTCTTCTCCTGATCTTTTTTCCGGACATCCTGTGTGGATGTTTTTACAGTATAACATTTTCCCGCCTGTTACGGAAGACGCAATTTTTGCCCGACATGAATATTATCGGAATTTTCCATCTGGTTCAGTGAAACAATTTCCGGAATTTTATCTGTTGTCCCGTACAGATTCAGCGATATGCTTGTAAGGGTATCCCCGGATTTTACGGTATAATATTCCGGCTTTTTCGCAACTGCGTCTGCTGCCTTGTCATTTCCGCTGTTTTCTTCCTGGTTCTTTTCTGCATCCGCCCCTGTTTCTGTTTCTTTTTCTGTATCCCCGGCTTCCGTGGTTTCTGTGGTTTCCGGGATATCTGTTTTTTCTATTTTACCGGCAGGAACTTCCTCAATCGGTATTAAATCCAGTGTCTCGGTCAGTGTGGCACCACTGGTTTGTGTGGATTCCTGTGTTTCTTTTATTTCTGAGCCAACCAGAACTTCTGCATGGTCTTTTTTTCCGCGGATTTTGTCGCTCATGGCACTGATGGCATCCTCAAATCCGGAAATATTAATCCGTCCCTGTACTGCTCCTATGCCAACAATGGAAACCAGCAGTGCCACGGCAGCTGCCATCGCGTAGGACGCAGCTTTATGCCCGCTTTTGTTTTCCTCTTTTTTCTGCATGGATTCACGGTAGCGTCCCCTTACTTCCTCATCCACCTGCGGAATCACCTGGCGGCTTTCCCGTTTCGGGGTTTCCACGGTCAGCTCAGCCGTACGGAATTTATGCACCTCCCTGGAATAATATATATAAAAACCTTCTTTCTTCTGCAGGTGGCTTCCTTTGTTCAGGAAGAAATATTCCTCCCCCTCCAGACTGTCCATAAGAAAAAGTACCTGGTGCGCGCCCCCGAACTGTTCCCTGTGTACGGCCTCCAGCTCTGTTGTCATGCGCGGAACAAACCCTTTGATATCCATTGCCCAGCCGACAATTATGGAATTTTCATAGGAACGCTTGATTTCCCGGAAAACATCAGACCACGCATGGGTATTCCACTGCGGTACGTTCTGGACAAATTCTATATTATGTACCGGGATTGAGGCTTCCACGAAAGTTGTGTATTTTCCATCGGTACATTCTGTATGTCCCATAAATATAAATACCCGACGTTCCGCATAGTCCTCTTCATGGATTCTTGCATATGCCGCATTTTCTATGTAAATCCGGTCTGACTCTGTAGGTGCACCAATCTGGCGGATATTTTTTAAGTCCCGTTTACTTTTGGTTTCAATATCTATCATTTTCTGCCTCCTCTGGGATTCTTTTTACAGGAATCTTAACACAGGCAGGCATGCAGATTTTAGAAAAATATGGCACACTTTTTTAAAATCGTTTGACAAAAAAAGCTGCCGTATCCATGATACGACAGTCTTTTTTTCTTTTATTCCATAAAATCTTTTATTTTTTTACTGATACCTGCTGCATCCAGTCCGTATTTCTGGATTAATTCGACAGCCGGGCCTGATTCCCCGAACCGGTCTTCGACACCAATTCGCAGCAGCTTCGCCGGGGCTTTCTCGCACAGTACTTCTGCAACTGCACTCCCCAGTCCTCCGATAATGGAATGTTCTTCGACCGTAACGGCTTTTTTTGTTTTACTGACGGAAGATACAATCAGTTCTGCATCTATGGGTTTTATGGTATGGATATTGACGACCTCTGCTGATATCCCGTCTTTTTCAAGCATTTTTGCGGCTTCGAGCGTTTCGGAAACCTCAAGTCCTGTTGCAAAAACGGTGACGTCGCTTCCCTCTTTTAGTACAGTTCCTTTTCCGATTTCAAATTTGTAATCCGGTCTGTCATTGATTACCGGTACTGCAAGACGCCCAAACCGGAGATAAACCGGGCCTTCATGCTCATAGGCGGCATGGACTGCTGCCCTTGCCTCAATATCATCCGCCGGATTGATAATTACCATTCCAGGAATTTCACGCATCAGTGCGATGTCCTCAAGACACTGGTGTGTTGCGCCGTCTTCCCCAACGGAAATTCCGGCATGCGTTGCACCGATTTTGACATTCAGGTGCGGATAACCGATGGAGTTACGTACCTGCTCAAAGTTGCGTCCGGCTGCAAACATAGCGAATGAACTGATAAACGGTACTTTTCCGCAGGTTGCAAGTCCGGCCGCGATTCCGGTCATGTTGCACTCCGCAATTCCGCAGTCCCAGTGACGGTCCGGAAATGCTTTTTTAAATATTCCTGTTTTGGTGGCTTCTGCAAGATCCGCATCCAGTACAATCAGATTTTCATGCTCTTTTCCAAGCTCTGTCAGCGCGTTTCCATAACTCTCGCGTGTTGCAATTTTTTTAATTTCTGACATTATGCTTCACCTGCTTTCCCAAGATCCGCCATTGCAGTCCTGTATTCTTCTTCCCCTGGAGCCTTCCCGTGCCATCCTGCCTGGTTTTCCATAAAGGATACTCCTTTTCCTTTTATGGTTTTTGCAATGATTGCGGTCGGTTTTCCTTTGGTATTTTTTGCTTCGTCAAATGCCGCGCGGATTTCATCAAAGTTATTTCCGTCTATTACGACTGTATGGAAATTAAAGGCTTCAAATTTCCGGTCAATCGGATACGGGGAACATACTTCATCCACACATCCGTCTATCTGTAGGTTGTTATTATCAACGATTACAACCAGATTGTCAAGTTTTCTGTGTCCTGCCCACATGGCGGCTTCCCAGATTTGCCCCTCCTGGATTTCACCGTCGCCGAGCAGGGAATATACACGGTACGGCTTTTTATCCAGCTTTCCTGCGGCAGCCATCCCGACAGCAACGGAAAGCCCCTGCCCCAGGGAACCGCTGGACATATCCACTCCCGGAATCCCCTTCATGTCAGGATGTCCCTGCAGATATGAGCCTGTATGCCGGAGCGTAACCAGGTCTTCTTTCGGGAAATATCCCCTTTCCGCAAGAACTGCATACAGCCCCGGTGCAGTATGCCCTTTGGAAAGCACAAACCGGTCACGGTTTTCATCTTTCGGCTGCTCCGGATTTATGTTCATTTCTTCAAAATATAAATACGTAAAAATGTCGGCAGCAGAAAGCGATCCGCCCGGATGTCCGGACTTCGCACTGTATACTGCTGTCACGATGCTTTTGCGAACTTCGTTCGCGGTCTTTTTTAATTCTTCGTTGTTCATTGATTCTCCTTCAAAGCTCTGTTCTCCCCTGTAAGGCACGGAGCAGTGTTACTTCGTCGATATATTCCAGGTCTCCGCCAACCGGGACGCCGCTGGCAATCCGCGTTACTTTGATTCCGGCGGGTTTTATCAGTTTACTAATGTACATTGCAGTGGTTTCGCCCTCAATACTGGAATTTGTGGCAATAATTACTTCATCCACGTCCTGTTCGAGCCGTACCATCAGTTCCTTCAGCTTTATATCATTCGGTCCGATTCCAAGCATCGGCGATATGGCGCCATGAAGCACATGGTAAATCCCCTCGTATTTGCCTGTTTTTTCATAAGCAACCAAATCCCTCGTGTTTTCAACAACCATAATCGTCTTATGGTCCCTGGCTTTGTCCTGGCATATCGGACAGATATCCTGGTCGGTCAGGTTATAACAGCATTTGCAGTACCTGACGTTCTGTTTTGCGGAGATAATCGCCGCAGACAGTGACTGTACGTGGTCCTCCGGCATATTCAGAATGTGAAATGCCAGACGCTGTGCTGATTTTGCACCGATTCCGGGCAGCGCCGAAAATTCTTCTATCAGCTTTGCTATTTCGCTACTGTAATAATCCATATCAGAATGGGAAGCCTCCGCCCAGACCGCCTGTAATCTGTGACATGGACTTCTGGGAAGCCTCGTCAATCTGGCGCAGCGCTTCATTTGCCGCTGCCATGATTAAATCCTCCAACATTTCGATATCGTCCGGGTCTACTACTTCCTCTGACAGCTTTACTTTTGTGATTTCATGTCTTCCGGACACGGTAACTTCCACTGCGCCGCCTCCTGCTGCTGCAGTAATTTCCTTTTCCTCCAGTTCTTTCTGCGCTTCCTCCATCTGCTTCTGCATTTTCTGCGCCTGTTTCATAAGATTGTTCATGTTTCCCGGCATTCCGCCCGGAAATCCGCCTCTTTTTGCCATTCTGGCATCCTCCTGTAATTCCGTTTTATATTAATATACCATTAGAAGTTCTCTTCCTCAATATCAAAATTTATTAATTCCCGTAAATCCGGTACTGCTGCCGCTGCACTGCGCCCGCTTTCGTTCATGCGGAGCGTGACTTCGATTTCACTGCCGCTTCTTTCACAAAGCCGATTTTTGAATGCGTCCATGCAGTCCGCCTTGTTGTCATTCAGATAGGAATATGCGTTGGAATCATCAAAAACCAGCACCAGTTCCCCGGCATTTCCAAGCGTCGGCACTGCCTTGTTTAAATACTGTCTGGTAATTCCTCCGTTTTCTGAAATGATGGCTTTCCACTGTCTGATAATCTGTTTAATGTCATCGGGTACCGCTTTGGGAAGCTGCGGCTTTTCCGCAGGCACCTCTGTTTTCTGCACCGCTGCGGGAGCCACGGAAACCGCCCCATGCTCGATTTTGTATTCCAGTTCGTCAATCCGCTCCAGAAGTCCCGAATAGTCCTGCTGCATCTGGGGTTTGCACAGTCTTACAATTGCAATTTCCAGTAATATCCGTTTCTGCGCTGCAAATTTTATCTGGTTTGCCAGTTCTGAAAAGACATGGATATACCGGACCAGCGTCTCCGGATTTACCATTTCTGCTTCTTCTTTTAATGAAGCCAGATTATCTGCTGATATGTCAAGAACCTCTTCCATATCATCCGAACTCTGAATCAGCAGAAGGTTGCGCATGTACCAGGTGAAATCCGTAACCATCTGTCCGATTTCCCTGCCCTCGTCAATCAGTTCATTCACGGTTCTGACCGCCCCGGTAATATCACGCCCAATCACCTGTCTGAGCAGGGCGGAAAAAACCTCTGTGTCAACCGCACCAAGCACTTCCAGTACATTTTCGTAGGTCAGTGTTTCTCCAAGATGGAATGCGATGCACTGGTCGAGAAGACTTAAGGCGTCACGCATGGAGCCGTCCCCCGCTTTTGCCACATAACGCAGCGCACGCTCCTCCACTTCCACCTGCTCTTCTTTCATCAGCTCACCAAGACGCTCTGCTATCGTGTCAATGGATATGCGGTGAAAGTCGTACCGCTGGCAGCGGGACAGTATGGTAATTGGAATTTTGTGCGCTTCCGTGGTCGCCAGGATAAAAATCACATATGCCGGAGGCTCTTCGAGTGTTTTTAACAGCGCATTAAACGCGCCGGTGGAAAGCATGTGTACCTCGTCGATAATATAAACTTTATATCTGCCCTCGGTGGGGCGGTAGGCAACCTCCTCTCGGATCTGCCTGATATTGTCCACACCATTGTTGGACGCCGCATCAATCTCTATGACATTCATAGAAGTCCCGGCGGAAATGCCCTGGCACACAGGGCATGTTCCGCAAGGACTTCCATTTACAGGATGTTCACAGTTTACTGCTTTTGCAAATATCTTTGCCACGCTTGTCTTACCTGTTCCGCGTGTCCCGCAGAACAGATAGGCATGTCCGATACGGTCAGCCTTCATCTGGTTCTGCAGGGTGGTAACGATGTGCTCCTGTCCTTTGACATCCTCAAACTGCTGCGGCCGGAACTTACGGTATAACGCCGTATAAGACATGGATGGTTCCTCCTAAATACCGAAGCTGATTCCCATTCTCTTTGCTTCTTTTATCATCTGGCTGTCCGGGTCAACCATCTTAAGCTTTCCTGCCACATCACCGAGCGGAATGCGTTTGGTTTTGCCGTTTACCATACCAATCATGCAGCCAAATTCGCCGTCCATAATTGCTTTTGCTGCTGCAGAACCAAGTCTGGTACAAAGTACACGGTCATAAGGGCACGGGCTTCCGCCTCTTTGTGTGTGTCCCGGAACTGCCACACGCACTTCAGTGCCGCACGCCTCTTTTATCTTTTCAGCAATTTCATATGAAACAGAAGGATATTTATGCTCTGCCACTTTTGCCTTGTATTCTTTCTTTGACAGTGCTGCATCTTCTTTGGAAATAGCGCCCTCTGCCACGGCAAGAATGGTAAATCCCTTGCCGTCCTTGGTACGGTTATGGATTGCTTCCACTACTTTGTCAATATCATACGGAATCTCCGGAAGCAGGATGATGTCTGCGCCGCCTGCGATTCCTGCATACAGTGTCAGCCATCCTACCTTGTGCCCCATGACCTCCACGATAAACACGCGGTTGTGGGAAGCGGCGGTTGTGTGGATGCAGTCAATGGCGTCTGTTGCAATATCTATTGCACTCTGGAAGCCAAAGGTTACATCTGTTCCATAAATATCATTATCAATGGTCTTCGGCAGGTGGATAATATTTAATCCTTCCTCCCGGAGCAGGTTTGCAGTTTTTTGTGTTCCGTTACCGCCAAGTATGACAAGGCAGTTTAAATTCAGCTTGAAGTAGGTCTGTTTCATTGCCTCGACCTTGTCCAGCCCGTTTTCATCCGGTGTCCGCATCAGTTTAAACGGCTGGCGTGAGGTTCCGAGAATGGTTCCGCCCTTTGTCAGGATTCCTGAGAAATCACGGGATGTCAGCAGACGGAATTCCCCGTAAATCAGTCCTTTGTATCCGTTTTCAAATCCATACACTTCCAGATCCTTTACATTGGCAGATAATCCTTTTACAACGCCCCTCATTGCTGCATTCAGAGCCTGGCAGTCTCCTCCGCTGGTAAGCAGTCCAATTCTCAACATATGCATTTCCTCCTCGATATATAATTCTTTTCTAACCTAACTGTGCTTTATGGACATCCCCTGTGCGAAACTGTCCATATCACTCTGTTATCCATTATAATATATCCGGCGGCATTTTACAAATCATTTTATGCTTCTGGAAACAGCAGCTCAACCGTAAACCGCCCGTTTTCCAGTCCTGCCCCTGCGCTTCCACCCATCCGTTCCGTAAAGCGTTTGACGATTGCAAGCCCAAGGCCGGTTGTTTTTTGGCTTCTGGACTTGTCCGTGGTATAGAAGCGGTCGAAAATCCTGTCGATATCCTGTTTTTCGATACTGTCGGTTAAGTTGGAAACGCAGATTTTTATCCATCCGTTTTCCCGTGAAAGTGAAAAACGGTATCCCCCGGTTCCGTGTACAAGCGCGTTTTTTACCAGATTCTCTGTAATACGGACAAATGCATGCTTGTCCGCATGAATCAGGCAGGACGAAGACGGCAGAAGCACTTCGGGCTCACAGCCTTTCTTTGTAAAGTCATGATAAAAAAGGGAAACTGTTTCTGCGAACACGTTGGCTGCGTTAAATTCCTCCGGTTCAAACTCCATTTCCCCTGCTTCGATACGCGCATATTCAAACAGCTGGTTTAACATGTCAGTTACGTGGTCCAGACGCCTTTCGACTATTTTGATATATTCCTCTCTTTTTTCCTCCGGCACGTTTCCCTGCAGCATCTGCAGATATCCTTTTGCGGAAGTCAGCGGCGTACGGATATCATGGGAAATGCTTGTGATACTTTCCCGGTAAACGGTATTTTCGTTTACAAGCCTGCGGTCCTTTTCCCGGTAATCTTCCATAATCTGATTGATGCCTGAAATCATTTCCCCGGTTCCGCCGATGGAATGCGACGATGTAAGAAGGTAATTGGTATCCCTGTCTTTGATAAATGACAGTTCTTTTATGATATGTTTTATCTGTTTTTTATAACACCACAAACGGGCGGACATGATGCCCGCCCCTGTGACTGCCGTTACTGTTAATACGGTTAGAAATACTTCAGATATTATCTGCATTGATATCCTCCGGCTTATTTAATATCTGCTTTTTTAAAATGCCAGATGCCTGCCGCCAGTGACAAAGCAGTCCAGACGATTGTCATAATCACCGCACGGAGTATAAAACCGCTTTCGATATCCTTAATCGGACAATTGGATATCAGGTCAACAATCCAGTAATCGGAAAACCGGAAACCTGCATTTGGCAGAAGAAAACGGGCACCCACGTCAAGCAGACCTGTCAATAATGAAGAAAACAGCAGAATTCCAATTCCGATGGATATTGCAGCGCTTAAATTTCTGCAAAGTTCACTGACAAAAACTATAATTCCTGCAAGCGCCAGCCCAAGCATCATCTGTATTCCGGCGTATATTCCTATTTCCCGGAAAAACTGTGCGCTTAAAATCCCGGTTCCTTTAAAAATGATTCCTGCCAGTACGGTCAGCACAGTCATGACAAGCAGTAAAGCGGCTGCAGCCAGTATGGTAAAACTGTATTTTACCACGAAAATTTTCCATCTTGCCATGCCCTTTCCCACAATGTTTTTTACGGCGCCGTTTCCATAGTCGCCAACCACAAAGACTGCAATAAAAATTGCCGTTGTAACGATTCCAAAGCTTGCCATCATCTGTCCCAGGACTTCCAGCACTGATACTTCTGCCGCCGGAGCCTCCTGCCCTTCTTCCGCCATGCTCTCCTCGTTTACCACAACTCCGTACGAGCCGTTTTGCATTTCACCTTTCTGAATTTTTTCTGCCATTATAATCATACCGTATACCATGACAATACACACGGCGAACACCATACAGCAGATATAAAAGCTTTTTGCTTTTCTTAATTTATAAAATTCTCCCTTGAATAAATTTACCATTGACTTACTTCCTTTCTATACTTCCATCTTCCTTTCATGTCAGGTTTTCAGTGAAAACCTGACACATCGTGTTGAACATCAGCTCATGCTAAATTTGCCTACGGCAAATGAGCTGACGCTGCATGTCAGGTTTTCAATGAAAACCTGACACATCGCCAAGCAGCTCCATAAAGTAGCCTTCCAGCTCCTGTCCGGCAAAATAGCTTTCTTTGATATTTACGCCTCCCAGGATAAGCGCACGGTTTGTCTCCGCCGCTTTTTCCAGGTCATCAAATATGCGTATGGTATTCTGCTCCGGAATATCATATCCTTTGATGTGAAGCTGTTCCTCCAGAATTCCTGCTGCAAGCTCCGGCTGGTCCACTATGATTTTCTGGCATCTTCTGCACCGGTTTTCCAGTTCATCCGCTTCAAATTCATCTACCAGAACACCATCCCTGATGATGCCGTAATCACTGGCTATCTTGGAAAGCTCTCCTAAGATATGGCTGGAAATAAGTATGGATATTTCCCTTTCTTTATTCAGTTTTAAAAGAAGTTCACGGATTTCTATAATTCCTTCCGGGTCCAGTCCGTTAATCGGCTCATCGAGAATCAGAAAATCCGGATTCCGAAGCAGGGCAACTGCAATTCCCAGCCGCTGTTTCATTCCCATGGAAAAATTTTTTACTTTTTTCCGTCCGGCTTCCGCCAGTCCCACAAATTCCAGCATACTGTCAACTGCAGGTTCGGAAATGCCAAACTGCCTTCTGATGATTTCGAGATTTTCTTTTGCTGTCATATGTGCAAATGCGCCGGGATTTTCTATCAGGCATCCCACCCGCATCCGCTCCCGCTCCAGATTCTTTGAGCCGAACAGCTCAATTTCCCCTTCTGTCGGTGCCGCAAGTCCCGCCACCATTCTCATGAATGTGGTTTTTCCCGCTCCGTTTTTTCCGATAAACCCGTAAATAGAACCTTTTTTCATGTGCATGTTTACGCGGTTTACGACTTTGTTTTTTCCGTATACTTTTGTGACATTTTCTGTCGTCAGAACATATTCCATTTCTTTTTCCTTTCCTCTCATGACCTGTTTATATCTTATCAGCCGACGTTTTAGAAACTTTAGGAAAAGTATAAAGAAATCTTAAAGTTTTATTTCTGACTCATTTTAAATCCGATTCCCCAGACGGTTTCTATGTAATTTTCTTCTTTGTTTATTTTTGCAATTTTCTGACGGATATTGCTGATATGGACGTTTACTGCATTGTCTTCTCCCAGAAACTCCTCATTCCAGACGGATTCATAAATATTGCTTTTGGTAAATACTTTTCCGGGGTGTTCCATCATCAGTTCCAGAATGAGAAATTCCCGGCGGGTCAGCCTGACTTCTGTTCCTCCAACTGTAACTTTAAAATCCTCCGGCTCCATCACAAGGTCTTTGAACTGAAGTTTTTTCTTTGCTTTCCTGCTATCCGCCAGACTGCGGCGAAGCACTGCTTCCAGCCGTGCCAGCAGCTCTTCTGTATCAAACGGTTTTGTGATGTAATCGTCCGCCCCGGCACGGAGCATGGATATTCTCGTCTTTGCGGTATCTTTTGCAGAGGAAATGATAATGGAAATGTCCGGATACTCTGCTTTTACTTTTGCAAGCAGCTCCTCCCCGCTCATCCCCGGCAGCATTAAATCCAGTATCATCGCCTGCGGACATTTTTTCTCAATATAAAATAATGCTTCTGTCCCGGAAAACGCCTGGGCTGTTTCGTATCCGTTCTGCCCAAGCAGGTCTTTTAACATATGGCTGATATCGCTATCATCCTCCACGATTAAAATATAGTCTTCCAAGTTTATCTTCTCCTTCAGGCTGATACGCTGCGTTTTTTGTATTCCTGCTTTTTTTCATACATCATTTCATCCGCTCTCTTCATCGCTTCGGACAGGCTGGAATCCCTGTCTTTTGTATAAACGGCAAAACCTGCCGCAATACTGACCGGAACAACAAATTCTTTACGGTTCTGCTCCCTGGTATACCGTTCCAGCATAAACATTTTTTCATTGATTTCTTTCTGTGAGGCATAAGGCGCCAGGGCGCAGAATTCATCCCCGCCGATACGGCAGCATTTTCCGTCCAGCGCAAACAGCTTTTTCAGAATTTCTGCCGCCATCATAATGTACTGGTCGCCATAATCATGACCATAGGTATCATTGCATTTTTTCAGGTCGTTGAGGTCAAACATATAAATAACGGTGGGTTTTATTTTATTTTCCCGGACGGTTCTTTCCATTTCTGTACGGTGTTCCACGTCCTGGATAAAAGCAGTGCGGTTGTAAAGCCCCGTCAGTTCATCCGTAAAAGCAAGCTTACGGTATATTTCACTTTCTTTTGCACGTTCCATCAGTCTGCGTGACTTACGCACATTTTCAATTCCCATGACTACGATATAAATCAGAAAGCCCATGCTGCCCAGCGGCGTACTCCGGTTGCTGAAACGGTAAATTCCCATTTCCAGCACGGTACTTGCCAGAATAACCATCACACCAATACTGTTGATTTTTACCTGTCTGGAAAGCTTGTTTACCACAAGTTCATGGATGCTCATCCCCACTATAATCACTGCTGACAGCAGAATGCTGACATGCGTCATCCACAAGGTCTCCCGAAGGTCAAATATCCCTGCAATCTGCAGAAGTACCCGCGCAACAACGACAATACAGTTAAAATAACAGCAGATACTCCACAGCCAGTTTCCCCCGTTGTGATACATATGACGCAGAAACAGAACAAACGGAACCGGCATGATCATCAGCATCAGATGGGACACAAATACAATTACTATATTTGACGGAAAAAACAAATCCAGTATCTGTGTCTCCAGAACGGACCAGATGCCCAGCATAAGGGAAAAAATGGAAAACTGAATTATTTTTTCAGTATCGTGCCCTTTCTTTGCAATCAGAATACCGTAAGCAAACATGAAAATCCCTGCAAGCGCAATCATACAGGCAATCATAAACCGGAAAATCCGCTCTCCCAGTATTCTGTGCTCTATTTCCCGGTACGTGCCGTATAAAAAGCTGCCCCCGGGTTTACTGTCGCTGTATACCGGAGTCACCTTAAAAACGATATTGCTGCCTGCGTCCTCGTTCGTCAGTGATATGATATTCCAGCAGAATCCCGTGGTTTTTACTTTTTTTCCGCCGCCGGATTTTAGTTCATATACTTTGTTCCCATCGATATCCACTATAAGCTCCATATGAACGGTATTGTAAACGATTACTTTTTCATCTGTATTTTCAGGCAGGCGTGTGCTGTAGTAATATGTATTCCCTTCCCTGGACAGCTCCATTTTCCCGTCCCATATGCTGACCCCATTATCACCAGTTCTGGTAAAGATATTATTTCCATATGAAAATGTTATAAAAAGTGCAAACAGGATTCCGGCAGCCAGAACTGCAAAATATATTTTTACTATTCGTCTTTCCACTTTCATCACTCCCTGATGTGTTTTTTCATTTCTGAAAAGCTGCTATGGCTTTGTTTGAAATTTTATTATAACATTTTTTATCCGGGTGTACAATTTTTCTTTTATTGGTTTGTATTATGCTATTTTTCCATCTTCAATGCAAATGATCCGTTCCGTCTGTTCCGCGATCTTCATGTCATGCGTAACGATGATTACTGTTTTTCCTTCTTTATTCAGTTCTTTCAGAATTTCAAGAATTTCCTGTCCCGTTGCTCCGTCAAGCGCCCCGGTCGGCTCATCGGCAAGAATTATCTTTCCCCCTGACACTACTGCCCTTGCAATGGCGCATCTCTGCTGCTGTCCGCCAGATATCTGCGCAGGATATTTTTTCTCCAGGTCGGCAATTTTAAATTTTTCAAGAACTTCCCGTACTGTTTTCTTCCTTGCTTTTCTGGAAATATTTTTTACACGCAGCGGAAGCTCTACATTTTCATACACGGTGTAATCATTCAGCAGGGCAAACTGCTGGAACACGAAGCTGATATTCTCCTTCCGGAATTTCTCCGCTTCACTGTTTTTCAGTGCGGATACCTCCGTACTGCCGCAGAGATATTTTCCTGATGTTACAGTATCCATACAGCCGATGATATTCAGCAGTGTGGTTTTTCCTGAACCGGACGGTCCGACAACTGACACCAGCTCCCCGTCTCTTATTTCCAGGGAAACGCCGTTTAATGCTTTGGTTGCGATTTCTTTTCCCCTGTATTCTTTTTCTACATTTTCCAGTTTAATCATGCGGTTTTCTCCTCTTCCTGAATATCAGTCTATTCTGTGGCTTTCAGTGTATCTGCAGGCGTTAGTTTTCTCAGGTAAAGAATGTTTACCATGCTTAATAAAAAGGTGAATGCCAGTACCACTGCCGCCATTATTCCAACACCGTGCTTCCATGTAATGAAAAAGTTCATGGCATTTCCCCGGAGGGTTTCTATCAACAGGCATATGATACTGCTTATCAGAATGGAGACTGCCTCGTATAATGCAATTTCCTTAAAGCCGTCCAGCCATATGGAGGGCAGGGCAAAACCAAATACACGCTTTACCATGTTCTGCTGCAGGTTTTTGGTGCACCAGACGTAGGTCAGGAAGGCGCAGTTGATGAAGCAGAATGCCAGCATGAATTTGAAGAACTTGTTATACATTGGCATTATCTCCTGAAATGCGGCGGAAACCCCTCCGTCAACCTCATTCATATAAGGCACCTCTTCTGCAGTTTCAAATGCTCTGCTATTAATCCAGTTCACATATTTTTTTATCTGTCCGCGGTCAGCATGTTCTGGTATTCTGTAATCAACTGACATGGACTCCTCCATACTAATTAAATCCATCAGAAATTCCTCCTGCATACTTGGACCATATAAAAATATTCTTTCATCACTTCCCTCAAATGTATTGGGTTTTAAAATCCCTGACACTTCGCAATCATATCCGTTAATACGGACAACCTCTAATTCCCCGTCTTTTTTTATATCCCCCAGCCATGCATCACCTACAATGCACTGTGGTCTGTCATACTCCTTTTGCTCATTAAAATAATCCCCTCTTTCCAGTGGCTCCATTAAATTTCCTTTCATTTCCATAATTACATAAGCAGGTTTGACACCGACTATATCCTCGCCACAAACCAGTACTCCGTACGACAAAATTCCCTGGTTTAATTCCGGCAAATCATTATCCAGTCTGTTATCAATTTCATCTGACCACAAAACCGAATAATATCCCCTATATTCATATCCGGATTGCTCCGCAGTATAGCTTGTTATACGCAGCTGACTTTTTAACAGCATTCCATAATATACAATACAAAATGTCAGGGAAAATGAAAGCAAAAACAGAAATGTAAAAATCAGATTCACCTTCCATATTCTTTTAAACATATTTTCCTCCCTTAATTCCAGACACCCTTTACAAGTTCAATCGTCTGTCGTTTGGCAATTACCATAATGGGTATTACAGATATGACGCATATTAGTAAAAACCCATATATTACAAGTCCCAAAAGAGGAATTCCATACATCATGGACACTATCTCACGCACTACAGGTTTATGATTTGAAAACAGTAACCGCAGCAGAATCCCTTCTAAAACAACTGCAATACCTCCGCCAATTACAACCTTAATAAAGTTTTCCAGCCAGATAATTTCAAAAACTTCTTTTCTGGACATTCCGTTTGCCAGCCAGATTCCAATTTCATTCCGCTTCATATAAATACCCAGAAGCTGAACTGTAACGCAAAGCATAAATACCGCTATACAGATAATAACCGCAATGATATCTATCCTGCTTTTCACTCTCTTATTCTCTGAAAATAACGTATCCAGTCTTGCCTGAAGTGTTCCGGTTTTAACTCTGATACCCTGCTCATTTCCCGCTTCTTTTATTGCAGAAACTGCATCCCTGTATGTATATCCATCATTCACGCAGAAGGCATTCCTAACCCCCATTGCCTGCTCTCCTTCTGGTATTAACACCAAAATAAGATTATCCATATTTATTTTGTATGACATGTTTAAGCCACCAAGATTTTTACTGATAATATCAGGGTCTGTAATATAGGTTCCCTTTTTCATGATCCCCATCACTTCGTATTTGTTATAGTCATCCTGAAACGTAGTCCCAACTGGTATTTCCCTTAGATTATATCCCAGCAGCATACAGTATTTTTTCGATTTCTCCTGCAGTTTTCTATCCATGATTAAATCAATTTTTTGCATATCAAATAGTTCGCTGTTCATTAACACCGCCTGAACATATGATTCACTTCCATCTTCATTTTCGAACTCCAGCTCTCCAGAACGCTGGATATCCAGCATCTGATTCCAATAATCTGTATCTCCCTCCGCCTTAAGTTCTCCGATACCATAACAAGCATAATTTCCAACTGATTTAATTTCATCCAGGGCATATATCTTTCTCATGAAACCAGTTGCTCCATCCACGTCAAAATCATCCTGAAACTGTAAAATTCCACAATACTTCATTGGAACACTCAATGAATTCTTTACTGCTTTTTCACCATAGGACAGCCCCTCGAACAAAATAACAGAACTATATAACATAACTAACCCTGCTGCCATAACTACAATTGAAAATACTCCCATTTTTTTACTACCTTTTATTCGCTTTCCCGCATAAAAAAATTTATAAAACAGATTCATATATCTCCCTTCTTTAAAAAGCTGCAGCAAATGCCACAGCTTTCCTCTGGTTATTAATAATATATTTTCGTGGAAGCGCTGCTATAATAAGTAAACATTGATGCATCCTTTGAAAACGACCTAAGTGCACTGGCACGGACAAAATATTCTTTTGACATAATATCCGTAGTACTTCCATCATGTCCAAACGAACTGGCTCCAATTGTATAAGCAAGTGCCATATCGCCTGACATATTCGCTCTCCACTGAGCAATATTTCCCAACGCATTACCAGTTGTACATAAAGCTGAACCATATATGCGAACACCAGTTGCAGGTGTAACAGATACAGACTTTACAGTTCCCTGTGTTTTTTGAGAAGTTACCGTCTGAGTTGCGGCGCTTACTGTGCTTACCGTTCCCAGCAGACATACTGCCGCAAGTCCCATTGCCAGAGTTTTTCTTAATTTCATCTTTTTCCACGTATGGAATCATTCGGGAGTAATGAACCATACTTCCTTTCGTATTTTTATTGTTATTCATCTGCATCCTCTTGTTTATTAATGCATTTTTACCAGTTATGATTCATAATGTCTCCCTGTCGGCTTTTCTTTTTATATACAAAAGCTTCTTCATCATGAATCCTGATTTCATAACTGCATAATCCCCTTTACCTTGTAATTATGTAAAAAGCATTTTCCAGTTATGCTTTCTTCCTTTCCTGCAATATAATATCCCTAAATATTTGGATTTGCAATAAAATATCGACAAGCAACATATATTTGTCGCAAAATGGCATTATGTTCCATCCCTGACACTTTTAGTGCCAATACCCATCCCAGGATTTTGGTGTATAATATCTTTCCATGAACTGTTTTTTATAATTTCTGCCAAACGGTATCGCATTCTCCTGTCCATAAAGAAAAACTTCATTTCCCCTAACCTCTGTTATGTACTGCATATTAACCAGATAAGATTTGTGTACTCTGGCAAAACAAAAGCTGTCCAGTTGTTCTTCCAGTGCTTTAAGGGATTTTAAAATAGTATCAGGAGCGGATTGTCCGATTTTGTAAAGTTTTATGTAGTCTCTGTCCGCTTCCACATATATAATCCCATTTTTGGGAACTGTAACTAACTGGTATCCGGCTCTGTAACTTATCTGGCTGCTTTCCATTTCTTTCTTCACAACGGTAAGCCATTTTTTTATGTGCTTTTCTTCCAGCTGCTTTTTCTCAAAACCAATCACATTCATTCCAAAAACTGATTTCATATATTCTCTGCGGTCAGTAACAAGTATCATTCTTTTCACATTTCTTTTTCTCCCCAGTTCTTCTACAGTAATTCCATTACTTTTATCTAACTCTGTAGACAGAAAAAGCAAATCCAGTTCTTTTTTATATTCCAGCAATCCCTCTCCTGCGGCAAATAATGTCATCTCACAGATAATTTTTAAATGATTGCAGCACTGTTGAATCAGCATTTCCATAAATTCTAAATAGCACTGTTTATCAGCACATATTCCAATGTGCATAATTTGCTCTTTTTCACACATAACTTTTTTCTCCCACTAATTCTGAATTTCCCATCAATTATTTCTTAAATTATAATTATACTCTGATTCAAATTTATTTTCACATATAATTTTGTTTTTTCTATAAAACAAATAATTTACCGCACGTCTGATTTACAGGTATTTTAAAACTGGTATCCCCTCTTTAAGTGTGGTAAACTAATGAAAGCACCAAAATAAAGGAGGAAATTCCCATGGTAAAACATGTAATCTTATGGCAGTTAAAGGATACGCTGACAGACGCTGAAAAGAGCACTGTGAAACAGGATATCAAAGAAGGACTGGAAGGACTCGCCGGAAAAATTCCGGGACTTACGGACATCCATGTATACACAGACGGTCTTGCCAGTTCCAATGCAGACCTGATGCTGGATTCCGCATTTACAGATGAAGAAGCTTTAAAAGGATATGCCGTGCACCCGGAGCATGTGGCTGTTGCTGACAACAAGGTGCGTCCGTACACTGCGACAAGAACCTGCATGGATTATATCACCAGTCCCTGACTGATGCTGCTGTATGCACTAATTTTATTTATTTCGAAAAAAGGGAGAAAACAGTCCCCGGCTGTTCTCTCCCTTTTATGATCCCATGCAGCTATTTCAAATCCTCCGCCGTACACCCTTCTTCGCTGTACCGTGCTTTTTCATAAAGCTCATGCAGCGGCTGTATGCTGTCCCCTTCCAGTCCTGCATTCTTTTCCAGCTCAGCAGGCGTGGCTGTCCGGCTGGGTTTTTCTTTACTCGCTTTTTTAATGGTCTTTTTGTATCGTTTTCTTATCTGCTGGTTTGCGGAAAGAAAAGAATCACGGCCTTTTTTCCGGAAAATTCCAGTGATTGAATCTGTTTTGTCAGGCTCAAGAAAAACGACCTCGTCTTCCTCTTCCACGGAAAAATCCTTTCCAAGGTTTTTAATTCTGCGAATAACCCCGACGGTAAACGCAGAGAGCAGCACTGCCATGCCAAGATACCCAAGAATTTTAGTCAGATACAGCAGCCATTCCGGAGTTTCCGTTTTCTGGATATCCATCGCCTCAATCAGCTGGGTGTCGGTAATCTCCGGTTCGTAAGCCATCTGTGTCTCATGCATGACGTCCTCAAACTTCAGCAGCGGTTCGTTCGTTGTTAAATCCGGCTCAAATTCCCGTCCGAACAAAACAGCGGGAAGCAGAAACAGTGCCAGCAGCAGACAGCCGATGATTCCTGTCATGCGGTGAATCTTTTTCATTGTGCTTAACGGAAAATTTGCCACACTCTGGTTTGACCTTGCAAATTCATACAGTGAACTGATGTAATGGAATCCCAGACACAGAAAAATATCCACAAAAAGTATCGCAAACATGATATATAAATACTTCGTAAAATGAAGCAGCATTCCGGAAAGATATAATAATGTAAACCAGACCCAGTGGTATGCCTGCGGACAGTTTAACAGCCCCGGCATTTCCCGTTCCTGGAGGTCGAACTGCTGGTTTTCGTGTACATCGAGAAATTCCCGTTTCATGTTTCCATAGACAATCCTGGATTTTATGCGAAGAGCGAAAATGAACACCGAAAACAGTCCGGTGCAGACCGCACACAGCAGTCCCGGTTTCTGCATTCCCCCGGTAACATATGACAGGGCGGTTGTCAGAACCGCAACAGGAATGGCTGCAAGTATGTACTGCAGCATATATTTCAGCTTATCCGTCAGATACCATCCTGCCACAATCGGAATGAACAGTAAAAGTCCTGAAAGAGTCATCCTCCAGAATACAGCTCCTTTTAAAGAAACCAGACTTGCCAGAAACGGATAAATGCATGCAAACAGAAACAGTGAATGAAACCAAGTGATGATATCCAGTACCAGCGGCCGTTTGTAATTCACAGCTTTACCTCCCATAAAAACGTGCGCACATTTGGAATTGAAACGGCAGATTCCGCATCAGCTGACAATACCGGAATAATCCAGAATACCGGCGTCTGTACTGTGGCAAGTGCACTGACTGCCTCAATAATTTCCGCATCCATGTTTTTTGAAACAAGCACCTGCAGCCGTTCACTGTTTTTCGGCAGTTCCATCCCTGCAAGCAGCTTTTCGCAGGACATGGTGCATCCGTTAATACATGCAAGCTGCTGGTTTAGTTTTGCCATATGGCTTGCATTTGCAGGAAGCTTCATGCACAGTCCCCTGTCTTTATCCGGTTTTTCCACACCAGTGACCGCTGCATTACTGAACAGTTCCACCGGCATACGCGCTTTTACCAGGCGGGCGGCAAGGGATGACACGATACGGATTGTTTCCTCCACAAGAGTATCTGCTTTCCAGATATGGGAATCCTCCACATCAAAAATCAGCGTCAGGTCAAGATTCGTTGTGGAATCAAACTGGTTTACCATATATGTCCCCATGCGCATGGAAGCTTTCCAGTTCATCCGGTTCAACGGGTCTGTCGGCTGGTATTCCCGGATTCCTGCAAATTCAAACGGATCCGGAAACAGCTGGTTCTGCACCAGTACACTGCCGGAAATCGCGGTACAGACAATATCCAGCCGTCTGGCGTCCACCTGCGCCGGATAGACATAAAGCACGGTATGTACTGGAAACTGGGCATACCCCAGATGATTATAGAAAAAATCATATGACTTAATGTCAGCCTGCCTGATTTCATAATACCCCCTCTTCTTTCCGACAAATGTCAGCGAACGGGTTATCTTCTGGTGAAACAGGAAGGAAAAAACATCCCTTTTATATGTCTGGTCGGATACTCCGCTGTTTTCCGCAGCCGCTCCGGTAAACCCAAGGCTGGAACTCATGGCAATCCGTACCTCAAGCGCAGGCAGCGGAAGCCACTTGTCATTCACGACAATTTCACGGAGTACCGAAGTATCCCCTTCATAAATATAGCGGTCCCTGAAACTTAACTCCACCTCCAGCCCGTTCCTCCACAACTGGTGAATCAGAAAAGACTGCAGTCCCCAGGCAAGAGCCAGCCCCAGTAACAGAATCCAGTACATTACTTACTCCAGTCCTCAGTCGGCACCGGCGTACCGGCAAGAATATCCGCTACTGCCTGTTTTGCAGCTGACGCCGCATCAAAAGACACGTTCATCGACAGACGGTGTGCAAGTACCGGAACTGCCACACGTTTGATATCCTCCGGCGTTACAAACTTCCGGTCATTTACCATGGCACAGCCCTGTGCGGCGCGCACGAATGCAAGCGTTCCGCGGGGACTGACTCCGCCTGCAATTTTAGAATGTTTACGGGTTTCATGGACAATGCTTACCATATAATCCATCAGTTCACGGTGTATGTATATTTCCCGGCACTGCTGCTGCAGGGAAACAATATCCGCACGCGTGCAGACCGGAAGGATTTTCTGCAGCGGTTCATCATTCATAAAGCGGTTAATCAGTTCAAGCTCCTTTGCACGGCTTAATGATTCCATGGAAAGCTGCATCAGAAAACGGTCCATCTGCGCCTCCGGAAGCGGAAATGTCCCAAGGCTTTCGAGGGAATTCTGTGTTGCAATAACAAAAAACGGTTCCTGAAGCGGGTAGGTGACCGCATCCACGGTAATCTGGCGCTCCGCCATGCATTCGAGAAGACTGCTCTGTGTCTTGGGGGTGGCACGGTTAATTTCATCCGCAAGCAGAATATTGCAGAAAGCCGGTCCTTTACTGAACACGAACTCATTGGTTTTCGGGTCCAGACGGCTCAGACCGACCACATCTGACGGAAGCAGGTCCGGTGTAAACTGGATTCTTCCAAAATCTGAATCTGCGGAACGTGCCATGGACTTTGCAAGCACTGTTTTTCCGGTTCCCGGCACATCCTCCAGAAGCACATGCCCTCCGGCAAGCAGCGAGGCAAGCAGCAGCTCTATGGTATCATCATTACCAATCATAACCTCCTGGATATTATATTTAATTGTCTGTATTAACGAAATTCCCATGCATAACCTCCAGTATAAATACCCAAAAGTAAAAATAAGGAACCAACAGTTCCTTATTTTAAATACCACTTTAATTATCCTCGTCAAAAATCCAGAGAGTACACTCAGCCTCTTCCTGCGTCTTTTCCACCGGATAAATGCGAAGCCGGATGGTATATCCGTCCATCTGGTCATAAGTCAGCTTCACAACTTTGTCTTTTTCCAGCTTTTCCCTTAATTCATCATAATTACACAGCGTCTGTATCCGCGGAAAATATGCCTTACGAATCATCCGCTTGGAAAACTCCTGCAGGGCAACACTGAATTTGTTATCCGACTTTTCCAGAAATCCCCTGAATTCATCCGTCATAAATACATCCCTTACGGTATCTGTATCAAGGTCCACAAAATACACACCCTTGTAAATCGGTTCAATGACAGTCAGAAAACGGTCGGTGTCTTTCTTTTTGGTAAGAACCTTTTCCAGGGCCTCATTTAACGCACGCTTCTGGCGTTCCGCCCCCGGACCGGCATAAAATGCAAGCTTATCCTCCCTCATGCGGTTTTCCGCGGTCTGGATGACTTTTTCTGTTTCGGTCGCATAATTACTGTAATCAAGCCCTGCGGAAACACTGTAGTTAAATTCTTCCACATCCCTTTTGATTGCACTGATGCGTTCCTCCAGAAACATTTCATCCGAACTCTGGCAGAGAACCACGAACTCATCCCCGCCGATTCGAAACGACTCTTCCAGTGCAAAATACTGTAATATTACCTTCCCAATGGTGCGCAGCATTTCATCACCGGCGTCATGTCCGAGATGGTTGTTTAATTCATGCAGGCCATTGGCGTCTATGTAAATGCACGCAATCGGACCATTGGCATTTAACATCAGCTCCCCAATCACATGCTCATACTCAAAGCGGTTTCCCAGTCCGGTCAGAATATCCAGGTGCGCCTGCACGTTCAGCGCATCGTTTTTCTTTTCTATCTCTGCATAATGTCCCGCAACCGTGAGTTCAGCAAGCTTGCCGTCTATCCGTGTATGCCAGATTCCGGCGGCAAGTGATGATGCGATAATGACTGCTGCCAGACCATATATAAAATTATTTGACGTATTCCCCGGCAGTATCATATTCAGAATCAGAAAACCTGCAGTAAAAATAACCATGGTCTTCCATGGTTTCATCATGGATATCCATGCAGCAATAAACAGCACAAAATAAAAAATCGCCATTCCGGTGCCGCGCATCTGGTCAAATACAGTAACGGCTCCGCCCCATATCAGAAAAATCACAAGAAAACATGCCTCCAGCTGGTAATAGGACTCAATTTCCTCTTCCACCTGTCCGGTAAGATGACGCTCCAGCAGAAACACCCCGATAGTCAGAGCCATCATTACCACATATAAAATGGCACTTATTAATTTGTAGGAATCTGTTCCGGATACAAGCAGACCTGCAAGAAGCAGAATCTCCACTGCAATAATCATAAAATGAAATATATCATTTCGTTTGCGGACGGAACCATACAGTCCGGACATAATCTCGTCATAACGGGCTACCGGTTCCCCATAACCCACTAACTGTTTTATCTTTTCTACCATATTTTGACTTCCCCATTGTAAAACTTCCCCTAATATATAGTACTATTATACCAGAAGGCGGGCATAATTACAATGCCCGCCTGAAAAAATATACAAAATATTAATTTAGTTTCTGGTCTGTAACTGGATAAAGTTTACAGAGCAGGCCGGCACTGTTACCTTTCCGTCTGTGCATACTGCTTCTTTTCCCAGCTTGTAAATTATACTTTTCATTTGCAGACTGCAGGAAAAAACAGCATCCTTTTCTGACGGATTCACGATAACAAGTACTTTTTCCGCTCCGTCTGACCTTACATATGCCAGCGGATAAGCCCCTTCTTCCGCAAAAACAAATTCTATTTCACCGTTGCTCTGCAGCGCACTGTGAGCCTGACGGATTTCAATCAGTCTCTTCACCTCATGGTACAGGGAATCTGAATCCGCCATCTGTGCTTTTACTGTAGGCCGGTCAGCGCTTTCATCCTGGCGCATATACAGTCTGTCTTTCGGCGCGGCACTGAATCCGGCATTTACGCTGTCGTCCCACTGCATCGGAGTTCGGGAACCGGTTCTCTCATATCCGCCCTCAACCGACACAAGATCTTTCATGTAACGCATACCGATTTCATCCCCGTAATAAATAAACGGCGCTCCCGGCATGGACAGAATAAATGCAAACGCAAGTTTCATTTCTTCCTGCGTCAGGAAATGTGCAAGGCGCAGCATGTCATGGTTTCCGGACGGGATGCACATCAGTCCTTTTTTCTCGGATTTTTCATAATTTTCCAGATATTTTTTTACAAACTCTGACGCATCGCCTTTTCCCTCTTTTGCAAAAAACGGATGTTCACAGCGGAACAGGTCGTTATAATGGGACGGGCCGAAATGCAGCAGGAAATCCATGTGGAAACCGCCCTGCAGCGACTTGTCCGGTTCGCCCCATTCGGAAACCATGGCTGCATCCGGAAATTCCTCATCCAGAAAGCTGCGCACCTTTTTCCAGAGTGCAATGGTTCCTTTTCCATCCTCATCATTTTTTACCAGGGAATGCGCCATATCCACGCGGAAGCCGTCGCATCCCATGGACAGCCAGAAACGCATGATATCCTTAAGCGCTTCAAGGGTCGCCACCGGTCCCGGCGCATCCACGGACTGCTGCCACGGTTTTGTCAGCTTGTAAAACCCGTAATTTAACGCCGGCTGATTGGAATAAAAATTAACTGCCGCCGCCCCGTCGCGCTGGGAGATTCCGCGCAGGAACGCCATGTCATCCGGAGCCGTCCATGCGTTGTCTGTCCAGACGTAACGGTCACTGTACTCATTTTTTTCCGGCTTCATGGATTCCTTGAACCACTTGTGCTCAATGGAGGTATGTCCCGGAACAAGGTCTAAAAGAATATGCATTCCGCGCTTATGCGCTTCCTTAAAAAGCCTTTCTGCGTCTGCATTTGTCCCGTAACGCGGCGCAATCATATAATAATCAGCCACGTCGTATCCCGCATCCCCGAACGGGGAAAGGAAACACGGATTAATCCAGAGCGCGTTGCAGCCAAGCTCCTTAATATAATCCAGCTTTTCAATAATCCCCTGCATGTCCCCGATTCCGTCCGCATTCGTATCATTAAATGACTGCGGGTAAATTTCATAAAAAATTGCATTGTCCAACCATTTTGCCATTGCCTTCTTCTCCTTTTTTCTGTTCTATGTTATGATAATATAATAAAACGATTTTTTTCCGAAAACTTGCACTATTATGTGATAAAATAACACGATTCTTAGTTTTTACAGGAGGAACTATGCCGGCTGATTCCTTACATGAAAACAGGCTGCATGGCAGCCTTGCCTTCCCTTTCCAGCACTATACCATGGCAACTGCACCGGACCGTATTTTTGTTCCCTGCCACTGGCATGATGAAACGGAAATCATTCTTATGAAGCAGGGGCAGGTGGAACTTCTTCTGGATGGCAGCAGACACATCCTTTCCGCAGGGGATATTGCCTTTGTAAATTCACAGCAGCTGCACCAGTATTCCAGTATTTCCAGTGCAGTCCTTTATTATGCCTATGTGTTTTCCCTGGACGCGCTCCGTTTTTTGAATGACGACATCACGATGTCGTCCCTGATATCCCCGCTGTGTTCGCACGAGCTTGACTTTCCTGCCGTTCTGCCGCGGGAGTGCCCCTGCTTCCGTGAGGTTTATTCACTTATCGGGAAAATTATTTTTTCGAGCGAAAAAAAAGAAGAATACTACCAGCTTTCCACAAAGGCACACCTGTATGAAATCATCTGCCTGCTCGCCAGAAACGGTCTGCTCCGGCAGCATTCCTCCACAAATAAACAGTCGGATATGTGCCGCCGGATTTTACTTTATATTCAGGAACACTACAGTGAACGGATTTCGGTTGCTGAAATTTCCAAAAACCTCTGTATGTCGCCCAATTATTTCAGCGCCTGGTTCCGCCGGAATTTCAATAAGACATTTACAGATTTCCTGGTTCACTACCGCATTGAAAAAGCAGGCAGGCTGCTCGCCTCCAGCGATATTTCCGTAACGCAGGCAGCGCTGCAGACCGGGTTTGAAAATATTAGTTACTTTATTAAAAAATTTAAGGAGATTACGGGCAGCACGCCTGCACAGTTCCGGAAAAATCAAACCAGTTCAATCTGATATTTTTCCAGCCAGTGGTTGACCTGCAGCATATATGCCAGAAGCTGCGGTCCTGCCATTAACTGTCCGTAAAACGGTCTGCCGTAATCCACCGGACTTTCCATAAAATCCATCACTTTCTTCCTGTCAAGCAGCGTACAGACCGGGGCGTTTTGGTCCTGGAGAAGTTCTGTCATATGCTCCCTGAGCAGATTTTCATATGCCGGGTCGTAGGTCTTTGGATACGGGCTTTTTTTCCGGTAAAGCACCTCATAAGGCAGGAGGTTTTCGCTGGCTTTTCTAAGCAGTCCTTTCACGATGCCGTCACTGCATTTCATTTCCCACGGCACATTCCACACGTACTCAACAATCCGGTGGTCGGCAAACGGCACGCGTGCTTCCAGCCCGGAACGCATACTGGTCCGGTCCATACGGTCCAGGAGCGTCTGCATAAACCATTTCAGGTTCAGCCATGAAATTTCCCGCCTGCGTTTTTCTTTGGGATTTTCCCCTTCCAGTACAGGAGTTTCCGCAATGGTTTTTTCGTATGCCGCCCTCGCATATTCCTCCAGCGGAAGCTCCGCCGCCACTTCGTCCTTTAACAGCATGCTGCGCATGGACATATCCATGGACCACGGAAAAATATCAGCATCAAAACATTCTTTTTTATGGAACCACGGATAACCGCCGAATATTTCATCCGCGCATTCCCCGGTCAGGGTTACTTTATTATGCGCGGCAACCTTCCGGCAGAAATACAGCATGGAGGATTCCACATCCGCCATGCACGGTAAATCCCTTGCTTCCACAGCCTCGAACAGATAATCATACAGACTGGCATAACTGCACTCTAAAAAATGGTGGTTCGTGCCGGCAAATTCCACCATCTGTTCCACGTACGGACGGTCCTGTGTCGGCTGGAATGCGTTTGCCTTAAAGTTTACATCATTATCCACAAAATCAAAGGAATAGGTGTCCAGCTGTTTCCCCTGCTCTTTCAGTTTTCTGCTGCACACTGCCGTTACAAGACTGGAATCGACGCCGCCGGATAAAAACGTACAGATCGGCACGTCGGAAAGCATCTGTAACTCGATGGCGTCCTCTAACAGCCATGCCGTATGATGGACGGTTTCTTCAAAATTCTCTGTATGCTGTCCGCTTTCCAGCTTCCAGTAACAGTTATCTTTGATGCCGTCTTTTCCAAACTCCATAAAGTGTCCGGGAAGCACTTCATGCACATTTTTAAAGACGCCCGTTCCGTAGGTTTTTGCCGGTCCCAGACCAAAAATCTCACAAAGTCCTTCCCTGTCCGCCTGCGCCTTCATTCCAGGATATACAAGCAGCCCCTTAATTTCTGAAGAAAAAACAATTCCCCCATCCCTTATGGTATAAAACAGCGGCTTGACTCCCAGACGGTCACGGAAAAGAAACAGCCTCTGGATTCTTTCATCCCAGATGGCAAACGAAAAAATCCCGTTTAAATGTGCGGCAATATCAACGCCGTACTGCTGGTAGCCTGCAAGGATTACTTCAGTATCGCTGTCCGTTTCAAAACGCACGCCCTGCTCCCAGAGTTCCTCTTTTAACTCCTTCATGTTATAGATTTCGCCATTGTAGACAATCGTGCAGGCACCGCCATCTTTCCTGCGCGTCATCGGCTGCTGTCCGGACTTTAAATCTATAATGGAAAGCCTCACATGTCCCAGCCCGCAGTGGGCGGCAAGGAATGTCCCGTCCTCATCCGGCCCGCGGTATTTCTGCACCCTGTTCATTTCTTCCAGTATCTTTTTCCATTTTATAAAATCCGGCAGATACTCCAGTGTAAAATTCGCAAATCCTGCAATACCACACATAATGCCGCCACCTTTCCAAATATGTTTGCCTGGTAACTATGATATGCAGTTTCTGCCTTTTTGGTGCATGTTTTTGTATTTTATACGACTGAAATTCCGGCGCCGGTAAATACTTCCATCAGTTCTTCGTCACACATGGAAGTATAATCAACTTTTTTCAGGTTCGGAAGCTGTTCAAATCCCCTGAAGCTTTTCACTTCAAACTCGTCAGACTCCCCGTCCCAGTACGGCATAAGCAGGAAATAAATTTCTTCCCCGCCGTCAAATGCCAGCTCTGTCACAAGCGCAAGATCCTCTTTTGTCAGCGTCAAGTTTTCAAAAAACTGCACCATTTCCGGAATGCATTCATAACCGTCAGCGTCAGTTTCGTCAAAGTCATCCACGTATTTTTCCTTCATTTCCCCAAGTTCATCCGAAAAACTGGTTTCTTCCTCCAGAAGGCTGTTGATGACCACCAGCTTAAACCCAAAATCCTCAAATAATCCGCTTTTGTCCTGATACATTTTCGTTCCTCCCCTAGTACAGCGTTGCTTAAATATCAGTGATTAAATCACTAATGGTATACCGGCA
>CAJUND010000032.1 GCA_910587655.1 uncultured Agathobacter sp. | reverse complement strand
ACAATAAAAAAGCAACATTTATTCATTATTATTTAAGCAATGTTGTACTAGTCGTAGAAGAAGAGGAAAGCACCTTTTTCGCTTTTTCCGCCTCCTCGCGGACGCGCTGCATTGCCGTCATGTCTTTTCGCAGGTCGATATGCTCCATCCGCTGAAATTCCGACACCAGATATTCCGTAATCCGTTCGTCAAAATCATCCCCGCCAAGATGGTTGTCCCCGGCTGTCGCCAGCACCTCAATCAGATTGTCCCCGATTTCAATTACGGACACATCAAATGTCCCGCCGCCCAGGTCATACACAAGAATCTTCTGCGGCTCGCCGTGGTCCAGCCCGTAGGCAAGCGCTGCCGAAGTCGGTTCATTGATAATGCGCAGGACATTCAGCCCGGCAATCCGGCCCGCATCCTTTGTCGCCTGACGCTGGGCATCACTGAAATATGCCGGAACCGTAATCACGGCGTCCTGCACGCTTTCCCCCAGGTACTCTTCTGCGTCCTTTTTCAGCTTGCGCAGAATCATCGAAGAAATCTCCTGCGGCGTATACTGCTTTCCGTCCACTTTTGCGCGGAATCCGCTTCCCATTTTACGCTTAATGGAAAAAAAAGTGCGGTCCACATTTACCGCCGCCTGCCTTTTTGCCGCATCCCCCACGAGCCGTTCCCCGTCTTTTGAAAATGCGACAACTGATGGTGTCGTTCTTGAGCCTTCACCATTTGTTATTACAACTGGCTGGTCGTTTTCCAGCACAGAGACACAACTGTTTGTCGTTCCTAAATCTATTCCTATTACCTTGCCCACAGGATTTTCCTCCACAAATGTTATTACTATAATATAATTGAGCAAAGCACATCCTATTTTGCCCTTTCGGGCAAGGTGCTTTGCGCAGGCAGTATCCCTGCTTCGCAGGAATACTACATATACTGTAAGTCGGGGGACTTTTTTCGTCAAGGTGTCTGTTCCATATTTCAGAGAATGTTTATATTTCGCCGGACATACACGTTCTCACAGACTTTGCAGCAAAATGCAGAGTCCTGAGCCAAACTGTTACGGACAGCTGCCGGAACAGTTCCGTCATTCTTGACAAAACAGTGTACAGATTATAGAATTAACACAAACCATGCCAGATTCTGCAAAATACCGTATTTCCAGAATCTGGCATAAAAATTTGCGCAGTCTGATATTTAATTTAAGAAGGGAAGAACTGTAAAATGAATGAAAACACGAAAAAAATTGCCGGTTATTTTCCATGTGAATACCAGGTATTTGAAAAAGGAAGTAACCCGGACGAGCTGGAAGCAGCCTATTATGATGCACTTGCTGAAGGCGCAAAAAAGGGATTTTACCCTGCAATACTGGCAGCAGATGAATATGTAAATGAATGGCTGGAAGATATTTTTGAAAATGACTACCATAGAGAAAAACTGATTGCAGAATGCGGTGACAACGGAAAAGAGCTTTTACAGGAGAGATTCAGGGGTTATCTGGAGGATTACTTTGAAGATTTTGAAGAGGGTCTGGAAGATTTGATTGGAAATGAGACCGAAGGAGAAACTCTGCAGCATTTCAGCGGCTATATTTCCTTTCAAAACCATGAACTGGAAGATGATACCCTGCTTTTAAAAATTCCTGCAGAGTCTCCATGGGAAATTGCTGCCTGGCTCCCTATGGGCGGATGGAACGAGTGTCCGTCCCCGGAGGAAATGATTGCGGTCTGCAAATACTGGTTTGAGGCTTATGGCGCAGTACCTGCCGTTTTTACCCATGATGTCATGGAGTTTTATGCGCCGAAAAAGCTAAACAATGCAGACAGTTTAGAGGTTGCAAAAGAACACTATGCGTTCTGTGTGGACCGCGTTGACCAGGGAACCCGGACTTGTAAAATATCCGAGCTTTCGGCGGGGCTTAAAAATTCGAAGGTTTGGTATTTTTGGTGGGATTAAATATTTTTGCTTACACCATGTTTCCCAAATACAAATAAGTGAATCCAAAAGGAGAACCAAATGTCAAACAGAGCCATGCTATATGCCCGTAAAGGTAAAACAATGACCGGAATTTCGGAATACAACTACGAAATCCCCCTTGCATATAAAATCCTTGTCAGCCAGAAAACCAGAAGAGTGCACTCAAAAGTTTTCTTAAACCCGTTCAGGACTGCCATCCGGGGAGATTATGACCTGGGTGTGGAAAAGCTGTATGCCTTTCTGGACGAGCTGAAAAAAAGAAACTATTTTGATGAGAAAAAGTTTGATAAAATTACAGAAGAAACCAGGGAATTTCTGGAAAAGAACCGCGGTCATAATTATTTCTATCTGGAAGGGGCAGAGGTTTATGAATCCCCTTCTTTTCTGGAAAATATTAAGATGAAGAAACAAATTTCAAAAATCGACCAGGAAATCGAAGGGTTCTTCCGGAAAATGGACAAGCTGAAACAGGAAAAGGCAGAGGACAAACTGGACAAAATGCTGTGTTCCATTGGGATTCAGGAATGGTCGGATTACCTATATTACAGTAGCTGAATATTTACTTTCTCGCTTAAATTTAGTATAATTTAAGCGAGAAAGTGTGAAGAGGTGGGTTTCATGGATAATAATGATATTCTGCAGCAATTGATAGAGAAAAACAATGGTTATCTTCTATCAGCAACGGTAAATGAGAATCATATATCTAAGGCAGCACTATTAAAATATGTCAAAGAAAAAGGGTTAGAAAGGATTGCAAGAGGAATTTATATTACAGATGATGTGTGGCCGGACGAACTGTATATTATGCAGGTACGAAACAAAGCGGTTATCTTCTCAGGCGAAACAGCATTGTACCTTCATGGATTAACAGACAGGGAATACTCTGACATTTGCATTTCTGTACCGACTGGCTACAACGCTACACATTTAAAAACGGGAAATGTGCAGGTAAAATATGCCTCAAAAAACAGTTATGGTCTCGGAGTATGTACTGTGCCTTCAATGAGCGGAAATATGGTTAAGGTATATGACAGAGAACGGTGTATCTGTGACTTGATTTCGGATAGAAATAAAACAGAAGTACAGAATTTCCAAACTGCCATGAAAGAGTATATGACAAGTAAAGACAAAAAATTATCCAGACTGGTCGAATATGCGGAGAAACTTGGGATAAGAGATGAAGTGATGAAGTATGTGGAGGTATTTGGATGATTCATACATCAAAACAACTAAAGGATAAGGTGAGGAATCTTTCAAAAGGTGACAACGATATTGCAAAGGTATTGATCAGGAATTTTTTTATGGAGCGTTTTTTAGAACGAATATCTGTGTCTGATTACCACGATCATTTTATTCTGAAAGGCGGTATGCTGGTTGCTTCTATTATAGGCATTGATATGCGGGCAACCATGGATATTGACGCAACGGTGAAATCGCTTCCTATGAATGCAAATGATGTACAGAAAATTATTTCTGAAATATGCGCTATTTCACTGGAAGATAATGTCACTTTTTGCGTTACTACTGTATCAGATATTATGACTGATTTCAAATATCCCGGTATTAGAATGACACTTGAAGCGGTATTGGAGCGAATGAGGCAGGTTATCAAAATTGACATTTCGACAGATGATGTAATCACACCAGCTGCTGTGGAATATGAATATAAGTTGAGGTTCGAAGACAGAACAATTCCGCTTCTTACATATAATGCAGAAACATTGCTTGCGGAGAAGATACAGACAATTATAGCAAGGGGAATTGCAAACACCAGACTAAGAGATTATTATGATGTACACGAAATTATGAAAATATGTGCTTCCAGAGTGGATAAAGGTATCCTATTGCAGGCTTTTAGCGCAACCTGCAAAAAAAGGGAAACTATGTTTTCCAAAGAGGAAATGTCAGAAACTTTTACAATGATAGAAAAGGATGCAGAAATGGCAAAGATGTGGGAGCGGTTTAGAAAAAAGAATTATTTTGTGGGCGATTTGGAATGGAAAGAGGTATTAAATAGTGTTTTGAATGTGATTTATGGCATATTAGAGGGTTGTCTTTGGGTAAAGTAGAAAATGTACAGGGGAAAAGGGAAAGAACATGAAGATTATCATAATAAACGGAAGCCACAGAAAAAATGGAGCAACGGCATTGATACTGCGTAAAATGCATCAAAAGTTAAAAACTTTCCCTGATATAGAAATTCAATTTTATCATATTGCGGACCTGAATTTAAAATACTGCATCGGCTGCTGTAAATGCTACAAAAATGGCAAATGTGTTTTTAATGATGACCTTGAAGAACTATCAGAAGATATCGAAACAGCGAACGGAATTATCATAGGCTCTCCCACATATGCAGGCAATGTTTCCGGGCAAATAAAGGTCTTAATAGATACTGCTAAACTATTAAACCGATTACTGTGTTATTCCGGAGCAACTGTTTCTGATTCACTTGTGATTAAGACACCCTTTTCCAAAAATCCGTTAAACAATCCGAAAATCCAAAAAATTGTAGATAGCGCAACAGATAGATTTTATAAAGATATCCATAAGCAGAAAATATATTTTTGGCAAAAAACAAAACATTTCATAATATTCAGATTGGGGGTTTACCCTTTTGTACGTAAAAAAGGGAATGAGTATCAGGGTGTTGTGGCAAAATGGAAAAAGTATGGCATTAAAAATAGCAATAAAATATAATTTTCCTATTGGCCTGAAGCGCAGTTGTTTCTCATAATCCATAACTGGTTTCCGTACAATGTCCAAATATACCTCAATGGGCGTGAATTAATGACGCTTTTTTTATTTGAGAAACAGATGGACGGACAGTTCCTGTCCCTGTAACGATGCATCAACCTCGCCCCCGTGGAGTTCCACGATGCGTTTTACAATGGCAAGTCCCAGCCCAGAGCTTTGGGGGGTGCTTCTGGCCCGGTCTCCGCAGTAGAAGCGCTCAAAGATTCGGTCAGGCTCAATGCCGCGGGCATCGGTCAAACGGTTCGTGATACAGATATGGAGTCGGTCCGTCTCCTCTGCCGTCACGGTCACCGGAGCAGAACGATCGGCATATCTGCGGGCGTTGTCCAGCAGATTCTGAAACACCCGTACCATCTGCTGCGTATTGATATCGGCGGCATGGCTATTCGCCCTCAGCTGCCATGAAAGCGTCAGGCCCTCTGCCTCCATAAGAATTTTATATTCATATAGGATATGCCGCAGCAGTTCCAGCACATCCCTTTTCTCCATGTCAGGAAACCGGTCGGCGGAGTTCAGCTTTGTATATTCAAACAGCTCGTTAATCAGCCCGTTAAGCCCCGCCAGTCGCCGTTCTACCACTTCGATGTATTCATCAAAGCGCTGCCTGTCTTCGGGTCCCGTCTCCTTGAGCAGCTCCACATAGCCGATGATCGAGGTAAGAGGACTGCGCAGATCATGGGAGACACTGGTAATCAGCTCATTTTTGCTCTGTTGCTGCCTTTTTTCCCTTTCCTCCTTTTCCCGAAGCTGGACGGACATCTCATTGATAACGGCGCACAGCCGGGTGATTTCATCGTCACCCTGCAGTTCCATGCTCCTTCCAAAGCCCTCCTCCCGGATCTTCTGAATTTCCTGGGACAGATACTCCACATACCTGACCCTGCCGTTAATCCTGACGGAAAAGGAGACAACAAAGCATATCATGGGAAGCGCTACTGTCAGCACCGACTGGAGATATTCGGCGGCAATATTGTATCTATAGCCCAGCTCATAAAAAAAATCCCCCATTTTGGAAGAGAACAGAAGCTCTTCCGCAGCAAGTACCACCGTCAGCACCGCCAGGCTGATAACAAGGGAAAAGCCGGCCTCCTTCAGGAAATATGCTGTCAGGCGTTTTCGGAAAGAAGAGGACAGTCTTCCGTAAACCAGAAAAAACACGAGAACCGTTCCTCCGATGACAATGCCGTTGATTAAAATATAGTTTGGAACCATCCGTAATAATGTCATATCTGATACCCTCTTCCCCAACAGGTTTTGATAAAATCCGAATGTACATGATCCCAGTTCAGTTTATTGCGGAGATTGGCAATATGCATCATCACCGCATTTTCCGAACAGAAAAATTCTTCATGCCATACCGCTTCATAAATCTGTGCCATGGTCAGCACCTGCCCCTTGTTCCGCAGCAGTGTATACTGAAATGTGGTAAATACACCTTCCATTCCGATGGCCTTTTGGGTCTGTGTCAGTATTCTGTGGGACACCTGCTGCGGAAGAGATGTAAATGGTAACCCGGAAATGATATAATCCGCATGCCGAAACCCCTGTTCCCTTAAGTAGCTGCATACATTTCCGGCATCTCCATGAATCAGCACCACTCCCGGCATTCCATGGAACTGTTTCCGCAGTATTTCGTAAAAACGGTCATTCTGTTCAATCACGATATAAGTCGTGTCCGGTCTTTTTCTTGCTGCCACATCTCTGGTAAATACGCCTGTCCCCGCCCCGTATTCTACAATGCAGTCTGCTTTATCGAAATCAATAAAAGCGGTCATGGACACCGCAAGATGTCTGCTGCTGGGTGCAATAGCTCCGATTGTGTCCGGAGTACTGAGGTATTCTTTTAAAAACTGCCACATAGGATGTCCCTCCCCATATAATAAATTCAGCGTGTTATGCTGTTATTTGATGATTTCAGTATAAAGAGGAAGTATAAAGGGAAAACCGTAAGAACTATAAAGATTTCTTTAGATATGGCATAAAAAATAACAATATACTATAATTTTCCTGTTGACCTGAAGCGCACTTTATAGTTTATAATTAAGAAGAAAGGCGGATTTATATGTACTCAGCAAAAGAAGCTGCCAAAATAACCGGGCTGCCAACAGCAACCTTAAGATATTATGAAAAAGAAAAATTATTGCCCCCAATCGCCAGAAACAGCCAGAAATACCGGCAATATACAGACGATGACATCGAATGGATTAAAATGATACAGTGTATGCGCACGGCAAATATCCCCATTCATTCCATTAAAGAATATGTTGCGCTGCTCATACAGGGCGGGGAAACCCTCAAACAGCTTTATGATATGGTGCAGGACCACATGAAAGTTATTAAACAGCAAATGGCTGATTTGCAGAACGCTTTTACCCTGACACAAAAAAAGCTATCGTTCTACGAGAAACTTTTAGAAGATTCTTCCTATAAAGATATATCATGCAGCCAAGAATGGAAATTATTTAATCACGGAAAAAATTAAAAAGAAAAACGGGAGGAAAGAGGAAATGCCTTATATTACAGTAGAAAGCGGTGTATTATCAGATACACAAAAAGAAGAACTGATCAAACGATTAACAGAAATTTCTTCTGAAATTATGAAAATACCTCAGGAATTTTTTGTAACGACCATAAAGGAATTGCCCGACAAAAACTTCGGTATTGGCGGAAAAACCATTGATCAGGTAAAAGCGGGATATATGCAGACACACAGTAAGTAAAAAAACATATGGCCTGTCAAAAAAGGATGCTGCAGGCTTCGTGGTAAAATAAAATGACAATTATTACAGAAGAACTGAGGTAATGATATGCTTTTCAAAGACGCCACTGAAATCATTGACCGTAATTATATGTGCCGGGAAAACAGTCTGGTTTACGATTTACATGAAAAAAGCCGTTTTTCCAGCTGTCACTTCTGGGAATATTACGACAGTGTCATGGTTCTGGCAAAAGAAACCGCCAGTGAACAGCGCATGGAAACGGCAATGAAAATCACTTTTATTTACCAGTATATTCTTAAAACGATGCTGTTCCACTTTGATGACGGGGATTTGTTTCATATCAAAAATTTTCCGGCTGATTATGCGGAATATCTGGAACGGCTGGACGGCGCAGTGGATGCGTATTTCCGGGGATAATGGTACTGTTTATCTCCCTTTTCAGAATTGTATATTCGTTGAAAACAGCTATCCGCGATAATATGGTCGATTGCGCCCCTGCTTTGAGACCGACGGGGAAAATATGGATATTTATATTGCCTGCAGGCAGGAGATCATCCTGAAACATTCACCAAAACGAACTGCACTGTCCGGCAGAATGCTGACCATCTGCCGGACACGGTCCGAATATTTTATATACTTCCATATCTATGTGCTTCCAGCATTAGTTTTCTACCATAATTTTCTGCATCGTTATCTGCAATTAAAACTATTGTTGCTTTCATTCTATCCCACATTTCTTTACCAGGCTGAATACTTGTTCAAGACTCATTTCTCCCATGACCTGTTTATCCGGCTCTGCGTCCCTTTGTCTTACGGATACAGACATATTATTTTTCTCGTTTTCGCCTACGACAATCATATATGGCACCTTATCCATGCGCGCTTCACGAATCTTATATCCCAGTTTCTCACTTCTGACATCCACTTCTGTCCGGATATCATTTTCTTCCAAAGCCCTCTCAATTTTTTTGGCGTAATCATTATATTTATCAGAAACCGGAAGAACCTTAACCTGTACAGGTGCAATCCATGCAGGGAATTTCCCTGCATAATGTTCCAGTAAAATACCAATAAAACGTTCTATCGAGCCGAATATTACTCTGTGCAGCATAATCGGGCGGTGTTTCTCCCCATCTGCCCCAATATAGTCAATATCGAATCTTTGCGGAAGCTGGAAATCAAGCTGAATCGTTCCGCATTGCCACGTTCTGCCTATGGAATCTTTTATATGAAAATCAAGTTTCGGTCCATAGAATGCACCATCTCCTTCATTTACCACATAAGACTTACCCATTCCCTGCACTGCTTTTTCTAAGGCTTCCGTAGCGAGCTGCCAGTCCTCATCACTTCCGATGGAATGTTCCGGTCTCGTTGACAATTCAATTTCATATGAAAAACCAAACCTCTGGTAAACTTCATCAATAAGACGCATAACGCCCTGTATCTCATCCATTACCTGATCTTCTCTCATAAAAATATGAGCGTCATCCTGCGTAAATGAACGTACTCTCATGAGACCATGTAATGTTCCGGACTTTTCATTACGATGCACAAGCCCTAATTCTCCTATTCGCATAGGAAGCTCTTTATATGACCTCGGTTCCAGTTTATACACCAGCATTCCACCTGGACAACTCATTGGTTTGATTGCATAATCATCGTCTTCAACCTTAAGGGAGTACATGGCATCTCTATAAAAATCCCAGTGACCGGATGTTTCCCAAAGACTTCTTTCCAGCATAATGGGCGTAGAAATTTCAACATATCCTTCTCTTCGATGGATTTTCCTCCAATAATCAATCAGCAGGTTTTTCAATACCATCCCCTTTGGCAGGAATACCGGTAATCCTGGTCCTTCATCAAAAATCGTAAATATTCCAAGTTCCTTTCCCAGCTTTCTGTGGTCTCTTGCTTTTGCTTCTTCCGTCATATGCAGATATTCATCCAATTGTGCCGCCTTTGGAAAAGATATGCCATAGATTCTCGTAAGCATTTGATTTTTTTCATTGCCTCTCCAATAGGCTCCTGCCACTGACAACAGCTTAATCGCTTTAATCTGACACACATTGGAAATATGTGGTCCCGCACAAAACTCCTCATATTCCCCCTGCTTATAGAAGCTAATCTGCTCTGCATCATCCAGTTCCTGAATCAGCTCAATTTTGTATTTTTCACCTGCATTCTCCATAAAGCTGAGAGCTTCTTCTTTTGACCTCTCATAAACCTGCAGGGAAAGAGACTCTTTTACAATCTTTCGCATTTCTGCTTCGATTGCCCTTAAATGCTCTTCTGAAAATGAAAATTCAAACTGAAAATCATAATAAAATCCATTTTCAATTGCCGGACCAATGGCACACTTCGTTTCCGGATATAAACGTTTTACAGCCTGTGCAAGCACGTGTGCGCTCGTATGCCAAAATGCCTTTCTGCCCTCCTGTTCTTCAAAGTTTGCCTCTGCAATTTCGCCATTTTTCCGTAGAACCTTCATAATTGCTGCTCCTTTCTTTTTTCCACTTTCACTATTTGGCAACAACATAAGAAAAGCACCCATAAGACCATAATTGTATCGTCTTAAGGGTGCATTCAGCACGGTTCCACCTTAACTTTTCACTTCAGATTCTATCAAATCCTATCCTTTAACGCAGGCGTACGGTAATACTTACTCATTTCAGTATTACAGCTCTGGAATGGTTTTCGTCTAATTTTCACATAAACAGCTTCCACCAAATGCTATTCTCTCTGGATGTTTCTAACTAAACTACTCTTTTCCGTCATCGCTTTTCTTATGTTATTGGTGGTAATTTATCACAACTTCTTTATTTTGTCAATACTCATTTTTCAACCCAGTTCAGATACTTCTTTCCCTTGCCATACGCGGACATTGCTGTTATAGTAATGGTAGAAAACTGGTTTGAAAGGGAATCATGGAAAATACAGATAACATTATAAATTCATTTTGTGATGCGCTGGAAAAAAACGGCTGACTCATCAAAAAAACAAACCCGAATACCAGCGGCCTGCCGGAATGCATAAGCAGATACCACAATATCCCAACAGAATACATCCGGTTTCTGTCCGGTATCCGCAGCTGTACAAGCTCTGATGAAACCGTGTGGATGCTGGGAACAGAGGATTTTTGTATGCAGGGGGAGGATGTTTTCAAATGGAACGAATTTGAAGTTATCAGCCTGCAGGCTGCTGCTGATGCCGGGGATCAGGAATGGGAGACCCGGATAAAAGACTTCTGGAACCAACATCTGCCAGTCTGCCTCTCTGTGAAAGAAGGATACAGCTATTACGCGGTTTGTATGAATGATGGTACTGTTGTCCATGGCGCCGAACCGGAGTTTGAGGAAACAACAAATGCAGCTGCTTCTTTCAGGGAATTTATGGAAAAGGTGTGTCGCGGGGAAATAACTCTGTAATTCCAGGGGCAGTCTTATTCTGCCCTTAAAATCCCCCCATCCAGAAACGCATTCAGAATATTCTGCGGCGCATCATAGTAAAAACTGGAATTATAGTCATCAATTTTCTCACTGACGAACGAGTGATATGCTTCAAACAGGGCGTCTGCCACCGGAATTTCTTTTTCCCTTGAAATTCCAAGAATCAGCCTCTTATAGATTTTTCCAATATCCCAGTGGCTCGGAACCGAATATTTTGCCCTGGAAACATTGTCATAATCCCCCTGCGGTATTCCTGCCCTTTGAATAAAATCATCACTCACTGCATCTATATTATCACAATGATAAATATCTGCCAGATTGTATATTTTTTCAATATATTTCCTGCCAAGCCGCTCAACAACATCAGAGCGTCTGTTTCTCGTTTTTCTGGCAATATATTCAATCAGGCTGCATGTGTAAAAAAGGTCGTTTTCCTTCTGTCCTTCCCTACCATTCATTCCATAACCTCCCTTGCAGAGACAAACTCCAGACACTTAAGTGCTTCCCTTGTGGCAAAATTAATCTGGTGTGTTGGGTATTTAAATTTTGCCAGCGACCAGAACTGTTCCCGTGTAATAACCCCATCTATATAATCGGCTACATAATTATAAATCTGGTCATTTGCCATAGCTCCGATTACCATGTCATAATCATGTGCAACCCCATTTCGGCAGCTGATAATAAAATCCAGCCATTCTTCGGTCATATCCTTAAATTCAAGAATCTTTAAATCCGGATTCATACGCATGGCATAAGTATTAACTATAGGTGTATCATACCTCTTTGCCCAGCGCTCCGACTGTTCACGGATAATGGTACAATAAAAGCCTGTGCCAAAATCTTTTGTATACCTGCTTCTAATTATTTCAGGATGCTCTACAACTGTATAACTTCCATGGTATACTGTCATTTTTCCCATATTAAACCCCCATCAATACCCGTATATGTCATAAATCTCCTCCGTATAAACCCCCGGCTCTTTATACACAATCAGTGGCTTCTCTACCGTCATGCGCGGCTTCCCGCCGCGAAGCCCTTCGATCAGAACCATATTCGGTTCCTTGTCCACAAACGGATAAACAAGCCGCATCCGTTTCGGCTCTATGCGGTATTCCGTCATTTTCCCAAGGATTTCCGCAAGGCGGAACGGACGGTGTACCATGTAAAAACGTCCGCCCGACTTCAGAATTTTTGCGCTTTCACGCAGGATATCATCCAGGTTACAGAGAATTTCATGCCGCGCGATGGTTTTACAATCGGAATTATTTGCAATTCCGTGCTGTTCAATCATATATGGCGGGTTGGTGGTGATGATATCAAAAGAAGATGCCCCAAATATGTCTGAAGCATCTTTAATATCTCCGGTAACAATATCCACTTTATCCTCCAGGTGGTTGTACGCCACACTGCGCGCTGCCATGTCTGCACTTTCCGGCTGGATTTCCAGTCCGGTAAAATGTTCCCCGTCCGTTTTTGCCTCCATCAGAATCGGGATGATTCCGGTTCCCGTTCCCAGGTCCAGCAAATGCTCACCCGGCTTTGCCTTTGCAAAACCGGACAGCAGCACGGCGTCCATGCCAAAACAGAAACGTTTCCTGTCCTGGATAATATAATAGTTGTTCCGGTGAAGCTCGTCCAGTCTCTCATGGCTGTAAACCACCACATCCGGTTTATTTCCGGTCTGATTCATTCTGGCTGTTTTTTCTGTCATAATTTTTCCTGCCGCGTCCCTTGTATTCCTTACGCTCCCTGCCGTTTCCATATCCGCGGCCGGAATCATCGCGGTTATAATCTTTGTTTTCCCGGCGGTTGTAAGGCTTTTTGTCCCGGCGGTTATCACGTTCCTTACGGCTGTAGTCCCTGTTTTCCTCACGGGAATTTCTTTTTGGACGGTTATTCCCCTGATTTTCCTGCTCCGGCGTGTCCATTGCCACTTCATGGGCATCCTCCAGACCTTCCAGTTCCTTTAATTCCTCTTCGGTCAGCTTGATGCTCTTGCGGTGACGCGGGGTAAAACGAAGGTCGTCCACAGAATATTCCTGCAGTTCCTTCTCTTCCCCGTTATCCACGACCACCTTCACAATCTGGCGCAGGACGTTTATTCCTGAAACCACGCCATGAAGCCCGGTCGGTGTGGTTACCGTATCACCCACTGCAGGCAGGCGGCTGTTTAAGTATTCGTAGGTTTCCTGCTCATTTTTCAGGCAGCACATCAGCCTGCCGCAGACGCCGGAAATCTTCGTCGGGTTCAGGGACAGGTTCTGCTCCTTTGCCATTTTGATGGATACCGGAATAAAATCGGTCAGGTAGGACTTGCAGCACAGTTCCCGTCCGCAGATGCCGATTCCGCCGAGCATTTTTGTCTCGTCGCGGACACCAATCTGGCGAAGCTCAATCCTTGTCCGGAACACCGACGCCAGGTCCTTTACCAGTTCGCGGAAGTCGATTCTGCCGTCCGCCGTAAAGTAAAACAGAAGCTTATTGCTGTCAAACGTATACTCTGCTGCAACGAGCTTCATTTCCAGTCCGTGCTTTGCAATCTTTTCCTTACAGATGACAAATGCTTCGGCTTCACGCTCCTTATTGCGTTCCATCACCTTCTCATCCTCATCCGTTGCCACACGGATAACCGGCTTCAGGGGCTGGACCACTTTGTCATCCTCAATCTCCTTCGGCGGAATAAGCACCGTGCCCATTTCCACTCCGCGCGCGGTTTCCACAATTACATGCATGGCTGTTTCCAGCTCATAATCCAGCGGGTCAAAATAATATATTTTTCCTGCCCGCTGGAAGCGTATACCTACTACTTTTATCATTCTAATTCTCCTTAATCGTCAAAAGCAGCAGTTCAATCACCAAGTCAAAGTTTACATTTGCTGAAATCCGCACCTTTGCTGTTTCAAGTGCTTTTAATATCTTTTCGATTCCCTGATAAGATCTCTTTGCTGCCTGTTTTTTTATGTCATAAACCTCATCCTTAAAGATCAGGCCGTTTACATCATTGGTTGCTTTCATATATAACACGTCCCGGAACCAGATCATCATCAGGTCAAAATAATCATTTACGGAAAGTTTATAATCTGAAATCTGTTTGACTGCTGCCCCCATTTCATAAAGGTCAATGTCGTTTACACGTTTCATCAGCTGCAGTACGTCGGCTTTTAAATCACCAAATTCCTCAGAGGATGCAAGCTGCACTGCCTTGCCCACATTTCCCTGCGAAAAAGCGGCGCACACGTCCGCCTGGTAATCCGGTATCTGGTACTCGCGCATCAGGTACTTTTTAATCTCCGCTTCTTTCACCGACTTAAGGTTTAAGCGGATACAGCGTGAAAGAATGGTTGGCAGAAACCGGTCCGCATTGGTGGTTAAAAGCAAAATCACCGCGTAAGCAGGCGGCTCCTCAATCGTTTTTAAAAGGGCGTTCTGCGCCTGCTGGTTCATTTTTTCCGCTTCATCTATAATATAAACCTTGTAGCGGCTGCTGTACGGCTTAATCCCAATATCATTATTTACCTGGGTACGAATGTCATCCACCCCGATGGTGTTCGGCTTTTCATGGGACACATAGATGATATCCGGCTGGTTCCGGTCGGCTGCCTGTTTGCAGGAACGACAATTAAGACATGGCTTATCGTCTCCTTCACATTGTAAGGACATGGCAAAAGCGTCCGCCAGCATCATTTTTCCAGAAAAGTCCGGCCCGTTAAATATGTAGGCATGGGATACTTTATCAAGGGCAATTGCATTCTGCAAATGCTCAATGATCTGTTCATGTCCAAGAATCTCTTTAAAACCTGCCATAATTATCCTCCCCCTTTTATAATATGTTATGTAAGGATATCCAGAAGCAATCCTTTAATCTCACCAATCCGGTCCAGAATGGAAATATGGTCCTTCTCATCTTCCACCAGTTCTCCTGCCAACTCATCCAGGTTTTTGTCAATCAGCCGGATAATTCCGTAAACACGGTGGCGTCCCCTTCGGTCCAGAAAATTCTCCCTGGAAAATTTATGGGAGCGGTAAACCACTTCATTTAAAAAGTCCTTAATCAGCCCGCGGTATTTTTTCATATCCCGGATATCCATATGTTCAGCAATCCGGTTTCCCTGTGCTGTGATATCATTTAACAGTGCATCCACCCTTGCCTGCAAATCCGCATCTGTTATAGCGCTTGCCAGTGTAAACTTGAAGGAGCCGTCCCCCTCCACTGTCTTTGCCGCTTCCGGCACCTGATTTAACTGACTGATATCATTTACTTTTATTGCCATAACACACCTCACCTGGTCATATCATCTGTTATATATGTTATAATTTCCTGGATGGTATTTGCCATACTGCTGTTTATAAACCGCTTTTTTATTTCCGCTTCTGCAAGCTTTTCTTCCGAAAAATCTGCCGCGTCAGCGAGATAGCGGCGGCACATTTCATCATATCGCGGCTTTTTCTGCTGTTTTTCACGTTCAATGGCACGAATCAGACGTTCACCATCCTCTACTTCTATATAAATCGGCACAACCCGCTCATTTCCAAAGTACTTTCGTATTTTAAGATACCCTTCTAATGTTATAATATACAGATAGCTTGTGTCGGCAAGATGCAGCTGTCCGTCATCAACCGTAAAGTAATTCCATTCCCCATACACCGTCTGGTAGGTACGCAGTTCTATGATACGTCCTGATGCTTTTAGTTCTTTCATTTTTTGTTCTTCACAGAAATGGTATTGTTTTCCATCGGTTTCATCTGCCCGCAGCGGGCGGGTGGTATAGGGGATGATACGCTCCAGTCCCGGTATCCCCGCTTCCATGACCTTCTGGTAAATACTGTCCTTACCGGAAGAACTTTTTCCCATGATACAATAGATCCTGCCCATTTTCCTGCCTACCTTTAGTATAATATATTCCTTACATTTTCACAATGTTTATGCGCATCTGTTCTGACAAACCTTCCACTTCCAGTCCTTGTGCCAGACAGCGTTCGATGGTTTCAACCAGCTGCGCATCCAGCTGTTCACCCGGAACAATCACCGGGATTCCCGGCGGATACAGGTGAATCTCGTCCGCTGCAATATTTCCGCAGGCTTCTGTCAATAAAACTTCCTCCCGTGCTGCCTCTCCGGCCTCAGACGGTTCTAAAACCTTCCGGGGGCTCCGGTAAATCTCCTCCGGGGTAATTACAGGAATTTTTTCTTTATCCGCCAGTTCTTCATCCAGTTCATGAAGCGCATGTGATAACCGTTCAAATCCTGACGGCTCATCCAGAATGGAAGTCATGGCTGTAACATAATTACCACACGCCATTTCTGTCTGTAACCTGTACCGGCACAGAAGCATCTCCTTTAAGGCAGCCCCCGTCACGTATCCGCCAGTCCCTGTCAGAATCTTTCCGGTATCAATATCCCATGCTTCTTTCTTTGTAAAATCCTCCCGTGTAATCACATGAAGATTTTTAAGGTCGCTGACCGAACGGTAAAAGGCTTTCAGGTTCTTATCGTACTCCTTAAAGTAAAATTCACCGTCCTTCTCAATCATGCACATGCACCGGTTTATGCCAGCCATCAGAATATACGACGGCGAACTGGTTTCATAGATTGACAAATATCGTTCTATCTCCGTCCGGTCCACCCTTTCGGAACACAGGTGAAGCAGTGCTGTCTGTGTAAAGGCGGGCAGTGTCTTGTGTGTGCTCATGATTACAAGGTCTGCACCCAGCTTGGTCGCATTTTCCGGAAACGACGGATAAAAACCAAAATGCGCTCCGTGAGCTTCATCCACAATTAATGGTATTTTATGGCTGTGAACAGTGTCTGCGATTTTTTTTATATCAGACACGACACCATCATATGTCGGGGATGTCACTAAAACGGCTTCAATTTCTTCATCCTGCTCAAGTATTTTCTCAATCTGTGAGGCTGTTACCTGCCCCTGTAGACCGGAATTTGTGAACTGTGGATAAACATATTCCGGTTTCAGCTGACGGAGGCAGATGGCATTGTATACTGCCCTGTGACTGTTACGCGCCACGAGTATTTTCCCTCCGCGGGACACTGCCGCACTGACTGCTGCAAGTATTCCGCAGGTACTTCCGTTTACCAGGTAATATGCATACTGCGAACCATACAGCCGCGCTGCCTGCTCCTGTGCTTCTTTTAAGATGCCGGCTGCGTGGTGCAGATTGTCAAACCCTTCAATTTCTGTAATATCCGCTTCAAACGGATTTGCCATGGTAAGCCGCCGTTTGTGCCCCGGCATGTGAAAAGGGTAAATATCCGACTGCGCATGCTGGTATAAACGTTTCTCAAGCATTTTTTCTCACTTCCGGTATTTTATGTACAACATCCTGGCTCCTGTTTTATCCAAGGAACCTTCCAAGCTCCGGCATCCAGTCGTCAAAGAAAATCTCATTGCAGCAGAGGCAGTGCCAGAGCGGACGGATAAAGGTAAGTATCAGATCCAGCGCTTCCTCCCATGGCACCTGCGGCTGCTTATGATTTCGCAGGTATTTTTCCCACCGTTTTCTCATATACGCATAACTCCGGTATCCTGCAAGCAGCTCAATCCGCTGTTCTGTTTTCAGTTTCGGGGTTTTTTCCGTCAGGGCTGTCAGCTCGTCCAGAATATACCGCCCTCCGAAGGACTGGGTTGTCAGGATCTGGTAGGTATCAAAATAACACTTCATGTCGCCAATCAGTTCCAGCTTCTCTATCATGGAAAAAATATTTCTGCCCAGCTGGTTTTCCGGTGCATAGACGAGATAGGAAATCTGCTTCCCGGGAATCACCACAAGTCCCTCTTCCCTGACTGCAGGTCTCTGTTCTGCCGTACGCAGACGTGTCACCACAAGGGTAAGCGGAACCTGCATCTCATGGTATACCGCATTCAGCTGGAGAATCACATGCTCCGCCTGTTCAGACACCTTTCCATCCCAGGCAACCTCCTGTTTATTCTCTTTTGCAAAAATATCTGTAATCATCTGGCCGGCAAGATTCGCGGACAGTTTTTGTCCCGGCTGCAGTTTTTCCGGAGGAAGCACGCGCTCACTTTCCTGGTACAGAAAATGGATTCTCCGCTCCGAACGCCCCCTGTAAACTTCCTCTCCCAGAACCGGGTAGGTTTCCAGCCACAGATAATCTTTATAGGAAGATGTACTGACACGCAGCATCATATCTTCCAGTACATATCCCCGCAGCAGGTCCGCAAAAGGAATATCCAGCTCTTCACTTCTTTCCTTAAGTTCCTTTGCGTCACAGACCAGCTTCATTACAGCCACACTCCAATCAGGCTCTGTACCTTGCTTACGACTTTCCGCTCCCTGGCATATCCCATCAGGACGGAAATGTCTTTTTCATCATCCCTTATGTATGACTGGATGCCTTCCTTAAAGACTTCATGCTCCATCTTTCCTTCGTATTTCAGGCAGTCGCAGATGGTGCGCTCCCTGTCATAAATCTGGTGGGTAATCCCGTCCATTTCAATCGTTGCAGAACCAAGCTCCAGTACATCAGGCTCGGTATAATAGGGAATTACCTTCGGGTAATCCATTTTAAAACGGGACTTTGAGGTATTTTTATCTACCGCAAGATGCCAGGCATACGGCTTCTGGGAAATGTATCCATATGCGTAAAGCGCACTCTCCATGCAGAGACGGGTGTCAGGAAACAGACGGGCAATCAGCTCATTCTCCGAAAACCGGTCAATCCGGTCTGTATAATAACCGTTCTTAATCCGGATTAAATCCCCCGATTCCACAAATTCCAGAATCCTGCGGTAGTCCACGGCAAGGGCGGCAAATTCTTCTTTTTTCACAATGCCGCCTTTTTCATCTATAAACTTTTTCAGTATCTGCAGAGTTTCTTCTGCCATTCTTGATTTTTTACCATTCGTTGACATTTTCCGCTCCATAAATATTTTAGTGGTAAGTTACTTCATATTTTACGCCCTTTTTGGCGTTTCGTCAATTATTTCCGGCAGCTGCCAAGTTTTTCATGAAACAGTTCAGCCATAGCTGACTGGATGGACGAATCATGCTGGCATGAATGAGTACATTCAGTCAGCTATGAGCAGAGCGCCCGATAATGAGCAAAGTTAGCTGCGCCAGCAGCGGGAAAGCAGCGTAGCTGCGGCTTTGCGAATGGCGCGGGCTGAACAGTTACTCTTTCATGGCAGAAGTCCAGCCCACGCCGTCCTAACATCCGGCAGTGCGGGCTGAACTATTAGGTATTTTACTCTTGCATGCTGTCGAACCATGTCATATAATGTAAACACGACATGATTTATCGTCTTTATTGTCTAATTTACTGTTCAATGGAGGTCTATATAATGGAAGATACAGGACGAATCCGTAAAAATCCGTCACGCGAAACCTGCGAGGGAATTATCAAACGAATACTGACCACGGAAGTACTGCAGAGCGGTGCAAACCGCCATTTCAAATCCGCAGCCGATTTTATGAATTATTTTGAATCGCTCTATCCGGCGTCCGACGCTTTAAACAAGCAGGTCCAGCGCGCCATCAAGGCACTGGACATGCCGAAGGATGAGCTTGGATATTTCATCGTCAACAAAACCATGGACCAGTTTGACCAGGAGCAGGAAATTTCCCGTGCGTTCCGGCAGGCGGATGTTACGGTTGATCCCATGGATGATGTGGAGCCGGTTTTTATTTCTGCGGCGCCGCATATGTGTTCCTACATTTCGCATCTGCTTCAGGAATCCGTAACGTTCCAGGGAAAATTCCTTACCATCCTTGAAACATCAAATGGTCTGATAATTTACACAAATAACAAAAATCAGTTAATAGTCTTATTGAATAGTCTGATAAAAGACGTGTAATTATATCATGTCTTTATAAAAAACAACCGACAAAATATATCAGTATATTTTGTCTGTTTTATTGTTTTTTGTCTCATACTGTGTCGTATTACCGCAAAACCGCGACATTATCTGAACATTCTGTCCTTTTTCCGGTAACGCTTTTTTCGGCGGTTTTCCTTAAAACGTTCATGCTCCATACGGCGTACCTCAAACCTGTGCCGCATTAAATAGAAATTATCGTAAAACTTTTTACCGAAATATATAAGCAGAACCAGCGCTGCAATAAGAAACAGTGCGGATACAATCATCTGCGGCTTAATCCAGATAATATCCCCGTCCTTTGACTCCGACTGTCCCGGATTATTCTGGAAATAACTTCCTTCTGCTTTTGCCCCGGTCTTCACAACTGCCGCATTTCCCACAACATGGTCTGCATATGTGTATTTCAGACTCACAACCGTCTGGCCGTCTGACTGGTTTTCATTCCCCTCAACCTTCGCATCCGTAAATACAGTTCCTTTTGGCATAATAATGTATGCATTTTTGTCCAGTTCTGCAAATGGTTTGTTATTGTTTAACAGTCCGAAGTCTTTTTCCGATTCACTCTGCTGCTCCGTATCATTCCCGGAAATAAGCAGTGCCTGGAAATTATCAAATCCAAAATTAATTAATTTTTCGGTGTCGGTATAATGACCGGGCGTCAGTACATCCATCACGACACACACCAGTGTGATGCCGTCTTTCTCTGCATAAGTGACCAGTGTGTTGTTCGCCACGGATGTATATCCGGTTTTTCCCCCGGTGGCATAGTCATTCAGGTAGGTATAATCACCCTTCCACGGATAAACCATTTTATGATGGTTATGGCAGTAATACGGTTCATCGTGCATATTCGTCTCCGGTATCGTATAACTGATGCTTCCCGTTATCATACGGAACGTTTCATTTCTATAGGCAGCAGCGGAAATCACAGCCATGTCATAAGCGCTTACCAGATGTTTCTCATCCGGCAGACCGTTGGAATTTTTAAAGTGCGTATCTGTACACCCCAGTTCCTTTGCCCGTTCATTCATCAGGTCAATAAAAGTCTGGTAATTTCCGCCCAGCTTTTTTCCCACATGTTCTGCCACCGCATAGGCGCATTCATTGGCGGATTCCAGCATGACCGCATACAGGCACTGCTCCATGGTCATTTTTTCACCTGTCTGCCGTGAAATACTGGAGGAACCGTCCCGGCTCTCATATACCGCATCATCGGAAAAAATGACTTCCTCATTTAAATCACAGTTTTCGATTGCCAGCAGTGTTGTCATGATTTTGGTAATACTTGCCGGGTAATGTGTCTGATGGCTTTTTTTCTCGTAGAGAACAGTTCCTGTATTGACCTCCATCACAATGACGCTTTTGGACTCTGTTTTGGGTCCCCTGGGCCAGTGCTCCTTTGCCATTACCTGCTCCGGAACTGTCCACAGCAGACACAGCACAGATAACAGTGCCAGTATCTGCCGGCTTTTGATTCTTTTTTTCATGTTCCCCGTATCCCGTCCTTCCATTTATTATGCTATATTCTTGTATGTAATGTAATCTTTCTAATGTTATGTCCAACGGACTTTATATTAAGTATAAGCGGAATCTTTCCATCTTGCAACAAATTATGTTTGCCCAAAGGAAACAAATATTATATGATACTGTTAAGGACTTTATACACAGGAGTATTTATTTTATGAGATTACGGAACATCCCCGGTGCAGACGAAGCTGTTGCATCCAGCCCTTACTACATAAGCCACCCGTCCAGCAAACGCGGACAGTGGAAATCCTTTTTGCGGAGCAATTCCCCGATTCACCTGGAAATCGGCATGGGGAAAGGCCAGTTTCTTATGCGGCTTGCCGCGCTGCATCCGGAGAACCAGTATATCGGAGTGGAGCGCTACACAAGCGTACTGCTGCGTGCCGTCCAGAAAATGGATGAACTGCAGTTACAGAATGTACATTTTTTATGTGAGGATGCGGCGGACCTGCCGGAAATTTTTGCACCGTCAGAAATAGACATCATTTACCTGAATTTCTCTGACCCATGGCCGAAGGACCGGCATGCAAAACGCCGTCTGACCTCCCACCAGTTCCTGGAGCGGTACGACCAGTTTCTCTCCCCGACCGGCAGGCTGGAGTTTAAAACAGACAACCAGGATCTTTTTACTTTCTCAATGGAGGAAATCGAACAGTCGGACGCCTGGCATCTGGATGCCTGGACACGGGACCTTTACCATAACATCGTCATGAACGAAGGAAATATCATGACGGAGTATGAGGAAAAGTTTTCCGCCCTTGGCAACCCAATCTGCAAGCTGGTTGCTTCACGGGGGGTTGGACATAAAAAATAATTTTTTTCTTTTTCCTGAATGGATTGAGGCTTTTCAATCGTATTACTATTGAAACAGTAAAAAAGAAAGACAGGATGGAGGATATGAATATGAAAAAATTAATTATCGCTGCAGTGGCTGCAGCACTGGTTATCGGCACCGGCACAACAAGCGCATTAGCAGCAGGATGCAGACATAACTGCACAAACAGAAACTGCAATTATACACAGTCCGCCTGCCCGGATAAAGACAGGGACGGAATCTGCGATACCTGCGGCAAACGGATTGGCAAAAACGGATACTGTAAAAACCACTGCGGCAGCAATAGCAGAAGAAACGGAAACGGTCACGGGGGAAGACACCACAGATAACAGGCGGAGTGCTGGGATGCGGAACGAACAAGAGGTAAACAGGGCAATCGAACGGTATTCCGATACCGTCCGGCGGCTCTGCATGATACATCTGAAAAATCATGCAGATACCGAGGACATATTTCAAACCGTGTTTTTGAAATATGTCCTTAGTTCTGTTTCCTTTGAAAGTGATGAACATGAAAAAGCATGGTTTATCCGTGTAACCGTCAACGCATGCAAGGATTTGCTGAAAAGTTTTTTCCGCAGCCGTACCGTGTCACTGGAAGAAATCATGGACCAGCCTGCCGCACTGCCGGAGGACAACCGGGAAATCCTGGAAGCTGTACTTTCCCTCCCGCTGAAATACCGGGAAGTCATATACCTGCATTATTATGAAGAATATACTGCCCCGCAGATCAGCAGAATTACTGGCAAAAACGTGAATACCGTATATACTCTCCTAACCCGTTCCAGGCAGATGCTCAAGGAGAAATTAGGAGGTAAGGCAATCGATGAATGATAAACTGATAGAAACCTTTGACCGGATACATGCAGATGAAGAACTGAAAAATAACACCAGAACCTTCCTTGCGAAAAAAACACGGGAATATAAAAAAGCGGGCATTATAAAATACCGGCGTCTGGTTTCTGCCGCCGTGTGTCTTTTATTCCTTCTGCTTGGAGGACGATGGCTTTATTTTACGCCGACGGCAACCATCAGCATTGATATTAACCCGTCAATTGAGCTGGGAATTAACCGTTTTGACAGGGTAATCTCGGTAAACAGCTACAATGATGACGGGCAGGACCTGGCAGATTCGCTGAAAATCAGATTTGCCGACTATACCAGCGCCGTGCAGCAGATTATGGATAACAAAGATATTTCCGCCCTGCTTTCCGGTGATGGAGTGATGACTATCGTAATCACTGGCCCAAATGGAAACCAGACCACAAAAATCCTTTCGGGTGTGGAATCCTGCACGGAAAACCAGGGCAATACCCACTGCTACTGCGCACATGCGGAAGATGTGGAAGAAGCGCATGCCATGGGGCTCTCATATGGAAAGTATATGGCATTCCTGGAACTGCGGGCACTTGACCCCGATATCACACCGGAAGATATACAGGATATGACCATGCGGGAAATCCTTGAACTGAAAGATTTACTGTCATCCGGCAGCGATGACGGCAGTAATAACGGCAGTGAAAATGACACTCAGATTAACAGTAATGGCGGAAACGGGCACCATGGCGGAGGAAATGGACGCCATCATGGAAACGGCCGCGGTCATCACTGGAATTAATTTAAAACAGCCATCCCTGATACGGGACTGGCTGTTTTTCTGATTCATCACATATCTGTTTCATATTCTACTGTTTCCGTTTCTGGTAACACTGGTAGCAGAATTCTGCCTCCTCCTGCGTAATCTCCTCCCTGGAAAAAACAGCCCTCTGCACAATCTGCATATATTTCCTCCAGTCCGTCTCGGATACGGCCGGATAATCCTGTATCAGTCTTTCCAGAAATTCCTCATCCGTCAGGGTATGGGTTTTCCACATGCGTTTGTAAATCCGGCGGTTCATATACCGCACCGCATTCCGGTTCTTTTTTTGATTCAGATTCTGAACCAGAATGTTTTGGTTCCTCTGCATCCGGTAAATACATCCTGCAGAAATCCCAAAAAGAACAACTATCAGCAGAAGACCGTAAACGACATATGGATTTGTCCTGTTTTCTTTTTCTGACGAATTATTTTCTCTTTTATTGTCGGTTCCTGTCTCGTCTGGTTCTGAACCGGATTCTGTTTCTTCTGATTCCGGCTCTGTTCCAGCCTCTGTTTCCTGTTCGCCTTCACTGTTTTCCTGTCCGGAATTTTGTGTGTTTTCCTGCTTACTGGTTTTTTCCTGGTGCCTTTTCTGCAGTTCTTCCTGATGGTCACTGGCTGTCGGCAGTCCTTCGCCAGCCTCAAGCTGGTATCCCGGCGTCATTTCAAACGGCACCCATCCGCTGTTTTCGAGGTATACCTCCACCCAGGCATGGGCGTTTCGGTCCTCAACCTTAGTACGGTATTCCCCCTGGTATTTCGTAAATGTTCTGGAATCCACCACATATCCGCTTGCATAACGGGCCGGTACTCCAAGCTCCTGCAGAATCAGCGCCCCGGCGCTTGCAAAGTGCATACAGTAGCCTTCATGCCCTGTCTGCAGGAAATACTGGATGGTATCGGTCTTTTCAGGAATTTCATCCAGATAAAGATTATAAACAGCATTTTTTGCAAGCTCTTTTCTGACCAGCTCCGCATAATCCATGCGTTTTTCATTCTCCACCCAGATTTCTGCCTGACTGGCACCGGATGTACTTATATAATGAACATCCTTCGTTCCCTCCTGGTACTGCGCGCGGACAGTTTCGGCATAATCCTTCAGGGCCGCCACACCTTCGGCGCCATTTCTGTAATGCTCCTGCACATACTCTGCATACCAGTCCAGTTCCCTGCTTCCGCCTTCTGCATTCCCTGGAAAAATATCCGCCCCGTACCAGTCATAATGCTCTGTCAGTCCGGTTACTTCCAGCGATTTCAACCCTCTCTTCTTATATATCAGTCCCTCATTCTTCACCCAGAAATCCTCTCCGGATTCTGACAAGTCCGTGTCGTACGGAACATACGCCTGGCTGATCAGGGGAATCGCATATTCAATCCGGTAACGGTTTCTTACCTCATGCCATGCTTCATCTTCCAGCTCTGCTGATTTCATGTTTTCAAAGGTTATCTGGTTTAACAGCAGTCCGACATGGTCCGCTTGAAAGCCGGCGTTTTCTGCCGCCTTTCCAAACGCACGATCCTCTGACTGCCATTTACCGCCCCGGTAGGTGCCGCTGTGAAAGTCTTTCAGGTAAAGCGTTTTTTCAGGCTTTTCGGCTGCATAGACTGACAGCATGGTTTTTCCGTCATACTCCGGTGTGCGGTTATCCACACGCGCCCAGTTCTGAGTCATGCCAAAACCGGTGTTTTCAAGGCTTTTTATATTATCCTCCAGGGTTTTCTGAATTTTATGAAACTCCGTTTTTTTCTCCGGAATCCGTTCTGCAACCCCCAAAAAGACCATACGGGACAGAATCAGTATCCCTGCGCCGAGGGCAACTACGACAGGAAGGACTGCATAATCTGTCGCTTTATGTTTTATTTTACTTTTTTCTTTGTCTTTTATCCTGTAAACGATCCTTGAAGTTCTTTCAGACCCGGAATACAGTACCAGCACCCCTGTAAAAAACAGACACAGGGGCGTCCATTCTGGCAGAGTATTCACAAGCAGCCCCAGCGCCAGCGCAAAGACTCCCGGAACCAGAAGAAACAGACGGCAGCTGGTAATGTACCGGAGTATCATACAGACCAGAAACACTGCGAACACGGCAAATGCCAGCATAAAAGTTAAATCACCATTTGAATTATACGCAATGTAGTTGGTTCCGTAGTATTTGTTCCAGTAGGGAATAAAATCTGCAAAAAATTCCTCCTGCCCGGCACATAATTCTTCGTAATTCTTATATAGAAAGAATCCCGCTCCTGCAAAACAGACCATTTCTATCAGGGCACAGGCGGCAGCCCGGTACTTTCCGCATACAGGAGTAAGCTCATAGAGCACAGCAACCACCAGAAGTACCGTCTGTATCCATACGCCCGTCTGCAGAGGGATGTCCCATCCGGTAAACTCACTGCTTAAAAGCCCGCAGACACAATGGTACAGCAGCAGGGTACTTACACACCCCCGCAGGGTGCTGGCACAGAGCCGGGCAGGAGAATATTCTGTTCTTGCACGCGTTCTTTTTTTCATCATCTCTCCCGTTTCTGTCTATAATATAATTTCAAGTTCGGCAAGCCTGTCCTTCCATTTTCGGTCATTCAGTCTGGCAATTACAGAATCATTCAATTCAAGATTCATATCTGTTGTAAACGTTATCCAGTGCATGGGATGGTCGAAACGGTATTTTTCTTTATATAACTGTTTGATTTCCAGCGGCGCCTTTGTGTAACAGTCCTCCAGATACCCCGTCAGAAACATATAATAGCTCTCCTCGTCATCCACACGAATCCGCACCACATCCTGCCTGCTTTCACTGTACCATGCCACATAATGCGGACACTGCACATCCATCAGGGAAAAAACCACACCTGCTGCCACGGAAAGATATCTTTTGTAAAACTGCCGGGAACGTTTCCTGCGTCTGCCCCAGCCATCCAGGCACAGCACCAGCGGACATGCGCAGGGCTGGCTGTCCTCCCGTATCAGTAGTTCATCGTTTTTCGCGCTCAGCTTCCAGTGGATTCTCTGAATCCGGTCCCCCGCCCGGAACGGACGCACATCAAAAATTTCACTGCTGTCATGTCCGGGATGAAAATCATCATAAACGTCTGCATCCCCGTAAAAATTGCGGGTACGCTCTGATATGCGCAGTTCCACATCCACCGGCTCCGGCAGTACCAGAACAGACGCCGTTTTAAACACGCGTTTCGTCATATAAAACAGCCCTGTCAGGTCATAAACCCTTATCCGGTCAAGCTCAAACACGTAATTTCCCACATCCGCAGGATAAAAATAATTATAATACACGTTTTTGCCGTAATAAACGCTGTCCCCGGACTGCCATTTACCGCGCTGCTTTCTTTCAAACAGATTTCCGGAACGGATATGATACCGAATCCTCATGACCGGAACACGGCTTTTGTTTTCCGCTTTCAGTTTCACGGTAACTTTTCCGCCCGCATCAGCGACCGTAATCGGAATCTGCAGCGCGGCATGCACCTGCCGCTTTAAATAGAGAAGAAAGAAAAATGCAGACAGCACAAGAACTGCTTCGGCAAAACCAAGCAGTCCGATTACTGTACTTGCATAGATAAATGCAATATAAAATGTGACAAGCGTCACTATGATTCCTGTCAGAAAGCTAATCACGATACTCTGCCTTTTCAAGAAAAGATGCCGGCTGCTTTACACTGGCTAAAATCTCCGACAGCACAGCCTCAACGGTTACATGCGTTACCCGCGCCTTTGTATTGCGCACAATCCGGTGTTTCGTCACATCCAGGAATATGTCCTCCACATCCTCCGGGATAACATAGCCCCTGCCCTTGAGAAACGCCCACGCCTTAACCATCCGGATACAGGCAATGGTCCCGCGGGGGCTTACGCCAAGCTCAATATAGCTGTTTTCCCTTGTTGCCTCCATCAGCTTTGCCACATACGTATAGATATTTTCATGTACGAAGACTTTCTCCACCGCTTCCTGCAGGTCTGCAAGGTCCACCGCACTTATCACGGCATGAACCTCTGTCTCAGCGGAAATGCTTTTTCCTTTTGCAATTTCGACCTCACTTTTTAAATCCGGATATCCCATACTCATGCAGATCATAAAACGGTCCAGCTGGGATTCCGGCAGAAGCTGTGTTCCGGCGCTCCCCTTCGGATTCTGTGTCGCCATTACAATGAATGGTTTTGGAACCTGGCGGCTTTCCCCGTCCACGGTTACCCTGCCTTCCTCCATGACCTCCAAAAGCGCGGACTGTGTTTTCGGCGAGGTCCGGTTAATCTCATCCGCCAGAAACAGATTGCACATAATCGGTCCCGGATAATATGCAAACGTCCCGGTTTCTTTCTGGTACATATTAAAACCCAGAATATCAGCCGGCATAACGTCCGGTGTAAACTGCACCCTGTGGTCCAGCAGTCCCATAACGCGGGAAAATGCGGTTGCTAATGTCGTCTTCCCCACACCGGGTACATCCTCAATCAGAATATGCCCGCCGGCAAGTATTGCCGCAAACACCTTGTAGATACATTCATCCTTGCCAGTCACCATCAGCCTTACTTCATTTATTACATCGCTTACTGATTTATAAGCTGTACTCATCATAAATCCCCATTTCTTTTTACACTGCGTTCTTTTTTTATTATAATACAGTTTTGTACCATTTCACAACTGTTAAACATGCAATCAGCACACTTATTAATATAAACTAATTATAAAATTGTATAAAATGTATTGACTTTGCGCACTATAAGTAGTAGTATCGTAATATGTTACATGTAGTAATCAAAACTATATGAAGAAGAAACGTATGGTTACAGCAAAAGGAGGGATTCATATGCAGACTTCAATTCGTGAACCTGGAAGCGCATTAACACATTTTATCGCCATGGTACTTGCAATGATTGCCGCTGCTCCGCTGATGCTCAAGGTTTCTGGTACTTCAAACCTGACAGCGTCCGTTGCAATGGCAGTGTTTATTGCCAGCATGATTTTACTCTATGCCGCCAGTACCCTTTACCACAGCCTGAACGTTAAAGAACGTTTTCTTACCGTTTTCCGTAAACTGGACCATATGATGATTTTTGTCCTGATTGCCGGTTCCTATACCCCGGTATGCCTGATTGTCCTTGGAGGACGCATGGGTTATACACTTCTGGCAGTCGTCTGGGGTATCGCAATTGCCGGAATGGTTGTCAAGGCGCTCTGGATTACCTGCCCGAAATGGTTTTCATCTGTTATTTATATTGCCATGGGATGGGTCTGCCTGGCGGTTTTCGGAACGCTGATTGACAAACTGCCGACTGCTGCCCTCTGCTGGCTTGTGGCAGGCGGAGTCATCTACACCGCCGGCGGCATTATTTATGCACTGAAGCTGCCGATTTTTAATGCAAAACATAAATTTTTCGGCTCCCATGAGATTTTCCATCTGTTTGTTATGGGGGGAAGCCTTTGTCATTTTGTGTTTATGTATCTTGTGGCATAATAACAGGGAAGCCAGTGGCTTCCCTGTAAAACTTTCATTCAGTATTTTTTGTATATATCCCCACGGCTCCCGGCATCCACAACATAAACAATTAACTTCCCATTATCCACTGAATAGATAATCCGATATTCACCGACGCGCAATCTAAATAATTCATCATATCCTTTTAACTTCTTTATATCTTCACCATTTGGAAGCAGTTCTATTGCACAAACAATGCGTTTTCTTTCATTCATAGGAAGCTTGTCAATAAATTTTTTTGCTTTCTTTTTGATGATAATATGATACATCAGTCAAGCCCCCATTCTTTCAGACATTCTTCAAGCGAAACGCCTTCCTTGTCTTCATCCGGAGCATTTTCATAATTTTCCATCATTCTTTTACAGAACAGATCATCTGCTTCTTCATCAGCTGCCACCCCCTGAACATATGCAAGCACATAGCCAATTTTATAGTCTGGTATAACGTCTAAAAGTTCAATTATCCTTTCCCTGTTACTCATATACAATACCTTCTTTTCTATTAGTGTCCCTATTATACCAGATTTCACTGCATTTTCAAGGGGAACACAGCTTATAAAAACCATATCCCCTAAATTTCATAGAATTATAGTTATGTTTATGGTAAAATAACAGAAACACAGCAAAAAGTAAGAGGACACAAATATGCAAAGGATACTGGTAGTGGATGACGCGGAAATAAACCGCGATCTGTTATGTACGATACTGGAAGATGAATACACCATAGAAACGGCCGAAAACGGAAAACAGGCCCTGAACAGGCTCCGGGCACATGAGAAAGACACAGCTGCCGTCCTGCTGGATTTACAGATGCCGGAAATGGACGGCTTTACTGTCATTACGGAAATGAAAAAAAATTCCTATCTGGAAAGGATTCCGGTTCTGATTATCAGCAGTGAACATTCTGCCGAGGTGGAAAACCGGTGCCTGGAACTGGGCGTTTCTGACTTTATACATAAACCGTTTGACAGCTCCATTGTCAGAAACCGTGTGAAAAACACAATAGAACTGTTTGAGCGCAAGAACGAACTGGGCAGGAAGGTCGAGGAGCAGGAGGAAGCGCTGCGCCAGAGGGACAAAATTATCCAGATTCAGGCAGGAAAGCTAAAGGAAATCAAGGCATTTAACCGGCTGATGATGGAATACCGTTTCGCCATTATGGAGGTGGAAACCAGGTTAAAGGTACTGAATGAGGAATTTTCCCATAAATTCAAACGAAATCCCTTTGAATCCATTAAGAGCAGGCTGAAATCACCGGAAAGCATTTATGAGAAATTAGAACGGAAAGGGTATCCTGTCACGGTGGAAAATATCCGGGAACACCTGACGGATATTGCAGGCCTGCGTGTCATCTGCTCATTTCCGGATGATATTTACCATCTGGCAAATCTCTTTACCAGACAGGGAGATATTGTCCTTTTAAAGAAAAAAGACTATATTAAATGTCCAAAAGAGTCGGGCTACAGGAGTCTCCACTTAATTCTGAGCATTCCGGTTTTTCTTTCAAGTGAAATAAAATATGTAAAAGCTGAAATACAGTTCCGTACCATTGCCATGGATTTCTGGGCAAGCCTCGAACACAAGATGCGCTACAAAAAAGATGTGGATAATGCAGAAGAGGTTGCGGCACAGCTCAGGGAGTGTGCCGCAACCATCGAGATGCTGGATCACCAGATGCAGGATATCCGCGATAAAATTGATACCCCTGACTAACGAAACCTGACTGCCGTGCCGTATGCCATTACTTCCGCCGCACCCTGCATCACTGCAGAAGATGCGTAACGCACATTGACAACGGCGTCGGCTCCCAGCCGTTCGGCTTCTTCCACCATACGCTTTGTTGCAAGCGCCCTTGCATCATTCATCATTTCCGTGTAGGCTTTTAATTCGCCGCCCACCAGGGTCTTAAAACTCTGTGTAATGTCCTTCCCGACATTTTTTGACTGGATGGTGCTTCCTTTTACAAGTCCGAGCATTTCCAGTTCCTTTCCGCTGATGTAATCAGTATTGACTAAGATCATCTTCTTCTCCTCCCTGAATCTCCTTTATTCTGCTTATTAATACTCCAATCATCACTGCGGCAAGTATCAGCGGTATGATTACCATCAATACCTGAACAACCGCAGGAATTCCGGATACAGTCATAAAAAGGACTGCAATTCCGACATAATATAATACAACTACCAGCGCTACCACAATGGGCGCTACCATTTTTTTCCAGTGTTTCATTTTTTGTACCTCGTCCGCGGTCTTTTTCCTTTCTGCCGAATATTTTGAGATATCAGGAAATATCCAGCTCCGGCGGCACGTCAATTTCGTCGGAAACATACTTTCCGTTTTTTTTGCGCTGTCGCACGCATTCGGTCAGAAGGTATTCAATCTGCCCGTTGACGGAACGGAAATCATCCTCTGCCCATGCAGCAATTGCATCATACAGTTTGGGTGAAAGCCGGAGCGGTACCTGTTTTTTACCTGAATCAGCCATAAAATCCCACCTTTTAATAGAGGCTTCCGGAATTTACAACCGGCTGTGCATCGCGGTTTCCGCAGAGAACGACCAGCAGGTTTGAAACCATTGCCGCCTTGCGCTCCTCATCCAGCTCAACCATATGGTTCTCATTCAGACGCTCCAGTGCCATTTCAACCATCCCGACTGCCCCGTCAACGATCATTTTCCTTGCATCAATAATTGCTGATGCCTGCTGTCTCTGTAACATGACTGCTGCAATTTCAGTCGCATAGGCAAGATATGTGATTCGTGCCTCCACAATCTCGATTCCTGCCTCGCCGACCCTGTTTTGAATCTCGTCCCGGATTCTTGCCGCTACAACCTCGCTGGAACCCCGCAGGCTTCCCTCATCCGCAACGCCGTCCCCGGTAGTATCAACATTCGGCGCCGCATCATACGGATAAATACGGACAATGTCCCGGAGCGCGCTGTCACACTGCAGGGACAGAAATTCTTTGTAATTGTCCACATTAAAAACTGCCTTTGCCGTGTCCACAATCCGCCATGTGACTGCAATTCCGATTTCAACCGGATTTCCCAGACAGTCGTTGATTTTCTGCCTGCTGTTATTTAATGTCATGATTTTCAGGGATATCTTTTTGCTCACAGCTTCTGCCTGCGTATTTGCCGCCTGACCTCCGGCTGCCGGAACTCCTGCGGAGCTCTTCACATCCCCGCTCTGGCTCAGTTTCGTATTTGCCGCTGGATTAAATCCGGAACAGAACGGATTTACAAAGTAAAATCCATCTCCTTTCAGCGTACCCACGTATCTGCCAAATAATGTCAGCGCCAGCGCCTCCTGCGGTTTTAATACCTTAAGCCCCGCCCAGAGGAATGAGGCAAACACGATTACCACAAAGCCGCCCACGATAAAAAACGGATTTTCATCATTAGCCGCGCCTGCAGCAATCGCTGCCACTGCCAGAACATACAGCAGCAGGATTCCAAATAGTGCTGCCATGCCGTGTTTCTTCCCGGTTAAAACCTTTTCTTTCATAAAACTTCCTCCTTCCAGTGGTTCTGTGAACCAGAGTTGTTTTTTTATTTTGATATCATTATGATATCACCAAGAAATCGAAATGTCAACCGGAATATTACTTTAATACCATCAACCCGCTGTAGGTTCATAAAATGTCAGCGCGCGTACAACTTTGTCTTTCATCATTACTGCCAGAAACACCGGAGGATTGTCACCCCTGTAGTCTTCGATATTTGCAACAAGCACGGAATCAAACTCGTCACTCCAGTGTTCTGGATAAGCGCTGCCATTCCATGAAGGCCAGCCCCTTTCAGAAAAATCCACAGATGCAAGCATGGGACATATCTTTAAAACCTCCTGCTCTGTCATACCGGTTTTAATTCCGTTTTCCAGTTCATGGGAACTGTCCCGCAGCGCCCAGGAAAAAAGCTGGTACTTTTTCTCTTCATCATAATCATACTTTGCGTAAAGATATTCCACACCGCCCACGGTCACGCTGCACCAGATGCCGTCCTCTGCTCCCGGCAGCGTCCCGCCAGACTCCCTGTCATATTCCACAACCTCCCCTCTTTTCACGGCCTCTTCAAATGCCGGCAGCTCCACTTCCGGTTTTACTGCTGCATCCGCCGGTGATATGTCAAAGCTCCTGTCAGCAGGAAAAATCTGCCGTGACTGCACGGTTTCATGATTTTGCTCTATGAAGTAATAAATATCCTTCAGCAGTCCGCTTCCGCTTTCAAGATAGAAATAACGTTGTTCCCGCATTGGCACACAGTATGCGGAACGCCATACCGTGTAATCCGGATTCACGCAGTCTGCAGTTTCTTTTAAGTGATTAAATATTTCTTTATTGTCTATACTGTAAGTCTGTCTGGTCAGTATTCTGCTGTCAATGTCATACGCATACATTTCTCCGCTTTCGGCAGGATGAAGATAAACCGTCTCCCCATTCTGGGAAACCATGACTTCACAGTCCAGATTCCCCCCGGCGTCCAGACAATCCAGCGAACCCAGATCCACTGCACCTGTAAGCGTATCCTGAACGGTATCATAAACAAACAGTCCGAAAGAACAGTGAAACACAAAACGGCTCCCGTCTTTCTCATCCACATAATCCAGAATGGGAGGATTTTCATCACAGACTGTCCCGTCCAAAACCACAGGCGCCTGAACGGACGGACTTTCCTCCCGTGCAGATGCTGTACTTTCCTGCTGTGTAGCCGTCTGTACATTTTCTGCCGTATGTTTCTTCTTTTCCGTCTTCCCGGGATTGCTTCCAAGCACAACCGAAACAAAAATCACCGCTGCCAGTACCGGTACAGTGATGAAAGCCGCTGTCTTTTTATAGCGCATAATGTTTTTTATCCGGCATTTGACATTCCCTTCCCCAAATCCCAGCGGTGCGCCTGCAAAGATTTTCTTTCCTGCTGACAGATTTATAAGGGATGCCGAATATGACGCGCAAAGGTCTGTCCCCATCTTACGCATAACGGCCTCGTCACACGACATTTCCATATCGCGCTCTGACAGGTAAAATGCGCACCACACAAGCGGATTGAACCAGTGCAGCGATAATGCCAGAAATGCTATCAGGCGGAAAATGTGGTCGCACCTGCGGATATGCGTCTGTTCATGGAGCAGGATATACTGCCGTTCCGCTTCCGTGAGCGTGGTCGGAAGGTAAATCCGCGGGCGCACTGTTCCCATCACAAATGCTGTCTGAATGTAATCACACAGATAAATATTGTCTTTTACGCATACTGCAGCAGCCAGCTGCCGTTTCAGACGAATTATGATAATCATACTGTAAATCCACAAAACTGCCGTCCCTGTAAGCCAGATGATTCCCCCTGTTTCCCAGAAATCCAGAGCTTTATGAACACTTTCTTTTGTCTGTTTTGTCGTATCCAGTGCCACAGGTGCTGTTTTTTGGCTTTCCCTCTGGACAGGCGCCACATAAGTGACCGCCCCCTGTCCGTTTACAGGCGCATCCACCATCTGAAATACCGACACTACGGATGAAAAGGAAACGGGGCACAAAAGCCGCAGAAGTACCACAAGCCACAAAATGTAGCTGTAAATTTTAGGCGCACGCCTGAAAAGCAGACGTACAAACAAAACTATCAGGATTACAATGGCCGCAGTAAGGCTCATATTGAAAAACAGGGAAAACAGTGTCCGAATTTCTTCCATAACCTATTTCCTCCCGTTTTCCTCTATAATTCTTCTCAGTTCTTCCACGTCCTTGTCTGATAATTTTCTTCCGGATGTAAACGCCGCCAGAAACCCGGGCAGAGAACCTCCAAAGGTATTATCCACAAACTGCTCACTCTGCTTTGAAAGAAATTCCTTTTTTGTGACACATGATGTAACCACACCGTTTTCATTCCGAAAAAGTCCCCTGTCACATATCCTCCGCAGTACCGTATATGTTGTAGATTTTTTCCAGTTCAGCGCTTCCTTGCTCAGACCTGCCAGTTCGCCGGATGATAAAGGCTCGTGTTCCCATATCAGGTCAGCAAACTTCATTTCGATTTCACCTAATCTGTATTCCATCATAATCCTCCTTTGGTTTACATTCTGTAAACCCCTATATTTCTATTCTATTGACTGTAGAATAGACTGTCAAGAGGAAAAATAAGACGGAAACCAGGAATATCAGTTACTAACCCAGCCAGGCACTAAGGACTGTGCTACAGATTACCCATAATACAATAATAAGGAATACCGGTGTATCTTCTCCTCCGCCATTTCCTGCGGACCGTCTATTATCCATTTTGTTACCACTTGTAGACTGTTTATAAATCTGATATTCAATATATCGTCTGTAAGGTCCTTTTTTCCATCATGGTTCCAGTCATGTAATGCTATAATCTATACCTCTTCATTAATAAAAAGCTTCTGCCTATTTATTACTTAACTCGGTATATCAAAATTTAAGTCCATTAAAATGGTCTCTGTCTGTTTATCTTAAGTACAATTATATGCCGACTTCAATCTACACTCCCGCGAGGGGAGTGACACAAGGCGGCAGGGATCCGCAGGCTCATAAAGCCATTTCAATCCACACTCCCGCGAAGGGAGTGACTTTTAGCTGATTCACCAAAAAACATTTTGTTTTCATTTCAATCCACACTCCCGCGAAGGGAGTGACAATATTGATTTGTCAGACATACCACTAACTAGTACAGCGTTGCTTAAATATCAGTGATTAAATCACTAATGGTATACCGGC
>CAJUND010000031.1 GCA_910587655.1 uncultured Agathobacter sp. | reverse complement strand
GGCAGGCATATAGCAAGCATGAAACATAGCTTTAATAAAGTTGGATTATACTAGCGTACTCTGAACATGCCAGAAAATATCTCCATGAGTGCGGTTTGCCGAAGGAACGTGTGTATGTCACAGGATCTCCAATGGCAGAAGTTTTGCGTCAGAACCTGGCTGAAATTCAGTCTTCCTCTATACGGGAGAAGCTGAACCTCCAGCCAAAGAAATACATTCTCCTTTCTGCCCATAGAGAAGAGAATATTGATACCGGGAAAAACTTCCAGTCTCTTTTCACTGCCATCAATACTATGGCGGAGAAGTACGATATGCCTATCTTGTATTCATGCCATCCGCGCAGCCGGAATAGACTAGCAGCGACTGGTTTTGAGCTAGATAGGAGAGTCATCCAGCATGAGCCTTTAGGGTTTCACGATTACAATCACCTTCAGATGAATGCCTTTGCTGTGGTTTCCGATTCTGGGACTCTTCCCGAGGAAAGTTCATTCTTTACAAGCATCGGTCATCCGTTTCCAGCCATCTGTATCAGAACTTCTACTGAGCGGCCGGAGGCTCTGGATAAGGCTTGCTTCATCCTGTCAGGAATTGATACGAAGGGATTATTACAGGCGGTGGACACAGCGGTGGAGATGAATAAGGCTGGAGATTATGGCATTCCGGTATCGGATTATATTGAAGAAAACGTATCAACTAAGGTTGTTAAAATTATTCAGTCTTATACCAGAGTTGTTGATAAGATGGTATGGAGGAAGTTTTAGTCAGCACTTTGCACATGCTTCATTTCCTTTGCCACTTCTAATTCTTGTATCGTAGTCTTCAATATAACAAAATAAGACGAAAGCAAGAAGGACGACCATCACTGGTTGTCCTTTTTTATTGCCTCGTTGGTAAGTGCATAGTTTCGGGGCGTCCCCCAGTTTTTATCCCGAAACCGTAGCTAACAGTTTTGGGATGCAAGCGTTTTACTCTGTTTTGTTCCTGCAAAGAGTCTGAACAGTCTCGCTCCATGGAGCAAGGTTTGCCAACTGATTATCTGTCATCTCATGGCTGGGTCTGTTTTCTAATAGGTACTTAAGATACTCGTACAGGTTCAGGCCATACGCTTTTGCCATCTCCACGATGGTGAGATACAGAGCATTTGCTGTAGCTCCGTCCGGCGTGTCGGAGAAAAGCCAGTTTCGTCTTTCCACGGTTACGGGGCGGACCACAACAAAAAACTTTAAGACCATTGGTTTCAAGTTGGATTCTTATTTTATTTCAAATATGCCGTTTATCCGCACCTCCACATAAGAAAATAAAAAAAGACTGAGTAAATGTTTGGCAGAACCGGGTGAGAGGGCAAATCCTACCGTCCTTTTTCATTACCACGAAACGATTCCACAGATTACCACTCCTTAAAAATTTCACAGCAGCCGCCAGAGGGGTATCCGCCGCAGGGGACAGCAGAGCCACGATATAAGCCTGCCTGCTGCTCAATCCGTGCGGAGAGAACGCCGCTTTAGAAAAGCGTGGAACTGTATGGGATGGCTGTGTTAAATATCTTTGCTTACGGACAGGGGAAATAAATTCAAGGAGGACAACACCTATGTGTAACAAAGGAGCAGTCGGACTCCATCATTGCAAATCAGTATGACAGTACACTGGAAGATGTGAAGGGGGATTATACGAGGGATATATTTGGGAGGGACTGAGTATGTATAAACGCAGATCATAAAACTGATTCGGCGTGATATGCAGGAAAAAATGACTTGCTGAAATCTGAATGTATTGCAGATAACCGGACAAAATGTCAGTGATTGTCCGGTTACCAATAAATCCTGGTTTATTTAATTTTAGATTCCAGTTCAGCAATGCGTGCATTTAGTTCTGACAGCTGCTGCTGGTACTTGGCGTCTTTTTCCGCCAGTTCCTGCTCTTTCTCGTCCAGCTTCAGCTGGTATTTGCGGTCTTTTTCCGCCAGTTCTCGTTTATGCCCGTTTTCCCTTATGCGTTCCCAGTATTCAAAATCCTCCCGTGCCTGGCACTGCTGGCGGATTTGTTCATCCTCTGTAAGAACGGCAACACCGGAAACGGCTTCTTGTAAATATTCGTTCTGTTTTGCAAGCATATTGATTTCCTCCCAGCTTTCCGCTTTAAAAACTTTTGCCCAAAGGTCTGTACCGAAGGATTTGTCTTCCTCTGTTGCAAGTGATATCTGATTTAAGTTTACCACGGAAATACGGAATTTGTCACTATAAATGTTGTGATTTTTGATATTGGAAATTTTGTAGGTAGAGAAAAACTCCGGGTAATCCGGGAAAAGGTCATAGTCCAGAAAGCCAACGTGGATGACCGGAAGTACCATGCCGTATTCGGCTCCGTGGTTTAAGTTGTCAAAGCTCCGGCAGGTGTAGGAAATGGAACGCTCAATCCAGTAATTGTCGTGATACATCTGCATTTCAAGGTTCAGGTAAACGGAGTCATTGACTGTTACCGCAAGGTCAAGGATAAATTCCTTGTTTTCCATCCGTTTTCCGAGTTCAACCGGATTGCGCAGTGTGACTGTAACTGTATCCTTCGGTGGAAGGTGCAGTATGGAACGGCACAGCCCTTCAAGTGCCTTTGGTCTTGACTGGAAGACTGCCCGAAATAGATAATCGTTGGTCAGCCGGTATGGCAGCGGAGTCAGTGTTTTCATTGTGTCTGGTGTTTTCATAAAGATGTGTCCTCGCTTTCGTGATGAAGTCTGCCTGCGCTGTTTGCGTACAGTGGCTTATTGTGTTCTGGACAAACTGTAATGCCAAAAAGGAAACTGACAAAAGTTTATCCCGCATCTGCACACGGATGCAGGCATTTAATATAATTAAATATAAGGTGGAAACAAGGCAGAATCTGCCAAACAAGCGGTGTCTGCAACTGGACTGCTGCAGCACCTGCCATTCTTTTATCATAGCAGAATCTGCGGAAACGGACAAGCTCCAAAAATAATTGCACAATAAAGTGTACACTTTTGGCATAATGGAGATATATTTTAACATACCCTCTGGATTTATTACGCCAGACTGCTATAATAAATATACAGACTGATTGATTCAGCTCACTTTGAATGTGGAAACTGGAGGATGTTACAATAATGAAAGTATTAAAAGTTAAAGCTGGTGAAACCGTTGCCAGACGTCAGGAAAAGGTGATGGAGTGGTATCTGATCCAGGAGGGGACCGTTGTCCGCAGGATTGCCTTTGCAGAGAGTATGCTCGCCCGTAATTCCATTATCGGAATTATGGAAAAAGAATGGTTTTCCGATGATTACGTTGCAAAAACCGACTGTACGCTGGTCGTGATTCCGTGCAAAAACGCATCGGATTTACATATGATACTTCGTGAACATGAGAATTTCAGGCCGGTATTCTTACGGACGGCGGTGGAACAGAGACACCGGCTGATAGGTCTGTATGAGGATCTGCAGGGCAGGACGGCCCTTCTGCATTCCGTGGCGGAGTCTGTGTATGATGAGTATCATACACTGTGCGCCCAGCAGCTTTTAAGCGGGCAGGAATTTGCGCCCATGGAAAATTTTGGCCCCCTGCAGATGCAGCATAAGGTAGAGGACTGGGAAATTAGTAACAGTAACAGTCTGGTTAAAAATTATCTCCGTGAATATATGCAGCTGATGATCAGGGACGACAGTATGTGCGTCGGGGCAATCATGGAAGCCGCGGCACAGATGCGGCGTGTGACGCTCGGTATCGGGGAAATGGTAAACTATCTGCTTTACAACCGGGATATTTTCTGTGCGGGCTCCGGGGATGACCTTTTTCATCTCTGCTATCAAATGGCGGTGCAGATGGTCAGGAAAGATCTCGATTCATCCCCGGCAAAGGGGCTCATGGGGCGGATTGCGGATACCATGGAAAAACTTGGAATCTATACCGCGCAGCAGATGAAAGAATACCGGAATATGTGCGAAAATTACAGTGAGCAGAAGGCAGCGGAGGAACGGATTAATATTGCAACGGAGGACTGTGTTGCACACATTCTTACTTATGCAGGTTATGACAGACAGAAAATTGCGGAATTTAAAGAACTGCTGGATGCCTACTGCAGTCTGCCGGATAAACTTTCCGTGGACAATGAGGCACGCAGAATCCGAAAGGCGGTTGCAGGGGTATTTTACGAGGCATACGGCAGGGCGTTTAAGCGTTCCATGACGGAAACAGACAGTCTGTCGCCGATTATGCTTATGTTCTTTCATTTCGGCTTTATGGATGTTAATCTTCTCGGCACAGAAAACGCAAGCGCGCTCTGCAGCCTGACAGATTCCATGGATTTCTTCCATTCGGATCATATTTATACGATTTACGGGTGGTTAAAAGAAATCTATCTGGGCAACAAGGAACCTTCAAGAAATGAATTCGACAATGATTACAACGGATACCTGATGGAACAGAAGCGGACCGGGGAGATTACGGAAGAGCAGATGCAGGAATACCGGCGTGACAATATGCGAAAGGTTGAATTTGAAATAAGCAATATGTTCCAGTCCGGACACCGTGCCACCAGCGGGCGTATTACAACGTTTCTGCCTGTTATCACAGAGGAGGAGATGCTTAATTCCGTGGAGAAAATGGCTCTTACAGCAGAGCGCATAGAGTCGGCGGTAAATAAGGTGCGGCAGCTGGATTACTCGGTTTTATACCGCGAGGTTCTTTTCTCTGACCCGGAGAGGGGAATTAACCAGGAGTGGATTATGAAAGAGGTAATGCCGGATGTGATTCTTTTGCCTGGAACCGGTACCCGGGCGATGATGTGGCAGGAAACAGCAGGTGCGAAAACAGATACGCCTGCGAGATTTCTGTTTCCGATTTTTACCGCTGCCGATGTGGATGCGCAGATGGTGGAGACGATGGGACGTTACCGCTGGGAAATCTGCCGCCGTATCCAGGGCGTGTACTGGAACGATATCAGGGAAAAATCGCTGACAGCAGAGTATTATGATTATATCCAGTTCTACAAGAAAAACAACGCGCTTTCAGCAGATGTAAAAGAAAAGATAAAGACTGCGCTTACCCGTGCGCGCAACAACTACCGGGAGGTATTTGTCAGTGATTACATAGGCTGGATGAAATACGAGTCGCAGGGAAGTTTCCGTCTGAACAAGGTTGCGCGGGATATATTCATACGTTACTGTCCGTTTTCCAAGGAGGTACGGCAGAATCTTGCCTCCAATCCACTGTACCAGGCAGCGTTTAACAGACTGGATGTGGAAAACAAAAAGAGGGAACAGCGCCTGAATGCGCTTTATGACAAATACCAGGCAGCCGGAGGAGTTCTGACTGCGGATCTGAAGGAGAATTTAAAATTCTGTAAGATGTAGGGATATCTTTGTACTGGCAAACCAGTATTCGGCAGAATGAAACCCCGGAGCGGATAAAAAATCCGTTCCGGGGTTTTTTTATGGCCAAACCTGTCCTGATAAAGCCAAACCCTTGTAATCAGAAAAAACGGAACATAGAATATATACATCTGATGAAAAAGGAGGTAAGCTATGCAGAAAATATTATTTGTGCTGTCAGAGTACGGATACTGGGGAGAAGAACTGGTCGGCCCGATGGAAACCCTGGAAAAAGCCGGTTATATTCTGAATTTTGCAACGCCGACAGGGAAACGCCCGCATGCCCTGCCGCCAAGCATGGATTCGTCCTATGTGGACCCGCCGCTTGGGAAACCCGTGGTTTCAGAGGAAATGGCACAAAAGGTGGAACAGCTGGAAAAATCAGACATACTGGATGAGCCTTTAAGCCTGAAAGAACTGTTTCCGCTGGACCATCCGTATATGTCCTCTCCGGAATACCTGCGTGAATTTGAAGAGTATAACCGGAATGCTGAACAGGCAGCCGCATTATGTGAACCTTATGCAGCGCTTGTTCTGGTAGGGGGCAGCGGACCCATTGTTGATATGGTAAACAATGTTCGCGTACACGATTTAATCCGCATTTTTTATCATGCAGACAAACCGGTGGCAGCAGAGTGTTACGGTGTGGCGTGCCTGGCATTTGCAAGGGATTACTGGCTGCGGAAAAGCCTGCTCTGGGGAAAGCATGTTACCGGGCATCCTTTGGAATACGATTATCAGGACGGAACCGGATTTTACGGGGTGGATTTTAATATGGGGCCTCCGCCATATCCGCTGGAGTTTATTCTGCGTGACGCTGTGGGACCCGGTATGTTTCACGGCAATGTGGGAAAGCCGATTTCAGTAATTGTGGACTATCCGTTTATTACGGGACGCTCAACAGCAGATTCTTATAAAACAGGGGAACTTCTTGTGCAGGTGCTGAAAAACGGAATGAGGCGGTATGGATGGTAAGGAGGCAGATATGGACAGAATATTAGAAGGAAAAAAAGTTGCAGTACTGGTAGAGACGGAATACATTCCGGAGGAAATAAACTTTTACCAGACGTTTTTTACCAGGTATGGCGCACAGGTGGATTATCTGACACAGCTGTGGGGACAGCCGGAACGGTATCTGGTCAGTGATGTGGACAGTGAAAGCAAACAGCTGCAGAAAATGCTGGTAAAAAACGAGGTGGCAGATGTAAACCCGAATGATTATGCCATCGTGCTGTGCGCGGCAAATTATGTGGCATGCAGGCTGCGGGAAATTCCGCCGATGGGTTCCCTGGGAAATCCTGACCTTGTCCGTTCCCCGGCAGCAGTACGGTTTATGGCAGGCGCCATGATGAACCCGCAGATTGTAAAAGGGGCGCTGTGTCATGCGCTCTGGATTCTGACGCCTTTGCCGGAGCTGCTGAAAGGCAGAAAAGTCATCTGCCATACAGTTGTACTGGCGGATGTGATAAATGCAGGAGGAGAATATGTCCCTGACCCGTCCCATGTTGTTGTGGACCGTGATTTAGTGACCGGACGTTCTGCAGCGGACCTGGAGCTTTACGGGGAAACGCTGGTTGCTACATATAACAGACTGGCAAACACACCGGCGGAATAAAAACGGATAACCAGAGAAACTGATGTTCAGGTAAAGAAGGAGAAGAAATATGGGTACAGAAAAAGATTATACAAATCTTCCGTCTCAGCCGGTTTGCCAGGCAAAGGCGGAAGCAAAAAAGCAGGATATGGAAAAACTGATAGAGGAGGCGCTGGAGCCGCGTGTCTGGAAGGACCACATGGTAAAGGATTTAATGAAGTTCTGGGACACGCCGGAGGCGACAGAGCTCCATGGAGGACTTTTCCGTACTTACCGGACCAATAAAGGGAAAAATCTGCCGGCGGATCCGAAAGACTGGCCGAAAGAATTTAAGCAGGCATTAAAGGATCCGGTAACAGAAGGACTTGTGCAGCCGGAATATAATTTTGTCCGGGCGCATTCCCGGCAGACATATGCATTTGGAATAGCCTTTCACATGACGGGGGACCCGCATTATCTGGAGGTATGCAGAAAAGGGGCGCTTGCCCTTGCCGAGGCAATGGACGGAAACTATGGCATGCATGTGCTGCAGGAGGAGGAATCCAAAGAATGGGACAAAGATTACAAAGAAAGAACCAGCCAGGATCTTGCCTATGGCCTGACCGGACTTGGCATGTATTATTTCCTGACACATGACAATACCATCCTCCACAAAATTATCCAGTTAAAGGATTACATATTCAAAGTATACATGGATGACGGCAAGGGTTATCTTACATGGAAACCAAAGCATACAAAGGATGCAGAGGTGCAGATTGTTGCACAGCTTGACCAGCTGTATGCCTATATGCTGATGCTGACGCCGGTTCTGCCGGAGCCGTACCAGGGAATCTGGAAAAAGGACATGAAAAAAATTGCAGATATCCTGATTACACAGTTTTACAGCGAACACTATAAATTTTTCTGGGGAATGGAAAGTAATTCCCACTCCATGGAGCTTGGAACCGACCATACGGATTTCGGGCATTCCGTGAAAACCTTCTGGGTCATCTTAAAAATCGGCGAGCTTCTGGGGGATCCGTTCTACATTGATTTTGCCCGCCCGAAAATTGACAAAATTATCCGGGAGGCATACATAGAGGAAACCGGTTCCTGGGCAAGACGTTTTGATGCAGACGGAAACCTGGATAAGGACAAGGAATGGTGGATACTGGCAGAGCTTGACCAGGCATGTGAAATTCTTTCCGTACACGACCCGTACTACTATAAATACCTGAACAATACCCACCGTTACTGGATGGATAAAATGGTGGATAAAGAATACGGGGAAATCTGGCACATGGTGGACGGCAAAACGGATAAGCCGGTCATCCAGTATCCGAAAGCGCATAACTGGAAGACTTCGCTGCACAGTTTTGAACACGCCCTGTTTGGGTACATGACGGCAAGCCGCATAAAGGATACGGAATTTGATCTGTACTATGCCCTGCCGGAATGGGAGCGTCCGTCCCACTACAACCTTGCCCCTTACATGTTTTTTGGAAATATTGTAAATATCCGGCCGGAGACAACGCCTTCGTTTTTGCCGGACCATAACCGAATTTACAGGGTAACTTATAACGGACTTCACTAAAATAACATAAAAAAATTTTGCCCCGGAATGGATGATGCATCTGTTCCGGGGTATTTACTGATGGGGACAGTCCGCAGCAGTTAATTTTTTTAGTTCCTTTTCCATATCCTTTAACTGCCCGGTAAATTCGATGACACGGTTTCTGGCATGGAGTATCATTTTGTGGATATTACCGGAGGTTTCAAAAAAGATGATTTCGTCATAGCTGAATGCAGTGTATCTGTTATTCTGGTGAATGATAAAGGTGTTTTGACGATTGTTTAGTGATGTATATTTTCTGTCAACATCAAGAAGGCATTCATGGATTCTGGATTTTATCTGTTCCGGGGAATTTTTTATGATGAAATCCAGCGCTTCCACTTTATACTGAAAAGTAAGAAATCCCATTTCCAGATGTGAGGTGATGAAAATAATAAAACAGCGGGGCTGTATCCGGCGAATCTGCTGGGCGAGCGTCAGGCCGTTCATTTCTGAATTTAATTCAATGTCAAGAAAGAAAAGTCCTGTATTTTTGTCTGCAAAAACAGCATCAAGAAGCTCCTGCGGACTGCGCGTGGCGAGGGCAATCTGCATATCCAGTTCTTCAATCATCACGGAATCGGATATATATTTCTGGAAACTCTCAAGCTGTGTCTGGTTATCTTCGCAAATGTATATATGAATCATGCCATGTCTTCCCTATTTTTTTCTTATTATAACATGTTTTACGGATTAAACAACATGTTTTTTCCCAGGCTGGTTTAGGCAGTGGGAATATGAAGCCGCTGTAAAAATGTCTGGTTTTTAATTTCCGTATCCAGAAAAACAGACTCATATCTGGAAATTATTTCATGGGCATTATACAGCCCCAGTCCCCGCTTTTTTCCTTTTGTTGATACATTCGGATTTGCCATTATGGCAATGGGAATTCCCTGATCAAAAAAGGAATTGGAAAATATAAAAACATTTTTCATATCCAGCTGCATCGCGGCAAACCGGAGCGAGGGTGTCTCTGTTTCCATGGCAGCTTCTATTGCATTATCAAGAAAGATGCCCGTAATCCTGGATAAATCCAGAATATCTATCGCAGGATCTGTAATTTTCCCCTCAATTTCCACACTGACATGAATATTCAGCTCCATGGCATACAGCAATTTGGCGGAAATAATACTTTTTAATTCCATTGGTTTTATGTTTATCAGCTGGTTTAAATGCGCCGTATCTTTTGTTACATTTTGATTCAGCGGAAGGATTTCCCTGTCAAAATAAGCTTTTAGTCCCTCCATGTCGTCTGTCTGCATATAACCGGACATGGACAGCATGATGTTGGAATAGTCGTGTTTGAATGAACGCAGGGTGGAATACATCTGTTCCACCTGGCTGGTATATTCCTGCAGCCGGTCATAGGATTCCTGCCTCATTTCCATATCCAGTTTTTCCATGTATTTTTTATCATATTAGCAGCCAGTATTCCATTGAGAATAAAGTAGCATACCAGCAGGTTGCAGGTCAGCAGCAGTCTTTTCATACTGCCGGATTCGTCAGTTTCTGTAAATACAAATAACATCACAAAAAGAAACACGCAGTTGCACCAGTTCACCGTGACCACGGACAGAAGCGGCACGGGGATTTTTGTTTTCAGATTACGGGTTACATAAGAAAACAGATGCCGGATGCCAAGACATATACATGCAAGAAAAACAAAGTATGAAATAAGATAAAACAAATCAGGTATACAGTGATTATCCAAAGGATGAATCTGCAAAACAATACTGGGAACAAGATGAAAACGGACATTATCTGTATTTTGATTCCCTGCCCAGAAAGGACTACGAGGTTCTGGCAGTGGCAGGAGACAGCTATAGGAGACAGCTGTGCAGCGGAGCGTCTGGAAAAGGAAGGTGGAAAAAACATTTCCTACCGCTCAAGGAGCGTGTAAAAAAACAACTGGAGCAATTCGGCATGATAAGGGGGCGTCTGGTTATGGTACTTCGGCTGGAAAACCTCTACACCGTGCTGGCGGCAGCGGTACCGGGGTACATCATGGGACAGATTGTAAGTTTTGCCGTAATCCGTGCACTCACTTTCCGGCAGGATGAACTACCTTGTGTGGAAACCGTCGTTCCTTCCGGGAATCCTGCTTGCAGTAGAAATGTGCGCGCTTGCCATGGCATACCCGAACCGCCGGACGGATATTGGTACTTGTCTTACATCTTTGATGTAAGACTAAAGCTGCCTTACATCAAAGATGTATGTCTTATATCTCTGAACTTCTTCATTTTTATTATAAAATATATTCTTTTAATTTGAATAAATATAAACAGTTTGCGTCAAAAAATGACGTGAAATAAATATTGCAATTATAAATATAATGTGATAAAGTAAGATATAAATTAAATAGAAATCAGCATATATCATATGAGGAAAATTGATATGGAAATAGACTTAAAGAAAAATTACAAGATATCAAAGTACGTGCAGATGATAAATAAGGAAAACATTACAATGGTCTGCAGTACCGGATATGGGACGCACCTTAAAATGCCTGCAGAGTGCTGGGAAGCAATAAAAAGATATGTTGAAGCTTATACCCCGCAGGAAATCTGTGATGCTGCCTGTGCATAAGACAGGGAGTATTACATGAAGATTTTTACTTCCCTAATTAATAAAAAGATACTGGTATCAGGCAGGGAGGGGATTGATACAGTTGACATGGCAATTACGCACAGATGCAACCTTCACTGTACACACTGTGCAGCGTCTGCAGTTAGTGTATCAGAAAAGGAATACCTTTCTACGGAGCAGTGGAAGACGGTAATAGATAATGTGCTTGCTGTTAAGCCAGAGCTGGTTGTTTTAACCGGTGGAGAGCCGATGGTAAGAAATGATTTTTTTGAACTGTTAAGATATATTGTTAGTCGGTATAGTGGAAAACTCGAACTTATGACAAACGGACTGCTGATTAATTCCGACAACATAGATGAGATAGTAAAAAGCTTTGGTGCTATTTCACTGAGTATTGACGGGTATGATGAGGAAACTTGTGCTGCAATACGGGGAAAGGGGGTTTTCGAAAAGGTGGTTCATGTGGTTCACCAGTTAATAGACCATGGGTTTGATAGAAAATACATATCCCTCTCGATGGTAGAAACGGCAGTTACTAATGGGAAAACAGATAAGTTCAGTGAGTTGTGCAGTTCTCTGGGGGTTAAGTGTATACCCAGACTTTTTTCTCCGATTGGAAGAGGATTGGAAAATAACAGCTGGCTGTCACCAGGAACAGCGGAAGCCAAAGCAGTGGAAGCTTCCGAACAAAAGATGGGTGAAACGAAAGCGGACAATAAGAATTTTCAGACAACCATTCCCTGCCGAAGCTGCAGGGCAGGAAGGGGAAAGGTATCCATTAGTGCAAAGGGGGAAATCTTTCCCTGCCAGATGCTGGATGATGAAAAATTTCAGTTGGGAAACGCCCTGGAATGCAGTGACATTTCAAAAATGATTGTAGAAAAAGATGGGATTAATACCAGTGGTCTGAAAAATTATGAACAGATGTTAAAAGGCAGTAGTGCGGAGTGTGCCGACTGTGAAGTGCAGATATTCTGCAGGTACTGTGCAGCAGCTGAATTTTATGCAGGCAGGGAAGCGGATTCCCACTGTGAGGGCAGAAGAAAGTTTTTGTCAAAAATGGTCTGGGGGATGTAGATGTTTACAATCTGGGTTACAAGAGCATGTAACATGAACTGCGGATACTGTTACGAAGGCAGTAAAAAACAAAATAATTATATGAAGGAAGATACCGCGGAGGCAGTGGTAAACTGGATGATAAAAACAGCCGCTTCCATGGAAAAAGAATTTTATCATGTGAGATTTCATGGTGGTGAGCCATTGCTGAACATGGAAATTATAAAATATATCATTGACCGGCTGGACAACCAGAAAGCATTCAGGTTTATTTATGGAATTACAACGAATGCTTACTGTCTGAGGGAAGAAGATGCAGAATACCTGGCAGGGCATATGTCCTCTGTTTCGGTGAGCCTTGACGGGGACAAAAAGACGAATGACAGAAACCGTCGGAATGTTTTGGGAGAAAGTACCTTTGAAAGTGTACTCCGTAATGCGGGTATTTTAAGAGATAAACATAAGAATTTGTTAATCCGAATGACAGTTGGAGCAAAGACAGGAAAATGCCTGGCAGAAAATGTACGATTTCTGTTACAGAATGGATTTGTATATATTGATGCAGAAGTGGATGTCTTTGATTCAGAGTGGACAGTTGAAGAAGTGAACAAGCTGGAAAATGAATGCAGGATTTTAAGACAGGAGCTGGGAGGAACCGGACTTTTGGACTCGGTGGGTCTGCCGATTGGATATAAGGCGCAAAACAAACCAGCCTGCAGTGGCGGCGTAGAAAGCTTCCATGTGGACACAGATGGAAGCGTATATCCCTGCATTATGGCAGTAGGGGAAGCAGATATGTATATTGGAAATGTGTTTACTGGTATTCTGGAAGAACGGCAGAAGCAGATAAAGCAAATTTCAGAAAAAGAACTGTCTGTATGTGCCGGATGCGGAGGTTATGACAGCTGCGACAATGTGAGATGCAGGATTATCAACAGAGCAGTTATGGGGGACTGTGGTTCTCCCATTCCGCTGGTATGTGAGCTGCATAGGCGGAATTTAAAGTACCAAAGTTACAGTGATAATATTTCCACACAAAATAAATGAATCCCAAAACGCCGGATGTAAAGAGATGGAGGAAAATGCTATGAGGAAAGACAAAATGAAACTGGAAGTAAGGAAGATTGAAAACAAAATTGCGCTTGACACAACTATGGAGGGATGTGGGTTAGACTGTATTGAAACGCACTATGAATCTCGGACAGAAACAACAACAATGTCAGGCGCGATAAACTGTTTGGTTATTACTCGCACTTATAAAGGTCCTGTATTCTTTTAATGCAATGCTATAATTTTGTGTAGAATTATTTATTCTGTGGGGCATAAATGCCCCATGGTACCTTATCTGGAAAATGCGTTAGAATTATATAAAGGTAGATGACAAAACGAAATATATAAATTATGGAAAAACGAAAAAGACTTGTAGTTGCAGTAATTGATACAGGAATCGGACAGGATATATCTTACTGGAAGGATATAACTGGAAATATAACTTTTTTTCTTGAGGATAAAACAATCTACTTATCCGACAAACAGTATGATGCCATCGGTCATGGAACGCAGGTGGCATCATGCATTAAGAAATACTGTCCGCAGACAGAACTGTTTATTATTAACATATACAAGGACAGTCGGATAGTTTCATCTTGTCTCCTTTTAGAAGCATTGAGGTATCTTCTTGATGTTGACGTGGATATCATTAATATTTCGTTAGCGGTAAGCAGCAGGGAATATGTCTCAGATATTGAAAGTGTTTTACAGTTGCTTGGGGAGCAGGGAAAATGTGTGGTTGCATCAGTCAAAAACGGTCAGGAAAGCAGCTATCCGGCAAGCAGTCCGTACTGTATCGGGGTGTCGGGGAGCGAAAAGCTTTCAGCTGGGGAATTTGGTCTCGGTAAAAGAGGAGAGTATATGATAACTGCCAGCAGGCTGCCCGAGCAGGTAGAATCCCTTGGCGGCAGAATGGCTCCGTTTGGCGGAAACAGCAGGGCGGCGGCATGTATTACGGGGCGTCTGGCAGCCGTGATGATGGAAAAAAGCATATACCGTACTGGAATGGAATCAGCATACATGGAGATGGCAAAATATAATTTTCGTGAAGACGACAAGGAGGAGAACAGATGGAAAGTGTGGTAAAACTTACAGGTGTATGCAGATGTTACGGGGAGGGTGAAAATGCAGTCCATGCCCTTTCGGACGTTAGTGTGGAAATAAACAGGGGCGAGTTCGTGGCAGTGGTGGGCGCGTCCGGAAGCGGAAAAAGTACGCTGTTAAATGTCTGCGGCGGACTGGATGTCCCGACCTCCGGGGAGGTCTGTGTGGGCGGCAGAAAACTGGCGGGGCTGAAAGGCGATGAACTGACGGAATTTCGCAGAAAACACATCGGGTTTGTGTTCCAGAACTACAACCTGATTCCGGTTATGACCGTAAAAGAGAATATCGTTCTGCCCGTCCAGATTGGAGGGAAGCTGGAAGACAGGGAGTTGTACAATCGGGTTGTAAACGCACTCGGACTTACCGGACTGGAAAACCGCCTGCCGTCGGAGCTTTCCGGTGGGCAGCAGCAGAGAGTGGCGGTTGCTCGCGCGCTGGTTTCATCCCCGTCCATCATTCTGGCGGACGAGCCGACGGGAAACTTGGACTCCGCAGCAACAAAGGATGTGATGGGACTGCTGCTTCGCGCTGTCCGGGAGTTCGGACAGACCGTTGTCATGATTACGCACAATGAACTGCTGACGGCAGAATGCGACCGAATCCTTGTTATGGAGGATGGGAAGCTCACGGAAAGAGGGGGTGCGGCATGAAAAAAAGCGAAGAACGGAAAGTGTCCAATAGGGCATTAAAAATTCTTTCTGCCAGACTTTACCGTGCGGACAGACGGAGAAACCTGACCGCGGCGGCTGCGGTTGCCATGTCTGCCATGCTGGTTATTGTGGTGCTATCCACAATTCTGACGGTTTCGGAGTTGGTGAAACGGCAGAAGCAGATGCTGCTTGGTACGCAGGCGGAGGGCGTATATTTCCATGTCAACGGACACCTGCATGACCTTTTAAAGGGCAGTGGATATTTTGATGATGTACGGTTTGTAATTCAGTTGGGAACATGGAAGACGGATGCTTCCGCCGGGAATGCCAATGTGTTTTATTACGCCGAGGAGGAAACAGCAGAATGGAATTTTAATCAGCTGGAAGAGGGAAGCTGGCCTGTAGAGATGGATGAAATTGTGGTGGATAGGAGTTTTGTGGAGGAAAACGGTGGAAGCATTCGTGTGGGAAGTCGAATACCAGTAACTTTTACCACTATTAGTTCAGAAGAAAAAGTGGATTCAGTTGTAACCGGTATCTGCGGTACAAATGATGTACTTGGAGAGAACCGGATTTATATATCGGAGAATTATGCAAGGTCGGGCATTGGTGGATACAGTATGAATGTTTATTGCCGTTTTGAACCTGGAAAATACACGGATGAGAAACTGGAGGAGATTCTTCGGAATTCTGATGATATTGTATCTCAAGTAAATGCAGTGGCAAACCCGAATGCCGGAAATCGTCCGGGTGCAGGGACGCTTGCGCTTGTGGCTGGTCTTTCCATACTGGCATCTGCCTGCGCCGGACTGATGGTATATACCATCTATTATATTTCTGCGGTCAAAAACGCGGCAAGGTACGGGCAGTTAAAACTGCTCGGCGTAACGGAGGGGCAGATGAAGAAAATCGTTCTCCGCCATGCCATGCGCCAGTACGTGACTGGGCTTCCCGCAGGCTGTATTCTCGGTGTGCTGTTTGCCTATGTGCTGATGCCAGTGGCTGCTTCCTTTGAAGGGCTGAAAGACGCTGTACCAGACCTGAGACTGTCGTATTTCCTGTGTGCCGCCGCCGTTTCTCTTGCGGTTGTTCTTCTGGGGGCAAAAAAGCCCATGCGGATTCTGGCGAAGGTTCCGCCTGCCCATGCCGCCGTGCTTGCGGACGGATTTAAAAGAAAGAAAAAACCGGCAAAAAGCGTGCGTTTTACTGCCGGAAGCTTTGCGCGGAAAAATATCCGCAGGCGCGCGAAAAAGACAGCGCTGGTTGCAGCTTCTGTGGCAGTTGTAATGGTTGTTTTCGTATGTACCATGAATGCCGTGAACAGCCTGAATGTGGACGCCCTTATGCAGAACTTTAACCACTTTGCGGACATTGAGGTTGCAACCGATGATCTGCTGAGATTGGTGGTGGATAGCAGGGCCGGACTGCCAGAGCTTAGTACAAACATGCTCCCGGAAGGACTGGAGGACAGGCTTGCAGAGGTATCAGGAGGGATGGACACGGCCTGTCACTATGGGTGTTCAATGGTTTCTTTTTTGTATGGTGAGGAAGCAGACAAATTCAGTAATATTGTACTGGGGGACAGTTACCGGAAGGATGCCGAAGCGGATGATTTCGGCGTAAACCGCGCTCTTGAATATCAGAATGGTGAAAAATCTTCTGTTATTATGACCCAGTATGAGTACCGGTTTTACGGATATGAGCAGGTGGAAGGATTTGAGGTTTATGAGGGAAGCATTGACCGTGGGAAATTTGAATCCGGAAACTATGTGCTCGCGGTGGCACAGGACAAAGAGGGTGAGAGCCTTTACCACGCTGGGGATGTGGTAAGCTTGTACAGTGAGTATCCGGAGGATGAATCTGAAAAACAATACTGGGAACAAGATAAAAACGGACATTATCCGTATTTTGATTCCCTTCCCAGAAAGGATTATGAGGTTCTGGCAGTGGTAGGAGACAGCTACAGGAGACAGATGTGCAGCGGAGACGCCCATATGGGTGCAGCTTTTGAGTTTGTTTTTCCCATGCAGGCAATGGAGGATATGCCCCAAAAACCGGGGCTATTCATGGTAGCAATGGACGCGATGGATGTAGCCACGCTGGAACGTGTGGAGCCGCTGGTGGCAGAACTCTTAAAAAAAGAGGGCGGTGAGGATGTGGCGTCCTACCGTTCCAGGAGCGTGTATAAAAAACAGTTGGAGCAGTTCGGCATGACGCTTGCGCTGATTGGAAACGGACTGGCATTCCTTTTGGGCACTATGTTCATTGTCAGCTTTTTAAATAGCAGCGTCAGCTGCATTGCCGAGCGGAAGGAGGAATTTGCCACTTTGCAGGCAATTGGCATGACAAGGCGCCGCCTGGTTGCAGTACTTTGGATGGAAAACCTCTACACCGTGTTGGCGGCAGCCCTGCCGGGGTACATCATTGGCCAGATTGTGAGTTTTGCCGCAATCCATGCGCTTTCCGGCAGGATGAACTACCTTGTGTGGAAACCGTCGTTCCTTCCGGGAATCCTGCTTGCAGCAGTAATGTGTGCGATTGCCATGGCATACCCGAACCGGTGGACGGACATTGGTACCTGCCATACATCAAAGATGTAAGACAGGTGCCGTACATCTTTCGTGTATGGCATGCAGGAAACAAATTATAGTTTTTTATAAATTTCAGAAAGGGACAGATATGGATAACAAAGAAACCGTAAAGCGGCTTCTTGGACTGCTTGGCGGTTATAAAAAAGAGGTGGCGGGGATTGCCTGCTGCCTCCTGCTTTCCACAGGACTTAATTTCTGTATGCCGCTGGCAGGCAGCCATATTATGGATGACGGATTTATCGGCGGCAACAGAAAGCTTCTGATAGAACTGGTGCTGTTTCTGCTTGCAGCATCGGTTACAAATTCTATCATAAATATTATCAAAGAGAAAATACGCGTGAATATATCCGCGGGGATACAGTACCATCTTTCAGAACAGTCATATATTCACCTGATGAAACTTCGGGTAGATTATTTTGATAATGTCAATTATGCGGAAATGCTAAGCAGTATTAATATGGATGTCGGGCAGATGGCATCTGTTGCAGACAGCAGCGTTTTTTTCGTAGCTGCAGAGATATTCGGCATGGTCGGAGGAACAGCAGGTCTGTTTATGATAGATTACAGACTGGCGTTTCTGGTCTTTTTATTTCTTCCGTGCAAATACATGGCAGTAAAATATTTTGCTGGAAAGCAGAAAAGAATCATGGGTGAATACATAAACAGAAGTCAGGAGTATGCCAAATGGTTTGGCGATTCTGTCGGGGGAGTACGGGAAATCCGGCTGTTTCATATACTTGATAAAAAACATGGGGAATTTTCCGTAAAACAGAAGCATGTTATAGAAAAGCATAAGCAGTTGGACATGCTTGGGCAGTGGAATGCGGGTACAGATGCCATTATGCTGCAGGTTCTTTCCACACTGGTATACCTGCTGGGGGCATGGCTGGTATTTGATTTCCAGTTGTCAGTAGGCAGTGTGTTTGCCTTTCTTTCATACAGCAGTTATGTTACTGGACCGGTTTCCGATATCCTGAATATTGGTTGTTTACTGTCAGGAATTATCCCGTCGGCAAAAAGATATTATGCATTTATGGAGCTGGAGGAGGAAGATGACAGCGGTACAGCAGGGCAGCTGAAACTGGATGACATAAGGCTTGAGCATGTTTCCTTTGCCTATGGAGACGGAGAGAGTGTTTTAAAAAATGTCAGTATCTCATTTCCCGGGGGAAGCAGAACAGTTCTTGTCGGAGACAACGGTTCGGGAAAGAGTACAGTAGCCAGTCTTCTTACAAGGCTGCATGAGCCGTCAGAGGGAAGGATACTGCTGGGAACAAAAGACATTTCAGAACTCCCCGTGAAGTCCTTTCGCAGTCTTGTGTCAGTCGTAAGCCAGCAGATATATCTGTTTAATGATACCATTGAAAATAATATCTGTCTGTACCAGAATGTAGATGAAGGGAAGCTCTGGTCAGTCTGCCGGGACTGCGGACTGGAGGAATTTGTAAAGGAGGTTTCGTTTTCCTATATGGTGGGACAAAACGGCGCAAAGCTCTCCGGAGGACAGAAACAGAAAATAGCTCTCGCAAGGGCGCTGGTTCATGACAGACCGGTTGTAATCCTGGACGAAGCAACTTCCAGTACAGATGCCTGCTCTTCACAGCGGATTGCCAGACTGCTTGAAACATGCATGAAGGGAAAGACAGTCATTGTCATTACTCATAAAAAAGATATGCTGACGGGTGCGGACCAGATCGTGGAGCTGGAGGCAGGTAAAGTGGTAAGTATACGAGGGAAATAGTTTTACAAGTAACTGGAAAGCGGGGAAAAACAAATACTCTCAAAAACTAATGGAAGTCATGGAATACCGGCGTTTTTCCCCGAAATGTTTATGTAAAAACGGCATTACCGGAACAGAAAAAATACCGCGGCCGCCAGTACTTATGCCGGCGGCGGACGAAAGGGAGGAGCTTTTGCATATGGCAAAGCTGCTGCTGAACAGGTGCAGTGAAAAACAGCTTCATGTAACGGTAGCACTCCTGGAAGCAATGCTCAAATATGAAGAATAAAATATAAAAATGAAAGTTTTAAAAATAATTCTTGCATTTTTCCCTGAAATGTGATAAAAAATATATATCATATGCAGGATACAGAGTATGATGCGTCGTAAAATGTAATGCCCTGAAAGGGCATTGCCTGCGCAAATTGCTTCGCGAAGCGGACTGGAATGCAATTTGTTTCATATTAATAAATCAGAATACGAAAAATGCAATGAAGGAGACTCGGATTATCAGACACCGACAGGAATATGGCGTCAATTGTCGTATCCCGTCAGGGATATGACCTACGCAAATCTCTGTCGCGAAGCGAACTGGAATGAGATTTGCCCAAAGACTGAGAGCGCTGTTTGGACAGAGATAATCATGGGAACACTGCCGGAGCAGGTGTGCTGAAAAATGTAAACCCTGTTTACAGGGAATGGCAAAGTAGGTTCACCCGTGTGCGCACGTTACGCGTATCAGAGATTGCAATAAAGCAGCTGCTGTCGTACGCAAAGATGTATGACGTATATGCTGATTTGTAAAAAGCGGGTGGTACCGCGATTTCTGTCATAAGGAGGAACCCGGCTTGCCGGGAGGATGCCTTGTGACCGCTGCATAACTGCGTAGTTAGTGTCAGAAGAATTTCGCCCCGGAATGGATGAAAAAATCCATTCCGGGGTTTTTTAATGTCGCAGAAAGGAGACCAAAATGGAATTTTTAACCGGAGTAATTAAAAAAGAGGCGCTGGAAATCAGTGAAATCCTCGCAGGGGAATATGAAGGAAAAGCAATCCGTGTGCGCGGAGCCATCCACACAATCCGCGATATGGGCGAAGTTGCATTTATTGTCCTGCGTAAACGGGAAGGTCTGGTACAGTGCGTGTACGAAGAAGGAAAGACGGATTTTTCCCTTGATAAATTAAAAGAGGAATCGACCGTGGAAGCAGAGGGTGTGTATAAAAGTGATGAGCGTTCTCCCCACGGCTTTGAGCTGCGGCTTACCAGCCTTACCGTACTGTCAGAACCGGCAGCTGCAATGCCGCTTCAGATTTCCCGCTTTAAATTAAGCACCTCGCTGGAGGCGAAACTGAATAACCGCGCCGTATCGCTCAGAAACCTGCGGGAACGTGCCGTATTCCGTATTCAGGAAGGAATCACAAGAGGATTCCGGGATTTTCTCTATGGGCAGGGCTTTACCGAAATCCATACGCCCAAGCTTGGCGCAAAAAGCGCCGAGGGCGGGGCAAACCTGTTTAAGCTGGAATATTTTCACCGTCCGGCAATTTTACAGCAGAGCCCGCAGTTTTACAAGCAGATGATGGTAGGTGTATTTGACCGTGTATTTGAAACCGCCCCGGTGTTCCGTGCGGAAAAGCACAATACCAAACGCCATTTAAATGAATATACCAGCCTGGATTTCGAGATGGGATACATTGACGGGTTCGAAGATATTATGGCAATGGAAACCGGGTTTTTACAGTATGCCATGAAACTTCTGGAAACTGAATACCAGCCGGAGCTTGAGCTGTTAAAACTAAAACTCCCGAATGTGGAAAAAATCCCGTGCGTGCGTTTTGACGAGGCAAAAGAACGTGTGGCGGAAAAATACGACAGGCAGTTCCGTAATCCGTTTGATTTAGAGCCGGAGGAAGAGGTATTAATCGGCCGTTATTTCAAAGAAGAATATGACAGCGATTTCGTATTCGTCACCCATTATCCGTCCAAAAAACGTCCGTTTTATGCCATGGACGACCCGGCGGATCCCACTTATACCTTAAGCTTTGATTTACTGTTTAAGGGACTGGAAATTACCACAGGCGGACAGAGGATTCACGACTATCACGAGCTGATGGAAAAAATAGAAAAACGCGGCATGGAAACCGAAGGCATGGAACATTACCTGTCCGCATTTAAACACGGGATGCCAAAGCACGGCGGACTCGGAATCGGACTCGAACGCTTAACCATGCAGTTAATCGGCGAGGAAAACGTGCGTGAAGCAACCCTGTTCCCGCGCGACTTAAGCCGCCTTGAGCCATAAGTAATGCTCCGAAGGAGCATTGCCTACGCACATCGCTTTGCGGAGCAAAGGGGGAAATATGAAAAAAGTAGTCATTTCAGGAAGCTTAAAACTGCAGAAAGAAACAGACAGATGGAGGGAATATTTTTTCAGAAACAATTATGAAATTCTGGATTATCCAAAGCCAATAGAAGAAGCCCGTTTTCTGGAATTATATCCCGCCGTGTATGGCAATTTTAAAACTGCCGGATAAAAACGTGCAGTGTTATGACGAAGTTAATTTATGGCTTAAATTGGGCTGGATAACATTATTTCAAGAGGAGGAAACACAATGAACCACACCGGAACCATGGAACTTTCAACCGAACATCTGACGCTGCGCCGTTTTGACGAAGACGACGCCGAAAACATGTTTTACAACTGGGCAAATAATGATGAAGTAACAAAATATCTGACCTGGCAGTCATACGAAAACGTGGAACAGGCGGAAAATTACCTGAAAAATTTCATAATTGCCAATTATGAAAAAAAGGATTTTTACTCCTGGGCAATTGAGTTAAATGAAATCGAACAGCCCATCGGAAGCATCTCTGCAGTAAAAATAGAGGACGAAACAGACACCGTGGAAATTGGATACTGCATCGGAAAAGAATTCTGGCACAGGGGTTACATGACCGAAGCCCTGACCGAAGTCATCCGCTTTTTTATGGAAGAAACCGGTGCAGGACGCGTATATGCCCGTCATGATACCAATAATCCGAATTCCGGAAAAGTTATGGAAAAAAGCGGCATGGAATATGAAGGAACCCTTCGCCGCAGCGGACGAAACAACACAGGAATCTGCGATATGGCAGTTTATGCAAAAGTAAAAAGCGCCGCAGTCCTGGAGGCGGAAGCAGAAGAAGAACCGGAAGAAATCACTGCAAGCGTTACAAAAGTAGCGGGGGCTGACGGTAAGATGCGAAACGTCATCTCAGACGAAACCATGGAATATGTAGGAATCCTTGCCAAGCTGGAGCTGAGCGGGGAGGAAGCGCAGGCAGCCAAAAAAGACATGGAGGAAATGCTCGACTATATTGACCAGCTGGATGAGCTGGATACCTCCGGAATCGAGCCGATGTCCCATGTATTTCCTGTAAACAATGTTTTCCGTGAGGATGTGGTTGCAAACGGGGACGGAAGTAAGGACACGCTTGCCAATGCGCCGTGTATGAAGGACGGCGGATTTAAAGTACCGAAAACGATAGGAGAGTAGGACTGATGTTCCCGATAGAGATCCCGAAAGAAATCCAGGAAGGAGACAAAAATGAGCTTAATGAGTGAAACAGCCGTCGGGCTGGGAAAAAAGATAAAAACAAAAGAAGTAAGCGTCACAGAAGCCGTACAGGCTGCGCTTGACGCCATAAAGGCAAAAGAGGAAAAGGTAAACAGCTTTGTAACAGTTGACGGGGAAGGCGCATTAAAACGTGCAGAAGAAGTCCAGAAACTGATTGACAGTGGAAGTTTAACGGGACTGCTTGCCGGTGTGCCGGTTGCCATCAAGGATAACATGTGTACAAAGGGACTGCTTACCACCTGTTCTTCCAAAATACTGGAAAACTTTGTGCCGACCTACACGGCGGAAGCCGTCAGGCGCCTGGAGGACGCCGGGGCAGTGGTTATCGGAAAAACCAACATGGATGAATTTGCGATGGGAAGTACGACAGAAACCTCTGCATATAAAGTGACAAAAAACCCATGGAACGAGGCGCATGTGCCGGGCGGCTCTTCCGGCGGTTCCTGTGCAGCAGTATCCGCGGAGGAATGCTCCTTTGCGCTCGGTTCTGATACGGGGGGAAGTATTCGCCAGCCGAGTTCGTTCTGCGGTGTGACCGGAATCAAGCCGACGTACGGAACCGTGTCCCGTTACGGACTGATTGCCTATGGTTCTTCCTTGGACCAGATCGGGCCGGTTGCAAAGGACGTGACAGACTGTGCCGCAGTACTGGAAATCATTTCAGGACATGATACAAAGGACGCAACATCTGTTGCACGTAATGACACGGACTTTACCGCAGCGCTTGTGGATGATGTAAAGGGAATGAAAATCGGAATCCCGAAAGATTATTTCGGGGAAGGCTTAAATATAGAAGTAAGGGATGCCGTCCTTTCCGCAGTAAGGAAGCTGGAGGAAAAGGGAGCCGTTGTTGAGGAATTTGACTTAGGGCTGGTAAAATACGCCATTCCGGCATATTACGTGATTGCCTGCGCGGAAGCCAGCTCCAACCTCGCCCGTTTTGACGGCGTAAAATACGGCTACCGGACCAAAGAATACGAGGGACTTCATAATATGTACAAAAAATCCCGTTCCGAGGGCTTCGGGGCAGAGGTAAAGCGCAGAATCATGCTCGGTTCCTTTGTCTTAAGTTCCGGCTATTATGACGCTTATTATTTAAAGGCATTAAGGGTCAAGGGACTGATAAAAAAAGCATTTGATGAGGCGTTCGCAAAATATGATGTCATCATTGCACCGGCGGCGCCGACCACCGCGCCGAAGCTGGGAGAGAGCCTGCAGAACCCGATTCAGATGTACCTGGGCGATATTTACACCATATCCGTAAACCTCGCGGGACTGCCGGGAATTTCCCTTCCGTGCGGGACGGACAGCACGGGGCTTCCCATCGGCATCCAGATGATTGGCGACTGTTTTAAAGAAAAAAATATCATCCGTGCCGCGTATAGCTTTGAACAGACGGGAAAATATGAGCGCAGTCCGCTTGCAAAGGTATGAGTTTTTTGAAAAACCCCAAATTCAGCATGGACGGAAGTTCCCGTTCAGAAATAAACCGAAAGAAAGGAAAATGGTACGATATATGAGTAAAAACTATGAAACCGTAATCGGACTGGAAGTCCATGTGGAACTCGCAACAAAAACCAAAATCTTCTGTTCCTGCTCTACAGAATTCGGCGGAGCGCCGAATGTGCACACCTGCCCGGTGTGTACCGGAGCGCCGGGGTCCCTTCCGGTATTAAATAAACAGGTCGTGGAATATGCCATGGCGGTCGGACTTGCCACCAACTGCCAGATTACCAGATACAGCAAATTTGACCGGAAAAACTATTTTTACCCGGATAACCCGCAGAACTACCAGATTTCCCAGCTTTACCTGCCAATCTGCAGAAACGGGAGCGTGGAAATAGAAACGGATGCCGGAAAAAAACAGGTCCGCATCCATGAAATCCATATGGAGGAAGACGCCGGAAAACTGGTACATGACGAGTGGGAGGATGTTTCCATCGTGGACTTTAACCGTTCCGGCGTGCCGCTTATCGAGATTGTGTCCGAGCCTGACATGCGTTCGGCGGATGAAGTCATCGCCTATCTGGAAAAACTGCGCCAGACCATCCAGTACCTCGGCGCCTCGGACTGTAAATTAAACGAAGGCTCCATGCGTGCCGACGTCAACCTTTCCGTCCGTGAAACGGGCAGCAGTAAGTTCGGCACCCGTACCGAGATGAAAAACCTGAATTCCTTCAAGGCAATCGCACATGCCATTGAAGGGGAGCGGGAACGCCAGATAGAGCTTCTGGAAGCCGGAAGAAAAGTTGTGCAGGAAACCCGCCGCTGGGATGACAATAAAGAAAGCTCCCACGCCATGCGTTTCAAAGAGGATGCGCAGGACTACCGCTATTTCCCGGATCCGGACCTGGTTCCGCTTGTCATTTCCGATGATTGGATTTCCGATGTGAAGGCGCGGCAGCCGGAGCTTCGGGAGGAAAAGCTTGCGCGCTATAAAAAGGAATATGATATTCCGGAATACGATGCAAAAATTATTACGGCGTCCAAGCACATGGCGGATTTGTTTGAGGCAACCACAAAAATCTGCGGCAAACCCAAGAAAGTATCCAACTGGCTGATGGTGGAAACCATGCGCCTGTTAAAAGAACATGACATGGACGCAGAGGACATCCGGTTTTCACCGGAGAACCTTGCGAAGCTGATCGGGCTTGTAGAAAACGGCACGATAAACGGAAGCGTGGCAAAGGAAGTCTTTGAGCTGGTATTTGCAGACAATACCGACCCGGAAAAGTATGTGGAGGAAAAAGGCTTAAAGAGCGTAAATGACGAAGACGAGCTTCGCGCTGCCATCGAGCAGGTCATAAAAGAAAATCCGCAGTCCGTGGAGGATTACCATAACGGAAAGGAAAAAGCGCTTGGTTTCCTGGTCGGCCAGACCATGAAAGCAACAAAAGGAAAGGCAAATCCTGGAATAGTAAACAAAATACTAAAGGAAATCCTGTAAAAAATGACTGAAAAAAGGGGCTGGTTCTTCGGAATCCGCCCCTTTTTCAGTTTTTTTCTAATTCTTTTGAAAAAAAACATAATCTGTCTTGTGTTTACAGAGGTATTGACGTATAATTATAGTATTATGGAATCGGTATGATGTGATGTTTGTACACATTAATTTGCGATTTTTGCACAGGAAACCTAGGAGGGGCAAGACCAATGTCTGAAAACCAGAACAGCAGTCAGGTGACTGACGAAGATAAGAACGTGGAATACGAAGATGTCTGTTATATCTGCCGCAGGCCGGAGCATACTGCGGGCAAGATGATACATATTCAGAATAACGTATGTATCTGCAGCGACTGCATGCAGAAGACGTTTGATTCAATGAATTCCGGCGGCTTTAACATGGGTGATTTCATGAACATGAACATGAGCGTTGGCAAGATGCCCAATATCAGCATGATAAATTTATCAGAGCTGCAGGATACAGTTCCCATGAGCCAGAAAATCAAAAAGAAAGCGCCGAAGGAGAAAAAAGCGGCTCCGGTGCTTGATATCCATTCCATTCCTGCGCCGCATAAGATCAAGGCGCGGCTGGATGAATATGTCGTGGGGCAGGAGCAGGCAAAAAAAGTAATGTCTGTTGCTGTATACAACCATTACAAGCGTGTGATGTCAGGTGAAAAAGACGGTGTTGACATAGAAAAATCCAATATGCTCATGATCGGACCGACCGGCTGCGGAAAGACCTATCTGGTAAAGACGCTTGCCAGGCTGCTTGACGTGCCGCTTGCAATTACGGATGCCACCTCCCTGACCGAGGCAGGCTATATCGGGGATGATATCGAAAGCGTGGTAAGCAAGCTTTTGGCAGCGGCGGACAATGATGTGGAACGTGCAGAAAAGGGAATTATCTTTATAGACGAGATAGACAAGATTGCCAAAAAGCGCAACACCAACCAGCGGGACGTCAGCGGTGAATCCGTGCAGCAGGGGATGTTAAAGCTGTTAGAGGGCGCGGAGATTGACGTTCCGGTGGGCGCAGGCAGTAAAAATGCCATGGTGCCGATGACCACGGTGGATACCAAGGATATCCTGTTTATCTGCGGGGGAGCGTTTCCGGACCTGGAGGATATCATTAAGGAACGTCTGAACAAATCAGCGGCAATCGGCTTTAAGTCCGATTTAAAGGACCGGTACGACGAGGATGAAAACATCCTGAGTAAGGTGGAAGTGGAGGACGTGCGCAAATTCGGGATGATTCCGGAGTTTCTGGGACGGCTTCCGGTTCTTTTCACCCTTGAGGCGCTTACCGAGGAAATGCTGGTAAAAATTCTGGTGGAGCCTAAAAATGCTATTTTAAAGCAGTATATCAGGCTGCTGGAAATGGACGAGGTGGATCTGGAATTTGACCAGGGTGCGCTGAGCGCCGTAGCAAAAAAAGCAAAAGAAAAAAAGGTCGGTGCACGTGCGCTGCGCGCAATCATTGAGGAATTCATGCTGGACATTATGTACGAAATTCCAAAGGATGACAATATCGGACGGGTGGTCATTACAAAAGATTACATTGAAAGAAAGGGCGGACCGACAATTCAGATGCGCAGTGCGCCTGCATTACAGGAACAGGCAAGATAATGTATCAGGTTTTCATGGAAAACCTGATATGCAGCGTCGGTCCATTTGCCGAAGGCAAATTTACGATGGACCGATGTTCAGTTAATGTATCAGGTTTTCATGGAAAACCTGATATGCAGCGTCGGTCCATTTGCCGAAGGCAAATTTACGATGGACCGATGTTCAATAAATGGGGGATAAAGTATGAAAATCATTCATTGTGCGGATTTGCACCTGGATTCCAGGATGACAACAAACCTGGGCAGGGAGCAGGCAAGGGAGCGCAGGAAAGAAATCATAAGAACATTTACGCGTATGGTGGAATATGCGGAGAAAAACGAAGTAAGGATTATACTGATCGCAGGAGATTTATTTGATACGCGGAGTGTTTCTGCAATGGCAAGAAACACCGTAAGGGACATGATTTATTCCCATCCGCAGATTGACTTTTTATACCTGCGGGGAAACCATGACAGCGATAATTTTCTGTCCAAGCTGGAAGAGCTGCCGGATAACCTGCTGCTGTTTGACGAGCAGTGGACGGCATACCGTTATGGAAATGTCGTCATTTCAGGTCTGGAGCTGTCAGAGGAAAACCAGGCGACTGCCTATAACTCGCTGGTGCTGAACCATGACGACTACAATATCGTCACGCTGCACGGCCAGGCGGGTACATACCAGAATAAAGAGCAGACTTACAGCATCGGTCTGGATGCACTCTGCAATAAAAATATTGATTATCTTGCGCTGGGGCATGTCCACAGCTATGTGCAGGAGCAGCTGGATAACCGCGGTATATACTGTTATCCGGGGTGTCTGGAAGGACGCGGGTTTGACGAGTGCGGACCGAAAGGGTTTGTGCTTCTGGATGTGGATGAACAGACCAGACGCGCCGAGGCTTCATTTATCCAGATAGCGGCAAGGACACTGTATACGCTGGAAGTGGATGTAAGCGGGATGCTGACGACAAGGGAGGCTGCAGTCTGTATCGAACAGGAAGTTGCAAAATACTCCTATCCGTCGGCAAGCATGGTAAAATTCGTTCTCACCGGTGAGGTTGAGGTGGATGCGGAATTTAACTGCGATTATCTGCAGGACCTGTTTAACGATTATTTCTACTTTGAAAAAGTATGCGACCAGACAAAACTTAAGATTAATTACAGTGATTATGAAAAGGACGCTTCACTAAAAGGTGAATTTATCCGAATGGTACTTAATTCGGAGCTGAAGGAAGAGCAGAAAACAGAAGTGATACGCTGTGGAATTATGGCTTTATCCGGAGAGGAGATATAAATTTATGAAGTTGCTTTCCTGTCATGTGGAAAATTTTGGGAAATTATCGAATGTGAGTTTTGATTTTACAAACGGGGTAAATCTTTTTTACCAGCCGAACGGCTGGGGCAAAAGTACGCTTGCCGCCTTTTTGCGGGTAATGTTTTACGGATTTGATTCCAAAAGGGAATCCGGGCAGTTTGATAAGGAGCGTGTGGTTTACCGTCCGTGGCAGGGCGGTGTGTACGGCGGTACGCTTGATTTTAATTACAAGGACAGGGTATACCGGATCAGCCGTTCGTTTGGAAAGAACGAAAAGACCGATACCTTTCATATCTACGATCTTGCCACGAATTTGGAGTGCCATGACTATTCTTCAGACATAGGCAATGAAATATTCGGACTGGACAGCGCTTCCTTTAAAAGAAGTGCGTTCATTGCCCAGAATGACTGTGAATGCGGTTCTACAGACGCCATTAATGCCAAGCTTGGCAATCTGGTGGAAAACACAAATGACATTAATAATTTTGACACGGCGCAGAAGCGGATCCGTGACCGGATGAACAAAATTTCGCCGAACCGTGCAACCGGCTCGCTGAAAAAGCGCAAGAGCACCATTACACTTCTGACAGAAGAAATCCGGGGATTTGAGGCGGCTGATACGGCGGCAAAGGAAATCCGGGAAAAGCTTGCAAAGAAGCAGGAACAGCGCAAGGAACTGTCGGATATCCGTTCGCAGTATGCAAAGGCGCTGCAGATGGCAAGTGAGGAAAGCCGCCGTGAAAGCCTTAAGATGAACTATGATTCTTTATGCAGAGAGGTGGACGAACGCAAAGCGGAGATGGACAGTTACCGCAGGATTTTTCCTGACCGTGTGCCGGAAGAAGAAGAGTTTATCCAGAAAAACCAGGAAGTCCAGATGCTCGGGGTTTTAAAGACAACACTGTATAACCTGGGACTGACGGATGAAGAGAGGACGCAGTACAGTAAGCTGTCCGACCGTTTTGAAAACGGTCTGCCTGACCAGCAGGATATCTCGGAAATGGAAAAAGAGCTGGAATGCCTGTCGCAGCTTCATGAGGAAAAATCGCTGCTTGAAAACAGAATTTCCTATTTTGAGGCAATGGCAATGAAGCGGGAAGCACCGATTTTTCTGGTTGAAAAAAGAATTCCGCTTCTGGTATTTGGAATCATGCTGATTGCCGCAGGCGGAATCGGCTGCGTACTGAGTTTTGTCCTGAAAAACCTGTTAAAAGATTTTATACCGGTTATGGTGATTGCCGCGGGCGTTGTGGTATTTGGCATCCTGCTCCTTCTGGTGCGCAGTATCAGAATGTCACAGGATGAAAGAAGAAACCAGAAAAGGAAACTGGAACGGGAAGAAGAAGACAGGAAATTCCGGGAACCGGTAATCGAAGTACAGCAGACCCTGGAACTGGCTTCCGCGGAAATCTTAAAAATCGAGGAAAAGGCAATTGCATTTCTGGGACGTTACCATATTTACTGCAGCGGAACAAATGCCAGGGAAGGCATGTTTGACTTAAAAAACCAGATGCATGAATATGACAGGTTAAAGACACGGGCGAATAAGAGCGAGGCAGCACGGGAAGAATATGAGAAAACCAAAAAAGACCTGATGGAATTCGGGGAAGAAACAGGGGTGGATTTTGGCGAGGACCTGGGAACCGGAATCAGCCTGCTGCAGACCAAGGCGACAAAATACCGGATTGCCTTAAAAGCATATGAAGAAAGCCGGAAGAAAAAAGAGCTTTTTGAGGAAGAATATGATGTAAAAGAGCTGGAACAGAAGGAAGTATGCCCGTATTCCCTGGATGAGTTAAATTCCATGATTCAGGACGTGGATGAGCGTCTGGAGGACGTCAGGGAAGCCATTGAACAGTATAACCGCCAGATGGACGACCTGCAGGAACAGCTTGACATGCGGGATGAAAAAGAACAGCAGCTGACCACCTGCAAAGAAGAGCAGGAAAAAGAGGAGCATCTGTATGAAGTATATGATCTGACACAGAGCCTGCTGCAGAGTGCCAAGGAGCAGTTTTCAGCAAGGTATTTAGGACCGATTGAAGGCGGTTTCGGAAAGTATTATGAGCTTCTTACCGGTTCCGGAAAAGGAACCTGGATGGTGGATGCCAATATCGATGTGCAGGTGAAGGAGCTTGGTGAACTCAGGGAAACAAAATGGTTTTCCGCAGGATACCAGGACCTGCTTGGCGTCTGCATGCGTCTGGCGCTTGTGGATGCGATGTATCCGGAAGAAAAACCGTTTTTAGTGCTGGATGATCCGTTTGTCAACCAGGATGAGGAAAAATTCGGACACGGACAGGAGCTGTTAAAGCAGATTGCAAACGAGTACCAGGTGCTGTATTTTACCTGCAATGCCAGCAGAAATATAGGAAAGTCATGAGTGGGACATATGAAAAGAAAAATCTTATTTCCAAAGACAGACGGAATCATACACGGAACAGACTACAACCCGGAGCAGTGGCTGGACAGACCGGATATACTGGAAGAGGATATCCGCCTGATGAGAAAAGCAGGAATGACGGAAATGACGCTTGGAGTCTTTTCGTGGACAGCCTGTGAGCCCAAAGAGGGCGAGTTTCATTTTGAGTGGCTGAAAAGAACCATGGACAGGCTTTATGAAAACGGAATCCATACAGTGCTTGCCACACCGTCCGGGGCACGTCCGGCATGGCTGGACGAAAAATATCCGGAGGCAATGCGGGTGGATTCCTACGGTGTCCGCGCGCACCACGGCGTCCGGCATAACCATTGTATGAGTTCGCCTGTCTACCGAAAAAAGGTTTCCATAATTATTAATAAGCTGATTGATGAGGTGGGAAACCATCCGGGGCTTCTGCTGTGGCATGTGTCCAATGAGTTTGGAGGGGAATGCTACTGCAGCCAGTGTGTGAAGCGTTTCCAGACCTATCTGGAGGAGAAATTCGACCATGACATCGAAAAACTGAACAAAGCATGGTGGAATAAATTCTGGAGCCATGATTTCAACGATTTTTCCCAGATTGAACCGCCGTACAGAAACGGGGAGTACAGCAGCATGGGACTGAATCTGGAATGGAAACGTTTTACGACCTGGAACATGACGGATTACATGAAATCAGAAATTGCCATTCTGCATGAGCGTACGCCGGAAATTCCTGTTACAACAAATTACATGGAGCTGTTTCCGGGACTGGATTACCGCATCATGAGCAAAGAACTGGATGTGATTTCCTGGGATTCCTATCCACAGTTTCATAATGACTGGGAGTCGTTTGCGGATACCATGGCAAATACGGCGTTTAACCATGCGCTGATGCGCTGCATGAAAAAAGACAAACCGTTTCTGATGATGGAAAGCGCACCGGGGCTGGTAAACTGGCATTCCTGCAATAAGATGCAGAGACCGGGGGTACACAGGCTTGCCGCCATGCAGGCTGTGGCGCTTGGGTCTGACAGTGTGCAGTATTTCCAGTGGCGTAAGGGCCGCGGTTCCTATGAACAGTACCACGGGGCGGTAATTGATCATCTGGGAACGGATGATACCCGTATTTTCCGGGAAGTTGCCGGTGTGGGAGCGGATTTAAAAAAGCTTTCCGGTATTTCCGGGTCCCTTGTAAAAACGGAAACAGCCATGATTTTTGACTGGGATACGATGTGGGCGGTTGATGATATGCGCGGTCTGTCCCAGGAAACCAAGCAGTATCCGAAAACCTGTGTGGATACGTATAAAAATCTGATGCGGCTCGGTGCTGACATCGATGTAATTGCCAGCGAGGATTCCTTTGAAGGCTATCAGGTGATTGTTGCGCCGATGCTGTATATGCTGAAATCTGGCGTGGCGGATAAGCTGAAAAAGTTTGTAAAAAACGGCGGGCATCTGCTTGCCACTTATCTGACCGGATATGTGGATGAAAACCAGCTCAATTTTCTCGGCGGTTTTCCGGGTGACGGATTAAATGAAGTATTTGGGATTATCAGTGAGGAAATTGACAGTCTTTATCCTTCGGACAGCAATTTTGTGGATTTCGGGGAAGAATGGTCAGGACGTGTCAGGGATTATGCGGAAGTTTTACGTGTGTCCGCGGCAAAAACCTGCGGAACCTACCGCAGTGATTATTACGGCGGCACGCCTGCCGTGACAGAAAACACATATGGAAAAGGAAAGGCGTATTATGTGGCGGCACGGCTGGAGGATACAGCCATGCAGCATCTTTTTAAAGATGTGCTTGTCAGTGCCGGCGTGCAGGTCTCCCCGCTGCCGGAGGGTGTGGAACGCCACACCAGGACAGCTGCGGGAACAGAGTATGTGTTCTATTTAAACTGTACGGCGGAGAAACAGTGCGTGGAGCAGGAAACAGGAACGGAGCTTCTGACTGGTAAGCATACCGGAGGTAAAACAGAGATGGACCCGTACGGGGTTTCTATTATATGTAACATTCTTTAGGCGGGAAGCAGTTCCCGCCATTTTTATGCACAGGCCCGCATATGGAAGTTTGCTGTTTCACAGCATGCGGGCCGCGCGGCGAGTAGGGGAAGTAACCTTCCCTGCTCGATTGTTTCTGATAATTGACAGAACATCTGTCATGTCTGTTTCGTAGTATATATAAAATGCCGCCGGAGATAATTTATGTCCTGCAATGAAATTATCCAGTCCAATAATACGAATGATGTCATTATACCGCTGGACGCCCTGGAACGTGTGCTGCAGAAGCCGGAATGTATCCAGCATATTAACCGTTCTTATGATATTTATTATTTTGGGAGGGATACTGTCCCGCCGCTTGGTTTTGAGGATTACACATATTCCGCCATTCCCAAATGTTTTGGTCTTCTTGATACTTCTGCGCTGGAGGAAAGCGGTATCCTGCAGTTACAGCAGAATCCAGCCCTTGCCCTGTACGGGCAGGGGGTTCTTGTCGGGTTTGTGGATACAGGAATCGCATATGAAAATAAATGCTTCCGCAACGCTGACGGCAGTACAAGAATTGCTGCCATCTGGGACCAGACGGCAGCGCCTGCCGGGGAGGATGTTCCGGAAGAAACGGAAGACGGAAGTGTTTTTTTTGCGCCGGAGGGATTTGAGTACGGGACAGAATACACCAGGGAGGATATTAACCGTGCGCTGCAGTCTGAAAATCCGCGGGATATTGTTCCGCAGCAGGATACAGACGGACATGGCACACTTCTTTCCAGCATTACCTGCGGAAGTGAGGATGAATCGGGCGGCTTTGTGGGTGCCGTACCGTATTCCGAACTGCTTGTGGTAAAACTTAAGCCGGCAAAGCCATATCTGAAGGACTTTTTTTATATCCCGCAAAATACCACTGTTTACCAGGAAAATGATATTATGGCTGCGGTTGCCTATCTGGATAAAAAGGCAAGGGAACTGGGACGGCCGCTGGTTATCTGTCTGGCGCTCGGAACAAATAACGGAAGCCATTCCGGAAGCAGTGTCCTTTCGGAATACCTGGATGAAATCGGCGCGTTATGGCGAAGGTGTATTGTGATTGCAACAGGCAACGAGGCAAATGCAAGGCATCATTTTTTTGGCACCAGTAACGCCACGGGCAGCGTTGGGGGTATCGGCAGGCAGGCAGACGCCATAGAAATAAATGTGGAGGAAAATATGCAGGGATTTTACCTGGAGCTGTGGGGGACTGCGCCGGAGCTTTTTGCGGTGTCCGTGCGTTCCCCGGGAGGCGTCCTGCTGCCCCAGGCGGCAACACGCGCCGGTTCGCACCAGGAATATCTTTTTGTTTTTGAAAACACCAGGGTGGAAATCGATTACCGTTCAGTCGGAAGAATCAGGCGTAACCAGCTGGTGTTTATACGTTTTTCCGGTGCAAGCAGGGGAATCTGGACAGTCAATGTGTTTCCCGCTTCCGGTCTTCCCGGAAGTTTCCATGCGTGGCTGCCGATGACCGGTATGCTGCCGAGTGAAGTTTTTTTCCTGAAATCCAATCCGGATGTGACACTGACGATTCCGTCAACGGCTTCCGTTCCTGTTACGGTTGGGGGTTATAATTCTGCGAATGGCGCACTTTACCAGGATTCAGGCAGGGGATTTACGACTGCAAATGTGGTAAAACCGGATTTTAATGCCCCCGCAGTCCGGGTGCAGGGCGTGGATACCAGGGGAAATTACACGACCGGTTCCGGAACGAGCGTTGCCGCTGCAATTGCCGCAGGAGCCTGCGTGCAGCTGATGGAGTGGGGCGTTGTCCGGAAAAATGCAGACCCGTTAAACTCCGTTGATATTGGAAATATTTTAATCAGGGGCTGCAAAAGGGACAGTGACAGAATATATCCGAATACAGAATGGGGATATGGAAAACTGGACGCGTTCGGTGCGTTTCAGATGCTGTGAAACAGGTTTTTTAAAAATTGATAAATATGGTATTTTAGAGTATAATAAACCATATAAAAAGCGGTGCTGGTAAATCAGCCGGAAATTACTTTTTCTTTTCAAAGGAGGATTAAGCATGAAAAAAACAGCGGCATTATTTTTAATGGCAGTTATGATGTTTACACTGTCCGCATGCGGAAGTAAGCCGGGTACAGTGGGAACCGGAACAGAAACGGAAACAGAAAGCCAGGGACCACAGTATACGCAGTCCCTTGACGTGCTGAATGAAGTATTTAAAGTCTACAAAGAGGATGAACGCTTTGCCATTTACGGGGGAAACCAGGAAAATGCCGTATCAGATGCACCGGGCAAATTCGATATCAGTAAAACAGAGGAACTGGAAAACGTACTGGGGTTGCCGCAGGAGCAGGTATCAGGCATTGACGATGCTGCCTCCGTTGTGCATATGATGAACGGGAACACATTTACCGGGGCTGCCTACCATCTGAAAGAAGGTACGGATGTAAATACATTTGCAGATGCCGTAAAGTCAGCTCTTCTGGCAAAGCAGTGGGTATGCGGGCAGCCGGATACCATCATCATTATCCAGGTGGACGGCGGCTATGTCATAACTGCCTATGGCGAAGCAAACAATATAGAAACATTCAAAAACCATGCGTTATCTGCCTTAAGCGGCGCGCAGGTAGTTACGGAAGCGCCGGTAGCATAATGCTCTTTTCCAGTATTACTTTTTTATATTATTTTCTGCCCCTGACGGTTGTTTTGTATTTTGCACTACCCCGGCGGTTCAAGAACACAGTCCTGCTTGCGGCAAGCCTGGTATTTTACGGATGGGGGGAACCGGGGCATGTCTGGCTGCTGGTTCTTTCGGCAGTGCTGGGATATGTGTCCGGTCGGCTGGTGGGAAAATACCAAAAACAGCGGGCAGGAAAAATATTCTTCACGGCTTCCGTAATCGTGAGCCTTTCCGTACTGCTGTATTATAAATATGCTGATTTTTTTCTGGAGAATTACAACGCGTTGTCAGCTGCAGACGTCCCGCTTCTCCATCCGGCGCTGCCGGTCGGTATCAGCTTTTATACTTTCCAGCTGATAAGTTATACCGCGGATGTGTACCGGGGGGAAAAAGAACAGAAAAATATCATTCAGCTGGCTGTATATGTGACGATGTTTCCGCAGCTGGTGGCAGGACCGGTTGTCCGTTATTCTGATATTGCCGCACAGCTGGACGGCAGAAAACATTCCTGGCAGAAGGCGGCAGCGGGAATCCGCCGGTTTGTAACCGGACTGGCGAAAAAAGTCCTGATTGCAGACCAGCTGGGGGAACTGTGCAGTGCATATACCGGATCTGATGAAAAATCTGTGCTGTTTGGCTGGCTGTATGCCATTGCCTTTGCCCTGCAGATTTATTTTGATTTTTCAGGTTACAGCGATATGGCAATTGGACTTTGCCGGGTGTTCGGTTTTCATCTGCCGGAAAACTTTCAATATCCCTTTATCTCTGCAAGCATAACAGAATTCTGGCGCCGCTGGCATATATCGCTGGGCAGGTGGTTCCGGGATTATGTTTACATTCCGCTTGGGGGTAACCGCAGGGGACGGGGAAGACAGCTGTTAAATATACTGGTGGTCTGGACGCTCACCGGCTTCTGGCATGGGGCAGCATGGAATTTTATTCTGTGGGGACTGCTTTTTGCCGTGCTTCTGGCTGCTGAAAAATTCTGGCTTTTGAAAAAGCTGGAAAAAAGCCGGATATTTTCGCGTATTTACACCTTGTTTTTTGTCCTGTTAAGTTTTGTGGTTTTCAGCGCGGAAAATGCCGGACAGGCAGTACGTAATCTGGGAGGTCTGTTCGGCGCCGGGGGGATTCCCCTGGTTTCGGATGAGGCAGTATACAGCCTGCAGAGTTTCGGGACTGTACTCCTGGCAGGGGTAATCGGAGCCACGCCTGCAGTGCATGTTCTTGCAGAAAAACTGTCAGAAAGTCCAAAAGGCGGCATACTCATAAAAAGCTTTGCGCCTTTTGTTTTTGCTGCGCTGGCGCTTGTTGTCACGGCTTATCTTGTGGACGGGTCTTTTCAGCCGTTTTTGTATTTTCGGTTTTAAAGGAGGAATTCAGTGAATACCAAAAAGAGTGCATGTGTATTCTGTATGACCTTTCTGCTGCTGTCCGGCGGGGGATTTCTGCTTTGTCTGTTTCAGCCTGAGGCAGAGTATCTGTACAGCGAACGGCGCCTGCCTGCGCCTGCTCCCGTTCTTTCGGCAGATGCAGTAAAAAGCGGCCGTTTTATGAAGGATTTTGATGCTTATGCCGTGGATGCCTTTCCTTTCCGGGAAAATTTCCGCAGGATCAAAGCGGTTACTGCCGGAAAAATTTTTGCCCGGCGGGACAACAACGGGGTTTATGTTGCAGACGGTTATATTTCCTCCATGGAATATCCCATGAATGAGGAGTCGCTGGAGTATGCAGCAGAACGGTTCCGTTATGTCTGCAGAAAATACCTCACAGATAAAAATAAAGTTTACCTTTCTGTCATCCCGGATAAAAACTGCTTTCTGGCAGAAGAAAGCGGGCATCTTTCCATGGACTATGCAGAGTTTGAACGGCAGATGGCAGCGAAACTGGATGCTGCCGAATATATTCCGGTTTCCGATCTGCTGGAACTGGAGGATTATTATAAAACAGACCCCCACTGGCGTCAGGAAAAAATTACGGATGTGGCAGAAAGACTGGCACAGTCAATGAATACGGAGCTTTCACGGGATTATAAAAGCCATACGCTGGAGCAGGATTTTTACGGTGCATATTACGGGCAGGCAGCGCTGCCGCTTGCGCCGGATGAGATACAGTATATGACGACAGAGGCGACTGACAGCTGCACAGTGTATGACTGGCAGAACCGGAAAGAAATTCCGGTATATGACCTGAAAAAGGCAGCGGGACGCGACCCTTATGAAATGTTTCTTTCCGGTTCCCTGTCCCTGGTTACCATTAAAAACCCCGCGAAGGCGGACAAAAGTCTTGTCATCTTCCGGGATTCCTTCGGGTCGGGGATTGCGCCTCTGCTGGTGAGCGGATATTCGCAGATTACCCTGGTGGATATCCGTTATATTCATCCGGATTATCTGGGACAGTTTATGGAATTTGGTGACAGCGATGTGTTATTTTTATACAGTACCCTTGTGCTCAATCACAGTGACACAATCAGGTAGGCGGCAGACATTATTTATACAGGAGATTTATATGGCGGATATTATGGACTATCTTCTCTGGCGGGGAGATCTGGGATTTGGACAGTCGGAATTTAATGAAGTGGACAACCTGATTTTATCAGAACTTGTTTATGTGGAATTTAACGGGATTGTGCCCGGTCCGGGAGAGGGGGAAATTACCCTTTCAGAGGCTTCCCGCCTGTTTTTTGAAAGGCATACGGACGAGGAAATCCAGGCAAAAGTGTCAAGCACAAAGATGGCGGCGTTTCTGATGCGCAGGATGGCGGAGACAGAGCGTTTTTCCGGGATTCTGCTTTCCGGTTATGTCAACGATATTAACCTGGATGAGCAGTCGCAGTTTAGCGCCGTTACCGTGAAACTGGGGGACGGACGTACCAACGTGGTTTATTCCGGGACGGATTCCACGATTGTCGGCTGGAGGGAAGACTTTAATATGATTTTCCTGGAACATACCCCGGGCCAGCAGAAAGCGCTGGCATATCTGGAACATGCTGCAGCAAAAACCGACGGTCCCCTGCGGATTATGGGTCATTCCAAGGGCGGCAACCTTGCGGTTTATGCTGCAACGCACTGTAAGCAGGAATTTCATGACAGGATGGAAATTATCTACAGCAATGACGGGCCGGGGTTTACGGATTCCATGATATCACTGGAAAACTACAGACTGCTTCTTCCGCGGATTCATACGATTATCCCGGAGTCCTCCATTGTCGGCATGCTGTTTGAGCATGAGGAGGAGTTTGAAGTGGTGGCAAGTAAAAACAGCGGTGCAGGACAGCATGATGTGATGAGCTGGGAGGTACTGGGACCACAGCTTGTACATTTGAACAAAGTAAATGAAAAAGCCCTGATTCTGGACAAATCGCTGAAAGCATGGATCGGAGGAATGGACGCGGAAGGAAGAAGCGCCCTTGTGGATACCCTGTTCGGCATTCTGGATGACGCAGGTATCAATACCGTGGATGACCTTGCAAACATGAAAATTCCAAAGCTGGTGGAGCTGTTAAAGATTCATTCTTCCCTTGACAAGGAGAACCAGGAGATGATAAAGGAGAGCCTTTTGGACTTTTTGCAGAAAAGCGGGAATGCGCTTTATGATATTCTGTTCAGAAAGTGATATTACATTATTACTTGTTGTTTTTGCGGCTCTGTCCTACATAGACAATCATAATAAAAAGAAATAAGCATCCTTCCCTGTCCAAAGTGTAGGATGCTTATTCTAAGCCAATTTTACTACTGAGGGCAACCGGAAGCTTTGTTCCGATTACTTCTGACTAGTATAATCCAACTTTATTAAAGCTATGTTTCATGCTTGCTATATGCCT
>CAJUND010000030.1 GCA_910587655.1 uncultured Agathobacter sp. | reverse complement strand
ACTAATATTAATTTAATTGAAAAAACGCAAATCATGGGCGGAGTAAAAGCTGTTCACTGTGTGGTTTCGGGTGATGTTCAACATTTTGCAAAAAATGTTATGTTAGTGTTAGGAAATAATACTGTTGATGTTTATGAAGCAGAAGAAGGATATTTCCCTTCATTACTTGATGACAGTCATTTATTATTTGCTCCAATAAGCAGAATAGAGAATATTGCTTGTAGTTTCAAAATTGTGATAATCTGATACAACTTCCTGTTTTTTTTGATTTTGTACTATTGTTTAGATAGAGTCTTGCGTATTCGAGTGGATTGTCTATCGCCAGCGCATTTAGCACATGGTCTGTCTATGGTGTAGTTTTCAATCCTGTTTCAGCCTTATTACAGTCAATTCGTAATATGTAGCCATCAAAGATAGTAATGTCAATGCCATTATGGTACATATTGTAACTTGCAGAAATAAAATTCATATCATCAACTCCTAGCATTCTAAAATTTAAGCATATCTTTCAGAGCGATTACCTTTTCATTATTTATTATTTGATATTATAGTTTTCCCTTTCCCTCATTTTTGCCCTTATCAGCACTTGTAATCATGAGGGAAACGATATAAAATGATGTAATGAATAAAATAAAGTTGACTTGCTTAAATTTAGAGTTTTCAAGGGTTGACGGCATTTTTTATGATAGTTTATAACAATTATTAAATATCCTCAAATGAAAGGATTAACAATTTATATTTTTATTTTCCAGAAGCCTGTCCATATAGGCAAGCGCCCGGTCATACTGTTCCCCGGAAAGCAGTTCCTGCATGATAAGCATATGGTTATTTATATCATGCCGGAAACGGTCCATTTCCGTCTGGGATTCTTTGTAATTTAGGAACTGCTCGTACTCCGCTTTGTAGTACCTTGCATATGCCTCGGAAATATCACGGTAATAACGTGTTTTCCGCTTGTGCCAGAACGACCTGAGCACTGCATAGTTTAATGAAATGCAAAAAAATATCCATAAAAACCGTTGCTTTCTGCTGTATCCATCCTGAACGAGCTGGTCATACACACGCTGGTAAAACGGAAAAAACAGACAGAAAAAATTCAGAAAAACTGCTTCCCCGGCAGAAATGGAAAACTCAATTTTTTTCTTCTCAAGATATACCTCAAAACTGTACAGGCAGATAACCCAGGTAATATCCGCCAGAATCACAGCTATTTCAATCGGACCGGAAACAGTATCCACTGTATATTTTGCAATATCCGCATGCAGCACCACAAGCTCCACCAGGCTGTCAACTGAAGTATAAAGCAGCATGGCGGGAACCAGATATAACGCGCCGGACAAAGACTTTTTCGGAAGGGCGGCAATAATGACAACCAGCATGAACAGATAAACGCCAAGCCCCTCCTGGGTGTTATTCACACAGACATATTCCAGCACGGAGTCATACGCAAAAAAACCTGCCGCAATCAGACTGATACGTTTTGCATTCAGCTTAAAACCTGAGCCAAGCGCAAGCCTCATAAGTAAAAGAATGATAACGACCGACATGTCATTAAGCAAAATTACTGCAAAATACTCCATACTAAAAAATCCCCCGTTCCATCGCATCAAAGAACAGCTTTTTAAAACTGCTGCGCTGGCTTCTGGCAACCGGCAGTTCTACTCCGTTACTTAGTACCAGGCTTGTACTCCTTAATTCCCTGACATAATAACAGTTCACCAGGTATTTTCTGTGTATCCAGAAAAACCCGGCGGATTCTAAAACAGAGGCATAGTCATTCAGGCTGGTTTTACCCGAAAATTCTTCGTCCTTTGTATATGCAAAAGTATATTTTTCCTTTGCCTCCAGGTACAGAATGTCGGATATCTCCACAAAATGAACCGTTTCCCAGTCCTTAAAAACCAGCTTTCGGTAACGGCTGCTTTCACGCGCCACAGCATCCATGATTTCCCTGGCGGATTCGTCCGTAAAAGGCTTTAGCAGATAGCGGAATGCCCGCGTCTCATAAGCCTGGATTGCATACTGCGGATAGGCGGTAAGATACACCAGAATCAGATTTTCGTTATGCCGGCGCATGGCATTTCCGATTTCAATGCCATTGATATCCGGCATTTCAATATCACAGAACAGAACGTCGAATTTCTTTCCTGCCCCCACGTCTTCCATAAGACTGCTGCCGGAGGTATACAGATAAAAAATCGGCTCCGTCTGGCATGCATTACGCAGAAGAAACTCGTGGTTTACAGAAAGATGCTCCGGGTTGTCTTCGCATATCGCAATCCGGAGCTCGCTGTTTGATTTTAAAATGGATTCGTTCATATATTTTCCTTTGTTATGGTTTCAGTATTGTATTACAGATTTCCGCAGGGCTTACAGTGTACCACGCATTCCTCATATGACCTCTGGAAACTGTTTCTCTTGGAATCCTTAAAGCTCAGGTAAATTACCGGATACTGTCCCATATGATCCAGGTACTGTTTTCCAGCATCCATAATACGAAGCCCCTGAAACAGATAAGACCAGTCTTTTTTATTCCCTTCCCAGTCCCTGTCATCCTCAATGAAATACTGAAGCATACTCATATTAAGGGTTTTTCCAAAACGGCGCGGACGTGTAAAAAGTGATACATTTGACTTATTGTCCAGTACAGCATCATTTTAACATCACAGACCGGATATGTAAACAAATACCTTTTTCTGTCAGCCCCCGCGGGTAACCCAGTGCCTGCATTTGATAAACAGGACTGCTGCCCCGGTGGATACCAGTGTGGCAATGATTGCCGGACCGACCACCGCAGCCGGGGAAACAGAACCGTACTGGCTCCGGTAAGCGATAATGTTTACCGGAATCAGCTGCAGGGAGGAAATATTAAGAATCAGAAAATCACACATGGCATCCGTTGCCCTGCCGTTTTCTGCATCCAGCTTTTTTAGTTCTTTCATTGCCGAAAGTCCCGCAGGGGTTGCCGCCCACCCAAGCCCCAGGACATTCGCAACCATATTTGTCGCAATATGCGTCCTTGCCGGACTCTCCTTCGGTACGGACGGAAACAGGAATCCAAGCACCGGTCCCATCCTCCGTGCTGCCCGCGCAACCATTCCTGCACGTTCTGCAATCCGCATAATTCCCACCCAGAACGCCATGGCGCCTGCCATGGTAATGCAGAGGGTAATCGCTTCCTTTGCTGATGAAAGCGCTTGTGCCGTCACTGCATCCAGGTTTCCAGTCAGCACCCCGTAAAATACCCCGATTAAAATCATTCCTCCCCAGAGATAATTCATGCCATCCCCCTTTCACGAAAACACTATCCCATGCCAAATCTGCCTGCTGCAACGGACTGTTTTCATTACATTCATTTTATTCCGACAGAATGAGGGGTATGATAAATCATTGTAATTCTGCCGACTACGTATTATAATTTAAGGGGTAAGAAATCATACCCTTACATGGTACGACAGCATATCAAATCTGCCTGCATAATAAATTACACAGGCAACATCACTTACGGGATATTGCATATTTCAAGGAGGAACTCTAATGTCTTATAAAATAATACGGCTTACGGACAAGCCTGAACTTAAAGAACAGTCCGCACAATGGTTTCATGAAAAATGGGGCGTTCCCAAAGAAGCATATATTGAGAGTATGGAAGACTGCTTGGCGAAAAGAAACCCGGTTCCCCAGTGGTATGTGGCAATGGAAAATAACCGAATCATCGGAGGCCTGGGCGTGATAGAAAATGACTTTCATGACCGGAAAGACCTGACGCCAAATGTCTGTGCCGTATATACGGAAGAGGACTGCCGCTGCAAAGGCATAGCAGGCGCGCTGTTAAACTATGTGTGCGCTGACATGAAAGAAAAAGGTATTGACACTCTGTATCTTGTCACAGACCATACTTCATTTTATGAACGCTATGGCTGGGAATTTCTTTGTATGGTACAGGGGGACGGGGAACCGGAGCTGACAAGAATGTATATTCACAAGGGATAGATCTGTGCATTTTTATTTTAAATAAGGGTTGACAAAAAATGACTGTCGCAGTAGTATAAAAGTGTGAATACTATTGCAATAGTCATTTTTTATTCTGTGCCAGCAGTTTTATCCCCTGGCACAGACAGACAACAAGGAGGAAACTTATGCGCATAAAGTTATTTGATTCCGAGCTAAAGGTAATGGAAACACTGTGGAAAGAAGGTGATCTGCCAGCCGGGGAAATTGCAAAAATCCTGCAGGAGGAAACCGGCTGGAACCGGAACACGACTTACACAGTAATTAAAAAATGCATGGAAAAAGGAGCTGTGGAGCGACTGGAACCCAAGTTCACCTGCAGGGCTTTAATTTCCAGGGAGGACGTCCAGGCATATGAAACGAAAGAGCTGATTGACAAAATGTTTGACGGCAGCAGGCAGCAGTTCTTTGCGGCGTTTCTGTCTGATGATTCCCTGACAGAGGAGGAAATCAAAGAGCTTAAGGAACTTGTGAACGGATTAAAGTGAGGGTTATTATGCTGACAAGAATGAGTATTTCCGGAGGAATTTTAATTTTTTTAATTCTGGTTCTGCGCCGTTTTACCGTGCAGAAGCTTCCCAAAAGGCTGTTTGTGCTGTTATGGGATATCGCACTGCTCAGACTGCTGCTTCCGGTCAGTATCCCGGTACAGCTGCCCGCAAACCATGTGACAACGGCCCTGCGAAATGCGGGAAATACCGCCTTTGTGTTACATGGAAACGAAATCCCGATTTCGGAAACCGCGTCCGGACATTTTGATGTTCCAAACATTTTGTATTTGCTCTGGCTTTTGGGAACGGCTGTCTGGTCTGTGGTTTTTGCATACCGCTACCGGAAGGAGTGTGGGAAAATAAAAGAAGCTCTTCCCCTTTCCCCGGAAGAGGAAAAAGGATTGCGAACACTTGTCCAGATTCCCGGATGGGTGACGCTAAAAAAATCGGACCAGATTTTAACCCCGGTTTCCTTTGGGTTTATTCATCCCCGGATTCTGCTTTCGTCGGTCTTTCCGGTTACGGACAGGACACAGTTAAAATATGTTCTTACACATGAGCTGATACACGTGAAACGAATGGATAATTTAAGGAAACTTATGATGGCGGCTGCTGTCTGCATGCACTGGTGGAATCCGGCTGTATGGGTGATGCAATACCTTTACTCCCGTGACCTTGAGCTTTCCTGCGATGAAAAAGTGGTTTCATATTACGGAGAAGACAGTAAAGAAGAATATGCCCTGACGCTTGTCGCTCTGGCGCAGATGAAAAGCAGCGCATACTGGTTTTCCAGCGGCTTCGGAAAACATGCAGTAAAAGAAAGGATTGAGGCGATTATGAAATTTAAGAAAATAACAGTTATGACACTGGCAGTTGCCGTGTTACTGGCAGGACCTGCCATTACAGTATTTGCAAAAAATACCCCAAAAGAAAACGTTACCAAAGAAACCTTTTATGATATGGAATCCATAGCCGCGGAATACGGGGCATTCGGCGTATCATATGACGCTAAGGAAGGGCATCTGATGTACAAGGGACAGATTATCGGATATTTCAGGGATGAAAAGTCTCCTGACATTTATACCGACGGGGACGGCATTATCGGAATTATTGTAAAAAGGGATGCAAACAACCAGATTACAGGACTTGAAACGGTGGATGTTCCGAGAATCCTTTCAACGACAGGGGATGATGTGAAATTTGTTACATACACGGATGAGAAAGATGGTAAAGAAAACGGTATCGTATCCGCACTGTCCTATGACTCCGATGGCCTGACGGGAACCTATCATGGAAAACAGATTGCCGGATTATACGACTGCGATACCGGTATGTATTTTGTGTCAGATGTGAAAGACAAAAAAAATTCGGTTTATCTTAAGAAAAAGGGAGAAAAACTGACCGAAATTACCAAAAAGGAATTTAACAGGCTGGTAAAGGCTGCAAAAAAATAACCTGCAGAACACTTTTCCAGACACACAGACCGGAGGGCATTACTTATATGTCCTCCGGTTCACCGCGCCGTCAACGCTCCAAAGATTTCAGCCCCTTACGGTACTCTGCCATCTCCTCCTCGCTGACCGTATCCAGAACATACTGTAATTCACTGACTACAGCATCCCTCTCCTTCGGCAGGTATGCCGTGACCGGGTAAAAATTGGAGCTGGAATTAGCAAACAAATGTGTCCTGATCTGCAGATTACGGATAAAAACCTGCAGCTCCTGCAGACGCTCCTTTTCCCCGGCAGGAACAAACCGTCCCTCTTTTTCCATCTGCCACAGTTCTGTCCCAGGAAACAGTGTCAGCGAATCCACCGAAATAAAATACGGATTGAGCTGGCTGAACAGCCTGGCCGAGTTTACTGCATTGCGGTATCCCCCGTCCTTTCCCGCCAGTCCGGTCATATATACAAAATAGTATTCGATTCCCGCCTCATCCAGTTTCCGGCACTGCTCCAGAATGTCCGCAGCTGTATACCCCTTATTCGCCAGTGCAAGCGTATCATCATCCCCGCTTTCCGTTCCGATGCTCAGCCCGTTGATTCCCATTGCCCGAAGCTTCTTTAACTGCCAAACCTCCTTGTCCTGAATATCCCTGATACTTGCAAACATTGCCATTGTCCGGCACTTAATCAGGTAATCCCTCACGGTGAGCGCGCGCAGTTTCAGATTTTCATAACTCATGGCAAAAGGGTTTGCACCCGTCCAGAACATGCGCCTTGCATATGGCTGGTAACGTTTGATTTCCTTTAAATCCTCCTCAAATTCCTCCATTGGGGACATTCGGAAACATTCATTCTGGTAAAGGCTGCAGAAACGGCATTTTCTGTATGTGCATCCTGATGTTGCCTGAATAATAACAGAACTCGCTTCATAAGGCGGCCGCCATGTCCTTCCCATAAAATGCATAACCGCACCTCCTATAGATGATGGACGCTTTCACGGTAACGCCGCAGTCTGTCCTCACCGGTATTGTTTACCACATCATCAAGAAACGCCAGCAGTTTTCCCTTGTCTTCCGGCAGCATGCCCTGCATCTGGAATGCATTTGATGCACCCAGCGCAGCAAAAACGGTGGGAATTTTCAGCTGTTCCACCAGTACCCGTACTTCCCTGTATTTTTCAGTTTCACTTTCCTCTTTCCAGTTTCCTTTCAGAATTTCCCCATACAGCCTGGAATCCGGATAAATTGTCAGCATATTTGCCCCGATCACTGTGGGATGGAGCTGATTGCATACGGCAGCCGTGGCTTCTGCTCCTGCTTCTCCGCGTCCCGCTCCGGATATTCCTGCCAGATAGAAAAAACTGTAATGGATACCGGCATTGTCCAGCCGCCGGCACTGCTTAAGAATATCAGCCGAACCATATCCCTTGTCCATAAAACGAAGCGCATCATCATCCGCCGTTTCAATTCCAATGGTCAGCCCGTCATAGCCTGCCGCATGCATCGCTGCGAGCTCCTCATCTGATTTCAGGGTAACATCCGTCACTCTTGCGAAACTGCCGATGGTTTCCATTTCCGGAAAATATCTGTGTACCAGTGCAGCAATCTCCATCAGCCGTTTAAATTTCAGTACAAACGGGTTTGCGCCTGTCAGAAATGTGCGGGCAATTTTGTCCCCCGGATAGCGGCGGTATATTTCCTGCGCCTCCTTAAGGTCAGCTTCTATATCCCCGACCGGAGACATCCGAAACTGAAACGGCAAATCGGCATAAAGTGTACAGAATTTGCATCTGTGGTGTGTACAGCCTGCTGTAACCTCCAGCAGCAGGGAAGACGCCTCATAAGGCGGTCTCCAAATGGTTCCTGTGTAATGCATGTCTGATTCCTCCTCATGTAAATTATTGCGGATATCCTCTCTGGCATTAAATTACCCCTGTTTTTTCGTGGAATCAAGTACTGTCTTTTAATGGTGGTAGTATCTTTTTTCATACTTTTATTTAAAACTGCTTACCCATAAAAATAGCATAAATTTGCCTTGTAAATAGCAGATGGCTACTTTATAATTAAATACATCAATTTTCGATTTAAAATGCCTACGAAAAACGGAGTGGAATAAAATGGCTGACAATAAATTCAACAATAAAGAAACGCTTGCCCGCTGCGTCCCGATGGGAAAGCTCCAGTCCGTCATCGGGGGGAAATGGAAAATCCTGATTTTATGGTATATATCCTTTTATAAGGTCCAGCGGTTCGGGGAACTGATGCGCCGTCTGGACGGAATTACCCAGTCCACGCTGACAAAGCAGCTCAGGGAACTGGAAAACGACGGTTTTCTGCACCGGGAAATTTACAAGGAAATTCCGCCGAAGGTAGAGTACTCACTGACAGAATTTGGGGAAAGTTTTATTCCTGTTCTGCAGACAATGATGGCGTGGAGTGAGGAATATCTGTGTCCGGATTATGTGAATCCGTACAAATAATGTTAGAAATATGCTGATATTGTTTTGGCAGAAATTTACAGGAGTATGCAGAGATGAAAAACGGTATATCCATTGGCAAAGGGATTTTATGGGTAGTAATCTGGTTTGGATTTATGCTTTTTTACACAGCAGTTGATGTTTTCGTATGGAGAAAAACAGCACCGCTTTATGAAAAGTATCTGAATCTGTTTTCCATAATTTTGTGCATGCTCGTATTTTTTATTTTACTAATGCGGGGGAATCATTTCAAGGTTGATTTATTCGGGAATATTTCATTTCGGGGAATACTGCTGGCAGCCGGATGCGCCGTACTTTTTTATTTCATTCTGGACCAGGGATTAGACCCTGTATTTGAACAGATGTTTCCGACAAGTGAGGAAAATTACCAGCAGATGCTTAAAACTTTAAGTTATGCACCCGTTATTAGCTGCATCCAGGTCTGTATCCTTGCGCCGGTCACAGAGGAAATCCTGATGAGAGAATTTCTGCTTGGCGGCTTATCACAAAAATACGGAAATACTACAGCCTTACTTGTATCTGCTTTTATCTTTGCCCTGCTTCATTTTAATATGGTACAGACGCTGTCTGCTTTTATCTGCGGTATCATATTAGGTTTGCTTTACCTGCATACGGGCTCTGTATTCTGCTGTATAACGGCCCATGCGGGGTATAACCTGATATCTTATATAACAATGATTTATATTGCATAAAAACGTTATCCGTCAACTTCATTTTCCATTATAGATATTACAACACCGTTATCCTTTCCAAACGACCATATTGATATCATATTTTCTAACCAGGTGTTAATGGATATTGGAGATATTGATTTTGTATTTTCAGAAGAGTACTCAGGACAAGAGGAATTTTTTATATCATAGGAAAGACCTTTCTGCTGTGAAGTGAAAAAGTGTATGACTTTCCTATGATATAAATCTTTATGCGCACTCGCGTGGATGGAATATGTCAGCAAAAGCTGATATGACTGATGCTGGCTTCAGGATAAAAATGGCTATAAATATGCAAAAACAATGGATAAATATTTTAAACCTTATCAGTTTACCAATCTGTTCCGGGGCGAAACACGGACTGGCATTAACGCAGGTATGGGAACCAGTTACATATGACGGAAGAAATAAAAACAGAGATTTGCCTTTATTACTGAATACAGGAAAGCAGAAATGTTCAATTCCACCCAGATTCTCCTTTAAAGGGATGGATTTTTTACCAAAAACGATATATGATAACCATAAATCATAAGGGCAAAGGAGAGATTTTTATGGACCAGATAAAATCAGGCACTTTTCTAACAAGGAAACGCAAGGAAAAAAATATGACCCAGGCGGTACTCGCTGAACATCTTGGAGTTTCCAACAAGACAATTTCAAAATGGGAAACCGGAAAATGTATGCCTGATTACAACCTGATAGAACCGCTTTGCAAAGAACTGGATATAACTGTGGCAGAATTACTGGACGGGGAGGAAATGACAGACAGCAGTATTCATTATGATGACTCACAGGTTCTTGAACTTCTTAAAAGGACCCGGACTCTTGAAAATCAGAGAACGTCTCTGTATGGTTTAATTCTGATTATGATGGGGCTTGTTTTACTGGTCCTCCATTACAATCTGGGTGGAAGTAACGTCAAAGATTTTATTTCAGGTATATTGTTAGGTTTATCTGTTGGTGAAATGCTGGCAGGAGTGTATGTCACTGCAAGAGGCTTATTCCTGCAGAGAAAATAATACGATGCCTGCATACGAAAACCATAGGAACAAAAAGCGAAAAATCTTAAAGCAAAAGAAAGGACCAATGAATAATGACGACATTCTTTTTTATACGGCATGGAAAAACTGATTTTTCAGATGCCAACACAAAGATTTACCAGAACCAGGGATTTAATATGCTGACCTTATCCGATGAAGGAATCCGCCAGATTACGGAAACCGCAGGAGCACCGGAATTACAAAACGCCGAACTGATAGTCACATCCCCGTTTGGAAGGGCACTGCATTCAGCCGCCATATTATCGCAAATACTCCAGCTGGATATTAAGGTTGAAACTGATTTGCATGAATGGCTGGCAAATATTAAAACCTACGAGTTTCTGTCAGATGAAGATGCAGAAAAAAACTACAAGGAATTTAATATTTGCCACGGCATATATCCCGAAAATGCGGACTGTGTGTGGGAATCAGCGGAACATATGAAACAAAGAGTTTATGCGGTACTTGAAAAATATATGCAGTACCAGGCGGTTATTATCGTATGCCACGGTACGTTAATGCAGTATGTACTGGATATCCCGCATCCGGATAACGGGGAAATTGCAACGCTGGTTTTATAAATAACTGAACGTCTGTAAATCTGCCTGCATTAATATTATTTTTTAAGCTGTAATCCGTCCTTGAACGCTTCGCCCACCCTTTCTGTCACTTTGTAATAGCCATGTGTATACGGATCAAAAGCAATAGCATTTACCAGGGACATATCAATCCTGCCATCAGACATAACTTTTTCATCTGCAGTAACATTAACTACCCTTCCAATTACACCGCATCCATATTCCCCATTCTGGTATTCGATAAATTCACATTCCAGGCAGAGTGGAAATTCATTGATGACAGGCGCGTCCACTAATTCAGATTTACTTGCAGTAAGACCGCTTTTTTCGAACTTGTCTGAAACATTATTGCCTGACTCAACGCCAAAATAATCTGCTTCAACCACATGGGCAGCATCGGCAATGCTTACGGTAAATGCGCCCTTTGCCTTAATGTTCTTAACTGTTTTATGTGTTTCAGTCAGATTGAGGACTACATTACCCCTTTGCTGCATAGTTCCCCAGGCAGCATTCATAACATTAACACTGCCGTCTTCATTATAGGTTGCCACCATTAATACCGGCATTGGAAAAATTCCATCTGTTATATCGAGTTTCATTCTCATTCTAATTACCTCTTTTCTTATACAAAATTTACAAAACTTGTGTCTGTATATATGATTATAATCAGTAATACAGAAAATGCAAGTACCATATCGTGTCCAATCAGAAAACCGTTTCCTTTTCTCATTCCCGCAGCTGTGCAATTTCCTCCTTGTACGGAGGAATCGTTTTCTTGTCAGATCCTTCCTCGCAGAGCCATGGCGTTTCAAGTATTTTTGGTATACCAGAAAACCTTTCATCATGAACGATTTTTCTCAAAGTTTCAAATCCGATATATCCTTCTCCAATATTGGCATGGCGGTCCTTATGGGCACCGCATGGATTTAAACTGTCATTCACATGGATAACTGCAATCTGGTCCAGGCCGATGATTTTATCAAATTCCTGCAGTACACCTTCATAATTCCGGACAATATCATAACCTGCATCATTCACATGGCAGGTATCAAAACAGACGCGCAGCCGGTCTTTTTTATTCACGCCTTCATAAATCATTTTCAGTTCTTCAAATGTTCTTCCAAGCTCGCTGCCCTTTCCTGCCATAGTTTCCAGCGCAATGAAAACATCATCATTATTTTCATCCAGGACAAGGTTCAGTCCCTTTACCACCTGTGCAGTTCCGGCTTCCACTCCTGCATTTACATGGGAACCCGGATGAAGCACGAGTATTTTACTGCGCATTGCTGCTGTTCTTTCTATTTCTTTTTTTAGAAACTCTGTGGCAAGCTCAAAAGTTTCCGGTTTCACCGTATTTCCAAGATTTATAATATACGGGGCATGCACAACGATTTCTTCAATTCCTGCCTTTTTTGAGTATTCCCATCCCTTTTCTATATTCAGGTCTTCTATTTCTTTTCTTCTTGTATTCTGCGGCGCACCGGTATAAAGCATTAACACATTTGCCCCGTAGGACTCTGCTTCCTTTACGGATGCCAGAAACATTTCTTTTCCCGCCATTCCCACATGGGAACCAAGTTTGATTTTTGACATATGATCCTCCGTTTTCCAGCTTGTAACTATATGCGCCCATACAGATTACCTGCATATTCAGCTTTTTCCTTCTTCCAATTTCTTAATTATTTCCCAGTTAATTCCGTTACTTAACTCCCTGTCCATTTCATCAAGTATTTTATATTTTTCCTGTTCAAGTCCTGCATCCATGCCATATAAATCCATGTAACATTCTATAAATCTTGAACTCCAGTAGTACTTGCTGTACAAAACTGTTTCCAATGTTTCACCCGTCAGTTTCTGTACTTCCGTTGCTTTTTCATCTAAAAACAGCCAGTAATTCAGTATTTTGTTTAATTCTCTATTATCATATTTGTTTTGACATGTAAAATCTGTTTGCTGGAACAGTATATCCATCTTGTCACTTAATAATATCATGCGGAATTTCCTCATTTATATCCGTAGACAACAGCATTGCTGCCATGCCTGTGCTGTCTATAATTTCATACTTCAGCACAGCTCCTCTTCTGCAGGCTTCCTGACATAAGGTATCATCTCCTCCTCGCAGGCACCAAACTTTTTATAATTTTCCCGTCCCTGCCTTAAGGTAAGTCCATGATTGGCAGAGGATACAATATCAAGCACATCTGCGCCGGTGTATGTTTCCGCATTATAATCTTCCCCGCTCTCCCATGTATGGATAGAGTCCTCGGTAAAAATAAGGTATGCCTCATCCTCCCAGAAACACACCGGGCATATATCGTATTCCCTCCGTGTATCCAGCGTCCGGCAGCCGCAGCACAGACATTTAAATTTTGCCATACAAATCCCCTATCCGCCCCACCCCGGCAATTTTTAGTCCATTATAAACTATCTATCCCAATATTTCCACATATTTTATTTGATTCTTCCCTTTTATCCCCTGTCATTGTGGTTTCCCAGTTAGTATGCTATAATTTTTGCAGATACAGCTCAGCCATAAACCCCTTATACCCATCTTTCCAGTCATCCACATAATACAGTCTGCCGCCATGCCTCTCCACAATCTTTTTACTGACAGACAGTCCCAGTCCGCTGCCATTTTTCGTATTCCGGGAATCGTCGCCCACAACAAAAGAATCAAATATATTTTTTTGCAGGTTCACCGGAATCTTTGGCCCGTTATCTGCTATCACAATCTGAATTACCTCTTTTTCTTTATCCCCGCCTTTTGCTTTTTCCATCTGGATGATGCAAAATGTCTGCGGCGGATTATGCCTGACGACGTTTGTCAGAAGATTTGTAAATACCCGCTTCATTTCCACTTCATCAAACAGATACCAGACAGCTTCCTCCGGCAGTGCTAATTCCAGCGAAATGCCAGCCTCTTCCAGAAGCGGATAACAGTTTGCCGCACAGGCGCGCAGGCATTCCGCAATATCATTTCTTTCTTTTTTTAACTGGTAAGACTTGTTTTCCAGTCTGGCATATGCAAGTAACGAATCCAGCAGCGCATTTGTATGTTCGGTCTGCTCAATAATTATTTTGATATACCGGTTTTTATCTTCTTCTGAAACGTCCTGGTTCTGTACTAAAACCTTTGCATACCCCAGAATCATCGTCATGGGGGTTTTTAAGTCATGCGCTATTCCGGCATATAACTGCTGGTTCTTCTGCTCCGTTATTTCCCTGAGTTTCTTTGCATGTTCCAGCTCTTCCACCATCCGGTTAAAAGTCTCCTGTATCTCCCCAATCTCAAAACCGCCGTCCGTGGATGCCCGCACCGCCAGGTTTCCTTTGCTGACTTCCCTCATGCTTGCCGCAAGCTTTTCGATTGGCTGCGTTACCTTCTTCTTCAGCCGTCTGTAACAATATACACCTATCACTATTAGAACAATACCCGTGGAAACCCCGCCGATGATCTGGCTTATATCACCAAACCGGATTCTCGCTTCCTCCATATTATTTACCTGATTCCAGCCTGCAAATAAACCGACCAGAAAATCCATGACATGATCAAGTAACAGACCAAGGAATATACAGATGAAAAACAAAAAAATGACATAATTCTGAAGCCGTTTCTTTCGTTTATCTTTCTTATTCTTCACGGCGCGCCTCCATACGGTATCCAAGACCTCTTATGGTATGAATGTACTGGTACTGCGAATCCTGCAACTTTGCCCTGAGCTTACTGACTGCTACCATGATACTGTTGTCATCCGGAAACCGGTCAGCCCACGCAGCTTCATAGATCTGGTTTTTTGTCAGAACACGTCCCTGATTTTCCAGAAAAAACTGCAGCATACGGTATTCTAATGCAGTTAATTCCACCTCCTGCCCGTTTTTATATAACAGACACTTATCGCTGTCAAGTTTCAGATTCCCGCAGATAAATTCTTTATTATCGGCTTTCATGTCATATCCATAACAACGCCTTAAATTGGCAGATACCCTGGTGACAACCTCCAGTGGATCAAAAGGCTTTAAAATATAATCATCTGCACCAATCTTTAACCCTTTTACCCGATCCGTGATATCGGTTCTGGCGGAAAGAAACAGTATGGGAACGTTGCTTTCACTCCGGATTTGTTCCGCCAGACTGTAACCGTCCATGCCGAGCATCATGATGTCAGTCAGAACCATATCAATTTTGTTCTGCTGCCAGCTGGCAAGCGCCTGCATGCCGTCATGGGCACCGATTACCTGATACCCCTGCATTTCCAGATAAATCCGTAATAATTCTACAATTTTTTCTTCATCATCTACTACTAAAATCTGATACATTTCCTGCAGCTTTTCCTTTTTTAATCTTTTTATTTTTCAATCTTTGTCTTTCTTTTCATTATACATGCTCCACAGAATATTACTGCAATTATAATGAATAGCGGATGCACCATATTAAAGCCGTTCACCTCATACTGCACAAGGATTCCCAGAAAAGTAACCCCTCTGTCTTCCAGTGCATTCATAATATTTGCATCCAGATTACAGATCATATGCGCCGCAATACTGTACCAGATATTTCCTGTGTGAATATAAATCAGCAGAAATACCAGACCGCCGGTAAGACACATACAAAATCCCTGGAGGGAATAGCCATGCATTGCTGCAAAGATGACGGTACATAACAGAATGGAGCTTTTTTCCTGAAACCGCCTCCGCAGCAGACTGTATAGTCCCACACGGAATAACAGTTCCTCAAATACCGGCGCAATTAAAACCGGAAATAATATATCCATTATAAGAATATCCATCCGGGTTTTTTCCATCATGGCCTGCGGTTCGCACACCATGGAAAACACATGTGCAAACAAAAAAGTGGTAATTGCAAAAAAAAGCACAGAACAAATGGAATACGTTAATGCACCATAATAGGCGCAGGTCTTTATGCGAAAAGGCTCTCGCACTTCCACACAGCCTGTATATCCCTTCTTTTTTACATAAGCGGCAGCTATGGCGCCTGTTACTGCTGTACCGAGACAGCCTCCTGCCCCGTACAGCAAATCCTCTTTCAGAACAACCCCCAGCCCCCCTGTTACCGCTTCCATCCCAAGCAGCACGATTGCAGTTGATATTACCAGTAAGACAGCTAATGCGGCGACAACTCCAATTAAGTATAAAATATTTTTTATCTGTTTCATGATGTTCCTCCTGATATTTATGATAGGAGTATCGTACATGAAACCGCTTTCTACTGTTTAAACAAAACCTTAAATTATCCTTAACCTTTGTGTGTCATAATGCAGCATATCCTCTATCTGGCACATGCAAAACAATCTTACAGAGAAAAAACAAAGACTGGAAAGTAGCAAATCTTGGTCACTTTGACCAAGTTGTGAGCGGATTAGTTACTAAACATAGTATTTCTGATTTCCGCTTTTGGGCTTGTCCGGAATTTTCATTTTTAACTGTCCTGTTTTAATCATGGGATTAAGATAATACCTTCTAAAAAAACTCCTATCATTTATTTTAATATACTACATGATTTCCTTGGCAGAATGTGGCTGTTTGCAAACATTTTGGTCACTTTGACAAAGACGCGAAACTTCATTCAGCAATTCCAAATACTTATCATACGCCTTACACAGCATCATAATTCCAGATGCGCTTATATTGTATTCCGGCAGGTGTCCATAGTACTTTGTGCACGCCTCCTTGATTTTATCAAACCCTCTGCCCCATGCCTCTATCATACCGCACTTAAAGAAAATATTTGCCAACTTAGGATTATACGGCTTGGAAGAATGCTTTTTAAACAGTTTCTCCGTTGAATCCAGCTCAGACGGCATCTCGCCATCATTCCAAATATATATTTTATCCTCGTATACGCTAATCTGGATAGGGTTGCAAGCATTATAATCCTTGTGAACCACCGCATTCAGCAGCATCTCACGAAACGCTTCCTGCGGAAATATAAACTGTTCGACCCTCTGAATCCCTTCATAATTAATCAACGCTTTCAAATATTTCGTATAAACCAAGTCAACTGCTTTATTGATCTGTTCAATCAGGGAGCCATGCACCTCATCCTGATATTTCAAATCAAAATCCCCAAAATAGCCAATCTTGATACAAGAACCTGTAACCCACTTCTCCGGATGTTTATAGAATGCCAGCATTACCGCTCTTATTAGATATTCTTCCTCATCAATCAGATGAAGATTCTCCATCAGTATGGTATCATCAACTCTTGTTTCTTCCTCTGTTAGTCTGTGCCTTCTCAAAGCCTTTTCCTTAAATATGCCACCTTCGATTTTGGTATCGGCATACCATCCCATGTTCTGCCCTGCGATTTTAAGATTGCTTTGTCCAATTCTTTTCCTGTTATCGTTCTCATTGTGCTGCCGGAACGTTAAAAGTATTTACCATGATAGCTGATAAGTGAAGGGTACTAATCCACAATAATCTCAAAATATTGCAGGTTGCCCTCATATAACAAGTTGACATCCGCTACAATACCCATTGTATCTGTAATTTTATTTGGAATACTTTCCAATAGCCTTTTTATGTCTTTATCACCAAGTCCGACCACCTCTCCATCATCATTTTTCCGATATAAAGTGTTCTGCCATAAGCATTTGCATATCCACAGATCCATTCTAAAAATTCATCGTGCCATGATTCTTTGTATTCTATCGTTTGATGTTCCGGCATTATTTTTCACCTGCTTTCTATCGTCAATCCTCTTATTATGTGATTTTCATCCCATATCACAGGTACTGCATTCCCAAAAAGTTATTACAATGTTACACTTATAGAACACCTGCATTTCCATCCCGATCAGCCAATTTATAAACCGCATTCAATCGTAATCTGACTTCCCTCCTTTGTCTTCCTGACCTTGATTTGCTGTGGAATATTCTCCATAAGTTCCTCTCTATGGCTGATAATTCCCACCAGCTTATTGCTTCCGGTCAGGCTTATTAAAATATCCATCGCGCTGTCTATTGATTTCCGGTCTAACGTTCCAAAACCTTCGTCCACAAAGAGCGCATCCATCTGCACTCCGCCAAGATTGGACGACACTGTATCAGACAATCCCAGTGCGAGACTCAGTGAAGCCTTAAAGCTTTCTCCGCCCGAAAGATTTCCCACTGGCCTTCTGTGTCCCGTATAATTGTCTAACACTTCAAGGTCAAGAAAATTATTACTTTTTTTACCAAGAGAATCCTCCTGGCGGTACAGTTCATACTGCCCGTCGCTCATTGGCAACAGCCGTCTGTTTGCCGCAGCGATAATCCCGTCAAATCCCGCCGCCTGTATGTACTGCTCCAATGTAATCTTTCCGTTTCCAGTTGTTCCTTTGACCAGATTATAAAGCCGCTGGCAAATCGTATTCTCTTTACATGCCTTTTCAAATTCCTCTCTCCTGTCAAGAATACTCTTCTGTTTCTCTTTATTTGTATTTATTCTGGCTTCGCTATTGTGACAGTTCCTCCTGAGCAAATCTACATTTGCGCTCTGTTCCTCACATACAGCCTTTAATCCCTCAATGTCTGTAACCGTTTTCCCTTCCGCATCCGACCTGGCATCTGAAAGCTGTTTCTTATTCGTTTCAACAGCCTGATGATATTCATTCACCACGTTATCCAATGATACAATATCCTCTTCCTTCACAATGTACTTGAGCATTTCATCTACAGAAGAAAATCCATTTGCATTAATTGCTGTCTCAAGCTGCCTTCTTAAAGCTTTCTCTTCGTTCTCCTGCTGCTTTAGGCTGTCATTTTGCGTTGTCAGCTTTGTCCCAGAAGCAGTAACATTGTTATCGGCCTTTTTCTTTTCCTCCTCCGCCTTTGTGATATAATTTAATATCTTATTTTTCTTCGTCTCTGCTTGTTTTCTCTCTTTTTTTGCTGTTTTCCAATCCGGAAAACTCAATTTCTCAAGCGTTTTTAATATGGCTCTTGTCTCCGTCAGATCCTGTTTGGTTTGCTGCTTCTTTTTCCCGAGTTCTTCCTTTTTCAAATTAAGCGTGTCTGTTTCCTCTCCCTGTGCAGTTTCGAGATTCTTTTCTGCCTTCTTAAGTCTCCTGCAATCTTTCTCCAGAGAAAGACATTTTTTATGATTCTCCTCCGACATCGTCTCCGCCCGCTTTTTTGCTTCCTTTACTGCCTTAAGCAGCTCCTGGAGAGACTTCCCCACCATATCCATCTCCAAAAACGGGCTTTCCACGCAATCCAATATCTTCATCCTAAGCTGCTCTTCAAATTCTTCCAGCGATATCTTTGCTTTTTCTGCTTCCGTATTTGCATCGTTCTTTTTCTCCTGAAGCTCAGCTTCTTCTTCCTGAAGTTGTTTAAAGTCAGCTTCTGAAACCGAAGACTCCTTAAGAATAGCCGGCTCCGGATGATGCGTGGAACCACACACCGGGCATTTCTCTCCTTCTACAAGCTTTTTCGCCAAAATACCTGCCCTGCTGTCTTCAAGAATACGCTCAGCCTCTTCTCTCCTGACCTTCTTTTCATCATATTCGTCACGTACATCTGAAAACACCTTCTGTTTTTTTCTTAATTCTTTTTCCCTTTTTTTCCTTTCCGGAATCTGAACATCTATTATTGCCTCTAAATCCGCCAAAAGTTCCGAAAGCTTTTCATTTTCGCTTTTTGCCTCTGAGCACTCAGCTGGTTTATCTTTGAATTCCTTAACTGTCTTATTAAGGGACTGTATTTTCTCTTCAAGGGATTTCTCTCTGTCTTTTATTTCTGCCTCTTCTGTGCTGATTTTTTCATCAAACTCTTCCAGTTCTTTGCACTTTCTTTCGAGTTCTTCTTTTTGCTGGTATTTCTGTTCCTCCTCATCAATCCTGCTAATAACCTGCTTTAAGTTATCAGCCTCCGGCTCCTGCTTTTTCGCATCTTCAAATGCGGATTTTGCCCGCTCTGCAGCCGTCTCAGCCGTCTCCAAATCCGATTCTGTATCCTTAATCTGTTTTTGGGTCAAAGATACCTCCTCACACTTTTTCTTCCACGCAGCATATGACGGATTCACGTTGCGGGTGGCTTTCTTCTGCTTGTCCAGACGCAAATTTATTTCATCAATTTCTGCCTTTTTTTCTTCAAGCTCTTCTTTTTCTTTTTCAAGCTTATCTCTTTTCGCAATAAAACTGTTATTGGTCTCAGCAAGCGTAAGCTTCTCATTATTTTTCTTCAGCTCCGCCTCTGCTTTTTTCAAATCTGCTTTCATGCGCTTTAATCTATCTTTGTCTGATAATATCAAACGACCTACGATATCTAAGATTTCATCTAAATTCCATGCACTTTTGGATTGTTCAGCCCTGCTCTTAAGATTCTCCAGTTCGTCAAAAAGCTCATCCTCTTCATTCGCTGACACATCCTTAAAATGCTGAATCATGCTGTTTTCAGCATTTACCCGAATCTTGTCGCTTGCATCCATTCGGTCTTTCAGCTTGTATTCTATATTTTTATAGCCATTTGTTAAAAATATCGTGCGCAGTATCTCTGTTCTCTTGTCCGTTTTCGCATTTAATAAAGCCCAGAATTCCCCCTGCGCAATCATTACAATCTGTTTAAACTGTTTTTCATCGATGTGCAACAGTTCCTTTACCTTATTATTTACCTGAGTCAGTCCCTCTATGGGTGCCTGCCCCTCTTCATAAAAAACTGCCTTTTCCAGCTCTGTCGTTACGCCAGAGCCGCGCTGTTTCTGCCTTTCATAAGACGGCTGTCTCCAGACATGAAATTCACGCCCCTGGTGCGAAAAATAAAATTCCACATAACTCTTGGCAGAATCCCTGGCATATTCACTTCTTAAATTTTTCGTATCCCTGTATGTTCCGCTGGTTGTTCCATATAATGCAAAACATATCGCATCAAATATCGTGGTTTTCCCCGCGCCGGTGTCTCCGGATATCAAAAACAATCCCTTTTCTTCAAAGGCGTCAAACTCTATTTCCGGAAGCATCCCCGCATAGGGACCAATTGCGCTTATAATCAGTTTAATCGGCTTCATTTATCACACCTGCCTCTCGTGCTACTGTCCTCATGACATCCATTTCTTCTTCTGTAATTTCACAACCATACATCAACCTGTAAAAATCTCCAATTAACTCTGGGAATGATTTGTTTTCGGCAATTCTGCTGATATCTACCTGCTCAATTTCTCTTGTATGTGAATTGTCGTAGTCAATTCGTACAGTATTCGGATATACCTGTTGAAATACTCCCATTGCATCATTGATAATATCCTCATCTGTCAATGTTGCATAAATAAAATCATCCGGTGCTTTTACATTCTTTTTATCCAGCAGTTCCTTCAATGTCCCTTTTATGTGTCTCATGTCCCTCATCGGCTTTAAGGGAACAAGTTCTATCTTAACCCCTTCCGCTGATACCGTAATAAGAGGAACCGACTTTTCATTATTCGCTTCGCTAAGCGAATATTTAAGGGGAGAACCTGAATATCGAACCTCATCTCTACCGACTCTCTGCGGAGAATGAATGTGACCTAATGCCACATAGTCAAAATCGCCAAAACAGTCATATCCAATTTTTTCAACCATACCCACACTCTGTGTCCCAACGCTCTCAGAACCTGCAAGTGCTGGATCTACTCCTTTCCCTGCAACAAATTGATGCGCCACTAGAATATTTTTGGCTTTTTTATTTATAGGCGTATTTCTTATAATAGTGCGAACAGCATCATCGTAGTTCTCTATATTCTCGTCCGGAAAATAGTGTCTTACCTGAGAAGCTTTTACAAACGGAAGCATGTATATGTCAATCTCTGTATCCTCGTTAGCAAAACTCTGCTTATGAAGCGTTCCGTCAAAGACAGCCGATATGAATATCTGATTAGATGCAAACAAGGTACTTCCGTAATTCAAACGATCATCCGAATCATGGTTTCCGCTCACCATAAATACTGTTATTCCTTTATGTGCCAGTTTACTGAGAAAATAATCCAAAAGCTTCGTGGCCGCCTCGCTTGGAACGGATTTATCATATACGTCTCCAGCAATAAGCACACCGTCTATGGATTCTTTATCTGCGATACCAAGAATCTGTTCAAGGATATACCTCTGATCCTCAATTAAATCAAAATCACTCAATGTTTTCCCTAAATGTAAATCACCTAAATGTAGAAATTTCATGCTGTTCCTTTCTGTCCTGTAAGCCTTTTATTAAACAACCAATTACACAACACTTTCTTCACATATACCTGACCCCAGCCGTAATCACTCCAAGTTTCTTTTTATAATTGATTATATCACTTCCAAACTCTATTTGCAACAAAAATATATGGTATGCCATTGTAAAAATTAATTCAAATAAACATGCCTTGCTTTCCCATTTGGTTCACCTCCGAATTTTTGACACGATTTTTCTGATATTTCGGAGTTTCTTGTTTTCCTTGTTTCATTCTGCTGCCACCTTTGCTATAATCAAATTATTATTCTTATAGAGGCTATCATTCCACATGGGGAAAATATGGTGCGATTTTTGAAACAATTATGAGTTTGCGGCAATTCAGCCATAACATAATGAGTAACGGAGATAGTTTATGGGACGCAGAAAAAAGACCCCCGCAGCGTACACCAGAAAAAACAAGATATTTTCTTTAACCGAAGAAAGGAAAACCATGGCAGAAAGTATTGGTATATTTATATGGTTTATTATTTTGATAATCTGGAATAAAGTTTCTATTGGTATATCTGCGCGAATCAGGTGGATGTGTGGAGCAATGGTAGTCACTATAGACATGATTCTTGCGATTTATTTGGCAAAATTCTGGAAATTGATTTTGGGATTTGCATTGTTTATCAGCGGAATCTATTGCTTTGCTGAGCGTTTTCCCAAGAGCGGCAGACGCGGGCTTGAAATCACACAGTTGCGGCGCATGAAAATATCCTTTGTGGAGGATTACCTGTTCGTTATAGGAATAACCATGCTGGGAATTGAAATATTGTTTTTCTCATGGATTCCGTAATTGATTTAATGTTTTTATCAAATATAAATACATGAGCAATACAGTGCTTTGTGTTTCTGGTTACACTTAGAAAAAAACAAAGGGAAAGAATAAATTCATATAAACAAGCCTTGCTTTCCCATCTGGTTCACCCATGGATTTTTACATAGGTTTTCTGAAATTTCGGAGTTTCTCGTTTTCCCTGTTTCATTCTACTGCCACCTTTGCTATAATCAAATTATTATTCAAAGCTGTTTGCGGTAACCGTAAAAGCACTGCCCATTTATACCTGAAAGGATAAATATTTATGAGTTCTTTATTACAGTCAACAAGAAACACTCGTGCACTGCCGACAGGTACCATGCGCTACATCAGAAGTGATGTCCCGGACAATCTTACCAGCCAGGAAATCCAGTGGTTACAAGAACAGGATATAACCACAATCGTAGATTTGCGGTCAGATGAAGAAATTTTCAGTCAACCATGTTGTCTGGGAAATTTGGGAGAATTCAGATATATTCACCTTCCAGTCACGGGCGGCGGTGATACACCGGAATCGCTGGAACATCTGTATACCATTTACCGGCAGATGATAGACGAACAGATGGAAAAGATTATTGATACAATTATGAATGCCAAATCCAATGTCATGTATTTCTGCACAGCAGGCAAGGACCGTACCGGCGTTGTGTCAGCTATTCTTTTGAAACGGCTTGGATTTAGTGATGAAGTTATTATTGATGATTATATGAAATCAAAGGATAATTTAATGGATATGCTCACAGCATATGTAAGTGTTCACCCGGAGGTGGATATAGAGATTATTACTCCGCACAGAGAAAATATGGTGCGGTTACTGGAGCAGTTGTAAAGGCGGTGAACATGAAGAAAATTAATTATTTATATTTTATTTTTATAACGCTGATGTGGTTAGGGGTAAATAAGCTGCTTTCCATTTTGACACCTGTTCATCCGGCATGGCTGCTGTTACTGCCTGCTTATGGCTGTTTTTATATTCTGTCAGCTCCGGTTTTTTATTTCATCAGAAAAAGAAAAGGTGTCCGGGAAGGATTTATTTCTTCTTACTGCATGCAGGCGCAATGGTCCACATTCTGGATTGACTTATCCAATAGAGAACTGGCATATTTATGTATGTTTCATCCATTTAAAATACATTATCTTTCGTTGGATACAATTCATAACGCAGCGGCAGAGGTACGTTATTCAAAGGACAAAGAGTATATCAGTTTTGTAAATTGCAGGTTTGACATAAATGGCAAGCCGAATAAAATCCGCGTGGAAACGAGTGGACGCGGTAATTTATTAAAAACAGCTACAAATGGGAAGAACATTGTTGACAAGACACAAAAGTTTGTGGATATGTTAAATGGATAAAAAAACTTTAATAAAAAATATAACCTATTTAATCGCAAAATACCTGAACGAAAGAAACGATCTGATAGAATTAATTCAGCAGGATTCCGATAGTGTAAAGTATATCCTGTCAGAAATAAACAAATACAAGAGTATCGAATTTGAAGAAAAGGATTACAGCCTTATAAAAGATATTTCGTTTTATTATCTGTGACTACAACCCGGTCTTCACTATATATGGCAATTTATTTAGATGACAGGAGTAATAATGATTGTTAATTTTCATGGAATGTTATGCAGATATGGAATTTACCGGTTAATGGGTGAAAATAAACCAGTATTAACACTTGTTGATGATAATGACTGGAATAAATCGCTGCAATATGATTTTACAGAACCTCAGTGCGGCTTCTGGTGTCATTTTTTAACAGATAAAGAATTACTGCATCTCACGGGAGAAACTACAGATGGCGACATGGAGCGGAATCAAGAAAAAACTTGAAACTGAATATTTAGCACAAAGTCTGCGGGGACATATTCAGTACTATGCAACATCATACAGCAAAAGCCCCGACCATGAAGGACGGGCAGCAATAAGATATGACGGAAAAGAAATAATTAAAGGCTGCTACTGGAACAACTGGATGAAAGCGGAATTGTTTCCCAGGGACGAAAAATGGGAAAAACGTATGACCACAGAAAATGCATACATGGACGATACCGCCCTGAAACTGGGAGTTTTTGACCAGCGTTGTTTTTACAGGGCATTTGAGGAATTTGATAATCAAAGCATTGAGGAAAGTTTAGCCAGCGACAATTTGATTGTAAGAATATTTGCCATACTTGACAGAAGAACCGGAAAACGCAGACTTCTTCTGATTCAGAAAACAATTAAAGATGAGCCTGAAACTTTCCAGGAATTTTTCGCAATCCGCGCCAAGGCAGAAAATATATAAAAGGAGCAGAATATGCCAGTAAACCAGAGAAAAGAACGGAAATATTATACAGCAGGATTAGAAAAACCGCCAACTTTTGTCCAGGCAATTATTGACAATAAAGAAATGTCAGCAGATGATTTCTTTCATATTACAGATTCCTATCTCGACTGGACAAATGCAGACGATGATGACGCCGTTATAAAACCGCTTGTTGAATTTCTATCAAAATGGGGAGATGAACTTATTTTTGCTTTTGATGACAGGATGACGGAACTTTTATATTCGCTGGATACGAAAAAAATTGCATCGGATATTTATAAAGATGAGAATTTCTCAGGAGATGAATTTTTGTACATCCGCTGTGCGGCGCTCATCAATTCTAAACGTTTTTACGACGATATTATAAAAGGCAGAAGAAAAATGAAACGCGATCTTGAGTTTGAAGCAATTCTGTATGTCCCGCAAACGGCGTGGGCAAGGCTGCATAACGCAGAAACCGAAGACTACCCACACGATACAAAACTTTGCTACGAAACAATGAGCAATACTGAGGGATGGGAATCGTTTATCAATGATGTTACTGCACAGCATCATTTTCTTATGCGCTAATTTTTGCTGTTTTTCACACTAACGCATTTTTCATAGCGGTACTGTGTGATAACGGAATTTCCCAGCAGGGTAACCGCCTGCACCGGACATAAGCTAATGCAGCGGTAACACATGGTACAGCGGTTTCCTGCCACCGCCTTATTATTTTTAACTTCGAGGTTTTCCATTGGACATATCCGGGCGCACTGTCCGCAGCCTGTACAGTTATCATTAATTTTCAGCCGATTTGAGTAATCTAAAGTCTTTCCCCTAAACCACAGACGCTGAACGAAAAGACCAGCAATCCGGTTATAAAAATACAGACCGTCTTTTGGAAATTTTCCCTTTTTCATGTTTTCTGCACACTTTTCAATTTTTCTGTCTGCCATTTGAATGATTTCCCGGTTTTTTTCATCTGACTTTTTCAGCGGCTTCGCATCACTAATGGAATCCGGCATTTTAACATGTAACCCGCCGACAATTTCTGCACCGTACTTTTTCAACAGCCTTGCACTGCAGCCTGCACCATCCCCGCTGAACAAAGCCATTGTTGCCATGCAGAAAACTTTTTTACCCTGCCAGATTTCCTTATGGTCTGTAATGAAATCCCTTACCATGACAGGAATATTGGAAAACTGGACAGGATATCCCAGAATAATAAAATCATGCTGTGACAGCAATTCCGCAGCTTCTTTCCGTTCCATCGGGACTGCAGACGCTGTTTCATCCAGCAGATGTATCAGTTTTTCCATGCAGTGCTTTGTGTTTCCGGTTCCGCTTAAATATATTCCTATCATCATTTGTACCATGCCGCAGGCTCTGTCGTTTGTGACGCGCTTGCAACACAAATAAAGATTGAAAAATCACCTGCAACCTTTTTCCTTTCTTTCATCTTATTATTTTTCATTCTTTTCCTCATTTCCCATTAATTGAACTCATGGTTTAATTATAGCAGCTGCTTTTTCTTTTGTCAACCTGAAGGAAATTCGTGTACCCGCCCTGCTTTCTCCATATATTACTATTCACGACCCGGAAGGCTGCTCATAGTAACGATTCGGGGCGATATCAGAGTTTTGCTTCGCAAAAATCGCCCCTCACTCCCGAATCATGTTCTCACGGAATGCGCAGTTAGTGCGCATTCCTGACCCATGAATAGTAATCTCCATACTTGCCATCTTTCAGAAATTTCCGTATACTGTAAACAAAATAACAGAGAGGACCAGAATAAATGAATCAATATAAACTGCTTTTATTTGATTTGGATGGAACACTGCTTCGCAGCGACAAAACAATTTCAGAAAATACACTGCAGACACTTAAAAAATGCAGAAAAAACGGTATATTAACCGGCGTATCCACATCCCGCGGGGAACAGAATGCCTTATCCTTTATCCGGGAATTACAACCGGATATATTAATTGCAAGCGGCGGCGCCCTGGTAAAATATCATGGCAGTTATATATACAAAGCTGAATTTTCCGGGAACGAAACTAGGGACATAATTGCAGCTGCCAGAAAGATATGCGGTCCTGACTGCGAAATAACAGTCGATACCACCGATTCCCATTACTGGAATTATAAAACAGACCCCAGAAAGCTTGACCAGAGCTGGGGAGACAGTATTTATACCGATTTTCAAAATTTTAATGAAAATTCCCTGAAAATATGTGTAGAGATTTTTGAAGACAGTAAAGCCCAAAAGCTGCAGAATCTGCTGGACAATTGCGACTGTATCCGTTTTTCGGACGGATACTGGTATAAATTTACCAAAAAATCCGCCACAAAAGAAAATGCCATTCTGGAGGCTGCTTCTGTATGCGGAATAAAGACAGAAGAAATTATGGCTTTTGGTGATGATTATGCAGATATCGGTATGCTCAAGTTATGCGGAAAAGGCATTGCAATGGGGAATGCCATAAACGAAGTCAGAAACATAGCTGATTTGGTCATTGGCAGTAATGATGAAAATGGTATAGCGGAATATCTGTCCGCCGCTATACTTTAATTATTATTCATATATCTTCCCCATATATAAAATTTTAGACATAGTCGAATAATCAATATGGTTCCAGTCAATATCGTTAAATTCAGATGAAGAAAAATCCTCAATCCATGACTTCATTGCTTCAAGATACAAATCAACTGACCGGTTTTCCCACTCGCTGGGATTTTTATGGAAATCGGAAATCAGTTTATCTAAAAAGGTTAGAAAAGTCTCTTTACTGGAAATTTCCTCGATTTCTTCTATACTAAACATTGCTGTTTACCTCGCAAAAAAATTTCCCTTTCCCTGACTGCCCGTAAGGGAAAGAAAGTTTCATAACAGAAAAACCTGCATTGTCATTTTTTGTCAATTAAACCTTGTCCGCCGTAAAGACAATCTCGGATTTTCCATTGGCGTCTATATATTTGCTGCAATAAGTTAAAAAACCAATTGTAGTTTGCCTGGTACTGTCATCTACTTTTAAGTTTTCTATATTTCTTAAATGTGAGAACAGCTTTTTCTTACTGTATTTTTCATTGCTGTGTCCGCATAGATATTCGCGAAAATCCAGTTTCATAGTATTTTTTATGTTTTCATACAAATCCTTCATGGACAACGAGCCATAATTGAATAACCATAATCCTTCATTGAAAGCGTCACCCGCAATCAAGAGCTTTTCTTCTGAAACCAAAAAACCAGCAGACCCCTTTGTATGCCCTGCCAAGGAAACAATTGTCATATGTATATTTCCCAGAGATATTTCCTGGCCAGTTTTTATTTCCTTCAAATCATATGTCCTTGATTTCTTATCCTCAAAATACTCTATGACATCCCACTCTTCCCGCAGGGCATAAACAGTATCAAACCAATGGTTTCCTCCAATATGGTCCGGATGCCCGTGACTGTTTATCACCATATATGGAGTGGATATATTATTTTCAACAAAAGTTCTCAAATCACGCTTTCCATATCCTGTGTCTATCAGAACGGCAAGTTCATTTCCTTTTACAAGTGTACAATATACCCCTTCATCTTCCGCAATCTGCCATATATAATCATTTATTTTTGAATATTTATATTCTTTTGCGTCCAAACCATACCTCTTCTGTCAAGCGTTTACTATATTAATTGTATCTATGTAACTCAATTGTAATGCCATTGTTATCACAATTCAAGTGTTTTCTTTTTAAAATTCTATGTCAGGTTTTGAAAATAAGAAAGCCCATAGATTGAGAACCCCATGAAAGAGTAGTATAATGGCACTTGCAAGCGAGGTGATTAAATGTTACGAATAGCAGTTTGTGATGATGACAGCAATGCAGTTGCCGCACATAAAAAAATTACGGAAACCTGCCTGAAACAATGCAAAAGTGCAGGTGAAATAACAGCCTATACTTCCAGTGATAATCTGCTTTATGATATTACTGAAGACGGGTTTTTCTTTGACCTGATTTTACTGGATATAGAAATGCCGGAAACTACCGGTATGGAGATTGCAGAAAAAATAAAGCCCTGTCTGCCGAATGTAAAAATTATTTTTATTACTTCACATATTGAATATGCAATAGACGCCTTTGAACTGTCCATTTTTCGATATGTGCCCAAAAATGATATAGATAAACGGCTGTCTTCTGCCATACAGGATGCAGTTAAACTGATTGAGCTGGAAGATGGAAAAACCTATACCATTCATACGAACAGCCGCCTTGAAAAAATCCCTTATAAAGAGATTTATTACATTGAAAGGGACGGAAAAAATGCATGTATTTTTACTGCCGGCGAAATATCTAAAGTGCGGAAAAGTTTACAGCAGGTTTATGCAGAATTAAATGCAGAAGAATTTATCTATATTGACCGGGGCTGCATCGTGAACATGATACATATTATGCAGATAAAAGATGGTATGGCCGTTCTGAAAAACGGTGTGTCACTTCCTGTAAGCCGCACGCATTTACAGGAGGTTAAGGCGCAGATTAATAATTACTGGGGGACACATATATGATGGACGGGCTTATTTTATTCTCAGATTTTACAGCAAGCGGTGTACGGTCTGTTGTCTGTCTGTTCCTGATTTTCAGACTGCTTTCCGCCAGAAAGCCTGAATGGAAAAGTATAGCAGCGGTTCTGGCTGGTTCAGCTGCTGTTTCTGTTATACTTTCCGTGACGGAACTCCCGGATTATTACCGTATGGCATTAGAAATCATTTTGATTTTTGTCTGCGCCGGTTATTTTCAAAAAGCAGATACTCGAATGAGTCTGTTTATCGGAATCTTTTATGAAATTGCTGTTTCATTCTGGCAATTCCTTTTTGCGGCGTGGCTCGGCGTGTTATTCTGTTCTCCAGCCTTTCTTGATTATGAAACGGGAAACGGACAAATTGCAGTCTGGTGTATCCATCTGTTACTGACTGCCTTGGTATGGTATCTTTTGAAACATCCGAATATATCCGGCAAAGAAGCGTTCCGCTTCGTTTCCGTAATTGCCGCTGCGGGCATTCTTGCAATTGTAACCTTATCCGTGCAGACTGTTCTTGCGATTGCCGATGACACGCTGTATATGTGGACGATTCAGGCAGTTGTCCTAATGATGTCTGTTATGGTGTTCAATATGAACCGGCAGTATGAGACCGAAAAGGAACTGGCAGAATTAAAAACTGAGCAGGCTAAGCTGCTGGAACGAGATTATACGACATTAAACAATACTTATGCAATTAATGCAAAACTGATCCATGATTTCCATAATCATATTGGCGTGCTGCGCCAGCTGCTTTCACATAACAGGACAGATGAGGCTGTGCAGTATCTGGACGAATTACAGACACCTGTAAAAGAAATAACCGACCGCCTGTGGACGGGAGATGAAACCGCAGACTATCTCATAAACAGTAAAGCGGCAGCCGCAGAAAAAAATGGAATAAACTATCAGATACAGGTTGAATTTCCCCGCCATACTAATCTTAAAAGTACAGATTTGTGCGCTATACTGGGGAATCTGCTGGATAACGCACTGGAAGCCGCAAAACAGTTACCGGATTCCGGACAGAAATTTATCCGGCTTACCATCCGCCGCATCAACCAAATGCTGATTATAAAGGTGGAGAACAGCTTTTTAACGCCGCCTGTAAAACAGGACGGGGCGCTGAAAACTTCAAAAACCGATAACGGATTGCATGGATGGGGACTAAAAAGCGCAAAGACTGCTGCTGAAAAATATGATGGCATGATACAGACATCTTATGATGGCAATACATTCAGGGCTGTTGCCACTTTATCATTTCAGCACGCACCAACTGAATAAAGGATATATTACAAGCTGCAGGGCAGGTCATGCTTTGCAGCTTTTTCGCGGTCAAAAACCTGCAGTTTACGGACATTCCCGCACAGCCGCACTTTTTCAGCTATGATATCAGCAAATAAAAAAATATTTTAAGGAGGTAACGCTGATGCGTCATATATTTTTTCGTGGATTTTTAGGTTTGGTCTGGCTGGCAGCCGCTATTGTAAGCGGCATATCGGGCAGTTTTGAAATGGCAGTTCTTTATGTCATTTTAGGCACTGCATTCCTGTATTCGGCTTATGCCGTATGGAAAAAGGGAAAGAATGATAAAAGGGGGCAGGTAAAATGAATACACCTCTGTTGACGATAAATAATTTAAGTGCATGGTATAGCAGCGGAAAAATAGTACTCCAGACATTTTCCCTGGAACTGGCTGAACACGAAGTTGTGGGCCTGATTGGATTAAACGGCGCTGGAAAAACCACTTTCCTAAAAGTGCTGTCCGGGCTGATTCCTACTTACCGTTCCAACGGTATCCAGCTTCATGGAAGCACCATGAAACTCAGGAAGCGCGATTTTAAACTCTGCCGCTATACCGTGTTTGCCGAGGACAATTCCTTCCAGTATTTTACTTTCCAGGAATATCTTTCTTATGTTTTTTCGGCATATAAGAAAAAACTGCCAGATGTGTCAGAACTGATACAAGGATTTCATTTTGAAGATTATACAGATGTTTTATTCAAAGACCTTTCAACCGGAAACCGGAAAAAAGCTTTTCTCATTACTGCTTTTGCATTAAAACCGGAACTGCTTTTACTGGATGAGCCGGTAAACGGTCTGGACTTTGAAAGTACAGAATACCTATACAGACAGATTGCCGGTTACAAGGAATATGGTACCGTCCTGTTTTCTTCCCACATTCTGGAAAGCATCACACTGACCTCTGACCGTGTATTTGTTCTGGAAAACGGACAAATCCGTCAGACATTTGAAAGCGGACAGATTAGTGCCGCAGGCATACGGGAGGCTCTGCGTTATGAAAATGATATTTAATGCCTTTTCCAAAAAACTATTTGGTGCAAAATACGAGAGACTGGCACGGACGATTTTTATCTGTCTGGTTATCTTCCAGGGATTATATATTGCTGATTTGAGGGTAAGGATTACACCGTTTATTTTGTATCTGACGGTAAGTACTTTTACCGCAGGTGTAATGTGGCAGACTCTTTCTTCGGAAGATAACGCCGCTAATATGCTAAACATCATCATGCTTCCCTTTCAGAAACGGGATTTTGTTTTTTCATATGTTGCTGCAATGGGTGCTTATACCTTTCTGACAAAAACGGCAGTTCTGCTGGCGGTTTTACTGGCTGTATCAACATGGAACCGGGCAGAAATTTTAAGCAGTATTCTTTGTGCAGTGAATGCAGTCCTTGTGGCTGCCGCCATTTTTTCCCTGAAAAAATGCTGGTATGTGGGAACCTTGTGGGCTGCCGCAGTATTTGCCGCTGTCTTTTTTGGGTGGAATAAACCATGGTTTATTCCCGTCATTACAGCCAGCTGCATTCTGGCATTTCTGCTGTTACGAAATGCAGACGGATATTCTTTCTATCTTCAGAAAGAAAAAAGCAGAAAGGTCATTCGGGGGCACAAACGCCATTCGGTATGGATTTATTTCTTTCGGTACCTGGTAAGTCATAAAAACTATTTAATGAATATTTTGGTCATGTGGTGTGCAGCCTGCGCTTTACCTGCATTTTTCAGACAGATGGAAAGTCCGTTTGTGATTCCGGTTGGCTTTGCTATTCTTTCTTTGAATACGCCCGTTTGCATTTTATTGTCCAGCGACCATGCTTTAGAGCAGGCAGTGCGTTTTCTGCCCCGCCAGAAAAAAACCTTTTGTGCGCCTTATTGTTTATTTATTTTCTTTTGCAACATAACTGCAGATGTGATTTTCCTTTGCAGCTATCAGATTCAGGCCGGCGGTGTTACTGTCCGGATGATTGTTACTGCTGTTTTCTTTGCTATGCAAAGTGCAGTTTTTTCCGTTCTTTTGGAATGGTTTTACCCGGTTAGGGGATGGAAAACTGAGAGTGATTTATGGCACCACCCTCGAAAATATATTGTACCGGCAGTTATGCTGTTACTCGCAGGAGTAGTTGGAACAATACTCAAATAATATTTTTAATTAATCGGATTGAGTAAAACGGTTAATTATGGTATGATGTATCCACGAATCAGAGACTGTTCACCAAGAGATAAAGAATAAAAAATCAAACTGACAAATTAAAATAGGAGGTATCCGTTATGCGGACTGAAAAATTTCATTTAAAGGCGGAAGGTTCCCTTCCGTATGCAGCGCTTTACACATATATTCTGGATGATTCAGTGGAATTTCGTATTAAAAAACGCCCGCTCATTCTTATGTGTCCGGGAGGCGGTTACGAAATGACGTCTGACCGGGAGGCAGAACCGATTGCCATGCATTTTTTAAGTACTGGATACCATGTGGCGATTCTGCGGTATTCCGTTGCGCCGGCAGTTTATCCGACAGCACTGCTTGAAGCGGCGCAGGCAATGAAACTAATTCATGAATACGCAGAAGAATGGAATATTGATACAAAAAAAATCGTGGTGCAGGGATGTTCTGCCGGCGGTCATCTTGCCGCCAGCCTTGGGATGTTCTGGCACGAATCATGGCTTGCCGAAAAAACCGGAGTAACGGCTGACCTATTAAAGCCTGCCGGGATGCTGCTCTGCTATCCGGTCATCACTTCCGGCAGATTTTCCCATGAAGGCTCTTTTAACGCTCTGTTAAACGGGCAGAAAACACCGGAAATGCTAAAGAAGGTTTCCCTGGAAAAGCAGGTCACGGCAGATACCCCGAAGACTTTTCTCTGGCACACCTATACGGATGACTGTGTTCCGGTGGAAAATTCACTGCTTTTGATTTCTGCAATGAAGAAATATGATATTCCGGTGGAATTTCATATGTACCCTCTTGGCGGACACGGGCTCAGCACCTGTGACCGTCTTGCGGAAAACCCGGAAGGGTACGGCATTCAGAAGGAATGCCAGAGCTGGCTGCCGCTGGCTAAGAGATGGCTGGAGGATATTTAATCAGGACTGTTTTGAAGGGACAAGGTGAATACCACTTTGTCCCTTATATTAACACAAAGTATTGCAGGTTTATGAATTTTCTTCCCCACAGCTGTCCAGCAGAAAATAGTACTTTGAATTCCATGTATGGTTCTTTTGTAATTTCAGTTCTGTAATAATATAACCAAATGTATCCGAATGTCCCATAGCACCTGATACATAACTTTTTAATACCAGCGTTGGTGTGCTTTCATCCTCACGGGTAATAACCTGACAACCGCTTACAGCGTCAATCCTGGAATCAAAAGTATTATATTTAAGCATCAATTCCTTTACTTCCGCACGCAGCCCTTTTCTCTCATAAATCCGAAGCAGCGCTCCGCCTTTGATTTTTGCAATGACGCCGGCATTTTTTCCTTCGCCTAATCCAATAACCAGTTCCGGCTCCGCATAATCGGCACTCAGCGGAAATCCATTTTCCTCGGTATATCCGTCCGGGAGGGGAATCTGTTCTCCTGTTCCGGCATCTGTAACGGACAATGCATAACCACCGTCCCCGCCGTTATAATGCAAATCAGTCAGTTTGATGTTTTCTTTCCTACCGTCGCCGTCCAGATCCACGCTTTGGGTAAGCGGGTTGTTTAATACATATTCATGGTGGTCTGGAAACAACGTTTCCAGCGTTTCAGCATCCTGCCTGAGTACATCATCAATTTTCTTTATATCAATTGTTTTCACTAATGCAGATGCATTATAAGGCACCCAGACTCCATCCTCTCCATATGGCCGGAACATGGTTACATCCACGGACTTTCCTTTGGACAGATGAAAAGTAATCCTTACTATACATACATTTTCGTCCATATCCGATTTAATTACCTGCGTGCTGACTTTATCCTGGTCATCCAGCAGGTTAAGCAGACAAACGGCTGCCTTATCCGGCTGTACAAGCGCATCATCTTCTTTATGTAAATATTCGCCTGCACCATTGAAAGAGTAATAATCCATCATGGTTCCTGCTATCACCTGATTTGGATATGCCTGTTCAAACTCTTTAAGGGTACAGATATCCTCCATAAACTGAATTGCTTCCGAGGTTATAACACAGTTGTTATCTTTCATTTTATAAGTAAGCTGTTCCCTCCAGACGATTATGTGCGGATCCGAAACCTGTGCATAATACAGAATTTCCGCAAAACTGTCTGTCAGGCTGATAATGCGGTATCCTTCACCCATATCAGAACTCCATGGCCACGGGCTTGACCAGCCAAGCTCGATGCTGCCGTCCTTAAACTTGACAAAATTACACTTTTGGGTAAGCTCCTGCTTTGCCCCTTCCTCCAGCATTCCGTCAATGGCTTTTCCGTTACGGCTGCAGAATGCCTGCGCCCATTTTTCGATTTCTTCCCGGTTCTGTTTTGCAGGCTCTGAGCCATTCTGCGTTTCTTCCGTTCCAGGAAATTCTGTTATAATGGTATCTCCCGGGTTGTCTTCTTTTTTAGCAAATACCGAACCGTCCCTGACTGCCACTCCCATTCTTGCATCTGTCAGCGTCAGCTTTGACGACTGTGCCTCATGAAAAACCAGCTCCCCGCCATCCGTCAGCGTAAACTGATAGTGGTATTCCCCATCACTGGTGACTGCCGTCAGGGTAGTTCCATTTAACTCATAACTTCCATAAGGCAAATAGGAACTAAGCACATCATAGGAAAATGTAAATTCTCCTTTTTCATCAAGTGTCAGCTTTGCTTCCTGTATTCCGGATAATAAAGCATCCGTCTCATCCGGAATCTCCATATAATAGACACCTGCAAGTGAGTTATCAGGTTTTGAAATATCCGCCTTTTGCTGCGTCATAAAGCAGACCGGAACTGCCACACATACAGCGGCTGCCGCTATGACGACCCAGAAAGCAGGCTTTTTGTAGTTTAACACATTTTTGACCCGTTCCCTGACTCCAATCTCGCCAAAAGCAACCGGACACGCCGATATGATACGGCGTTGTGCCGCGCTGTCAAGAAGTGCCTGCGAATATGCCTTTTTCTCCTGTTCCCCAAGCCTGCGGATTACCTGCTCATCACAAATCAGCTCAATATCTCTGCACATCATAATGTATGCCGCCCAGACAAGCGGATGAAACCAGTACACGCCAAGCAGCAGGAATCCGGCAAATTTTATCAGGAAATCCTTCCGTTCCCGGTGCGTTTTTTCATGCAGTACCACATAGGGAATATCATTATCCGCAATATTTTCCGGTATGTAAATACGCGGTCTGATAATTCCAAACAGAAACGGGCTGTCAATTTGCTCACTCTGATAAACCTTTATCCTGTGTTCCCCGTCTGTCGCAATATCCACCGGAACTGCAGTTTTTACACGGTTTGCAAGTCCAAGCCAGCTAACCAGCATGTAAACTGCCATGGCTGCCACTCCGGCAAGCCAGATTCCTGTACCGATTTTCAGATACGGCGGTGTCGGGTCTGCCGTGGTTTCGGTCTGTCCGGGCTGTATCTCCGATGCCGGAAGCGGGTTATGTACAGTCTGTAAAACTTCCGGACTGGTATTTTCTATCTGCTGCGGCGTTTCCATGCGGTAATGCCCATTCACCATATGCGTATCCGGAACCAGGCTGAATGCAGACTCAATGGAAAACGGGACAAGCAGACGGATTCCAACCAGAAGCCACAGAAAAAGGCGCATGGTTTTCGGGGCCTTCCTTAATAAAAAACGGACTGCCAGTACCGCCAGAATCAGATAGCCGGCTGAAATACCCATTTGTAAAATACGGATAAATAAATGTTCCATGTCAGTTCCTCCTTTTTTTAATTTTTCCCGACGGACACCTTAAGCCTGATATTCGTCCCGGCTTGTTTTCATGCCTCGTCCTCCTGTTCCTTGTAGCTGTCAATAATTTTCTGGATTTCATCAATCTCCTGTCTGGTTAAGTTCTTTTTTCTTGTAAATGCCGCGATAAATCCCGGCAGCGAACCGGAAAATGTCCGCTCAACGACCTCCGCGCTTTCCGCAGACTGTACGTCCTCTCTGGAAACGAGTGAGGTCACGACAGCATTTTCGGATTTTAAGATTCCCCGTTCAGACAGACGCCTTATGACGGTGTAAGTTGTCGACTTTTTCCATTCCAGCTTTTCACTGCACAGGCGAACCAGCTCCCTGCTCGTCACAGGTTCATTCTCCCATAAAATTTCGCAAAAACGGTATTCGCTTTCAAATACTTTTGGTACATCCATTTTTATCCCCGCCCTTCTGTGGTATTTAAGCAAAAGCAGTCTAACGCATTAAACTTAATTTCAGTTTAACGTATTAGACTGCTGCTGTCAAGTTTTTATATACAATCACACGAGGGGAATTAAAAACAAAATAATTGTTATCACATCTTACCGTTATCCAATCAGCACCTTCTTCCCCTCAAACGCAAATCCGTACTTTCTGATATGTTCTGCCGGAATGCCCCTGGCAATCAGGGAAGCCGCATATTCCTTTTCCTCTATCTGGGTAAGAGCTGACTGCACCGTGTCTTCCAGTGTGCGTTCTTCCTCCGGGTCACATACTTTAAATTCCAAAATGATGGCATCCTTCCCACAGTCTTTCGGCTCTATCACCACATCATACCGTCCCAAACCGCTTTCACGGTTGGACGTTATCACGTGTCCTTCCGCCAAATCTACCAGCAGTCCCAAAACAAAACCATGGTAGAAGCGTTCCGGTGCATCAAAGGAACGCTTTTTTCCGGTATCAAAATAGCTGAATGTCTGCAATGCCACACGGTTCATATAGACATTCATTGCCTTTTTATCTCCGGCAATCAGTGCTTTGACAAACTCTTTATAGCTTCTCTTTTCCTTATCAAACCAACTGCGTACCATAAGAAAAAACATACGCTTCACCTCATGATTCGTCAGTGCCAGCTCATATAACGGCTGACGGTATAGCGGAATATTCTCCAAGTCCTCATATCCTATTACTTTTAAATATCCACTGGCAAGCAGCAGGCTAAAAATTGCCTCTTCATTGTCATCTAACTGGTCATATACGATCTGTTCATCAATCGGAAAAAGAATGGTTTTTCCCGCTAACAAGTCCTCAAAAGCTCTCTTGACATCCGCATTTCCCTCCCGGATTAATTTTCCTGCCAGACTATTGCTGCTGGTGTTCGCCCAGTACGCAGCGATTTTCCCCGTGTCCAGAAAATTTAAGATTGACCACGGATTATAAATATCTTTCTGCCCTCCAAAAATAAAGCCGTCATACCACCCTTTGACTTCTTCCTTTTTCCCGCCATATCCATACTCATCTAATGCCTTAAAAACCTCTTCCTCCGTAAAACCAAACGCCGTTGCATATTCATCAGATGTAGTGGTAACAACCTTTAAGTTGTTCAAATCCGAAAAAATGGATTCTTTGCTGATTCTGGTAATTCCTGTCATAATGCCCCTTGCCATATATGGATTGGTCTTAAATGTAGAATTAAACAAGCTTCTTGTAAAGGAAACCAGCTCATCCCAGAATCCGTTCACATACGCCTCCTGCATCGGGGTATCGTATTCATCCAATAGGATGATGACCTTTTTTCCATAATAACGGTATAAATAATCTGACAGCTGGTAAAGGGCTGAAGTGATATCACTGCTGCTGGCATTTACGGATAATCTGACAGACTTTTTCCCGGGTTGTCACATAGTCTTCTTCCTTAACCCGCGCAAAGGAAAGGCTAAGCACTGGATACGTTCCCTGCAGGTCCCGGTACATTTCTTCTTCCCAGATGAAAAGTCCCTCAAACAAATTTCCCCTGTCTGCATACTCAACGGAAAAGAAATGCTCTAACATACTTAGATTCAGAGTTTTTCCAAAACTCTGTATTCCTATTCCAATTGTTTTTGCCATCTGAAAACCTCCCCGCAACCAATCTCCTTACAGCCAAAAAATGACAGTTATAATTCTTATATTTTGGTTCCCATACAGTCATCACAACTGCAAAGCTGAAAATATTCCATAGTGCACCACTCAAATTCCTCTCCAAGCCGGTCAAACTGAATATATTTTTCTATCAGCTCATCCAGTTCATCATTTGAAAGCAGACCATAATATTCTGCCTTTCCATATACAAATTTTTTCAGGTGCAGTTTTCCCAGGTCGTCAATTGCTTTCAGGTATTCTTCTTTCAGAATACCATCCAGTCTGGTACGCCAGTCCTTTAGTCTCTTTTTTAATTCCGGTTCACTGATTTCATATGACCTCGCCCTGCTTTCATCAACATAAAAGCCGCTTTCCGTTACATATTCAAAAATATGCCGTAATATCGCACTTTCCAGGTCACAGGCATAAAATTCCCCGATGGTATCTGCATGGTCGCAGATTCCAATATAATAATTCCGGTCTGTCACCCATACCCATTTATCCCCTCCTGCTGTTGTTGCAAAAGGTATGATATCCTGACTTTCCCCTTCTTCATATTCGTAATTTATAATGTCTTCTACCGGCATCCATTCCATGTCATTCATCCACAAATATTTGCCGTAATTCCTGTATCCATCGTATTCGCTGAGGTCAAAAAATCCCCTTTTTTCCATTTCCCTGTATATTTCAGGGATTTTGTCAGCTTCTGCCTTTTTCATCACAGTAAAATAACCCCCTGACGTGCCGCCGACAGCATTTCATCCGCAATTTTTTCGCTGTCATCCGGCCGCATAACATATTCCAGTACATCCGCCAGCGGCAGGGATTTATGCAGCAGTTCCATATAATATGTCATTTTGCTTTCGTTTTCCGTCATGGCTTCCTGGATCATGGATATGATTTCAATAAGCTCATCTCTTGTCAAATCCTTAACGCAGGGCGGTTCCATAAGTGCCTGCCGCGCTACGGTATCCAGATCTGTCCATCCCCAGTATTCTGCAAATTCTGTCTGGCTGTGCTGTTTTCCCGTAATTTTTCCAAGCTCATTTAATGCGGTTTCCGTATCCCTTTCTCCATTTGCAACCAAATCTATCAGCGTTTTTACTGATTCCAGCTTCGTTTTATCCGGTTCATGGTATTCCAGTTCTTTTCTCATGTATTTTCCCCTTCTTAAACAGTCTTCCCTTTTAACCAGTCTATGGTATGGATGTCATCCTCGTTGGTATAGTAATAATCCCCTTCCTCATCTTTCTCCACAAACAGTTCACTCTGATACTGGATGAACAGCCGGAGCAGTTCTTTTATGGAACCCGCAAGAACCTTTTTGTCATTTTCATCCCTGCCAAAATCAATCACCTGGCCTGCCGTTCCATTTACGTCCGGATCTAAGTCAACCCCAATGTAATTGGAACCGGAATCATGTGCCAGCGGAATCCATAACGGATTCGTATACCTGCATTTTACCGCACCCTCAGGGTCAGAAGAATAGTACTTTGCATCGTTCAGTTCCTCATCATTGTCAAAATCCCTCCAGATTTTCCATTCTTTTTGCATTTCATCAAGATTATAAAGCTCCAGTCCCGCAAAAAATTCATCCAGACCGAACTTTGCGTCTCCGATTATCTGAAACCATTCTCTCAGTTCTTCATTAAAGGACAGTTTCATGGCTTTTTCTGCTTCTGCAATATGTGTCTCATCATATTTTTTTGAAGGGTATTCCAGTTTTGGATACTGTTTTTTTACACCGTCAAAAAACAGTATAAAATTTTGCTGCAGCTCTTCTATATCTGCTGTTTTATTAGATTTTTCCTTTAAATCATTTTTCGCCTTATTAAAAAACTTTCCCAAGTTATCCTGTATCCTTTCTCTTTTATTATCCCTGCCAGTGTTTTTGGGAAATTTACCGTATTTTCTGTGAGCCCGGACAGAATCTATTTTTTCTTTACCCAATCAGCACCTGTTTCCCCTGAAATGCAAAACCGTACTTTTTTATCCGCTCCGGCGCAAATCCGTCTGCAATAAGCTGCGCTTCATACTGCTTTTCCTCTATCTGAAGCAGGGCATTGGCAACGGTTTCCGCAAGGTCTTTTTCCCTGTTTGGCTTATGGACCTTGAACTCGATAATATACGCGCAGTCTTTTCCCCGGTCTGCCGGAACAAGCATAACGTCATACCGTCCGAATCCGCTTTCCCGGTTGGAGGTGATGGTATACCTTCCGGAAAGCTCCACCATCAGTCCCAGCACAAATCCATGGTAAAACCGCTCCGGCGCGTCATCATCCGACGCACTT